>NZ_CALMFY010000079.1 GCF_937863485.1 uncultured Nostoc sp. | reverse complement strand
TTATTTTAGCGATCGCTCTTTGGTGAAAAACTTTTTGGTTTACTGGGTATTGATCACGACTTGTTAAACTCTAATTGCCCTACATAATTGAATTCACCCTGACTTTCAGTAGAGGTAAATAACCGCATTTCATAGGAACCGGAAGCAGGGAGCTTACATGTAACTTGATCGCCTTGTACCGCGTGACCACAGGATTGGGAGTTGCCCCCACCTTTTGGGTTATAGCTAGCTAATAACCAAACATTCTTGGGATTTGCCAATACTAATTTTGCTTCATCACCTACATTCGTCTGCGATCGCCTACGGCGGGGCGTAAGCCCATCGCACAGGGCTGACAAGTTGCAAGCCATCAGCAAAAAACTTTGGTTTCATCATCGGCTGGCGCAAAAACTCACCAAGCAGTAATGGATTTGATAACAGCTGCCAAGCAGGATCTTTCGGAAAATGGCTGATCACCATAACTTCTGATGGCGGCATTAAGTATTCAGTACGGTAGTTCTTTGTAAAACCTGACGAGCGATCTACATAACCGCTATCCCAAGTAGCATCAATTAAGTACCATTGTCCTTTTACTTTTGCTGCATTCTACGCGTGACCCTGACCGCTAAGGTCGCTGGTTTGAGTCCGTGCATCTCCTACAACATAAATGATTTCTTCTCCAGCCGCTTTACCCAATGCTTCTAATAATTTTGCATAGTCGGCACACACAGACTTACGAGTTCTAAATACAGTTTCGGCATCTTGTGGAGGATATTGCCCTGCAAAATAAGATTCAGCATCGTATGCAATTCGATCTGCAACGTAATCGTGAAGAGCTTTAATTCGCTGTACCTGATCTGATTCCTTACTAACAATATACTGAGCAACTAATGCAATGCTTGTCTCTACACTGCTGGGCATATTGGCAACTGCGGGATGTATTTCCATACCTTCCCGCGCCCAACCATTGGTATTATTAGCAGGCTGTGGTTTGGCAGTATCTTGCGGTTTTAAATTCTCAAAAGGATCTCGATTAGTTTGGGGTTGTGGTTGGACTTTACTACTGCCATCATCGTAACGTTCAAAAGGATTTTTATTGAAGCTGAGATATATTCCTTCCAAACCATTTGCCAGCTTGAATAAATTCTGTCAAATTAGCTGTGCTGTTTGTCCTTGCAAATCACCAAGCATCCAGTAGCCTCGCGTTGAGAGAGCTACAAAACTCAAACGCGGTTGCCATACTAATAAAGCAGCGATCGCCACAAAGTTAATTACAAGAGTTCTGAGCGTTAGGTGATCGCCCCAAGTCAAAATGCGCTTTTTGCTCCGACTGCCCTTGCTTCTCTTGCTTTGCGCCCATAGTTCCCACAGTAAAGGAAAGACGGGAAATAAAAACACCCCTGCTAGTACGGCTAAAGAAGTAGAACGATTATTGTATGCAGCTAGGGAAGATGCTAACCAGACACTTAGAACGGGTGTGAGGTAGATAATAGCGATTGCAGTCCACTTGATTAATGTACCGATAAGTTGGAAGAGAATAGCCATATAGATTTACGTTCCAGAGAGTAACTAAATTAGAAAGATTTATACCTGGCTTATACCCAACCTAAATCTTCTAAAGCTTGACTAACCCGTTCCCGTAACTGCCACTGCCATTCTCGTTGAGTAGCACTTTCGGTATCTTCTAAACTTTTCCAATAACCAGAAGCTAACATTAGTGACCAGAATGGTTTACCACTATCATCGTATTGACGTGGCGAATAGTTTAAGTAATTTGCAACCAGTTCTGCGATTCTGGCGTATTGGAGATTTGCACCGCCAAAATACTCATATCCAGCCGCCTCTGCTAACTCAGTTGCAGTGATAATTTGTCCAGGTGCATGATAGTGAGCTTTGAGCATAAGTTTATGGCTATCCGTCAGTTGGCTGCTGATAGCTATAAAAGCTTGTTTATAATCCTCTAGTGACGGAAACTGAATAGCTAAAACTTCTTGAATTACATAGCTTTTGAACCTGTCTATGTCCGTAAAATAGCGATAACCAAGACGATTTGCAGCCTCTTCTATTTCCTGATCTGCATCAATTATCAGGGCAACTGGTTGACTTTTCCCGGATTGCAAACCATTGGGCCATGCTAAATCAAGTACTGCACTCACTGTTCTTGTCGAATCAGCAATTTCGTACATCCATTCACCCATCGGTAATCTCTGCTCCTGCACCCATACATTACATTCTTCCAGAATTCGTTCTTCAGCCAGTGGTACAACCGCAGTAGAGCTTTCCGCTTCTGGTTCTAAAACAGAATCTGTCGCTTTTGCTTCTGGAATATCCCCAGCGAATAAGCTATTCAAAAATTTATTGGCAGCTTGAGCTAAGGAGTCACGACGTGCGGTTAAGAAATCACGGTAGTTTTCAATTTGCTACAAACTGCGTTCCATTGGTATCCAGTGCGTTGCAATCGCACCCGGTTGGATTTGCTCGAATGCCTCGAAATACTCTGAGGGATGTCGGTTTGAGACTTTGAGGTTGGTTTCTTGGGTTAGAAATGTCAGGTTAGCGATCGCCTACGGCGGGCGCTTGCGCCATCGCGTTAACTTCAGATTTGGGATATCCAGCTTTGGAAAGTAGCGATTTAGGAAAAATATGATGGACTTGCAAATAGTTATGTTTACCAAGAAGATGTTTGGATAGTTCGATGCCACTATCCCAATCTTGTGCTTGATGCACACGAGTGAGCATATAAACTAATGGGTAAAACCTTGCTCCCACACCCCAACCTTGAAAGTCAATAGCTTTGATTTCCAAGTCTCCGCGATTTTGCCGTAGGTTGGCGATAAGTTGGTCTAGCGGATTATCTTCAGATTCCAATACGTGTAAATCTTGGGCTAGAACGCTCTCAGTTGAGCCTGCGTACCGTCCCCACAATAAAGTATGTACATACCAGTACAGTAACTTGTCGCGCTCTGTGTGATCTCTAAGATGTCCACCACGCCCAACAAGGTAACGCACCATGAGAGGAAAGGCGTAAATGCCACCTAGTACACGATTGTGGTCAAGTCCAAGCCGAGCAGAAATGAGGTTGAGCAGCGTATCAATAGCTTTTTCTGTCTTATATAGCCCGTCTTAAAATGTCGCAGTTTTAACATCTTTGAGCGCGGAAAACACTGCTTCTCCAGTAATAACTACGTTAATGCACCTCAGCAACCACTCCAAACGAAAGTCAAAACCTGCTTTATTCCATTTTGCCAGACGTGCTTTGAGTTCATTACGAGCATCAGGCCATTGGGCGCAAACTTTTGCTAGTGCTAAATCATCTTTAGATAGTTTGGTTCCTCCGCTATTGACAGTGTTAAAAATCTCTACAACAACATCAACTGTTTTATCTTCACCAATGACTTCTTCAATATGCAAATTGATATTTTTGATGCCTTCTAGTTTATTTAAAGCATTAATATACAGCGTATTGCAGGTTTATGAGGTACAGTAACAACAGTTTTTAAACCAGTTTTTTAAATGCACCGAATTAATCAAATCGAGAGCAGTTGCAATTAAAACATCAACCATTTTCGCAGTAGTTGGAGAAAAGGAACGTAAAAAAGCTTTTAATTGTGACCACCAATGTTCGATTGGATTAAAGTCAGGAGAATAAGGAGACTGATAAAGAACACTTGCGCCTTTTGATAGAATTAAAGGCTCAATCTCTTCGACTTTATGTGCTGGAACATTATCAATTAACTTCTACAGTACCCGACCATAATTGAGGAAGTAAACACTTTTCGATAAAGACTTGAAATGCGTTTCCATCCATTGAACCATTCAATGTTATAACAGCCAAAACTTGTTTTATGCTTATTGCCCCAATTACTGTTACCTTCGCTCCCCGATAAAACGGTTTAAAATCATACACTCTAGTTCCATGAGGGCTGCGGGCTAAGGAACGTGTTCAACCTAATAAAACGCCCATTTCATCAATAAATACCAAGTTTTCTGGCTCTATTTCTTTAACTTTCTGCCAATACCTAATTCTCAAATTTTGGACTCTTTCTGTCTTTGCTTGACTGCTACGTAACGTCTTTTTTTTACTGTGAGTTTTTGTTTTTGCAATGCACGACACATCGTACTTGTACTTACCCAATGATTATAGTTTGCACCCCAATATTCACAGTATTCCAATAATGTTGCATCTGGGTATCTCTCAACCATTGCAGCTATTTTTGATTCATATCCATCCAACTCACCCTTGATTGCCCCACCTTGCTGACCTCATTTACCTGAAATCTGCTGTAAATATGCATTTAGAGCGACTTCTCAACTCGACATCGATATTTTGAGAATGCGATCGCTAACCATGTGATTAAGCAAGCGCGGTTGGTTGGAGTGTATGAGTGCTAACATCTGTACAGTTTATTAGATCATTCTAGAAATCCAAGTCAGGTGCAAGCATGGGGGAGATGAGAAACAATTACACACCGCAAGGTAGAAAAACATTGAGCTTGTAAAGGAATATATGCAGATCGCCTATGATCCTAAGCGTGCCAGCGCCTTAACAGTAGCGCATCTGTGTGCATTAAACAATACATTTATCGCTCCCACTACTTTTCCCAATGTCCATACATTGGAGGAATATGCCCAGGAACATGGTGAGGTGATGAAGCAGGTTAACGATCTCTACTTTGTTAGTTTCGATATTCTCTTTGCGAAAGAAGATAGGGTGTGTCTGAGGTATACAGCCGAGGAAAGCCATAGCGGCCAACCGCATGGGAATATTTTTCCTCCTGGCAAGAAGGCACAGCGGACAGCCACTGCCACATTCAGGGTAGAGAACGGGAAATTAGTCGAGTTCATCAAGGACTGGAACAAGCTGTCTATGTGGGAGCAGTTTGGATGGCCGATTGAGGAGTGTTTGACACAGAAGCGGTAGGTAGAGACTATAAGCGAATGGCACGCTCGTTAAGGTGAAACCTCGTCAAGGCAGGGGGTTGAGGTTACGAGGATTGAGGCAACTGTAAAAGCTCTAGCACAGTTCTCTAAACGCAATCCGCTTTACATTAAGGCGATACTCAACCTGACTAGCCCGCTATCGGAATCTCTTATCTGGATTTTGGGGCAATATCTAGAGCAACTGGGTTTGTCTACCCAGTCACGGCGACCTATGGTAATCGGGCAGGCGGGTTAGGTATCACAGCTTTAATCCTGATGATATTCTCTTCGTGCAAAAGGTGCTGGATTATCGGCAACAGCAACGGGAGGAAAAGGAGCGAATTGATGAATCCCCAGTGTAGATTTTAGGACAGTATCTACAAGTGAGGCTGTCTACAGGTCACGGCAACCAGTAGAAGATGGCAAGCTTAGGTATTACCGTTTTAAATAGGGGAAGTATTGAGTTTTAAGAGTGTGTCGATTAGCGTTCTTGTTCAGTTGGGCGGATCAAGATTTCGTTGACGTTAACGTGTGACGGCTGTGTGACGGCATAAACGATCGCATTGGCAATATCTTCACTCTCCAGATTTTTGACCGAACCGTAAAAGTTTTTTGCCTGCTCTAGTGCAGTGGAATCCGTAATGTGCTGCGGTAGCTCTGTTGCCACTAACCCTGGTTCAATAATCGTGACGCGGATGTTATTTTGATAGACCTCTTTGCGAAGTGCTTCACTAAACGCACCAACTGCCCATTTACTGGCGTTGTAAACACCACTTCCAGCGTTTGCAACTCGACCTGCAACCGATGAAATGTTGACGATGTGCCCAGCACCTTGTGCCTTCATCAAAGGTAAAACTTTGTGAGTAGCATACATCAATCCCAATACATTGAGATTGATCATGCGTCGCCAGTCTTCTGTATCTGCACCGTCAATCAGACCTAACAGCATCACCCCTGCATTATTGATCAGAATATCAACTCTGCCAAATTTTGCATGAGTTTGGTTCACCAATGCTTCTACCTGCGCCTCATCTGAAACATCAGCAGTAATGGATAAGGCTTTTCCACCAGTGTCAGTAATACGGGCTTCTATGGCTTGCAAGCGATCGCTTCGACGGGCAGCAATTACTACCGTAGCGCCAACTGATGCCAGCGCCAGTGCTGTAGCCTCGCCAATACCAGACGATGCCCCTGTTACAATTGCTACTTTGTCAATCAACTTACCAGCCATTGTTAGTTTCTCCGTTGTTGTTTTTTCGTTTTTTATCTAAAAGTTAATTGACGGTTTGAGGGCTTTAGGCGCTCCGACGTATACTAAAGAGCCGAACACCTCTATGCATTGAATTACTTGCTCCTGGCTATTACAACTCAAAAAAATTTTGGACATTTGCCCCTCTTCTTTTGAGTCAAGCGTCGTCGCCTTGCCTGAAAGGGAGTTATCACACTTTTCTATTTTGTTTGACGGTAGCATGAGAAAAGGGTAAACGATATGAATCAGAAGATGGATTTGCCATTACTTGCCCTAAATCTCGAAAAAAGCCTCGCTCTGGTCGCTACCCATCTCAACGTTGAGTCAGTGGAGCTTGTGCTGATCGCTACAGGCAAACATAATTCTTCATTCTGGTTAGTTGCACCCCATAAGCATTTTGCATTGCAGTTAGCTCCAAGAGATTCAATAGGGTTGCTGTTCTACGAACGCCGATACGCCTAGTTATCCCTACATCTCTCATCTTTCTAAAGAACAAAATATGGATGACATAGCAAAGAATTGCCTACGACAGGTGGGTACACCATCGTATTGGCTCAAATTTTGCTACTAATAGTGGCAGATAACTATTGAATTTGTCAACTAAATATTGCAAAGCGTGACAAGCCGATAACAAATAGAAGAGGTTGTAATGATACCACTAAATGAAGTGGGTTCTATTAAATGGACAGAGCAGCGCAGTCAAAAACTGCGTTCATTGCGTGGCGATATGCCATTAGTAAGTTTGTCTAAAAAACTAAAGGAGCATGGTGTTGATATCTCTCGCCAGTATTTAAACAAGATGGAAACCGAGTTAGAAGTCAAAGGGGCAACCCCTGAGATGATCGTTGGCTTATGTAAAGTATTTGGCTGTAGCTTGGCTGAATTACTATGTTTGAAATCAACCAAAATTGTGCAATTGGGGGTTGACAAACTGTAACTAAAAGTTGCAGAATGTTTGTCAGGTCAAAGGAAAGCAAATTGCTTTTCCCTAAAACGCTTTCATAGTTAGCAGTACATTACCCACAGTTGGGCGTAGGCGTTGCCTGCCGTACCCCTACGAGGATCTTGCTACGCGGAGCGTCTACAAGAGTTAGCATCGCCAAGAAACGCGATTGGTTAACGGCGTTCAATAGCCCGACTGATGTTTTTGGTAAGTGGGTTCCGCGTTTTTGGCAACATGAAATGTTAGATGGAATGTTCGCTGCTCCTTTGCAAACATTCCAAATACTTACCAAGCATCCAGAAATTATGTTTTCATCCGTGGCGGAATGGCTTGATAGTCAAGAGCTAGACAAACTGCCTTCAAATATTTGGGTTGGCACTTCTATTGAAAATAGTCGCATTCTTGAAGAACGTAGTCAATTCCTTGCTCAGATTCCTGTTGATATTCGGTTTTGGTCGGTTGAGCCATTACTAGAAGATTTGGGCGATATAAGTCCGTATTTAAACCAAGTTCAATGGTTAATCTGTGGCGGAGAGTCTGGCCCTGGTTCAAGACCATGCCACATTGAATGGCTTGAATCAATTATCCAACAGTGTCACGTAGTTAAAACACCTGTGTTTATGAAGCAGTTGGGGGCGAATGCTTTCTTTGACCAACAAAGATTTAAAACCCGCGACAAGAAAGGGGGAGACATTGAAGAGTTTCCACAACATTTACAAGTCAGAGAATTTCCTTTTTCTGTACCTGAGTAAAAGCAAATCCCCCGGGGAGCAACGCGATTTTGTGAAGTCGGTCAAAAAAGGTGCGATCGCGAATAATTC
>NZ_CALMFY010000078.1 GCF_937863485.1 uncultured Nostoc sp. | reverse complement strand
ACCCGTTAATGTACTGATATCACTGTACCTCAGTTACCTGCAATCTGCTGTATATTGGGCTGATGGTGAGCACAAACATAGCGTACTAAATTAAATAGCAATGTTGTGGGTTTTGAATTTATCTGATGGTCACCATACTCTGCTAGATATTGCAGAAAGGTCGGGAATGTAATTTGATCTTATTAGATATGCTGTTGATACATATATTGATACATGACTTAGTGACTTGCCTCACTAAATCATCTTAATTCTTTAAAATCCGACAATAGTAGTTGAGAATACTTATTTTGTGTTTACTTACTTTAATATTACTTTTACATTATATTTATAATTACTGCTCTAAAAGTAGCTAAACTTCATTCTAGAGAATATACCCTACCTCTTCACTATTGCTTAGAAAAACATAATATCCTGCTTCATGATTACTTAAATAAAATGTCATTAATTATACCATTGTAGTAGCAGCTTAAAAGATTGATATTAGAGAAGTAGTTTAAAAATATAGCTTGTCTGTCTACTACATGAATAAAAAATGGGCTGCTAAACGACTTACAATCAATCTCACATCAAGCGAGGCACAGAAGCTTGAACAATACTGTTCAATGACGGGTAGACCAGCAACCGATGTGATTCGAGAATTAATCCGTTCTCTTTCTACTCAAGAGGAAAAAGTCCCCCAAACTTAGGAAATCATACTAAACAAAAAATGAAACTATGACAAGCACATCTCAATTTGTGAGTGAAATATAGTGTTTCATAGTTATCAGTTATTTTCTTGCAAACACGCGCTATAGGTAGCAACTGAACACAACCCAAATGTGATTTTGCTCATTTAGCCATGCCCAATATGGATGGTTTTGAGCTAATAGTTCACCTACAAGCGAATCCTCAAACCCGTTCTGTTCTCATCTAGGACTTACGCACTGTACAAATTAATTATGGTATGCATTTACCATCCATAGGTCGTTTCAGGCTTTTATTAATCATTCTTTGATAGTAAATAGACCTGCACTTTCGGGGCACAGCAATGCTATGCTCCTACAACAGATGTGATTTTTCAAATCATCCATATTTGGTCTTTCCTGTCAATGTGTAAGTCCTATAATCATCGTCTTTAGTCCAGCGTATTCAAGGAAAATCACCACCGGAGCTTAGAGGTAGAGGCAACATTCTTGCCCAAACCCCTCAAGATCGACCAACTACTCAATAAGCTGCGATCGCTGTTGGGAGTAGATGTATACCCAATCTTTATCTCAGCAGTCCGCCCAATTGGGGGTTTCCACGCTACTTCCTACCCTTCTCGGGTGGCAGAAGGAGTACAAGTCGGGCATTATCCGCCCAAAGTCTTGGCTCAACTTTCCAAGACAGACCCCATCAGTGATAAGTTAAGAGCATGAATAATTTGTCAATAAGCAATAGTGCTTAAAATCATGTTGAAATCCGGGTAGAAAGCACAATTTTAAAGCTGGCGATGCCATACTACTTCGTGGAAGCAAGCTACGCGGAGTGTCTCGTAGAGAAGGCGGGCTACGCCTACGCGTTATATTTAAAAGCATCATTTACCCTTACTATTTACCCTTACTCGAAAAACTCAGTAAAAAGCTTAATTTGATCCGTCATCAAGTAGTTAATTTATCGCCTAATTACTATTGACAAAATTGATTTTGTCTTAACCTCTCACGAATAGACAGACCCTTCAAAAGTCTTGTTGACCACTAAGGGAATCCCAAAAATAAATTCTTCAGCCAAATGTAGTAAAGTCAGCGTAGCGATCGCCACCCTGGAAATAACGATAACAGGTTTTTTGTCAGATGGGGGACACACCGTTATTTAGATTGCCCATCCCATAATCAGTAATAGTAATGGCTTTGCCAAAACCTACCCTTTAAATTTACATACAAGGAGTAGAGCGATTGCCTCTTCGAGAGCTAAGAATCTAATCAGAGAGTGCGTTAGCGTAGCTTACTGTAGGTATCGCTTGTTCTCAATTGCGACGGAAATTCCTCTTACGTTGCTTGTGCCTTGCGACTTCTTTGCGCTTGTGTTTTTCCAAAGGCGTTTCAAAGTGACGATGCTTTCTCATGTCTGGAAAAATACCTGCTTTAGAAACTTCCCTCTTAAATCGACGTAAGGCTGACTCAATTCCTTCATTTTCGCCCACAAATACTTGGGTCATTTTCATCTCCTACTGTAATTGGTACTGGGCAATTTTAAGCCATCCAGTAGACCGGAGCGCAAAAAGGGCAGATACTGATTCTGCCCTTAAAACGTTAAAACTGAATTTTTTATCTTAAATAAAGCTTAGTAACGTCCTCGAGAGTATCCTCCACCGCCGCCGCTGCCGCGACGGTCACCACCAAAGGAACCACCTCTATCTTCCTTGGGTTTAGCCTTATTCACTTTGAGGTCGCGTCCCATCCACTCAGCACCATCAAGAGCTTCAATGGCAGCTGTTTCTTCAGCTTCTGTACCCATCTCTACGAAAGCAAAGCCGCGAGGGCGTCCAGTTTCACGGTCAGTAGGCAACTGAACCCGTTTTACAGAACCATGTTCGGCAAAAACAGAGGTGAGGTCTTCTTGTGTGACCTCGTAGGATAGATTACCTACATAAATTGACATGCGTTATCTCCAAAATCATAGGTGTGTAGAGATTTAGATTTCGGAGACAAGCTTGTTAAGACCAAAAGGGAAAAGCCTGTCAATACTAAAAACAAACACTGTAACCGAATTTTATTCTCACCTAATTACCTTAGCACATCATTCAGTTCTTACCCACCGTAAAAAAGGAAGTACTAAGAGTCAGCGATCGCCCGATGCCTTCTCAGAGGATGTTTTAAAAGTCCTCTCTTCAGTAGCAATTTTTAATAACCTGATTTTTTTGACTTATACGTTTGTAAATCAAAGCCTTTTAGGGGATGAAACAGCCCTGCTTTTTAAGGGGAGCCAGCGCTCAGAGGGGTTTCCTTAAGTGGAGCGACTGGCGTGGGTTAGGGAGGATCAATAAGTGCCTAAAATCACAGCCAAGCACTTCTCAAACATCCTCTAAGTCATTGATTCATGGGCAACTCCGACATTGAGTAGCAGAAATTCCCCAAATAATTGCAAAATAAATGCAGTTCGTCATTGTTACTACCTGGAAATGCCGACTACACTTGCTGACGCACGAAATGTGCTTTCTGACCTCATCCCTCGCTACTCAAAGCGTGTAGATTATCTGATGATTCGCCTTGAAGAAGCAGAAGGGACTGATATCTTGTTGCGTGGCGACAAGGTAGAAACCCTCAGTGAAGGCATCTCAATTGGTGGACATATTCGCGCTTGTTATAAAGGTGGATGGGGGTTGAGCTGCTTTAACGAGCTGGCAACAATTCAGGATCGAATAGAAGAAGCGATCGCTGCTGCGCGGATGGTTGGTGATGAAGAAACTTTACTTGCACCCATTGACCCGGTGCAAGCAGTATGCATTCTACCCCTAAAAGGCACCGATCCGCGAAAAATCCCACTCTCGAAGAAAAAACAATTGTGCGATCGCTATGCCCAATTGCTCAAAAGCGTTGATCACCGGATTACCACTACCTCGGTGCGCTATGGAGACAGTGCCCAAAAAGTGATCATTGCTACTTCGGAAGGGACTTTAATCGAGCAATCTTGGGTGGATATGGAAATGCGCTTTGCCGCCACCGCCAGAAATGGCGAAACCGTACAAACTGGACGGGAAACTACTGGTTCTCGCAAAGCTTACGAAGATTTAACTGATTTGGATGAACAGGTCAAAAGTGCCGCCCAAAGAGCGATCGCAGCTTTATCTCTGCCATCGGCGAAAGGCAATACTTACACCGTCGTTATTGACCCAATTCTCACCGGCTTGTTTGTCCACGAAGCCTTCGGACATCTTTCTGAGGCTGATATGGCTTACGAAAATCCTGATTTGTTAGAAGTCATGACGATTGGACGGCGGTTTGGGCCAGAAGAACTCCAAATTTTTGATGGTGCTGCTTCAGAGGGACATCGCGGTAGCTATTTTTACGACGATGAAGGCACGCCTGCTACTACTACTCAACTAATTAAAGATGGAGTTTTAGTTGGACGTTTACATTCTCGTGAAACCGCTGGCAAATTGGAGGAAGCGCCTACGGGTAACGCCCGCTGTCTCAACTATCACTTTACGCCGATTGTGCGGATGACAAATACCTGGATTGAACGGGGTAAAACACCAGTCAAAGACTTATTCACCGATATCAAAGAAGGAGTGTATGCCCGTAATTGGTTGGGTGGGATGACGAATGGTGAAATGTTCACCTTTAGTGCTGGGGAAGCGTGGATGATTAGGAACGGTAAAATTGCTGAACCTGTGCGGGATGTAACGCTTTCGGGAAATGTATTCCAAACTTTAGCGGATATTGAGGCAATTGGTGATGATTTTTACTGGGATGAATCCGGCGGTTGTGGTAAGGGAGGGCAAAACGGCTTGTCAGTGGGTTGTGGTGGCCCTAGTCTCCGAATTCGAGATGTAGTGGTTGGTGGGGAAACCTGAACTACCCACCCCTATACCCGGTACTCAGGGTGAACTCAGGTTTCTAGTACAGTGCGGCGTCAGTTTACATACCTTTAACAAGGGGATTTTGCTCCAAGTCTAGTCCCAAGTCTTGTTAATTGAGATGGTGGCTGGATTCTTGCCGTACTGTACTAGTACAGTGCGGCGTCAGTTTGCCTACCTTTAACATAATTGAGATGGTGGCTGGATTTTTGCCGTACTGTACTAGTCTCATGGGGGAATGCCTCAATTCAAATCAATTTGCTAGCCAGAAAGCGACGTTACGCACATAGGTTTTGATATCTTCTAAGGCGCGTGGCTCTTTTTTCATCCCATCTCCTGGTGGCTCATCTACAAAAGTAGGACAGCCTTGGTTAATATCCCAGTTGTAATCTACTAAATGATGGAAACTGGAGTTAGCTACTGCTCGTCCTAATCTATTTCCCTGTTCATCTTGATGATGCTCGATCGCTACAACCAAGTTGAAGTTACGATCTGTAACTAAACTTTTACCCAGAGCAATTACCCGCGCGTTTGCATTGCCCAAAGACACGCCAATTCCACCTTCATGGGGATGTGTTGGGAAAAAATCGATACTTCCCGTAGGTGAATTGGGATTTGTTAAAAGTTCGTGAATGGGTTCAACAATGGTAATTTTTTGATAATCGCCGTTAGCTCCCGAATGATAGTTAGGCCAGGAAATATAAGTTGTGTATGAGTCATCTCGGCTCCAGCGAGATTCGTCAGGATCGGGATTTTTTGTGTTGAAATAGTGAACATCACCAATGTCAGCTAAACCACACATCGAACAGCCCATATCCTGATGATCGCGTGTTGCTAGAATACCGCCGCCGCGTTGCCGAAAAGCATTAATTCCGGCAATGTCTTTTTCGGTTAAACCCTTATCCACCTCTAAACCAAATAGCCAAAGTTCATCAAAATTTGATTTTTCGAGACTACTTAAAACTGGATCACCACCTACTGCATCTGATTCGTAATCGCGTCCTGTAACTTCAAATAAGGAGTTTCCTGCTTCGTCTTGAATCGATGCTAAATAATCTTGTAACATCGAGAAACGAAAAATGCTCCAGTCATCTTCAGTCGTAGGAATCGTAGTTTGCAAAAGAATACGAATTGGTTTTGCCATAACCTTTGCCAGATGAACACCACAATTGAGTATAGCGATCGCTTTGCACTAATTTAAATTTTTAAATTCCTCAACATCCGTCCCAAGGATGAGAGTAACTCATAACTTTAGGTAGTAGCGCTAGTAGTTGAGGATAGCTAATTTAGATAAAAGTGATTGCGATATTGACTCTGGTTTGATTCACCACACCAATCCCTCGTGGCGCGTACTAGGGATTTACTGCCTGTCTGGGTAACCTGGATAGCCTCAATTAAAAAGTTCCTTAGCACAGCGACAGATATGAAAGCAGATCAACTCCTGAAAAACTATAAAGCAGGTGTCAGAGACTTTACTGGTGTCAACTTGAGCGAGGCAAACTTAAGGGAAGCCGATCTCAGTGACATAATTTTAGATAGAGCAATTTTAGATGGAGCTAATCTGAGTCACGCTAATTTAGCCCAAGCCAGTTTGATTAAGGCAGACTTAAATGGAGCAGATTTGAGCAATGCTAACCTTACTGGTAGCAACTTAAGCGGAGCCATCTTGGATGGAGCTATCTTGGATAGAGCAGCAATGGAAGGAGCTAATTTGAGTCAGGCTGATTTGACGGTTGCTAAACTGATTGAAACTAACTTGAGTGACGCGGATTTGCAGGAAGCAAGTTTGATAGCGGCGAATCTAGATGGAGCTGATTTGAGTGGTGCAGACTTAGGTGTAGCCGATTTGTCCCAGGCAAATCTCACCCAAGCAGATTTGAACCAGACAAATTTGAGCGGAGCAAATTTGGAGGGAGCCAATATAGAAGGAACCATCCTGGATGAAAATGTGTGACATCTCCCCCGCTAAATCGCAGTACCGATTATAGCGGTGGGATATCAGGCGAATTAGTTAAATCAGTCAACATTAACAAGTAAACTATTTGCACTGAAAATAAATTTAGAGCAGTTTGTAATTGAGTCCAATAGAGACTTAACAAGAAAAGCCCCTTCACTACTAGCCTTGGGGAGTAAGCCTCAAAGCCTTTGACGCCACATAGCAAGGCTCGTCGGCAGAGCCGGACGCCAGTCGCTCATGGGGAAACCCCCTACAGCCCTTTGGGCATCCTACGGCAGGCGCTAGCCTTTCCCTTTGGGAGAAGACCGCGCTGGCTCCCCAAGGCAGTGGCTCCTTCTTGCAGACTATGGTGTGCACATAAGTCGAAAAAAGGTGTTGCTGAATCAAAATATGAATTAGGCGATCGCTCTCAGAACTCGGAACTTTGAGCTTGGAACTCGGAACGCCGAGATCACAACTCGGAACTTTGAGCTTGGAACTCGGAACACCGAGATCATAACTCAGAACTTCAAGCTTGGAACACCGAACGCCAAGATCAGAACTCGGAACGCCCAGATCAGAACTCGGAACGCCCAGATCAAAACTCGAAACGTCCAGATCAGAACTCGGAATCTTGCATGAGAGTTTATAACTTGTGTGTACACATTATCCGCTTGCAAGAAAAAGTAACGTGGATATATTTTCTCCACACAAGGATACTACTTTGAAAAAGTTTGCTACAAGTAGTGTTATTTACGATTGTCATAATTAAAACAACCGACTCTCAACTATCAATGGAGAACTTTACCCTCGTTGTCACACTCTATGTCAACCCTATGACAGGAAATGATACCAATACTGGTTCACGGTTGAGTCCATTTAAAAGCCTCACCCGGGCCTTAAAAGTAACCAAAATCTCCACGATAATTCATCTGGAGTCGGGGACTTACAGCGCTGCTAGTGGTGAGGTGTTCCCACTAGTCATCCCTGGAGGGGCGACAGTAGTAGGTAACGAAGCGAACAAAGGTGCAGGGATTGTAATTTCTGGGAGTGGCGAGTATCAAAGTCCCAGCTTTGGTATCCAAAATATCACGTTTCTCTTGCTAGATAATGCTAGTCTTTTAGGTATAACTGTCACCAATCCCTTAGCAAAAGGTACTGGTATCTGGATTGAATCGGCTGCACCTACTTTAGCTAACAATACTTTGAGCGATTGTGGGCGGGAAGGTGTATTTACCACTGGTACTGCCAAACCCACAATTTTAGATAACATATTTGTGCAAAATACTGCTAGTGGGTTAGTGATGGCAGGTCATAGCCAGGGAGAAGTACTGCAGAATGTATTTCAAAGAAACCCTTTAGGCATAGCAATTAGTGACTTTGCCGCTCCGGCGATCGCAAATAACAAATTATCAGAAAATCGCACAGCGATCGCACTTTCTCGCAACGCCCGCCCTGTGCTGCGTCAAAATCTCATTGTTAAAAATACCCAAGGTGGTCTATTAGTCAATGGCAATGCAATTCCTGACTTAGGTAATACCGACGATCCTGCTGATAATATTTTTCGTGATCATAGTGAATTCGATTTATACAATGCCACTACCCAAAAGCTGGTTTCAGTAGGTAATCAGTTGAATCCTGCTCTAGTCTTGGGCTTAGTCGAATTGCTTCCAGCCGATCGAATAGCAGTTAGCACCAGTTTCTCTGAGGCTCCGACTGAATCCCCATCTGAAAAACTCCCTGCGCCTGTTCAACTGGATGAACATTGGGCAGAACCATTTATCCAGGCATTAATGAGCATGGATTTAACTCATAGTTTCGCTGATGATAGCTACAAGACAGATAAACCCATGACTCGCGCCCAGTACGCGGCTTTGGTGGCGATCGCTTTTAACCCATTTCCTAAAATCCCAGCACCTGATTTTATGGACGTACCCAAGGATTTTTGGGCTTATAGCGCAATCCAAATCGCGGCTAGCGGTGGCTTTGTTGGCGGATTTAGCGATCGCACTTTCCGCCCTGATCAAAATGTCCAGCGGCTACAGGTGATTGTCTCCCTAGTAAACGGACTGGGACTACCTTCTACTGATAGCCATGCTTTAGAAGTTTACAGCGATCGTCATACCATTCCTGACTATGCTCGGACAGCCGTTGCCACTGCCACACAACGGGGAATAGTTGTCAACTATCCAGATCCGAGAGTACTTGCACCTTCACGTTCGGCAACACGCGCCGAAGTTGCAGCAATGGTTTATCAGGCATTAGTTGCCATTGGGCGAACACCTGCAATAAAATCTATCTATGTGGGGTTGCATTCCAGAAGTTGACAAGTAGAATAGGAAACACTGCCTATCGGCTTAGTAACTCGTGGAAAAAAATCATGTAGTTAAAAGCACGTTAGGCTAATATGCGATGGGTGACAAATCTTAGACCTATTGCCTAAAGCTAATAGCCCCATGTTAACAACACTTCCCGACACCTCTGCCAACTTGGCGATCACTTTATTAATTAACTATAGTTTCGATCTCAGTGGGTATAGTGCCAATGAGCTAGTTGAGCGTTGGCAAACACAATATCCCCTTAATTGGCTACACCTGGCAGTGATTGAGGCACTATATCAAGGTCGTTATAAAGCGGTTTCCGTGCAGCAAATTTTAGTATTTTGGCAGCGCCGGGATCAGGCTACATATCATTTCAACATGGAATTTGAACGGATGATTTGTAGCAAATTTCCCCAAAGGTTAACCTCATCACCTGCTCCAGCCCTACCACCAGTCAAGAAAGAGCCTACTGTAGAGAAAGTCACGAGTCCTCAATTACCACCTGCTAAGATTCGCAACGGCTATCAACACAGCAATACTGCAACTCTACAACTGAAAAGTTACGAACAAAAGGCATCTTTGAGTGAAGAAGAGAGGAAGCAGGAAGATAGAGACAGTAAAACCGTCCTAAAGTCTCCCCTTTCTGGGAAATTTGCCTCTTCGGCAACGCTTCAGCTATCATCTACTGTCAGCCAAAGGCAAACTTCACAAGAAAGTCCACCGCCCTCTCCATCACCATTCCATCATAAACGGGCAAAACTCCTCCCACCTGCTGCTATTCATGCTCCAATCGGGCAATTTACCCCGGAAAAAAGCGATCGCTCTGAGTCTTTCACATCCAAACTCAAAGCGATGTCTGGCGAACAGAATCCGCCAATTGTGGGGAGTGGGGAGTAGGGAATGGGAGGAGTAATTAATCTTTTTGGGTTTTTACTCTGCAACCAACTGCATAAAGCGCTGATCATCGGCAATATCATCAAAATCTAGGTCAATTGCTGCGTCTTCTTTATACCTGGGATTAAGTTCAATTGCTTGTTGTAGAGTTAGCAGAGAGCGTTCAACTTGTCTTTGCAGTGCGTAACAGGCTGCTTTGTTATAATAGGCACTGGCATAATCTGACTTAATTTCTAAGGCTTTGTTAAAACTAGCGATCGCTTCATCATCGCGTCCCAATCTCACCAAAGTATAACCGTGTTTATCCCAGATTTTGGGAGAATTGGGTTGGAATTCCAGCGCTTTATTAAAGGATACCATTGCCTCTTCGTATTGTTCCAATGCTACTAGGGAAAGACCGCGATTTAACCAAGCAACTGCATCGTCAGGTTTGATTTGTGTAGCTTTGTCAAATGAGGCAAAGGCTTGATGATGCTGTTGTAAGTTACCAAAAGCAACGCCGCGATCGCACCAAGCTTGATGATAATCTGGTTGGAGTTTAATAGCTTGGTCATAAGATGCGATCGCATCTTGGTAGCGTTTTAATCTTCCGAGAGTTAGACCTCGTTTTAACCAAGCCACAGGTTGATCAGGTTGGATTTTAACCGCTTGGTTGTAAGCTGCGATCGCATCTTCATAGCGCCTTTCAGAAAACAGCGCATCTCCCTGTTTTATATACTCATCAGCAGTGAATTCTGGTTCTTGTGGCTGTTCCTGTATTTCTTCCTCAACTTCAGAATTCACTACCTCTGGAATGGATGCAGATGTCATCTCAACTTCAACTTCAGAATTCACTGCCTCTGGAATGGATGCAGATGTCATTTCAACCAGTTTTTGAAGAATTAGATCCTTTCTTTGTTGGGCATCCAATTGTAACTCAGAAAGTTGAGAGACAAACTCAGTTTCTAATCTTTCTATCTTCTCCAAAATGAGAATCTTTTGTTGTTGAGCATTCGATTGTAATTCTGAGAATTGCGAAGTAAATTCCGAGCCAGATTTTTCTAAATTCTCAATGATTAACTCTTTCCGCTTTTGAGCATCTACTTGTAATTCGGATAGTTGAGCAGCAGACTCTGATTGTAATATTACTAAACTCTCAATAATTTTATTTCTTTGCTCCTGAGCATCCGCCTGTAATTCAGATAACTGAGATTTAAATTGATTATCTAATTTTCCTAAATTATCAAATGTAATATCTTTTTTGGTTTGAGCATCTACTTGTAATTCGGATAATTGAGAAGCAAATTCTGACTGCAATTTTGTTAAACTTTCCAAAGCTATATCTTTTTGCTTTTGAGCATCAGACTGCCATCCAGAAAGTTGAGAGGTGAACTCAGACCTTGATATTTCTAAATCAGCAACGGCTAGTTCTTGTTGTTGTTGCGCCCCTAACTTTAAATTAGACAGTTCCTCTGTCATGACAGATGCTAATTTTCCTAGATTTTCCAGTGCTATATCTCTTTGTTGTTGAGCATCAAACTCTAACTTGGATAGCCCAGAAGCAAAATTTAACTCTAAATTTACTATATTTTCTTGAGATTTTTTGAGTTCCGTTTGTAATCTACTTAATACCTGGGCTTTAGCTAAATCTAGTTCAGATGTTAGGGTAGATAAATTTTCTTGTTCATTTTTAATTTTTTGTTGTAAACTAACTGTTTCCTGTTCTAATTCATAATTTATTTTTTTAGCTTCTTGAATAATATTTTCAGCATCTTGCTTAACGGTGGTTAGCTGATTTTGTAACTTTTCCATTCCTTGTAGTTGTTGCATTGCTCTATCAACAATTTCCCGGATTACCACCCGTCGTAGGAGCCAAAATAAAACAATGATTGCGACTGGAAATAGACTTAATATAACTAGCCAGATATCGAGTAAGATAGTTGTACGGCTAAAAGCGCTCTTAAAATCAGATTGTACTTGCTGTTGAATTCGCTTTTCTGCTCGTAGTTGCACTAATTCTTCCCGTTCCTGATTTGATAACACCGGAGTAGGAGTTAGTGCTGGGGAGGGTGATGGTGCAGATTGGCCACTGGCAATTCCAACGGATAACAGTAAGGGTAAAAAGACAATAGTACTTTTTAGAATTAAAGCGAAAACAGCTTGATTTTTGCTCTTCATAACAACCATCTCAGTCTGTTGGTCAGTTTTTGAAGCGGCGTGCCTCTCTCCAATCTATAACAGAATTAAGTAGTGAAATGTTGTAGAAGCAGTGGGAAATGCTAAACCATCCTTAACTAATCCGCCGCCTCATCTGTTACTGTACGCGAAATTTCACTGATGGAGTGCAGTCAATGCCTACCTACTTACCGAACTAAGTTAGATGTTCCTACAGATGGCAGAGCAATACAGTTCAGTTAAGGATAATTGTAGGTTGGGTTGAACGTAGACAAAGGAGGCGGCTTAAGGCAGGGTAGTGAAACCCAACAAATGCCCGTTTAGGTTGGGTTACCCTGCGGGAAGCCCCTTTGGATCTACGTTCCTCAAACGCCATTTGCATCTCCCTACAGCCCTTCTCAAGACAGGAGACGCTTTTGCGTTCGGGCATCCTACGGCGGGCGCTAGCCTCTGGCAATGTGAGAAGGGGAGACGCTATCGCTAGCAAGATCCCCGTAGGGGTACAAGTTGGGAAACCCGCTTGGGCACTGTGGCTCCCCAACCTACGCAATATATTTTATGTAGCTCTAACTCAAGCGTATTGGATGGCAGAGTCGGTTAAGCTAGAAGCCCCACCTGTACGCGAAGTGTCAGGTGTGGGTACTTCGCACTAACATTAGATTATCTAGGGTAAGCAGATTACTTGTCCTAAAATTAACTTAACAAAGGCGGTAGAAAATGAGTCGCATAAATCCTTATACACTGCAATTGCAGATTACCCGAATGTTTGAGCAAGGGCAATCATTTTTTGCCACAACCAAGGTACAGGAATGGTTGAAAGAACGCAAACACAATCCAGAAGATTATGACATTATTTTCCATAAAAAACCTGCGCCTCCTGGTTCAAAAGAAGTAATGGTAGTGGAAATTGAATTACGCCGCAAAGATGGACAACCTGTAGATCCTTGGTTGCAGGAACAAGCAAATCTCCACGCCTGATTTTATCAACTAGCAATTTTCAATTTAAATTCATATTATCTTAACAGAATTTACCAAAATAGAGCGTTCCCAATTGGGGAACGCTCTTTGTTATCTTTGTATTGTTCATAAATACCTTTGGTTATTCAGTACTTGTTATGCTAAATTAATAAATAAAATGCCAACTCAATAAGCATCTAACTCTGAAATTTTAAAAGCTTCTAAATCCATAGCTAGAACGTTTAATCAGTTTAAGCTTGTTATTAATTCCTTCAACTATGCCACTAGTTGTTCCATTATCAAAATAAGTAATAATTTCATCAAACCAACGAATAATAGTGTTGTTGCTATTGGGAAAATATTTTATAGGAATTGCTGCTTACTTGGGTCATCTAGCATTAAACAAACGTCAAATTCAAATATCGAACCGCCATCTCTGCGAGAGGCTTCCGCCAACGCGCAGCGTCTTGTAAAGCCTGTGGCATAGCAACTCTTAGAGACGCTCTTGCGTTTGCTTAGGGCGCAGCCTCTCGTAGAGAAGAGAAGAAAAGAAACAGAGAATTTCAGAAATCATTTATGACTGCTATATAGATCAATACAGTTCAGTTAAGGATAATTCTAGGTTGGGTTGAACGAAGTGAAACCCAACAAATGCCTATAAATGTTGGGTTTTGTTCCTCAACCCAACCTACGCAATATATTTTTTAGGCTTAACTGAACCATATTCCTATATAGATAGCAAATTTTACTTCGTCCTCTGCACTTTTGTCCTTTCTGTGGTAGCTTGCGCTAATTCGCTACATGTGTGCATTAATCAAAATCACCCAATCAGGTGAATCAAAAGGGTGAGGTACAAGAAATATAAAATATAGTAGTTTAAGGCTAGAAATGGTTGCTTAATACACCAATTTATAGCCTCAAAAATTAGGAAGTGGATGATGACTGTAAACCAAATTATTGGATATTCACCAAATCAGATTTGTGCCAACTTTAGTAAACGTTTTTTCGCCTGGATGATGGCTCAAAGTAGCGGCACGTATGAGAAAATTGTAGGCAATCGCAAACGATCTCTTTTTGCTAATCTTCAAGGGAAGGTGTTAGAAATTGGTCCAGGAACTGGCCCTAACCTACCCTACTATCCTAAAGATATCCAGTGGATAGGAATTGAGCCAAATCCACATATGCATTCCTATCTCCAAAAACAAGCAAAAAAATTAAATTTAAACATCGACCTCCGCATAGGTAATGCTGAATGGTTAGATGCTGAAGATAACAGCATAGATACTGTTGTTAGTACCTTAGTTTTGTGTTCAGTACCGAATATAGATTCTACATTACAAGCAATTTTAAGAGTACTTAAACCAGATGGACACTTCTTATTTCTTGAACATGTTGCCGCACCTCAAAGAACTGTATTGCGACAACTACAAAGGACAATTAGTCCGATTTGGAAAGTGATAGGTGATGGTTGTCATCCAGATAGAGAAACTTGGATAGCTTTAGAAAATGCTGGTTTTGCTAGTGTGAATTATGAGCGATTTGATGCACAATTGCCGATTATTAGTCCTCATATTATTGGTGTAGCAACAAAGTGAAAGAACTTTTTGCAGTTGCTGAATAAAACGTCGGTATAAGATGAGAGCGTAGTACTGTCTCTAAACCAGGCTTGTCATATTCTTTGAGATAAGGCGATCGCAACCTGGACTACAAGCACTTCCATAATGTAATGCCACTTCAGTTAGTTTCCGAACCTTAATGTTGCTTGTCGTCTGATTTAATCCGCAGCGCATCAATCAGTGCAGCTAATGCGGGTGGAATTTGGCGGCGATTTGGATGGTAGAGATAGTAACCGGACACGATCGGACACCACTCTGCCAAGACTTGAATTAACTGACCCTCAGCCACAAGCTCGACAATTTGATGATCCTCCAAAAGATACCCAATTCCTTGTCCTGCCAATGCTGCCGCTAGAATCAGATCGCTGTCATTAAAGATGAGCGAACCATCGACTCTGACCTGAAACGATCGCCCATCTCGCTCAAACTCCCAAGGGTAGAGACTTCCAGAAGTTATGAATCGGTAATTGATGCAGCGATGTTCGGCGAGATCTTGCGGGGTCTTGGGAATCGGGTGGTGGGCAAAATAGGCGGGCGACCCAACCGTTGCCCAGCGCACCTCTGAGCTGATTCGCACTGCAATCATATCTTTAGCAACCTTCTCACCAAACCGGATGCCAGCATCGTAGCGACTCGAAACAATGTCGGTCAGTCCTTCATCGATCGTAATCTCGACGCGGATATCTGGATAGGTTTCGAGAAAACCGGGCAGCATGGGAGACAGGATCGAAGTCGCGGCGTGCTTAAACGTAGTAATACGTACTGTCCCACCAGGCTTGTCCCGCAGTTCACTCAAGGCAGTCAGTTCGGCGCTGATGTCCTCAAAGGCAGGTCGCAACGTTCTTAACAGTCGCTCACCCGCTTCAGTCGTCGAGACTTTCCGGGTTGTTCGCGCTAGCAATCGTAACCCAAGACGGTCTTCGAGCGATCGCATGGCATGGCTCAAGGCAGAGGCAGACATGCCCAACTTCGCGGCGGCGCGTGTAAAGCTCATCTCGTCGGCAACCACGACGAAGGCGGCTAAGTCGTTCAATTCATCCCGTTTCATTAGTGCATATTTTTCATCAGTTCATGCTGATTATGCCATCTAGTCAAGGAATTGCATTTGATCTATCGTTGAAGTTCAGCTAGTGTTAAAAATCGCAATACGCACTTATTTGGAACATAATGCGCTACAACAAACTAGGGTCTACAGGACTTTTCGTATCGGAACTATGTTTCGGCACCATGACCTTCGGAGGCAGAGGGCCTACTAGTGTCATCGGTAAGGTGCAGCAGACAGAAGCAGATACCTTGCTCGCGCAGGCATTTGAGGCGGGCATCAACCTGATCGACACCGCCGATATTTACTCAGAGGGTGATTCCGAGCGGATCACCGGACAAGCTTTGAAGAATTTGGGGACAAAACGCGATGAGGTGATCGTAGCGACCAAAGTATTTGGCAACATGGGTTCAAAGCCGAATCAGCAAGGATCTTCACGCGGTCATATTCTCGATGGCGCAAAGGCAAGCCTTGAACGGCTGCAATTGGAGTACATCGATCTGTATCAGCTCCACGGATTTGATCCTGCCACTCCGATTGAGGAAACCCTCGGAGCCTTGAACGATCTGGTCAGACAGGGACTGGTTCGCTACATCGGGGTTTCAAACTGGGCGGCTTGGCAGATTGCAAAGGCATTCGGCATCTCCAACCTCCACAAACTGGCAAAGTTTGCTTCGCTTCAGGCTTATTACTCGATCGCAGGTCGGGACTTGGAACGTGAGATTGTTTCGATGCTAAGTAGTGAAGATATCGGTCTGCTGGTCTGGAGTCCTCTAGCTGGAGGACTATTGAGCGGCAAATATAATCGAGAGCAGCAGGAGCATGAAGGAAGCCGCCGCACTACATTCAAGTTCCCGCCTGTGGAGATGGAGCGCGCCTACAACATTATTGATGTTTTGAAGGAGATGGCTCAACACAAACAGGTTTCTGTGGCACAACTTGCTATTGCGTGGCTCTTGCATCAGCCCCGCGTCACGAGCGTCATCCTCGGAACAAAACGGATTGAGCAGCTAACGGACAATTTGGGCGCGATCAATATTCTTCTCTCCGAAGAGGAGTTGCAATCGCTAGATCAAGTGAGCCAACTTCCTGCCGAGTACCCTGGTTGGATGCTGGACTTTTGGAGTCAAGCGAGAGTTCAGCAGTTAAAAAATTCACGCCCCGTTGTTGCAGTTAAAAGAGAAACTCCATGAACCTTACTGCTTTTCGCACCCTCGGTCGCTCTGGCTTGATTGTCAGCCCGATCGCCCTTGGCACTATGACCTTCGGCACACCGCGATGGGGTGCGCCCGACGAGGTTGCTGAGTCTATCTTTCACGCCTACGTCGATGCAGGCGGCAACTTCATTGATACGGCTGACGTGTATGCCAAGGGACGCAGCGAAGAATTGATCGGCGGCTATGTACGTGATCGCAGTCTGCGCGATCAACTGGTACTAGCAACTAAGTTCAGCTTTCACGGCGGCGAACCTAGCAATCCCAATGCAGGTGGTAACGGACGCAAGAATATCTACCGGGCGATCGAAGGGTCACTGCGCCGACTGCAAACCGACTACATCGACCTCTACTGGATGCATGTTTGGGATCTGGTGACACCCGTTGAAGAAGTCTTACAGTCGCTAGGTGATCTCGTCCGCGCGGGTAAGATCCGCTACTTTGGATTTTCAGACTTACCTGCCTGGTACGCCACCAAAGCCGTCACACTAGCGTCAGCACACAACCTTCCCGCACCGATCGCCCTACAGCTTGAGTACTCGCTCGTCGAGCGCAGCATCGAGCGCGAACATTTGCCTGCGGCGCGCGATGGTGGACTTGGTGTGTGTCCTTGGAGTCCTCTAGCAGGCGGCTTTCTGGCGGGTAAGTACCAGCGTGCAGATGCAGGAGCCACTGGAGAGGGGCGGCTTGGCGGCAGTAATCCGTTTGGCAACACAAAATTTACTGAGCGCAACTGGCGCGTACTCGACACCCTCCGGATAGTAGCGGCACAGGTCGATTGCCCACTGGTGCAGGTTGCCCTTGCCTGGGTCTTGGCGCAGTCCGGCGTTACCTCGCCCATTCTGGGTGCCAGCAAGCTAGAGCAACTGCACGACAACCTGTCCTCGCTAGAGATTCGCCTCACCCCCGAACAGTTTCAGATGCTAGACGAGAGCAGTGCGCTCGACCCCGCCTATCCCTACGGCATGTTCACGAGCGAGGTGAACCGTAGCATCTTTGGCGGCGTGATCGTTCAGGGTTGGTAAGTCTTGCAAAGAGCGATCGCACAGTCTTTGTTCTACAAAAGCCAAAATCATCACGCTACTGCGTGAGTTCTTAGCCCTCTTTGGGCTAACTTCATTAATTGACACTCCCCATTTTAGTAGTACCTTGAAGATGGGGATTCTACACTAATTTTGAGGATGATCTAGGAGAGATTGTTGAGACTGATGTACCTAGTACGTCACGGCGTAAATAGAGCAACCATTTAAAATCCCTAAAAAGCCCACTCGCTTTGCTCGAAGTCAAAAGTTAAAAGTCAAAAGTCAAAAAAAGGATTTTGACTTTGGGTTCTAATTGTTGACCTTTGACTTCCCCAAAGGGGCTGACTTTTGACTTTTTACTTCCGCCTTGCGGTACTAGCTCTGTAACCTTTCTTCCATCCCAACGTTGCCCTGTAAGCCGCCTGTGTGTACCAGCAGCAAGCGATCGCCTTTAGAAAAAAATCCTTGCTGTAGTAAATCCATTACTCCGTAAAACATTTTTGCGGTATATACGTAATCAAGAGGTACGCCATGTTCCTCGCTGAACTGTAGCAGCTCATCGTTTACCTTTGCATAGCCGCCAAAGTGGTAATCGCACACTAATTCCCAAGATGCCGGACTATATGCTGCGGGTAAACCAGAGGCGAGGTAATTTGTCAGCAGACTTTCGATTTCTTGTGCCAGAAATGCCCCGTTTTTCAATACTGGAAAAGCGATCGCTCTTTGTCCTTGATGCAACGAAAGCGCAATACCAGCCACTGTGGTAGCCGTACCGCAAGCTACGCATATATGATCAAATGCGTAGGCGTAGCCAGCCGTAGGCATCGTATCACCAATTATCTCCGTGCAGCCGCGCACACCATTTAAATTACTCCCACCTTCGGGAATGATAAACACCTTACCGAAACGTTGTTGCAGATATTCCTGTAGCGCTGCTGTGTTGCGTTGTCGATACATCTCACGGTTCAGATACACAAGCTGCATACCCTGCTGTACAGCAAAACTCAGCGTCGGATTCAATGGTAGCCTCTCCTCTCCACGAATTACACCAATAGTGCGAAAACCGAAAAGATTACCAGCAGCCGCAGTTGCATAGATGTGATTGGAATAAGCGCCGCCAAAGGTGAGTAACCTTGTGAAATTTTTCTGCTTGGCCTCCAAAAGGTTGTACTTTAGCTTGAACCACTTGTTGCCATTAACCCATCGGTGCATCAGATCGAGGCGCAGTACATACAGATCAACACCAGCGTGGTGGACAATTTCGCTGTTGATTTGTTGTAGAGGAGGAGAAATAAAAGTTAACGACATGCCTAAACATTCTAACTTAGTATTTTCATTTTCTCACATTCATTATTAAAGATAAAAGTAATGATAAACATCGAGTAATTCCAATGGTAAATCAATCTAAATGACTAATAAATCTTTCTGATGATTAGCTTTAGAAATTAACATTTTACTAATTGAGTATTTCAGGTAAATATAATAAACATAACTCTCGCTTCAAATAATAATATTTTTGGAGAAAACAAATGGTTGCAATCATCCAGCCCACTCAAGTTACTCCCAACCCAGGACGTTTGACGATTCAAACTGTTGAAATTGCTCATAAAACGACTGCTATCCGTTGTCTCGACTGGGATAGAGAACGTTTTGATATCGAGTTTGGTTTACGGAATGGGACGACCTATAATTCTTTCTTAATTCAAGGAGAAAAAGTTGCTTTAATTGACACATCTCACCGCAAGTTTGAGCAGCTATATCTTGAGATACTGCTGGGATTAATTGATCCGACTAAAATAGATTACTTGATTATTAGTCATACAGAACCCGATCACAGTGGCTTAGTGAAAAATATTTTGCAATTAGCTCCCTCCATTACTATTGTCGGTGCTAAGGTAGCTATTCAATTTTTAGAAAATATGGTTCACCAGCCTTTTAAATCAATGCAGGTGAAAAGTGGACAGCTATTAGATTTAGGCAAGGGACACCAATTAGAATTTGTTTCTGCACCTAACTTACACTGGCCTGACACAATCTTCACTTATGACCACAAAACTTGCACTCTCTACACCTGTGATGTGTTTGGGATGCACTACTGTGATGACCACACCTATGATGAAAATCTTACCTCAATAGAGGAGGATTTTAAATATTACTATGATTGTCTTATGGGCCCCAATGCCCGATCTGTTCTGGCAGCTTTAAAGCGGATTGAAAAGTTAGAAATAGGAACAGTTGCCACAGGACATGGCCCCTTATTACAAAACTATATATCGGAATGGCTTGGACGGTATCAAAACTGGAGTTTAGAACAAGCAAAAACAGAGACTTTAGTGGCTCTATTTTATGTTGAAGATTATGGGCATAGCGAGCAGTTAGTCCGTAGTATAGCTCATGGATGTACGAAAACAGGTGTGGCAGTAGAATTATTTCCTCTCAATAGTTCTGAGCCTCAAGAAGTTCGAGAATTAGTTGCCCAATCTTCTGGTTTAGTAATTGCAATGCCACCCCAATCTTCGGTGATGGCTCAAGCTTCTTTAAGTACAATTTTAGCTGCTGTTCACAAGAAACAGACAATTGGTTTATTAGAGTCGGGAGGGGGAGAAGATGAACCCCTTTACCCTTTACGTAATAAGTTTCAAGAACTAGGATTAACTGAAGCTTTTCCACCTATATTAGTTAAGGAAATTCCTACCCAAACAATGGAACAGCTTTGTGATGAAGCGGGGATAGATATGGGTCAATGGCTAAATCGCGATCGCACCATTAAACAGATCAAATCCATCAATACCGAGCTAGAAAAAGCTTTAGGGCGTATTAGCACAGGATTATACATTATCACCGCCAAAAAAGGAGAAATTCAGAGTGCTATGTTGGCCTCTTGGGTGACACAAGCGAGTCTTGAGCCTTTAGGAGTAGCGATCGCAGTATCCAAAGATCGGGCAATTGAATCTTTGATGCATGTTAGCGATCGCTTTGTTTTAAACGTTTTAGAAGAAGGTAAATATCAAGGATTAATGAAACATTTTCTGAAGCGTTTTGCTCCTGGTGCAGACCGCTTTGCCGGAGTGAAAACATATCCAGCAAACAATGAATCGCCCGTTTTAGCTGAAGCCCTAGCTTATATGGAATGTGAAATCACTAGCCGCATGGACTGTGGAGATCATTGGGTAATTTATAGCACAGTTCAAACTGGAAGAGTTGCCAAGTTAAATGCACTTACCGCCGCTCATCACCGCAAAATTGGCAATCATTACTAAATAGGGCATTGGTCATTCTCCTTGTCCTTTTGCCTCCCTTATTTGCCCGACTTTTCCTGCTTCTTATAGACGCGATTCATCGCGTCTCTACCCACTCTTGTACAGACGCGATGAATCGCGTCTCCCAAAAAACTATGTATAAATCTGTTGAAAATACCTCAATTACCATGTACGAAATAAATCGGGGGCGCGTCGTACGAACCTTGGAATTTATCCAAGATGTAATTGTAATTTCTTTGTGTATCGGTTTATTTTGCTTCATGGTGCTTCAGGTGAGAGATATGTTTCTCTCCTTACTTCCGCCTCTGGATTTTCATGCTGTTACTGCCGATATTCTCTTTTTACTCATCTTAGTTGAGTTATTCCGACTGCTGATTATTTACCTACAGGAACATCGAGTATCTATTGGGGTAGCTGTTGAAGTTTCCATTGTTTCTGCTTTGCGAGAAGTCATTGTGAAAGGGGTTTTAGAAACAAGTTGGAGTCAAGTTTTAGCAACTTGTGCCTTTTTATTAGTGCTGGGAATACTACTGTTTCTCAGAGTTTGGCTACCCCCCACCTTTGAAGGTATCGACCCGGAACACGAAGCATCTAAACGTTATAGAAATCTAGCCAAGTCTGAATTAACACAAACCAATAGTCATTAGGAACTAGCAGGGGGAGTAGGAAAGGCAGACAGAGAAAGAACTATTAATTATTGATCCATTCCCAATGCCCAATCTCCAATCCCCAATCCCCAATACCCAATGCCCCATGCCCAATTAAGAGAGGTTATTATGTCTGCTGCCACATTAACGCCCAACCATAGCAGAGATGTACAAGTTGCTGAAATTGGTAAAAATACTCTGATTCTGCGATCGCGGACTTGGGACAGACTAAAATTTGAGGTGGAGTATTCGCACCAAAAAGGAACTACAGCGAATTCTTATCTGATTCAAGCTGATAAAAAAGCTTTAATTGACCCTCCCGGCGAATCTTTTACCGAAATTTACCTTGAGCAACTAGCACAACATCTAGATTTTATCTCCCTCGATTACATTGTTCTGAGTCATGTCAACCCGAACCGCAGAGCAACCTTGCAAGTATTGCTCTCTCTGGTTCCTCAAGCCACTCTTATTTGTTCTCGTCCCGCCGCCAATGCTCTAAAAACTGCCTTTCCCGAATTTGAATCACCTATTCAAGCGATGCGATCGCAAGATACTTTAGATTTAGGACAAGGACATCTTCTATCATTTATCACTGTACCAACTCCCCGTTGGGCGGATGGACTTTGTACCTATGATTCCGCCACAAAAATTCTCTACACAGACAAACTTTTCGGCGCTCATATTTGCGAAGATACTTTGTTTGATGAAGATTGGAAGGGATTAGATGCGGAACGTCGTTACTATTTTGAATGTCTCCATGCACCCCAAGCTAAACAAGTTGAAGTAGCCTTAGATAAATTGTCAGTTTTGGGAGCCAGATGTTATGCCCCAGCACACGGCCCAGTTGTCCGTTACAGCCTGAGTCGTTTTACCTATGATTATCGTCAATGGTGTCAAGGACAAAAATCTCAGGAGTTGAGCGTTGCTTTGCTTTATGCTTCTGCTTATGGTAATACAGCAACTCTAGCGAATGCGATCGCTCAAGGTTTGATCCAAAATGGAGTTAATGTAGAATCAATCAACTGTGAACTAGCCGATTCTGCGGAGATTAACCGCATTGTTGAAATTTGCGATGGCTTGATTATCGGCTCACCCACCTTAGGCGGCCATGCACCGACTCAAATTCAAACTGCTTTAGGAATCGTCCTCTCGGCGACGGCTAAAACTAAGTTAGCAGGGGTATTTGGTTCCTACGGTTGGAGTGGAGAAGCAATTGATTTACTAGAAAGCAAGCTCACAGATGCAAATTATCAATTAGGGTTTGAAACAATTCGGGTGCGTTTTAGCCCTACTCCTGAAATTCTTCAGCAGTGTCAAGAAGCGGGTGCTTCCTTTGCCCAAAACTTGAAGAAAACTAAAAAACTGCGAACTTCCCGTCAGGTTGTGACAGAAACTCATGTAGATCGTACCGAACAAGCGGTGGGGCGGATCATTGGTTCTCTGTGTGTTGTGACAACTCGTGATCAAGAAACCCACAAAGGGGTTTTAACTTCTTGGATATCTCAGGCAACTTTTAACCCACCAGGAATTATGATTGCGATTGCTCAGGAGCAGAATGCAGATTTAATGCATCATCCTGGTGATAAATTTGTGCTGAATATCCTCAAAGAAGGAAGAAATGTACGACGATATTTTTCTCGTCATAGCACTTTAGGAGATAATCCCTTTGCAAATCTTGCCACACAAACTGCTCTTAATGGTTGTTTGATTCTAAATGAGGCATTAGCCTATTTAGAATGTACGGTGCAAAATCAGCTTGAATGTGGCGATAGATGGTTAATTTATGCCGTCATCAATCACGGTGAAGTGTTGGAAAATGATGGTGTCACTGCTTTAGAGCATCGGAAATCTGGCAGCTATTATTAACCTGACTTTTCACGGTATGTGAAAAACCTCTCTCTAAATCTCTCTCCTAAAAGGAGAAAGACTTTGAATTTTCCCCTTCCCGCGTCGGGAAGGGGGTTAGGGGGTTAGGTTTTTCGTGGGCTTTCCTACATAACGTGAAAAGTCAGGTACACACAAGTTTTTTAGAGTTGCAATGCGATTGTTTTGGCTGACAATGCCATTGTTTCGGCTGACAATGCCATTGTTTCGGCTGACAATGCGATTGTTTCGACTGACAATGCGATTGTTTCGGCTGACAATACGATTGTTTCGGCTGACAATGGCATTGTTTCAACTGACAATGCCATTGTTTTGACTGATAATGCGATTGTTTCGACTGACAATGCTAAACTTTTCACGGAATCTGCAAAACCTCACTTGCATTCCTCTCTCCTCTTAAGACTACGGTGTACACACAAGTTAAATTACCCCTCTCAATCCCCCCGATGTATTGGGGGGAAGCCGGAAATCCAGTTCCCTCCCCTTTACAAGGGGAGGGTTAGGGTGGGGTAAAAACCAGATTCGTAAACTACTTCAGACTTGTGTGTACACTGTAGCCTCTTAAGAGGAGAGAGGGTTTTATTTTTCACCTTTTTCTAGTACGGAAGCAAGCTTGGGTTAAGTTTTTCAGGAACTTTACCCATTGTCGGCGAATCTTAGTGCCAATCCCCCATGCTGAATATCGTGATCTAATATTGTTGGGTATCCTATAAATTACGATCGCTTGATACCGATGATTGAAGTTGAGCATCTAAGTAAAATATACGGTTCCACCCCAGCGATTAGTGATGTCACTTTTAGCGTCGAGCCAGGGGAGATTTTAGGGCTTCTGGGGCCCAATGGCGCTGGTAAAACTACAACCATGCGGATTCTGGCTGGTTATTTACCGGCAACGAATGGTAATGCCCGGATTGCTGGTTATGATGTCCATGAAAATTCTCTGGCTGTGCGCCAACGAATAGGTTATTTACCGGAAACACCACCGTTATATCCAGAAATGACGGTGGAGGGATTTTTGCATTTTGTAGCACGAATTAAGGGAGTTCCAGCAGGCGATCGCACCAATAAGGTAATAGCCGCTATCGAACGCTGCAACTTAGGAGATAAGCGGCGGGTAATTATTCGCAAACTTTCTAAAGGATATCGCCAAAGGGTAGGAATTGCTCAAGCGATCGTCCACGATCCACCAGCGATCATTTTGGATGAACCCACTGTCGGACTCGATCCTCGACAAATAATTGAGGTGCGGAATTTAATTAAAAGCCTCGCTGGGACTCACACAATTATTCTTTCCACGCACATTCTGCCAGAAGTTAGCATGACTTGTAGCCGTGTAGCCATCATCAATAAAGGCAAAGTTGTGGCAACTAATACACCAGAAAACCTGATGACCCAGTTGACAGGTGGTTCGGGATATGAATTGGAAATAGAAGGAGAAGCTGCCTTAGCCAAACAAGTATTGCAAAAAGTCGCGGGTGTGAGTTTGATAGAATCAATTGCGACGGGAATACACGGTTATCAACCACAGGCAAATCGCGCTTACCTGCGGGTGATATCGCAACCGGGAAAAGAACCAGGAAAGGATATTGCCACAACATTAGTGCGTGCAGGATTCGGTTTACATGAACTGCGGCGTGTTAACGCCACCTTAGAAGATGTGTTCTTGCAACTGACCACAGAAGAAAAGAATTTCGATACTGAGGTAAACTTAGCAGACAACGAAGGAGAGGCAGCGTAAATGGGTATAGTACTGAGTAATATTATTGCCATTTATCGCCGAGAGTTACAGAGTTATTTTGTATCGCCTTTGGCTTATGCGATCGCAGGCATATTTTGGTTACTCGCGGGGTTATTCTTCGTGATGATTTTGCTAGGGCCAGATGGCATATTGGTAGGAGTCGCGGCAATAGATTCACAAGGACAACAACTAGGAGTGCCAGTACCGCCGATAGATGTCCCCTATGAATTTGTCAAGGTATTTTTGGAGCGTATGGAGTGGCTATTGCTGTTTATCCTGCCAATTTTCTCAATGGGACTCTATGCCGAAGAACGTAAGCGGGGCACTTTAGAACTGTTAGCCACGTCACCAATCACCAATTGGGCGGTAGCTGTAGGTAAGTTATTAGGCGTGCTAACATTTTTCATCACGATAATTGCACCTATGCTAGTGTTTGAAGCGATCGCCATCAGCGGATCAAATCCACCAATGGCGCTCTCAATTCCCTTGCTGGGTCATTTTGGATTAATCTTGCTAGCAGGGGCAATTTTATCTTTAGGAATGTTTATTTCCTCCTTAACAGACAGCACAATTCTGTCTGCTGTTCTCACATTTGCAGCAGTTTTATTGTTGTTATTGATTGATTTAATCGCTAAAATTATCCCTGGCCCGGTGGGTGAAGCCTTAGGTTATCTCTCGTTGCTGAAACATTACAACACCTTAATTCAAGGCATTTTTGATACCAGCGCTTTGATTTTATTCGCCAGTTACATTTTTTTGGGCATCTTTCTCACAGCTCAATCAATTGATGCACTGCGCTTTCAAAGGCAGTAATCATATAAGTTATGAGTTAAAAGTTATGAGTTAGGAGTTAAAACTCATAACTCCTAACTTCTCACTTTAGTCTAAATAATATGAAGATAGTTGCAAAAAAGAAACTGTGGAAATATCTATTTTGGTTGGGCCCGTTCCTAATTAGTGTCGGCTTAACAGTTGGGTTAGTCTCTCAACAGTGGGGACTAATTCCATTAGCATTTATGATTACAGGACTTGTCATCAGTGGGTTGGGGATAATATGGCAAAGCTACCAGAGTAACTGGTGGAGGCGTCGTTCTACCCAAGCTGGGACTAATGCCCTAGTGGCAACTCTAGCAGTGTTGGCAATTTTGGGATTGATTAATTTTTTGGGAACTCGCTACCACTTGCGGACAGATTTAACAGAAACTCAATTATTTACCCTTGCGCCCCAGTCACGGGAATTGGTGAGTGTTTTACCACAGCCAGTTAAGGTGTGGGTGTTTGATATTAACCAGAATCCCCAAGACCGAGAATTGCTAGAAAATTATCAGCGGCAAAGCTCAAAATTTAAATATGAGTACATCGACCCCCAAACTAGACCAGGACTTGCAGAAAAGTTTGGCGTTAAAGATTATGGGGAAGTTTATTTAGAATCTGGGGATAAACGGCAATTAGTACAAACAGTAAATGAAAATGAACGCCTGTCGGAAGTCAGATTAACTAGTCGCCTGCAACAACTAACAAATTCAACTACAGCCAAAGTTTACTTACTCCAAGGTCATGGCGAACGCCAACTTTCGCCTGGTAAAGGTGCAATATCACAAGCAATTCAGGGATTAGGCGACAAAAATTTCACAACATCACCGCTGAATTTAGGAGAAACTTCCAAAGTTCCTGAAGATGCCACTGTGGTGATCGTGGCTGGCCCCAAGCGAGGGCTGTTTGAAGGCGAAGTCAAAGCCTTACAAGAGTATCTTAATCGCGGCGGTAACTTACTGCTGATGATTGATCCTAATACCGATCCCAAAGTTGACAGTTTACTACAAGAGTGGGGTATTCGTTTGGATAATCGTTTAGCAGTCGATGTTTCTGGCGAAAGTGTCGTGGGACTTGGCCCTGCTACGCCCTTAGTCACAGAATACGGACAACATCCGATTACCAAAGATTTCCGTAACGGCAATTCTTTTTATCCGATTGCCCGACCCCTGGAAATTAGCTCTGTGCCTGGTGTTGAGGCTACTCCACTGCTGCGAACCAAACCCTATCCCAAAAGCTGGGCAGAAAGCGACCTCCAAAGCGAAAAATTGGAGTTTAATGCAGATAAAGACCTGAAAGGACCTCTAACCTTAGGCGTAGCCTTAACAAGAAAAGCAGCTAAATCTGCTTCCACTCCCCAAGCTGCACCGACACCTTCACCCCTACCATCACCAAGCACTCAAAGCAAGGCTTCCCCTGCTCTCCCTCCCC
>NZ_CALMFY010000077.1 GCF_937863485.1 uncultured Nostoc sp. | reverse complement strand
CCCATCCCTGCGGGACGCTCCGCGAACGTAGGGGCGCAAGGCCAAGATCCCCTACTTGTGTACACCACTGTAGCCTTGAAGGAGAAAGGAATGGAAGCGAGGTCTGCGTGTGGTCTATTCATTTGAAAACTGCATTAAGACAATAGGCAAAATCCACACCTGAAAGTATCCGGTTTTGCTCACCACCTCTGAAGTTAGCTTGTTAGCTTAGAGAAGTACTCAATTGCAAGCTCAATCTTTACTCACAACAATAATCATCAACAACAGTTGTAAAAACTGTAACCTTTAGGGTTTGCAGAAAAGTTTAATGCAAAGAAAAAAGTGGCTTTTAAGAACAGGACTTGCTCTTCTAATTTTTATCATGGTTGTAGCGGCAAAATTTATGGATAAAACTCATCCCATTACAGAAGTCTACGTATTTGGGGACAGTCTTTCAGATACAGGGATGGTATTCCGGGCGACAGGAGGAATGTATCCACCTAATCCAACTTACTATCAGGGGCGTTACTCGAATGGTCGGGTTTGGATTGAGTATCTTGCCGAATCCCTCCATCTTTCCTCCAAGCAAACTAACAATTTTGCTTACGGAGGAGCAACTACTGGCAGCGTTGGTAACAGCTATGTACCTAGCTTGCTAAATCAAGTGCAGTCGTTTACTCAGACACATCAAAAGACGAATTCAGATGCTTTGTATGTGCTGTGGGCTGGGGCAAATGATTATTTGCAAGGGGTAAGCAGTGCAACTGTTCCTGTTAAAAATCTGACGATCGCCATCAATTCTCTAACTGATGTGGGTGCTAAAAAGATTCTGGTAGGAAATTTACCAGATTTAGGACAATTACCTGCGACTAGAACCAGTACGAATTCTGTGAATCTTAGTACATTAACACAAGCACATAATCAAGGCTTAAGGCGATCGCTCAAAATCCTAAGTCAACAGCATTCCGATCTGGAGATTGTGCAATTAGATGCCAACGCACTGTATCGAGATGCGATCGCAAATCCAGCAGCCTTTAACTTTACCAATGTCACCACTCCATGTCTGTCTGGCTCTGACACCTGTAGTAACCCAGACCAGTTTTTGTTCTGGGATGGCATTCACCCAACGGCTGCGGCTCATCGCATCATCGGGAAAACTGCTTTTTCAACAATTCAAGAGGCAGGGATGATTAATCCGGGTTTAATAATGGTTCCATGAAAGGAGAAGGGAAAGGAATTAAAGCTTTTTCCTTTCGCCTTCTTCGGTAATATTGCTTTTTGCAGGGTAATAGATTTTTTGTGTCAAAAATATTTTAGATTAAAATACGGTAAGTCTAACGAATTACCGTTGATTTATATCACAGAACGCTCAATTATTATATTTGCTTATATAATAATTGGAAACTAAAATAACTGCTTATGTCTGAACAATATCGTTTTGAAACCCTGCAAGTTCATGCTGGACAAGAGCCGGCTCCGGGAACTAATGCTCGTGCTGTCCCAATTTACCAAACGACTTCCTACGTTTTTGATGACGCCGACCACGGAGCGCGGTTGTTTGCTCTCCAGGAATTTGGTAACATTTACACCCGGATCATGAACCCAACGACGGATGTATTTGAAAAGCGGATTGCTGCCTTAGAAGGGGGTGTAGCAGCATTAGCAACCGCTAGTGGGCAGGCGGCGCAATTCTTGGCAATCAGTACCATTGCTCAGGCTGGGGATAATATTGTTTCCACTAGTTTTCTATATGGGGGAACATATAATCAGTTTAAAGTAGCTTAACCACGACTAGGTATTAATGTCAAGTTTGTGGAAGGAGATGATCTAGAAAGTTTCCGTCAGGCGATCGACGATCGCACCAAAGCCCTATACGTTGAAACCATTGGCAATCCCCAATTCAACATTCCCGACTTTGCCGCTTTAGCTCACATTGCTCACGAAAATGGCATTCCTTTAATAGTGGATAATACCTTTGGTGCTGGTGGGTATCTAGCTCGACCCATTGAACATGGTGCAGATATTGTAGTGGAATCTGCAACTAAATGGATTGGTGGGCATGGTACTTCCATTGGTGGCGTAATTGTCGATTCGGGTAAATTTGACTGGGGTAACGGCAAATTTCCCCTGTTTACTGAAGCATCACCCGGTTATCATGGGTTGAATTTTCAAGAAGTGTTTGGCCCTAGTGGTTCCTTTGGCAACATTGCCTTTATTATCCGCGCCAGAGTCGAGGGGTTACGGGATTTTGGCCCATGCTTGAGTCCATTTAACGCCTTTCTTTTACTGCAAGGATTAGAGACTCTCTCCCTACGTGTAGATCGGCATGTGAGCAATGCCCTAGAATTGGCTCGGTGGTTAGAGCAGCAAGAGCAAGTATCATGGGTTAATTATCCGGGACTTCCCAATCACCCCTATCATGAACGAGCGAAGAAATATCTCCGGCATGGATTTGGGGGAGTTTTAAACTTTGGCATCAAAGGTGGACTGGAGGCAGGTAGAGCTTTTATTAATCATGTGAAATTGGCGAGTCATTTAGCAAATGTTGGTGATGCTAAAACCCTCGTTATTCATCCCGCTTCTACAACCCATCAACAGCTAAGTGATGACGAACAGCTTTCAGCAGGTGTGAAACCCGATTTAGTGCGGGTATCGGTGGGAATTGAACATATCGACGATATCAAAGAAGATTTTGAGCAGGCATTTCGGCAAGTGAAAACAGAGAAGAGTTAGGAGTTTGGAGTAGTCCTGTCAAGATGACTTCTAAAATCTTTTTCTCTCTCTGGTTCCTCTGCGTCTGGAGTGGTTTATAAGTTATTTATTTATTGAACCGTAGAGGCACAGAGAACACAAAGATAGGAGAGGAATTGATTTTCGAGAATTTTTACCCACCTTGACAGGACTAGAGTTTGGAGGGGAGCAACGCGATTTTGTGAGGTTGGGTGAAAAAGGTGCGATCGCTAAAATT
>NZ_CALMFY010000076.1 GCF_937863485.1 uncultured Nostoc sp. | reverse complement strand
CTTTGGCATAACGCACCCTACGTATATTTCAAAAATCAAATATCAGTCCTATAGTTAGGCAGCCAATACAAGAAAGATATATCCGTTGTGGGGCGATCGCATTTCGTGAAGGAGCGATCGCCTCTCAAATTCTGGAAGTGAGGAATCAATACGGTTTGGATAACAAGAGTGAAGGTGAAGATAAGGGGGATGAGGAGAGAAGTCTGAGCGCTGGCTTCCGGCGACACCGATAGCGACGCAAAAAGTGAGTCTTGCCTACGGCTGGCGCGAACGAGCGTCACAGCCCGCCGCAGACATCAGAACTTCGGGAAGATAAGGAGGATTTTGCTCCCTTATCTTCCCTTACTCTCCCCTATACCCGATCTCGCCTCAACAAATAACTTTCCTTAGCTGCTACACCGGCTTGAAATATATGGCTTTTAACATTGCTCGACCGTCTGTCGTTATTTCTGCATTCTTACAGGTCGCCAGAAGGGTTGATGAGCCTGATTCTGGATTGGCTTTGTTGCTTTCAATCTCACCAATGAAGTATCCAGACTCCTTAAGACGATTTAGTAACTCGAGCAATTCTTCTCGATTAACCTGTTTACCCTCGAAGTCCTCAGCAAAAAAGCTAACATCTCGCTGTCCTTCTTCATCGTGTTTAATCTTATTCAGCAGGACATAGACGATTTCATCCGGCAGGTTATCTGTCGGTGTCAAATCAAGTGACATAAAATACTCCTAAAAATCGTTAGATATTATTGTAAACTATTAAGAATAAATATCAATAATCAATATTTTATTAGCCGAGAATCTAGGCAGCGTCTACCTCAGAAACTAATTTGTGATTGAAGAAAATTCTCAACAAAGACTGAAACGTTGAATCGAGCTTGCCAACGGGAAGCAGCCAATACCAACTTTGTCCCTTTGCAAGTAGGGATTGAGCGATGGCTGAGATGAAAAAAGCGATCACCTTACTTGAAGAGGGCGATCGCTTTTGAGATTCTGTCCTGGTAACTAGCACATAGGATAATTTCTCTAGTCAATAATGATTTTTGCAACAAAAATTGACTGCAAAACCTAAGTGATTATCCCAACCGCGTAGCTTGCCGCACAACTCTTGTAGACGCTCTTGCTAGCAAGAGCATCTGTCTGCGACACGCTGCGCGAACGTAGAGAAGCCGAGATGCTCAGTACAAGTCAGTGACTACCGTAGGCATCGTTGCACCAGTAAAGTGGTTGTGTGACTGACTTTGTTTGTAACCATTACCACCTGTGACCACCAGCGATAATTTTGGTAGCCTCCCGCTCTATGAATGCACGATACTGTCCACAAGTCACAGGGTAATAGTCAATCAGGTAAATATCTAAATACACTGGAATATTACAAAAGTTTTTGGGCAACATTCATCGAAGGCTTGATAAATAGTCTCTTTCACACTAGATTTGCTCAATTTGGATCTCACAGTCTGCTCCCACACTAATGATGCTATTTTCTGGGCAAGCAATCCAATTACCTATAAATAGAGGTTCGGACGCAATAATTACAGATTTTGGAAAAGTCGGATCATCTCGTATCCAGTAAAGAGATGGAGGCGGTGAAGTGGTACTAACACGAGAAGCTATCAGGCGATGTCCGTCACTAAAGATTACGTTGAGAGAGGCTTCTACTTGATAGCGCTTTGCCATCTCTAAGAGGGTTAATAATGTACTACGTAAAGCATATTCTGGAGGTCGATGTTTGTTAATTTGACTTTGTGAAAGTAACAATGCAAAAATGTGTTCGGAGTCAGTACTGCCATTAATCTTTTCGTAAAAATCTTGGGTTAAAGTGCTGCGGATTTTTCTGTGTAATGTTTTCCGAAAATTTTCGATTCGTCCATTGTGAATAAATAGCTGTTGTTGATGGTTAAAGGGCTGACAATTAGCAAAATCTACGGCTTGTTCGGATGTAGCACTGCGGACATAAGCAAGTACACACTTTGATTCAACATAACGGCTGAGACTGGGTAGGTTGATATCATTCCAAATAGGTAGGGTATTTTTGTAAACAAAAGGGTCAGCATCTTTTTGACTATCATACCAACCCACACCAAAGCCATCTGCATTTATTATTCCAGAGGTCATTTCGCGGGGTTGATAACTCTGGACTATCAGCGAGTGTTCTGGTTTATACAGAAGATGATCTAAAGAAATAGGCGAACCGAGGTAAGCAAGTAAACGGCACATTATGAATTTTCCACCTTCTATTAGCACAATTATTGGGCAACAGCCTTATCCGCTTTTATTCACCATCATCACTGGTTCGTAATATTGCTAACACAATTTAAGAAAAGATTGATGGTGTCCAAGCAAATAGATTTGTGGTTAATTTAAATGTACTCAAGTCACAACAGAAATGTTACAGCAGCAAATTGCTGATTACCCAATATCTGGGTTAACAGAAATCATTACAATAGAGAACGGGAGCATAAATTTTCTTTACTAATTATGTCTATTAATTATTACTTATAAATTTTGGCTTCCTCTGAGCTAAAACAAATAATGGATTTAATTTGTAATAAATTAAATATTCCGAAGTTTGATGAAAAAACATTTTTATATTTTGGCTTAATTGGGCGTATATTAAAGTCAAGATAGTTCAAAAGATATTACTGAAGAAGCATTTTGCTTCCGTCCAACTGCTTACATCTCATTTATTCCTATTTATAATAGTGATGAAGATGTCCAAAGAATAAACTCAATCATTAAAGTATCTATGGTGTTGTTAAATTATGAATCAGGCGATGCAGTTCTGACTAAATAAAATTGTAAAAAGGAGGAAATTGAGCCTCCAATAAATGGAGTTAGAGTTAAAAGCTCTTAACTTTTAACTCCCCATTTATAACTTTTTTACAACTTCAAAGTCCACGCAGCAAAAGCTAAAGCACCCCAACCAGCAAGAAAGGCTGTGCCGCCTAGTGGTGCGATCGCTCCTAAAGATTTAATACCGGTTAAACTAAGGGCGTACAAGCTACCTGAGAAAATAGCAATGCCAATCATAAACAGCCATCCACTGGCGATGAGAGTGGGTTGAGGAGACTCAGTACGACTAATTAGTATTGCTACTAGAAAAAGTGCTAAAGCATGATACATTTGGTAACGAGCGGCAGTCTCAAAAATTTCTAGCGATCGCTCACTAATTTTTTCTCGTAAAGCATGGGAAGCAAAGGCACCAGCAGCAACTGACAAACCGCCTAAAATGGCAGCTATGCTCAAAAAAATCTGCGTCATTAGACCTAGCCGTAAGTTGGTGTGGAATTTAACGAACCATTAGATATCAATTAGACATCAAAATGATATGATATAGCCCCTTCTTCGTTGACCTTAAAGTTTGCATTGAATTCTTTAGCTTTTTCATCTAAATATTGTCTGGCGTTGGCTGCGGGTAGTTGTGACTGCATTGCAAAGCCTAAAACAGTTACGCGTCCATGATTTTCTTGTAGCATCTCATAAAAAATATATTGCAAGCGATCGCTAACTTGTTGATTAAGCGCTTTTTTATCCTGTCGGCTTTGACGGTACAATCCCAATGCTAACCATCCCCCCAATGTTAAGCTAGGGACACCAAAAATTAGACCACCTACAGCAGTATTATTATCTTCATAAGTAGCATTTGGTGCGGTAAAAGTATCCCCATCTTGCACTGGTATGTACACCTCACGTGCAGCAAATTTTTCCAATGTCGCTGTTGCTGATAGCGTTAAAAACATGAATCCGAGTGTCAATAGCCAGCCAGCAGCCAATTTTTCAGCAGTTTTCATAGTTCCACTTCAGATTTACACTTTGCTAGCGATTTTAACCTGACTTTCGCAAAGGTTCTAGTATATCAATCTACTCCTGACAATAGTTTTGTAAGCGCTTCTTCTATGTTATTCGGCGTTTTCTCGATACCATCCAGGCGCTTACGGTTCGGTTCTCCTACTTTTTATCCTACACTCCGTACCTTCAACTGTCACAGTCGTAGTAAGCGAAGGTTTACGCAAGCATTAAATATCAAAAATATAGTATAACTTTTTCTGCCATTACATAAATAAGAGCGATGTCTAAGGGCGGGCTATTCGGCGTCGCCAAGATAAAAAGCAGAACTGGATGTCAAGTGCAATACCTAACTAATGTTAAACTTTGAGATTGTCAAATCGCAGCAAAGGTATAGGATTCATCTTGCTGCGATTTTAACTTCATTTACGTGTAGCTTCAAGTAGGCGAGAAAAATAGAAGCGAGTCTTCGTCATCGCCTTTCGTTGCAAACAAAAGCCATTACTTTCCAAAATTCTTACCACATCAGCCTCACGATGCAAATATGCACGAGTCGCTTTACTTGGCCCGGGAAAGAAACTGCCAATTTTCTTGAGTATACTCAGGGCGCAGGTCTTTGGCGCAAAACTGAGAATTATCCGCGACTGTGCTAAAGAACAGAGGTGAGAAATCATCTCATCGGCTTTTTCTTGGGGGTAGTGGATAAGAACATCCAAGCAAATAACAGTATGGTAACTACCACTCAACGATTCCAAATCCTGCACAGCAAAAGTGGGATTTTCAGCATTTGACAAGGTTTGCTTGGCTCTATCCTTGCCTTCTTCCACCATTTTTTCCGAAATATCGGTGGCATAGACTTTCGCACCATCTACTGCTAGGGGGATGCTGAGGCTACCGACACCACACCCAGCATCGCAAATTGATAACTCTGGTAAATTGTTATCAGCCTTCAGCCAGCCGAGAACTGTATCCACGGTTTGCTGATGTCCATTGCGGATGTCTAGTTGGATTTTGTTGACTTCGCCATCGCCGTAGATTCGCCTCCAACGGTCAAACCCTGTGGAATTGAAATAGTCGCGAACAATCATTTTCTCATCGGCTGCGTTCATAAACTTTGATTTTTAAGGGTTCCCAATGCTTAAAATTATCATTGATAGGAACCCATAAGAGCGGTCTTGCAGATTTTTCCAGATATAGTTTGCGCCTATGGGCTTGGAGCAAGTTTTTTCTTTAGCATCAGACACCGTATTTTCAGTTTCCCGCCGCATTGGTCAATTGCGATCGCTTTTGGGTCAGTGATGGGAATCGACAAGAGCGATCGCATGGTTTTATAACTCTTCTTCAAATTGCTCTTAAGATAATGGCTCAAATGATTGGTAAGCCTCATAGTTGCGAAAATGTCGAGTATATAAATCAACAATATCCTCAGATGAATCAAAGTCATCATCCAAAACTGAATTTACGTCTACTACTTGCTGCAAAGACCAAGTAATAGTTTCTCCATTCTCATTTGTATAGCTGACGCTTTCATTTTTACCATGATTCAAAGCTTTTGCTTTTGCTTACACCCCGAATTCGTAATCCATCTGTAATTCCTCAATGCACATTCTCATCAATATAAAGAGCAACGCTCATTTAATTAATCCTTCTGCACGAAGTCTTTTTGCTAATGAAAATTCTCCTGTTTCTAAACGTAATCTTTCCGCATACTCAAAACGTTGCTGCATATCAGCATCAATTTCTTCTTTATGTTCCCAATAATAAGCTAAAGCCGAATAAATCTGGCTCATGCTCAAATGTCAAAGGGAGTTGATAGGTATTTTGTAACATAGTGTCAAATATTCTTCTGTCTTAAATTTATGTTCATCACTATTCCTACACCTTATTTTACTGCCGAAACCAACTACGTACCCACCGCCACAACCGACGCAACCACACCCAAAACCCACGACGGGAGACTACAGGCGTTTTTAATTGAGAAAGACGCTCAATTGCGTTGTTGCAATCTTGCACTTCAGTATCGAGTCCCATCGCCTGACAAAGTTCACGGGCATTGCGATAAGTACCCAGCGCGTCTGATTCCCCTCGAATATCGCCTATCTCCCTTTTGATTTCCAAGGACTGCTGGAAGAACTCAATCGCCCGTTGTTAGCGATCACACCTGTGTACTTGATCGCAGTGCGACAAAGTTTGAAGTACCTCAACACGATTTTCAAGTACCTCAACACGATTTTCAAGTACCTCAACACGACTTTCAAGTACTTCAACACGACTTTCAAGTACTTCAACACGACTTTCAAGTACCTCAAAACGACTTTCAAGTACTTCAACACGACTTTCAAGTACCTCAAAACGACTTTGAAGTACCTCAAAACGACTTTGAAGTACCTCAAAATGACTTTGAAGTACCTCAACATGACTTTGGAGTACCTCAACACGACTTTCAAGTACTTCAACACGACTTCGAGGTATCTGTTGCTTATATAGCAGTCCTAAATCATTCGTGAGAATTTGAGATCGTTTTAACCCCCCTGTAGTCCCCCCTTTTGAAGGGGAAACGGCTCAGACATTGAGATCAAAAGTGCAATGCCTGCTCTGGGCTACGCCATCGCCTGATATTGTATGTTGGGTTGAGGCAATGCGTTACCAACATTTTGTATGGTTTGTTGGGTTTCGTTCCTCAAACGCCACTTCACTCAAGTCGGGAAACCCGCCCACATGAGTGGCTCCCCAACCTACACCAGAGTGATTCTTTAGGCAAAACCTACGCAGTATTGCCACTCTTCTATAAATGTTTTTCTCTCAGATAACAAGCAGAAATAACAACAAACCTCCACATAAGTTTTATTTTTCTCCAAAGACAGCAAAACTTTTTCATGCAACAAGAAAAATTTGTTGATTTTATTGTTAATTTTTGTAAAATTGATGTCTTCAAGACTAGAAACCTGATATCTAGATAGCTAAACTAACAAACAGTGCATCTGTACTGTTATTTATTAAAAGTAGATGTGGCGCTATATCGTGAATGATCCCAGTACAACTTATCCTCAAAAACTTTCTTAGTTACCGTGATGCAACTTTAGATTTTCGCGGTTTGCATACGGCTTGTATTTCGGGTTCCAATGGTGCGGGTAAATCTTCACTTTTGGAAGCAATCACTTGGGCAATTTGGGGTGAAAGCCGTGCCACTGTTGAAGATGATGTCATCTATTCTGGCGCGAAAGAAGTTCGGGTTGATTTTACTTTCCAAAGTAACCAGCAAAAATATCGGGTGATTCGTACCCGAATTCGGGGAGGTACTAGCGTTCTTGAATTTCAAATAGAAATACCATCTGGGTTTCGCTCACTCACCGGCAAAGGGGTAAGAGCAACCCAAGATTTGATTTTAGAACACATCAAGCTTGATTATGATACATTTATTAATTCTGCCTACTTACGTCAAGGTCGTGCAGATGAATTCATGCTCAAGCGCCCGACGGAACGGAAAGAAATTTTAGCGGAGTTGTTGAAACTCAATCAGTACGATGATTTGGAAGAACGGGCAAAAGAATCTTCTCGTCAGTTCAAAGCACAGGCAGTAGAGTTAGAGCGTTCTTTGGAGTCGATAAAAATTCAGCTGCAACAACGCGAGACAACCGAAGCCCAAAGAGTCGAGTTAGAAGCCGAACTCAACCAATTGCAACAGGTGCAAGCTTTTGATAATATTCAATTACAAAGTTTGCAAGTTGTCCAGCACCAGCGCCAAAATTGGGAACAACAACTCAGCTTTGTGAAGCAGCAATACCAAAATCTTACCCAAGACTGCGATCGCCTCCAACAAGAACAATCAGCTATTGGTTCTCAGCTATCAGATTTAGAAAAAATATCACACCAAGAAGCTGAAATTAAAGCTGGATACGCCCAATATCAAAGTCTACAATCTCAAGAAGAAGCCTTTGCTACCAAATTTGAAGAATACACCCGCGCTGGGCAGACTCGCCAACAAAAGCAACAACAGCTTACCAAACAAATTCACGAAATCGAACGGCAACTGCAACAAGCCCAAGCCCAAATCGAAGCTTTGCAGCAACAAGAGCGAGAAATTCAGCAAACTCTGACTAAATCAGGTGAAGTAGAAGCTGCTTTGTCACAACTAGCCGCAGCTCGTCACCATGTTGCTCGTCTAGATCAATTGCAAATGCAAGTTACTCCTCTGTTACAACAACGAGCAACTTTACAAAGCCAACTCGACCGCACTCATGCTGGTTTAGTAGCGCGACTCGAACAACTCCAAAGTACTGAGAACCAATTGCAACGCCAGCACCGCCGCCAACCGCAACTGCAACAAGCGGTGATGGATGTGGCAATCCAGATTGAGGAATTGGAGAAAAAGCGGGTTTATCTGCAACGAGTCCAAGAAAAAGGGCAAGAAAGGCGTCATTTTATCGAACGTCTGCAAGCTCACCAACGCGACTATGAAAAACTGCTGGGAGAATTAGAGCAAAAATTGCAAATGCTCCAAAATCCTGAAGCACTTTGTCCATTATGTGAGCGTCCTTTAGACGAACATCACTGGAGTCGGGTGGTGGAAAAAACCCAGACTGAGATAGAGGATACTCAAGGGCAGTTTTGGGTAGTCCGGGAACAAATGGCTGTATCTGACAGAGAAATTCAGGTATTGAGGCAAGAATATCGCGAAATTTCCCAACAATTGGCTAGTTACGATGGTTTACGCGAACAACGGGGACAGTTAGCAGCACAGTTAGAAGCTACAACTGATGTCCAACAACAGTTACAACAAATTGCTGCCGAAAAACAGCATTTAGAGCGATCGCTCCAAGCTGGTGATTACGCTCCCGATAAACAAGCCGAACTCCGGCAGTTAGACCAATATCTGCAACAAGTTAATTATAATGAACAAGACCACGCCCTCGCGCGGAGCGAAGTTGAGCGGTGGCGATGGGCAGAAATTAAACTCCAGCAGATTAAAGATGCTACTAAGCGACAAGCGCAACTATTAGCCCGAAAACCAGAACTTCAGTCCCAAATTGCTCAATTACAAGCCAAAATCCAGCAGGATCAGACTGATTCTGAGTGTGCTAAACAAATCGCGGCTCTTGAGCGTCACATTGCCGAAATTGGCTACAGTTCTGATCAGCACAATAATCTGCGTACGGCTGTCCGCCAAGCTCAACCTTGGCATTTGTGCTATCAACAACTGCTATCAGCCCAGCAGCAGTATCCCCAACTCCAGACGAGATTGCAAGAGTTAGAGGAATCCAGAAGCGCCAGAGTAACGGAGCGGCAAAAACTCGGCGGACAAATCGAAAGCATTATCCAGCAACTACAAGCAACAGCTAACCCATCCGCCCAAATTCCAGCTCTAGAGCAGCAGCTAGCAATACGCAGACGGCAACTCGATGAGCAAATAGCCAAGTTGGGGCGTTTAGAACAGCTGGCGCATCAACTGGAAACACTGCAAATTCAGTATGAACAACAGCAGCAGCAACTACAATCTTGCAAGCAAGAATATCGTGTTTATCAGGAATTAGCGCAAGCTTTTGGTAAAAATGGCATCCAAACACTGATGATTGAGAATGTGTTACCGCAACTAGAAGCCGAAACAAATCAACTACTTTCGCGGCTGAGTGGTAATCAGTTTCATGTACAATTTATTACTCAAAAAGCTGGGCGCAGTGCTAAATCAACAAAGAAAAATGCCAAGCTGATAGACACCTTAGATATTTTAATCGCCGATTCTAGAGGAACGCGAGCTTATGAAACTTACTCTGGTGGAGAAGCCTTTAGAATTAACTTTGCCATCCGTTTAGCTTTGGCAAAATTATTAGCGCAACGGGCGGGGGCGGCGTTGCAATTGTTGATTGTGGATGAAGGTTTTGGTACACAGGATGCTGAAGGATGCGATCGCTTGATTGCAGCGATTAATGCGATCGCCTCTGATTTTGCCTGTATCCTCACTGTTACCCATATGCCCCACCTCAAAGAAGCTTTCCAAGCTAGGATTGAAGTTAATAAAACTCAGGAAGGTTCACAGTTGAGTTTGTCAATTTAATTGTATTTTACCCGTGCATCCAGACCATAGGAGCGGAGCTTTTTTGATAGCGTTTCTGCTTGGGCGCGATCGCTAAATGCCCCAGCATTCACATAATCCCCTAGATGGGATTTCTCCGTCCTAGCATCGGGTATATATTGTTGCACTTTACTCAGAGTATCATTACTAGAAATTGGTATTATTACTCTGTAAGGATTACTAGCAACTAATGTGTTGCCATTAGTCCCAGGTACAGCATAGTCATTAGTAGGAGGTAATGCATAGCCATTAGTCTGAGGTACTAGATAGTCATTGGTAGGAGGTAATACATAGCCATTAGTCTCAGCTAATATATAACCATTACTCTCAGCAGAATTGCCCACAGTTGAGTTATTCAACCCTAATGCTTGCCAAGTTTGCCAATCTACATTTCCAGTAGAATTAAGTCGAGAAGATTGCTGGAATGCAATCACAGATTCTCTGGTGTAATTGTTGAAAAAGCCATCAGGATTGGTATTAGACAAACCCAGCTGCAACAAACGCTCTTGAACTAATCTGACATTCTCTCCTTGATCGCCCACAGTCAGATAATTTCTGCCTGGTTGTTGAGTAGTATATCCACCTGTGGAGGTTCTACGCACTGACTCCAAGACTTGGGCATTGGCAATGCCATTAACAGGTAGGCGATAATTTCGCTGGTATTGAATGACAGCTTTTCTAGTAATTGGGCCAATATTCCCAGTGGGATTAGTCTTAAAATAACCTAGCTGCCGCAAACGCACTTGTAATTCTCTCACTTGTTGAGTAGAGAGACTTGATCTGGCTGGAGTCGGAGAGTAACCCAGTAGTGTGTTCCAAGTTTGTCGATTTACAATCCCGTTAGCAGCTATGCGATAATTTCGCTGGAATCTAATTACAGCATCTCTGGTCATTGGGCCAAAATTCCCATTGGGATTAGCATTCAAATAGCCTAACCGTCGTAGACGCTGTTGCAACCTTGTCACGGCTGCCCCAGTTTTGCCTTGAGAGAGAACAGGATATTGACCACTTGGCGAGCGCAATGTGCCACTGGTATTCCTACTAGAAGTTTTACTCTGACATGCTCGTTGCAAGGCTTGTTGAGTATTAGTACCCACAACCCCATCAGCAGGTATTCTATAGGCTCGCTGGAATTTGATCACAGCATTCTGAGTCAAGGCAGCAAACTTACCTGTCACCGGGCCGTTAAAGTAGCCTAACTTTTTTAAACACCTCTGGCTATTGGTAACTTCAGGCCGATTACTTCCTATTTTCTGAAGTGCTAAAGCTTGCCCAGCTATACTTGGAAGCCCCATAATCAGTGCTACAGACAAAACACGGATCACCGCACCGCTAGATAAATTTTTCCAATTCAAAAATTTAAAATTCGCTACGGTAGGAACAACCTTGATGCTTTCGGATGCCTCATAGACTGAGGCAAGCTTGGTTAAATAGCTATCTACCCCTGTTTTCACTTGCTTTTTTCAAGTTATGGCTACAGAGGATTATACTACTTTATCTGTATTATATTTTTTTTAGTATGATTCTTTACAAAGAATTCCCCACGCTGATCTGATACACAAGTTTCTATAGGGGGAATAATAAGCAACGTAAAGCTTTAGAGGCTTGTTTTCTATTTGCCTGACAAAATTTTTGCTATACCCATTTGGGTTTTGGGCATGAGGAACGCAGACAAATAGTAGGTCTAGTCTTCCATTGAATCGCGGATAATATTCAACCTAATGCTCCACGGTATCTACGATATTCGTTTAACTTTATTCTCCGTTGCCATTGCCATACTTACGGCTTACACCACACTTGATCTAGCTATAAGAATCACAGACGCTAAATCGCAGCAAAGGTGGCGGTGGCTGCTAGGGGGAGCGATCGCTATGGGAATCGGCATTTGGGCAATGCATTTTATTGCTATGCTGGCGTTCAGTCTGCCGATTCCGATTAACTATGACTGGTTAACAGTTTTGATTTCGGTGCTACCTGCAATTTTGGCCTCTGGATTAGCCTTGTACTTAGTTAGCCAGCCAGAATTTGGTATTTTGCGGTTGTTGAGTGGTAGCATCCTGATGGGCACAGGGATTAGTGCAATGCACTACATCGGTATGGCTGCGATTCGTTTACCAGCCAAAATGTCCTATGACTTGAGTGTGGTTGCACTCTCGATTGCGATCGCCATTCTCATCTCACTGGTTGCTCTCTGGCTGGGGTTTAACCTCAGAGCTAATAGTACAGTAACAGGAAACTTTTTAAGGATTGGCAGTGCAATTATTATGGGTGCTGCCATTCCCTCAATGCACTACACAGGGATGATGGCTACCCATTTTTCAGTCGTGGAATTGGTCGATTTTTCAGCAGTTGATAGCGCTGCAACCTATTGGATGGCTGCGATTATTGGCTTATTCACATTACTCCTTCTAGGATGGACGCTGATCACATCTTTTTTCAACGAACAATTGAGTGTTCAACTAGTCAAAACAGCTGATCTTAAAGAAAACGAAGAACGTCTCAAACAAGCCTTACAAAACCAAGAAGCGCTAGCTGCTTTAGCTGAGTCTCGGTCTGAAGAATTAGAGATAGCTATGTTGGCACTTCAGAAAGCTCAATTACAATTTCTTCAAGCAGAAAAAATGTCGTCTTTGGGACAAATAGTAGCGGGAGTTGCTCATGAGATTAACAATCCTGCTAACTTCATTTATGGAAACCTTTTTCATACGGGAATTTATCTGCGGCAACTCTTAGAATTAATCAACACTTATCAGCAACATTATCCGCAACCAGAGCTTGCGGTTCAAGCGAAATTAGAGTCTATTGATTTACTATTCTTGCTAGAAGATTTACCTAAACTACTCAACTCAATGCAAGCCGGAGCAGAACGTATTAAGCATATTGTGGAATCCCTGCGTAACTTCTCTCGTCTAGACGAGGCACAATTGAAAGCTGTGGACATCCACGAAGGGCTTAATTCGACACTGCTCATTCTTCAGAACCGTATTAGTTATGCGCCGAACAATCGCCCAGAAATTATTGTAATTAAAGAATATGGTAATTTACCCTTTATAAATTGCTATCCCGGACAGTTAAACCAAGTATTTTTCAACATCATTGCAAATGCTCTTGATGTGTTAGAAGAAAAGCTGAGTAGCTTAAAATCAAAGTCCAGTTTTACACCTTTAATTCGGATTAGAACAACCATTAATCAAGTCGGTTGGGTCAACATTCAAATTTTCGACAATGGTTCTGGCATTAGTGAAGACGTACAAAATAAAATCTACGATCCCTTTTTCACAACTAAACCAGTTGGACAAGGAACTGGATTAGGATTATCAATTAGCTATCAGATTGTCGTTCAAACACATGGTGGTAGGCTCAACTGTATTTCTGCCAAGGGGCAAGGGACTACTTTTCAAATTGAGCTTCCAATTGATACATTAATACATACTTCCTGTTTTCTAGGAAAGCAATCTCAATTAGTTCCAGATGAAGCTATTGAGTAAACACATCTCATTTTTAGTCTTGTTTTCCTGTTTGTTATAAATGTTGTGATTATTCTATTTGCTCTGATTTTTTGAGCTATTGTTGATCAACTTTTTCAGTATTACCTGCTTTTACCCAACCTTCTTGTTCGCTACCTTCCAAACGGATTTTTTGCCAGGATTTATCCTCGCTTTCTGACAAAACAATAATTTTTTGATTAAAACCAACCCCACCAATCTTTTCAGCTTCTTGATTTGGTTGCGATCGCAAACTCAAGCCTTCAGCCCAACTAACACGCCCTCGGTAAGCTCCCGATGGCAATGGTTTTGGTGATGGGGTAGCTTTTGGTGATTCTGTGGAAGTGGAGGTTGAGGTTGGAGACGATTGAGCCTGATTTCCAGGTTTAAGGCTGGGTTTTCCTCCTCCAGGCTCAGTTGCTTTTGGAGCTTGGGCTTTTACCGAGGGGCTATCATTAGAAAAAACGGGTTTGGCAGGGGGTATGCCGGTGCGATTCACGAAATATAATGCAATTGCAACACCGCCACCTACTAGCACAGCGATCGCTAAGAAAAACCCAAGTAGAAATTTTGTTACGCTAGACAACATAGTTAAAACCCTGATTATTAAGAGTCAAGTGGCGTTCAAGGGAAGCCAGCCATGTGCGTATTTCCCCCGTTGAGGAGCCACCTCTGTGGGCAGGAGGTTTGCTCCATTGAGGGGAGTGGCGTTAAACTGGCTTTCAAGGGTTATGAGTAGAGAAGTAATGTAACCTATCCATACAAGAATCAATAGTCCATAATAATTGATCATTAACTATTGACTATGATCTTTTGACTAACTCATTATTGTAGCTACTGCTGAATGCGTTCACGTAGTGCGCCGGAGGCGTTCGCTCAAAGGACTGTGTTTAGATGCTAAACGCGCTCTCCCAGCAGCAGCCCATTCTTGGAGTTGCTGAATTTGCTCTACGGCAGTTCGCGCCAAGGGTATGATCTGACTGGCTGCTTCTAAAATGTCGTCAGTAGCAAAGTCGCGATTTTGGCTAAATCCAATATGCATCGCTTCAATTAAAGTTTGCTCAATCTCTGCCCCAGAAAAATCGGGCGTTTCGTATGCTAGCCTGTCGATGTCATAACTTTTTAAGTTATGGGGGCGCAATCGGGATAAATGAACATCATAAATTGCTTTTCTCTCTTCTTGGGTGGGCAATCCCACAAAGAAAATTTCATCAAATCGCCCCTTACGGAGCATTTCCGGCGGTAAAGCTTGGATGTCGTTGGCGGTGGCGACAACAAAAACGGGTGAGGTTTTTTCGGCTAGCCAGGTGATAAAAGTCCCAAACACACGGCTGGCTGTTCCTGCATCACCTTTGCTACCAAGTCCAGCAAAGGCTTTATCTATTTCATCAATCCACAAAATACAGGGAGCTAAAGCTTCAGCTACTTGGATCATTTGCCGAGTCCGAGATTCTGATTCACCCACCAAACCACCAAATAACCTTCCCACATCCAGACGTAGCAAGGGTAAATGCCAGTGATGAGCGATCGCTTTTGCCGTTAACGATTTACCAGTTCCCTGAATACCCACCAACATTAAACCACGGGGGTGCGGTAATCCGTACTGTCGCGCTCGATCAGTAAATGAACCTCCCCGGCGGATCAGCCAGTCTTTCAAGTTATCCAGTCCGCCAATATCAGAAATTTGCTCAGTGGCGGGGTAGAAGTCCAGGATTTGGGTTTGGCGGATAGTTTGGCGCTTTTCTTCCAAAACCAGATCCACGTCTTCTGGTTGCAATTCTCCGTGGGTAGCGATCGCTTTTGCCAAAACCCGGCGAATCCGTTCCATCGAAAGTCCTTGACAAGAGCGCACCAAGTCATCTAGAACTTTGCCAGAAAGGGAGTTCCTAGTACTTTGCAGTAAGCGTTCCACCTCAGTTTTAATTTCTGGAGCGGCAGGTAAGGGAAACTCGACGACTGTCAGCACTTCGGTTAAATCGTCAGGAATGGCGATGCGCGGTGACAGTAGGACAATATTTTTTGGTTGCGACTTCAGGAGTCTGGACAGATTGCGGAGTTTGCGGGCGATCGCTACATCATCTAAAAAGCGATGATAGTCTCGTAAAATCAAAACTGCTGGCGCAGAAGCTGGTAATTTTTCGATAAATTCCAAAGCTTGCAGGGGGTTACGTCGCCCAAATCCGACATCATTGGGGTTTCCCTGGTAGCCATCGACAAAATCCCAAGTATACAGTGGGCGATTACCCTGGTTGGTTGCTTCTTCCCGGATAGCTGCTTCTACCCGCTCTTCTTCATAGGTGGGAATATAAATCAAGGGGTAGCGGGCGCGTAGCAGCAGTTTAAACTCGTCACGGAAGTTCATATCTAGCTGTGGTTATTAGTTCTTCTCTCATTGTTCAGGTTTGTATCACCTCTAACAACTAAAAAACTAACATCTAACCAGTTTATAGCGGTTGCCAGTGCGATCGCTCTATGTGAGATATTTTTTAAAGGTGAGCGATCGCTAGTTTTGCGTTCAGGAAATTTTTTGAGTCTAGAGTGGGCAAATTGGTTAGGGTACGTTCAATAAACCTCTTACGCCAGCCCACCCATGTATAAAATCTCGGATTTCATTTACACGCGATGTAGGATTTGCCTTGCCGTCCTTAATTTTTAGGATATAACCGAGTTGGTGGAAGTGTGGAATGAGGTTGAGATAATCTTCGCTTTTGGCATCATCACTAAAGCCTGGATTTAGCCAATGAATAAATAAATGATATTCTCGCTCTGCGAAGTAGTTAATTGTTTGTGTTACATTGCTTCTGTACTGCATCGAACAAAGAACAATACGTGGACTTTCGGAGTTGATAATCTTGCCGACATAAGTTTCCCGCTCTTCAGGCGACCCACTAACAAGGAAGACATTCACCCACTCTGTATCAGACAACAGCAATTGACGTTGGGGTGTGCCGGTCTTGACAGTCCTTCCAAACAGTGTGTTCCAACTCTTGCTCTTACCAGCATTTGTGTGACCCAAAACTCCAATCAATAAGCGCTCAGTTATATTTCGATACCAACTATTGCTCTGACTCAACCTAACCTCTGCCTAAAAACGCCGTCCTCAGCAAATTACCGGAAATCAAGAATCGTAGTTTGAATAGCAGGTTAACAGAAAGAATAAGCGTATGAGTCGTAACCCAACCAAAATGTACCCTAAGAAAAACTTTCCCTACAACAGAACTCAGTCAGCATCCTTTTAACAATCTAAAAACTATTTAATTACTATTGGCTCGTACTATAGCAATCAATACGGTTCAGTTAAGGATTTTTAGTACTTATTTTTGACTTGTAGAGACGCGAAATTTCGCGTCTCTACCAAGGATTTTGGGCTTAACTGAACGGTATTGCTATAGCAATCTTGAATCAAACGCGCAGAAACAAGATCCCTGACAACTTTTACGAAGTCGGGGATCTGCGGGTTGCAATTCTCACAAATCAAATAGGATTGCTATATAATACCAATTTAAAAAAAGAATGCGACAAATAGACCATTTGTAGAGACGCGATTCATCGCGTCTTCACCCAAGGATGTGTTGCAATCATTAATTGAATTGGTATAAGTATTTAATAAAATATAAAACAATAAGCCTGTGTAGACAGGCTTAGTTCGTGTAGGCGCAGACTTAAGTTTGACGGAATTACCAAATTACTACCCTGGAAGTTGCTTTTTTAGTGCTTCCAGAGAAGCCCAACGGTTATCAACTGGAGTTTCAGAACTATCAGAACTATCAGAACTATCAACAGTACTACTTACAGGAATACCTGGACAATTGCGATCGCATAACTGGCGCTGCGGTATTGCCAAGCACATCTGCTCATACAGCCATTCGTTGGGATAAAAATAACCATCGGGCGGTAGGGTTTCCAGCAAATCTTCCATAATCACTTCCCGCTCTAAGGGCAAGTCATTTGGCTGATTTGCGGTTTCGTCTAACCAGATGATTTCTTTCGTATCAAGCCCTAAACGTCGATTGTATTGCTGCAAACAGCGGTTGCAGGTACAAGTAATAATTGTTTCTGCCTGACCGGACACTTCCAGGTAATTGCCATGATGCTGCACGCGCACATGACCACGAACTGGTGTCAACGTTTCCAAACCAGGCAGAAATTCCTCAACCTGAACTTCCTCTGTCCGCTCCGATGCTCTAGTTAGCTGCGGAATATAAATTGCGTCCATAGGATTTGTGAGACATCCTCACGAAAATTAATGGTGATTATCAGCAATTATACTGATGCTACATCTTTATTTTAGCTTTTAGGAACAAGAGAAATTTTGAAATTATATAGTTATGAGCTTTCAATTAACTCTTAACTCTGCCAATTTTAGATTTTGAATTTTGGATTTTGGATTGAATAAAAAATCTAAAATCTAAAATCCAAAATTGAACAAAACTCCTAACCCCTAACTTCTTCCAACGAAGCTGGACGGACAACCAGATGACGATGCGGCTCTTTACCGCGACTGAAGGTTTCCAAATCTCCAAATTCCTTCAAGAAGGTATGGATTTGACGCCTTTCAGCAGAACTAAGGGATTTAATTTCCACTTCTCTACCAGAAAAGCGCACTTCATCGGCTGCTGCTTCTGCTAATGCGCGAATTTCCGCTTCTCTTTTGACCCGGTAGCCATTCAACTCAATGGTGTAAGAGGCTTGTTCCTCTTGGGGTTGGCTTAAGTTAAGAACCGAATTTGCTAGATACTGAATCGCATCTAGTACAGAACCATCGGCACCAATTAATACCTGGATTTGTTCTGTCGTCAAATTAGTTTGATCAATTGTCAACCAGTAATTATCTGGTTCTGGGGAATCACCCTCTTGAGATTGGGTAGTTTCTAAATGACCCTGAATCTGTGCAGGTATTCCAGTGAGTTCCAGCAGGGTTTTTAACCACTGCTGACCTCGCTGCATCGGAATGTTGCTCATGATCCGCCTGTCGCCTTTTTCTTAGAACTTTTCGGTTCAAATGGCAATGCCTTTTGTTCGGTGACTGCTGCTTCCTTCTCCTGAGTTTCTACGATTTTTTGCAGTTCTTCTGATAGAGGTTCGCGGGAAAGAAGATAAGTTTGTGCAGTTTGGAAAATATTACCAATCACCATATACATCAGCACCCCGGCTGGTAGGGGAAAGAACAAAAACATCCCAGAAAAGATGACTGGGGTGATTTTGTTAACTGTATCCTGCTGCGGATTGCCACCGCTGGAATTTTGCCCAGAAAGCATTTGGCTAACATAAAGGCTGATTCCAAAGAAGACGATCATGCCGACAATATCCCAGTGGATTGTGCCATCTGGATCAGTTGCACCAACCCTGCCTAAAGCATCAATGAATAAAAAGCCTTTTTCTGCTGCTAGTCCAGGAATTGTTCCTTGAATGGTGACCTCTCCAGGCTGCAAGGCTTCTACATTGCCCTGGGTATCAATTTTTATCCGATCTTCACCTTTGGTGACTTTCCAATCAGGAATCAGCTTATTTTCTGGGTGTTCTGCTAAAAGTACCTGAAATGGTTTGCCCTGAATAGTCTGATATTGGATCTTAGTTTGTTCTCCCACCGTTAGTTTATTACCACTGGGAAGGATTGCAGCTACTTTAACGTGTTCCCCATCTGCAACATAAATATTTTGAGCAGCAGTGGCAAAGGCTTGTGGTTGAATTTGTTCGATTTGTTCTGCGGGAAATATTTGCAAGTTAACGCTGTAGTTCGCACTTGAAAAAGGCGAACCCCGCAAAGTGGCAAACAGCGCTAATAAGACCGGCATTTGCACTAGTAATGGAAAACAGCCTGCCAAGGGGTTGCCAAATTCTTTTTGGACATTGACCATTTCCTCTTGCTGCTTTTGCGGTTCATCCTTATAGCGCTCTTTGATTGCTGCCATCCGCTTCTGCATCAGAGGTTGTACAATCCGCATCTTCCGCATGTTGCGAATTGAGCCAGCACTCAGGGGATAGAGCGCGAAGCGGACTATCAATGTCAAAGCAACGATCGCTAATCCGTAGCTAGGCACAATACCATAGAAAAAATCTATGATTGGCAGCATCACGTTGTTCGAGAGAAAGCCGATACCAAAATCCATTATTCTGAATTCAACCTGAGGTACTGTAAACTGACTAAATCTAATTTATCTAAATGATCATTTATCGGCGACTATCCTTGACTACGGATAGCCGCACATTTAAATGAGGCACGGGGCATGGAGCATGGGGCATGGTGTATGGTTCTTCTCTCTCATTTTTTTCTGCTTCCCGGCAGTTGCTACAACCCAAGGAACCCGCGCAACCCACTGTCTCCCCTGCTTCCCCTAATCCCATCACTTATTGGCAGTGCTACTATATTCGGGATTTTTCGCAGCTATTCTTTCGTTGATATAGTCATAGACTTCCCGAAATTTGGGAATTGCACGCAATTCAAGACGACTCCCATTTCTTAGGGTTAGCACCATATCTCCCCATAAGCCAATGCCACGGGGGATTGTGACGACTTTGATAATTTCTGAGTAAATTATGTCAGTGCGATCGCGCCCCTGCCAACCTCCCGTCACGGTAATTCGGCGATCGGTGATGCGGAAACGCAGCCACAATGCCCTGACAATTGCCCCAACTGTTAATGGTATGCCAACGACAGTTAGCCCAATCAGCAGGTTGATAATCAAATCCCCAATATGGGGCCCACCTTCATAATAAACATCTTCACGAATTCCCATCGAACACCTCGGCTTGTGCCAACAACTGCTCTAATTCTTGCAGAAATTGTGGGCTTACGCACTTAGATTCTGCTGCTGTGGGTTTGACAATTACCACTAGCCGCCATCCTGGTGATAATTTGGGCAGCAAATTGTACAAAGCAGTAGTAATTTGCCGTTTGATTCGGTTGCGAACTACTGCCCTTTTGCTGACTTTTGTGCTAATGGAAATGCCAATTCGCGTGCTGGCAATATGTGCTGAGTCAGTTGCTTGTGTAGTCTGGGTGGCAATGTCCAAAGAAGGTTTTGTTAAACACAACGGCTTTAAGGCTCTCAATGTTAAATAAGAGCCATGACGCCGAATTCCTTCCCGGAAAACTGCCTGAAAATCCTTGCGAGATTTTAGCCGATTTGCTTTGGGCAAAGCCACAGATGCTTTTTTAGCTGAATATGACCTAAACGCTCAGACGGTGACGTCCCTTTCTTCTCCTGGCGCTAATTACGTTTCTGCCATCTGGTGTCCGCATTCTGGCACGAAAACCAGAGGTTCTTTTTCTCTTACGGCTAGTACCGCCCAGTGTTCTTTTCATACTGTTCTCCTCTTAGGTGATTTTTATAAAAAACTCACAATCTCTAATTATATCACTTTATTAGGGAATTGGGGATTAGGCAATTCAATTTTGGATTGACGACAGCGAGTGAGACGCTCTTGGACTCGCTCTCTTCTTCGCTATCGAGGGTCTTTTAGATTAAATTTCAATTCTTTAATCCAAAATCTAAAATCTAAAATTCTTACTCCCCGCTCCCAAGCTTAATTGATGCTTAAAATCCATGTTCCCATGTAGCGCAGTAGTGGCACATCGCCAGGGGAGAGCACTTGACAGTTAAAATAGTAAACTCCGCCGAAGGCTGGGTTTTTCACGTTAGATAAGACTACCTCAACTGCGCTACCTGCTGGCACCGGGTCTTGGGGAAAAATATTAATCAGCTTACCTTCTTTGTCCCACTTCACCTCAGAAAGCGGAACTGCTTTGCCTTTGACTCGGACTTCAATTTCTTTCTGGTCAAAAGTTCCTTTGTAATAATCAGGGTAGGTAATGGCAAATTGACCAACTGCCAATTTCATTCTTTTGGCTGGAATCCTCAATATGTATCGATCCCAACCATTAGCTTGTCCACCAAAATCTAACCTAAAGGGCAGTTGATTTTCGGCTTTGACGCCGCTAAAGAGCGTAAATCCAGGTAAACTTTGCGCCCAAGTCAGGGCTGGAAATCCAGTCACTAAACAGCTAGTCACGGCTAAAGCGGAAAGTAAACGTCGCATAATTGGGCTTCCTCTACCAAAATATAAATCTGTTATCTAAATAACCGTGTGTTAGTATTCGTTACTAAAGTTTACTACTCACTTCCTGACAATTGACGTTCAGTAACAACAAAAAGTGCCATCCTCCCTGAGGTTTGGGTGGCAGAAAAATTACTTAGTTATAAAATTAACATTTGAACAATTTACTTGATTACCCTTACAAAGTGCTGATTTGATGACTAGGTTGGTCAAATTTTAAACTAAATAGAAACACAGTTGGGATTGGATTGTGTTTCCAAATATGTATAAGTGTATCTAAATTTGATAGTTTTGTGATAAAAATTGAGGCGTGCCATTAGCGATCGCCAGTTAACTTGGGCTAAATTGATTAAAATGAGTTTGAATCAAAGTCGTAATCATTAAAATTTGATTTGGAAATTATAAAGCTTTCAAAATTGGGTCAATATTACTCTATAAGAAAGGAATACCAAAATTTCTCAATCCCGAAAATAAGCTGAAGATAAAGATGCAAAATTTGGGAATCAATCTAGGATGTGCAATACGTAACCCTGTTTGCAACTATCTGAAAATATGACATCTGCAAGCGGCAAAGTCAGGCTTTGCCTGGACAGCTAAGAGTGGGAGAGGAAAGTTTCAAGGTTCAATCTACAAGTAAAAGTCATAGCTGATGTTCCTGCCTAAATACTATAGAGTGCGGGATATCCCTCATCTAGACAATCGCTTACTTGGCAAAGATTAGGTATTTATCTTCAGGAGATTTCATGAGAATAGCAGTTGCTAAAGAAATTGAAGTTTGTGAACGTCGTGTGGCATTAATTCCTGACACCGTTACTCGATTAGTAAAACAAGGTTTGGAAGTCTGGGTGGAAACAGGTGCAGGAGAGCGAGCTTTTTTCAACGATACTGACTATGAAGCAGCAGGAGCCACAATAATCAGCGATACTGCCAAATTATGGGGCGAAACAGATATTCTGCTGAAAGTCAGCCCACCGCAAGAGCGAGAAGATGGACGCTCAGAAATTGACTTGTTAAAAGAAGGAGCAGTATTAGTCAGTTTCCTCAATCCTTTGGGAAATCCTGTTGTGGCGCAGCAACTAGCAAATCGGAAAGTCACAGCCTTGAGTATGGAAATGATTCCCCGTACCACCAGGGCGCAAAGTATGGATGCTTTGTCCTCGCAAGCTTCATTAGCAGGTTATAAGGCAGTATTAATTGCCGCAGCGGCACTACCGAAATATTTTCCGATGTTAACCACAGCCGCAGGTACGATCGCTCCAGCCAAAGTATTTATTATGGGCGCTGGTGTAGCTGGATTGCAAGCGATCGCCACCGCTAGACGTTTGGGAGCAGTGGTAGAAGCCTTTGATATTCGTCCCGCCGTTAAAGAAGAAGTGCAAAGCTTAGGGGCAAAATTTGTTGAAGTCAAATTAGAAGAAGAAACCGTCGCCGCAGGTGGTTACGCCAAGGAAATCTCTGAGGCTAGCAAACAACGTACCCAAGAAGTTGTCGCCGAACACGTCAAAAATTCTGATGTAGTGATTACCACCGCTCAAGTACCTGGGAGACAAGCACCACGGCTAGTTACAGAAGAAATGGTGGCACAAATGAAACCAGGTTCAGTGATTGTGGATTTGGCTGCTGATCAGGGTGGTAACTGCGCCTGCACCGAACCCGGAAAAGATATTGTATGGAACGGTGTGACAATTATCGGCCCGATCAATCTCCCATCATCGATGCCAATTCATGCCAGCCAATTGTATGCCAAGAACGTAACTTCGTTGATGCAACTGCTAATTAAAGACAAAGCTTTGCAGGTAAACTTTAGCGACGACATCGTTGATGCAGCTTGCGTTACTCACGCTGGTGAAATTCGTAATCAACGAGTGCGGGATGCACTACAAGCATTGAGCGGCGTTGGAGCAGGTTAGTAGCCAAATATACCATAAGGAGTTTTGATTTCATGACAGAGGCATTACTTGCTGCTTTGTTTGTATTTGTTTTGGCATCTTTTATCGGCTTTGAAGTCATCAACAAAATACCACCGACTCTACACACGCCCTTAATGTCAGGCTCAAACGCGATTTCTGGCATTTCGGTACTTGGGGCAATAGTAGCTTCAGGTGCTAGAGAAACAAGTGTCTCAGTGATTCTCGGTTTAATTGCTGTAGTATTGGCAACTGTCAACGTTATAGGTGGCTTCCTAGTTACAGACAGAATGCTGCAAATGTTCAAGAAAAAGGAGATTAAGGCGTGAGCGACTTTTTACCAACTGGCATTCAGCTGACATATTTAGTCGCTGCATCGTTATTCATTCTAGGCTTGAAAAAGCTGGGATCACCTGCTACAGCGAGGAACGGTAATCTCGTTGCGTCTGTGGGGATGCTGCTGGCGATCGCAGCAACAATGCTGGATCAGCATGTGTTGAACTACGAGATGATATTGTTGGGCTTGGCGATTGGATCGGGAATTGGTGCGATCGTTGCCTACAAAGTCCAAATGACCGAAATGCCCCAAATGGTGGGTTTACTCAACGGCTTGGGCGGTGCGGCTTCGGCTTTAGTAGCCGTTGCCGAATTCTGGCGGTTGTTAGATAGTTCTCAGCCGATACCCTTAGATGTCAACATTTCCATACTTTTGGACGTGTTAATCGGTGGTATTACCTTCACAGGTAGTTTTCTAGCCTTTGCCAAATTGCAAGGTTTAATCAGCGGTTCCCCGATTACATTTCCTTTCCAGCAACCATTTAATCTCTTGCTTCTGGCTGCTTATGTAGTGGGCAGTGTCTATTTAATCATTACACCAGATAGCTTACCCATATTCTTGGGAGTGGTTGGCGTTTCATTGGTGCTGGGTGTGATGTTCGTCATCCCGATTGGTGGCGGCGATATGCCAGTGGTAATCTCGCTGTTGAACTCATTGTCAGGTGTGGCAGCGGCGGCAGCTGGATTTGTGGTGATGAACAATATGTTAATCATCGCTGGGGCTTTGGTAGGAGCATCTGGGTTAATCCTTACCGAAATTATGTGTAAGGCGATGAACCGCTCCTTATTTAGTGTGCTGTTCAGCGCTTTTGGTACAGGATCTACTTCTAGTGGTGCTGCTGCTAGTGGTGATGCGATCGATCAAACCGTCCGCAGCATCGATCCCGAAGAAGGGGCGATGATGTTGGGTTATGCCCGTTCTGTGGTAATTGTGCCTGGTTATGGTATGGCAGTTGCCCAAGCGCAACATAGCGTCCGGGAATTGTCAGATCAGCTAGAACGGATGGGCGTTGATGTCAAGTATGCCATTCACCCCGTTGCTGGGAGAATGCCGGGGCATATGAATGTATTACTGGCAGAGGCAAATGTGCCTTATACGCAGTTATACGACATGGAAGATATTAATCCCCAGTTTGAGCAAGCGGATGTGGCTTTAGTAATTGGCGCGAATGATGTAGTAAATCCGGCGGCGCGAAGTGATACAAATAGCCCGATTTATGGTATGCCGATTTTGGAAGTAGATCGGGCGAAGCAGACGATTGTGATTAAGCGTGGGATGAGTACAGGTTTTGCCGGTGTAGATAATGAGTTGTTCTACAAGGATAAAACTACGATGCTCTTTGGTGGCGCTAAAGATATGGTGGCGAAGTTGGTTTCGGAAGTGAAGCAACTTTAACGAACCGCGAAGGCAAAGACAGCGCAAAAAATAGAGACGTGAAATTTCGCGTCTCTACTTTTTTAAGGATGTCAAGCTATCCCACTTTTCCACTGTTGGCTTATACAACCAATAATCCAGCTTGACATCATCAACAAGCCCTCTAAGTTCAGGATCAGGCCAAATGTGAAGCCGATCCTCACATCCAACCTCTCTTGCGGCTGTTTCAATGTCATTCCATTGCCTTTTAAAGTATTCCGCCCATGACTTTTTATGCCTTATGGAATCCGTAAAATCCAAGCCTGCCGCTATCATACGTTTTCCATTACTTCCGCGAGCATTAATAGGCTCCCAAAATATAACTTCTGGATTGATAGACATTATTTTTTCTAAATGTCTTTTGAAATCATCTAAAGTCATATTTGGAGGAGTAGGAGCAACTGCAACATACATCCTACACCCAGCTTTATGACCTGCCAGCATTGCTTTATAACGTTCTGAAGGAGGAGGAGCTTGAGGTTCAATCTGGCGACTGAGTTCATCATTTAGGTATGGTAAACTCATGCCAACGATCACATTGGTACGATTAAGAATATCAATATCATTTACCCATAATAGACCACGAGTAAGAATCCGGATTTTTTTCTTATATCTCGATAAAGCCTCAACAACACCTCGCGTAACATTTGCAGTCTGTTTAGTTTGATAAGGATCAGTACCAGAACAGACTAATACTACACCTTTTCCTGCTGGTGTTTCACGCCAAGACCTTTTACGACTAAGGATTTTTTCTAGTTGCTCAGGTATCTCTTCTCGAACAAATAAATACTGTCCCCAATCCATTTGAGGATCGCTTACTCCTTTTGAATGCAATTGTGCTTGCTTTGTCCTAATTGCAGGCGTAGAAGGTACATAACAGAATGTACATCCATGCAAACACCCTGATGCTACATTAACCACATAGTCACATAGCCCTTTTTTGTTAAGAGCGCTCTGCTGCAGAGGATTAACAATTTTTTCAACGCCTTTAACAATAGACATAGCACACACATTTATTTATATAGTTTATTATTAGTATTACAATCCTCACATCCTTAGTTTGCTTATTAAGATATGATAAAAAACATTTTAAAAAAATGAAAGCTGTTTATATTTAGTTAATTTGATTATATCACTTTTTCGTAAATCAACTTTACGCTCTTTTACTATTTCACCTTTTCTCAAAATCTCTATTTCTTTTTCATTTCTAAGCATATTTATATAAATTGTATAATGCTCTTTACTAGCTGGGTTACGTTCCATAGTTTGATGACAAAGGTCATGGAAAATAATTCCGTCTTGATTATTACGTATAATATTGCCCAAATGACCATCCAATTTCTCTAAACAGAATTCCTCGCTATTTTTGGTAATATCAAATTTCAATTGCAGTTGGTTTTCTTCATAAAAATCTGCTGTTCTGAACCCATGTCCATACAATTCAAAATAATATTGATAATCTAAGTTATTTTCTTGCCAAAAACTCTCTTTTATTACTTCTAAAGCCCTAATAAGTAAACGTTCTTTCTCCATATCTACCTTTGCCATAAAGTGTGTAAATAAGATTTTCAAGATATGTTTCAAGAATTTGATGCTTGGCTTTGGTATGAGGATTTATATCAGGAATATGACTTCCATCAGCACTCCAAGTTGCTTGTGATTCGCTCACGTTGATTGTCTCTACAGTAATATTCAATACTAATCTAAAAGAAGTAGATTGAAAAGCGATCGCACGCGCCAAATTCTCTCAAAAAGGCGATCACCTGCAAAATCTCCATTGTGCGTAGGCGTTGGCGTAGCGTCCCGTAGGAAAGCCCGCCAAAGGCATCGCCTTTTCTTCCTTTGTGTCTTTGTGGTTCGTTAATAAATAATTTGGTAACTGAGATAAACCAGTTGCAAAACACGAAAATGTAGTGATATGATTATATAAAACACCCCACTCCACATTAGCCTCAGCCAAAGTGAAATGAGGTGCTTTTATTATCGGTAATCAAACAGACTTTAAAATTAATCCAATGACTTGCCAGCTTTACTTAAAAGCTTACCCAATCTTTGAATTGGCCCCTTAAATCCCCTTGCGGCTTCAGTTGCAGCTTGTTGAGTTTGTTCGCCCAGTTTCGTCAGCACCTCGGCAAAGTCAGCACCTTTAGCAGTTTTGCGCTTCAAGAGTTGCTTAAGTTCTTTAAGTCCATTAGCAACTTCTTGGAGATTCTCGTTTTCAGACTTATGCAATAAGGTGTACCATGTATCAACCGTACCTTGCGCCGCCTCCGGTCCAATTTTAGTCAAGTCTCCTTCAAGCGTTTCTATTACTGCTTCTATGTGTTCAATCTGTTCGCGGTCTTCCGCCTTACCTAGTGAAACACCTGTATTGCGAAGTTGCTTACCCAACTTCTGTAACGGAGTTTTTAGTTCCTTATCAGTATCAGAAGTAACATTACCTGTTTGCTCACCAATTTCAGTTAGCACTTCACCAATTTCATGACCTGTGGCCTTACCACTTTTCACTAGTTGCTTGAGTTGCTTGAGGTTATCGGCAATTTCTTTGATTTCTGGCTCTTTAGCTTTGTGTAAATAAGTATACCACTCGTCGATTAAGCCAATAGCAGTTTCGCTATCAAGAGCAGTCAAGTCTCCTTCTAGTGCAGAAAGAAGTGAATCTAAATCCAAGTTATCAGCTTTATCAGCTTTTTTAGCTGCTGTGCTTTCTTTCTTGGCAGCAGTCTCCCCTTGTTTACTATTGGATTTTTGTTGAGAACTCATGGTGTAATTTCCGTAACAAAATTAAATAAATGTACAGGTATCACTTTATAAAGACTCTGCGGAATTGCCCTCATTCTTAGGTATGACTTACGCACTATATAAATCTATAATTATGTATATTAATAGAAATCAAACCTTTCAGACCTTTAGTGAAAGCCCAATACAAGTAGTATTCACTTTTCTGTAAGCTTTCCTACAGAGTAGCTGTTCTCGAAGCTAGGGGCGGATTGTAGCATAGGTGTAAAAGTGCTAATAAGTATTTCTATCTTTGAGCGAAATATAAAAAAATTCCCGTCGTCTGACAGTGCTGTGTTGGGCTTGGAATTCTTCTAGCTAACTCACCGTTTGTTCGGAATTTGGATATAGAACTCAGAGCCGTTACCAGGTTCAGAAACACACTTGATATTACCACCGTGTTTTTCCACAATAATTTGGTAGCTAATAGATAACCCCAAACCAGTACCTTGACCAGGTTGTTTGGTGGTAAAGAAAGGTTCAAAAATGCGCGATCGCATATTCTCTGGAATCCCACAACCATTGTCAGCAATCCAAATAAGAATAGTATTCCCTTCTATCACTTCTGTACGAATCAAAATTTTAGGATTGTCAATTATTTTTCCACTAGTTGCTGAGTTTTCCACTGCATCAATCGCATTGTTGAGAATATTCATAAACACCTGATTTATCTGAGCTGCATAGCAGACTAATGGGGGCAATTCACCATATTGCTTAACTACCTCAATAGCAAAAGAATTAGTCTGTGATTGCAGTCGATGTTGTAAAATTAGCAAAGTACTGTCGATACCCTCATGAAGGTCAACGGGCTTCATTCCTGTTTCGTCAAGTCGAGAAAAACTTCGTAACGACAAGACTAATTGAGAAATCCGATCTGCTCCCATCTTCATTGAAGTAAGAATTTTGGGCAAGTCATCACTAATGAAATCTAAATCCAGTGCTGCTGCTTGCTTTTGAATTTCTCCTGTTGCCTTAGGATACTGTTTCTGATAGAGGTGCAGTATTTTAAATAAATTTTCGGCATGTTCAGTAACATAAGTGATATTGCCGTAAATGAAACTAATCGGGTTGTTAATTTCATGTGATACACCAGCAACTAACTGCCCTAAGCCTGCCATTTTTTCACTTTGAATCAACTGGCTCTGAGTGTGCTGTAATTCTTTAAGAGTCTGGGTGAGTTCTTCTTTTTGACGTTGAGTTTGTTCGAGTAATTCCGCTTGCTGAAGTCCTACCCCTAACTGAGTACCAATCTGCATCAGCAAATCTACCTCATCCTGTTGCCAATCGCGGGGTTTGATATTTTGATAAGCTGCTAGTAATCCCCAAAGTTTCTCACCCTGAAAAATTGGCACAATCATATATGCCCTAGCCTCCATTAGCTCGATCAGGGTAATATAAGGAATAGAATAATCGCTGCTGTAAATATCTTTAATAACAAGAGTTTTACTATTAGCAAAATCTCCGCTTTGGGTTTCTTGCAGGTAATTACCTGAGGCAGCTACGCCTGTCGTAGACATTGCAGGTACAATTTCCCTTACTGGTGTCCAACCTGGGGCTAAAGACTCAGCAACAAATTCGCCACTCCAATCAGCGCGGAATCGATGACTGTAATTTTGAAGATCACGTCTATATCTAGAGACTCGCGAATGCGGGCAATAACTCCAGACAAGGCTTTTTGTTGCTCATTCTGGCGCAAGGAGAATGTCACATCTGAATGAGATTCTTGCTGTTCTGAATTTGGTTCTATGGGTTGAGTAGTAGAGGAGTTTTCCATTCCCAGTAGGACTTTAAATATTGAAAGTCTTCTATCTCATGATTCCCCTAGCGATCGCAAAGGTAACGTTATTTCCTTTAAATGCCATAAAAAACAGTGTAGGGACACGATATTATCGTGTCCCTACAAAAACTATTTTTCAACCACGAGAAAATTATCGCCGCTTAGGAGTGGCGCTACGGCTGGTGCGTTTCTCTTCATCTCGGCGACGGCGATCGCGCCAATCTGCCAGGGTCAAATAACCAATACCACCAGTGACTACTACGAGCAGCACTACAGCAAATAAAGCCAAAATACTCAAGAATGGACTTTCCACCATGCCTCTACAGTCCGTTACGTCCCCAGACTACCATTGCAATTGACCAAGTGAACACAACTAATAGTGATACCCAACCTAGTGTCAAAATCTCCATAGTCCCAGTTTTCAAATAATTACAAAAGGTTTCTAATATTTATCATACAGGGATTGGGCAGGCTGAGATTTTTTTATCAATGACATTGTAAGTTTTGCGGGCGATGTCTACGACGGGTTACGCCTACGCAAACCAGACACCATCTTTTCTTGATACCCTAGTACTTTACGTAATAATAAAAACTAATATAAAAAAGTAGCGATCGCGCTTTTCCACTTGATGGTTTGGGAATACTAGGGTTATGGGTCTACATTTCAAATCCAGCAACCTCTAGTATTATGCCGACATTTTTCAACTATCCTTTCCATTCTAACGGTTTTATTCCCCACGGACATTGTTATCTCTGGCAAACTGGATTAGTTTGGCTCCATATTATTTCTGATGCCACGATCGCTCTTGCCTATTATTCTATTCCCTTCCTACTGATTTACTTTATTTCCAAGCGCAAAGACGTTCCTTTCAATGGAGTCTTTTTGTTATTTGGTGCTTTTATCATTGTCTGCGGTACTGGACACTTGATGGAAATTTGGACGCTTTGGCATCCAGACTATTGGATTGCAGGTGTTTTAAAAGCTTTAACTGCCATTATTTCAATATATACGGCATTTGCGTTATTTTTTCTCATGCCTCAAGCTCTGACACTACCCAGCCCAGCCCAGTTAGAAGCTATCAATCGAGTGCTTTCAACTGAAATTGTCGAGCGTAAGCGCATCGAGAAACAACTACGCTTTGCAGAAGAAGTCGCTCAAAACTCCAGCCAAGCCAAGAGTGAATTTCTTGCCAATATGAGTCATGAACTACGCACACCCCTCAACGGCATCCTGGGCTTTACACAAATCCTCCAACGCACAGAATCTTTGACCGAGAAAGGACGCAAAGGAGTTGGCATTATTTATCAATGTGGTTCCCATTTACTAACTCTAATTAATGATGTCCTGGATCTCTCCAAGATAGAAGCCCGCAAACTAGAATTGCATCCTGTTGATTTCTACTTGCCTGCCTTTATAGATAGCGTGACTGAAATTTGCCGCATCCGGGCAGAACAAAAGGTGATCGCATTTCACGTCGAACTCGATCCTGATTTGCCAACGGGCATTCATGCTGATGAAAAACGCTTGCGGCAAGTACTGATTAACTTGCTTGGTAATGCCATTAAATTTACTCATCAAGGCAGTGTCACCTTCAAAGTTCAGGTCATTGGCCAAGAATCAAATGCCAATGGACAGACTAACTACAAAATTCGCTTTCAAATAATAGATACCGGCACGGGTATAACCCCTGAACAAGCCGAGAAAATCTTCCAGCCCTTTGAGCAAGTGGGAAATCAAAAACAACAATCTGAAGGTACAGGCTTGGGATTAGCAATCAGCCAAAAAATTGTTTTGTTGATTGGTGGTCAAATTCAGGTGGAAAGTGAATTTGGCAAAGGTAGCACTTTTTGGTTTGAGGCAAAATTGCCAGAATCTAAAGACTGGGCAAAGGTTTCCAGAGTGGTTGAGCAGGGAACCATTATTGGTTATCAAGGACAAAGGCGCACGATTTTGATTGCGGATGACAGATGGGAAAACCGATCAGTAATTGTAAATTTACTAGAGCCAGTTGGGTTTACTGTTGTAGAAGCTAGTCAGGGCGAGGAAGGATGGGAACAGGCTCTCGCCCACAAACCAGACTTGATTATCACTGACCTAGTAATGCCTATATTGGATGGGTTTGAGTTGATAAATCGTTTGCGTGAGTCTGAGCAATTTAAAGAGATTGCGATCATCGCTTCGTCAGCAAGTGTGTTTGCAATCGACCAGCACAAGAGTATTGATATAGGTGCAAATGTATTTTTACCAAAGCCTGTAGAAGCGGAAACACTTCTAGAAATGCTACGACAATTTTTGCAACTAGAATGGATTTTTGACGGTAAGGTAGACGCAATTAAAAAAACCTATACAGGTAGTTTGGATCAACCCAATGAGATGATTTCTCCTGCTAAAGAGGTTTTACAACAGTTACTCGAACTAGTACAAGACGGGGATATTCAAAGTATTTTAGAAATAACTCAGCAACTTTCTATAGCTGATGAGCAGTTAAGCATTTTTGCCCAGCAAATCGTCCAGCTTGCTAGTAATTTCCAACTAAAACGTTTGGAAACTTTTATTCAACAATATCTGAATTAATTTGAGTAAAATTTAACTTTTAAATCCATCATGAACAAAACCCAAAATAACGGATTTATTTTGATTGTGGATGATAATCCGACAAATTTATCTGTCCTGTGTGAAGCGCTCAATAGTGAGGGTTTTCGTTTCCGTGTTGCAGTCGATGGAGAAAGTGCGATCGCCCAAGCTGAACGCAATCAACCAGAGTTAATTTTGCTGGATGTACAAATGCCGGGTATTGACGGATTTGAAACTTGTTGTCGCCTTAAAGCCAATCCTGTTACCCAAAATATCCCAATTATTTTCACCACTGCCTTAGCGGATACGGAGAGTAAAACGAAGGGATTTTCCCTTGGTGCAGTAGACTATATCCCTAAACCGTTTGCACAAGAGGAAGTCATTTCTAGAGTGCGCGTGCATTTACAACTCAAACAATTGACTGAATCTTTGGAACAACAAGTCAGCGATCGCACCAAGGCTTTGCAAAAAGCCCAAGTTAAGTTGGTGCAGCAAGAGAAGCTATCAACACTTGGAGAATTAATCGCTGGTATTGGACATGAAATTAACAACCCCATCAACTTTATTTCCAGCAATATTTCCCCCTTGCAAGGATACATTGCAACAGTAACTGAGTTGCTCCTACTATATGAACAAGAGTATCCAAACCCAACAGCCAAAATCACTACTGCTATTGAGGACTTGGATCTAAACTTCGTTCTCGAAGACATGGCAAAAATATTGAACTCACTCCAGCTAGGAAGTGAACGAATTCGGAACATTTCTAATTTACTTCGCAACTTCTGTCGCTCAGATAGGGATACCAAAATATCTGCTGATTTGCACCAAGGACTAGATAGTACGCTAATGATTTTGCAACACCGCTTCAAGGCTAATGGCGCTCGTCCCCGCATTGAAATTAGTAAAAATTATGGAGTATTACCACAGGTAAAGTGCTATATTGGGCTGATGAATCAAGTATTTATGAACATTCTGGCAAATGCAGTTGATGCTGTTGATGAAGCTATAACACAAGGCAAAATGAGCAATCTAATTCCTGAGATTAACATTGCAACAGAAATAGATTTTGAAGAATTGATTGTAATTCGGATTGCTGACAATGGGATTGGTATTCCTGAACGACTTAAAAAACGCTTGTTTGAACCGTTGTTTACCACAAAACCCGTTGGTAAAGGTACTGGACTTGGCTTGGCAATCGCCTATGAAATAGTTGTAGAGAAACACGAAGGTATATTAGATGTGAATTCTCAACCTGGTGTGGGAACCGAGTTTATCATCAAAATTCCTACATGAGAGCAGCATTTAATTAATTACAAAACTGCTCTAGCATTTATCATACTGAAGACTGGGGAAAAATTTTCTCAATCTCTTGGAGAGGCTGCGTCCTAAGCGTAGCTATGGCGTAGGCTTTACGGCTACGGCTCCATCAAGCGTACCCCTACGGGGAAGCAAGCTACGCGTAGCGTCTGTCTGCGACACGCTGCGCGAACGTAGAGAAGCCGAGATGCTCAGTACAAGTACCCAATCCCTAATTTCTATATAGAGTGAACGCAATTTTAGATCCTCAATTAATGGCAGAACGCATAGAATCCCTCAAAGCTGGAATAATTGGGGGATTATCTATGTGTTTCGCTTTTGCAATCGCTAGTCTGTTGAATACTTTAGTACTGGCAAAGTATTTTCAAACACTCGCATGTCTGCAAAGTGATCTTAACTGGCACTTGTGGGTGAGTGGTGCAGTTGCAAGTTTTACTGGTTTCCTATTTGGTGTCACCTACCGCTATATCATCCGCTCAGATCAAAATCCTCAACTCAAAGCCGGTGGTGTGCTGGCCTTTGGCTTGGTGCGGGGATTAACTCAGATAGAACTTGGGTGGAATTCTCATAGCACAATTTGGCCTTTTTTGGTGTTGGCTTTTGAAAGTGTATTGTGGTTTGGAATAGCTGCGATCGCTCTTAATATCGCTATTCAACTCCGTTGGGTTAAACCTTTTTCATCAATCTAAATTCCCTTTCCCTAAGTTATTGTTTAGTGAAGTAAAAAAAATGACTATAAAATTTGTCTTTTCAGCATAATAGGAGCGCACAAATGTGCGTCCCTACAGGAGGTTGTGGTTCAAATAGATGAAAAAAGCTATAAGCATTGCAATTTTGTAGTATGGATGCTACAATAAAGTTGCAAATACTAATTGTTTAAGGTTTAAAAAAATACATATAAATAATTATTGATACTAATTTCCAATCTCTATTACTTAATATGAAAACGAAGAGATCCCACTATTATCTGATAGTCGATTTGGAGGCTACGTGCTGTGACAATAGGACTATTCCTCGTCACGAAATGGAAATCATCGAAATTGGTGCGGTGATGCTCAATCGAGCAACGTGGGAAATTGATTCCGAGTTTCAGCAATTCATTCAACCCGTGAGACATCCACAACTGACAGGTTTTTGCACCGAATTGACTAGTATTCGGCAGCAAGATGTTGACGAAGCACCAAAATTTATAGAGGCAATTTCTCGCTTCAAAGAATGGATTTATTCATTTACCAATCATATTTTTTGTTCTTGGGGTAATTACGACAAAAAGCAATTTATTCAAGATTGCGCGTTTCATAATTTCCCTTATCCTTTTATTTCAGAACACATAAATATCAAAGAGGAATTTTCCGAATATCTTGGCGTGTCTAAAAAATTTGGCATGGCACAAGCTCTCAATGAGTTGGGGATAGAATTGAAAGGCACGCACCATCGTGGCATTGATGATGCCCGCAACATTGCAGCTATCTACAGACAGATTAAAACTAAAAAACTAAGCTGAATAATGGAAAATTTACCCGAAATTGTTTGTAGAGAAACGAAATTGCACTTAGAGACGCTTAAGCGGAGCGTCTCTACATTTTTTCGGGAGATGTCTAATATTTTTTAATTGGAAATCCTAAAGATAGACGCAGCGATACCTTCTGGTGCGTCCGCTACGCGTAGCTTGCTTCCCCATAGGGGTACGGTAAGTTTTCTTACGGAACGCTGCGCGAACACTAACGCAGCCCCGAACTAGACTACAAGTGTAATCCTACTATGGCAGGAAATTAGTATTTCTGGTTAAGCCAATTTCCCAAAAAGCCTCCTGGCTATTCCTACCCTATGCTCTCTGGGACCCTTTCAGTACTTATCTCACTTGGCTATTAACTCACTCTAATTTTTTTCAGCAACAGCATTTCTAGACAAAAACTGCTTTATCAAAAGAGGAATATATGCAAGGTTTTCGCTTAGGTTCTATTTTCGGGTTTGAAATCCGAATAGACTTGTCTTGCCTAGCCAAAGGGATTTTTGGATAAGTTATATTTATTACAAAAGTTTTGAATGCAATTATTTTTTCCATCTAGTAGAGCTTTTTCGCTGAAGATGGGGCTTTTGGAGTGTGTTAAGTAACCCCATGCATTGGCAGTGATTAATTTATTCTTTTGAGTATTTTCGCTTTAATTACTTGACAACTAAGGTAAGATGTATATTTGGCTTGATTGGGCTGTAAAACAACAGTACATGATCAGATTACAAGCCAAATAATATTGATTTTGAGGCTACAATTTATGATCAGGTTTTGGCGAGAAACGATAGTTTTTTTCTTCACAACAATTGTGCTGACAATTCTGGTAATTTCTTATGAACCAGTACTAATAGCTGAGGCACAATCTTCTACACCAACACCAACGGTTGCTAGGTCATTTTCCTCTGTAGCTTATCCTAATAGGGCACTAAGTGCTTTCCCCGCACAGCTACCACCATTGCCTTATGCTTATGGGGCATTAGGAAAAGCTATTGATACTGAAACAATGAAATTGCATCATGACGCGCACCATGCTAGCTACGTCAAGAACTTAAATGATGCATTGAAGCAGTATCCAGATTTGCAAAAAAGAAGTGTTGAAGCTTTACTATTGGATTTGAACAGTGTACCTGAAGATATTCGGAGAAAGGTACGTAATAACGGTGGTGGTCACCTCAACCATACGATTTTTTGGCAACTTATGAGTCCCGAAGGTGGTGGACAACCATCGGGAGCGATCGCTCAAGAAATTAATCAAACTTTTGGCAGTTTTGATGCTTTTAAAAAACAGTTTAACGCAGCGGGTACCGCTCGCTTTGGTAGTGGTTGGGTTTGGCTAGTACGCAATCCTCAAAATCAACTCCAGATCGTGACCACAGCAAATCAGGATAACCCGATTACAGACGGTTTATATCCGATTATGGGTAATGATCTATGGGAGCACGCTTATTACCTGAAATATCGCAACCGTCGGGCAGAGTATTTGACTAATTGGTGGAATGTGGTGAATTGGCCGCAAATTAACAGGCGAGCGCAACTTTTATCACAACAGCCTCGTTAACAATACTATCAAGGACGTCAAACCGCTCAGAGAAATCTGTACAAAGCTACCTGTAGAGGTAGCTTTGTTTGAGGTGGGGTCTAAATCCCCTTATGTAACATAATTACGAATTACGGATTTTTAAAGAGCGGTGTTTGTAACGGACTATGCATAGTAGAACAATTAGCAATACAAGCGCTTTGATCATTGATGGCTCCACTACCTTCTTCACTTCCGTAGGGGTTTTAGGAGTAACATTACATGGAACTTCAATGATCTGTGTGTGATCAGAACCATTACCACTGGGAGTCAGATCACATTCGCCTTTGCTCGTTAGAGACAAAGGTGTAGGTGTATTTCCTGAAGAAACAGATGCTTGAGCTGAAGAACTATCCCCATTTAGTAGTAGAAGCAGAATTAAAGCAAGACCCCCGATTCCGATTATTGGCCAGAGTGGAAAGGAATCAGAACTGTCTTGTAGCAAAACATCTCCCATAGCGTCAGGGAAAGTATCGAGTCCCATAGCTTCTCCCTCCAACGCTAGTGGATTGTCACTTAGTAAAATATCTCCTGGGACATCTTCTCCCAAGAGCTGATTCAATTCCTGTGGAATCGCGTTATTGGGGCGTCCGAGTTCCCCACCATCTTCGGAGTATGGAAAGGATAGTACTTCAAAAATCCTCTGTTGGAGTTGGTTCTGATCACCAGAACTCAACGCATCCAAGCCTGTAGAGATTTTATCTAAATAAAAATTAGTCATCTCTGGTGACAGACCCAAAGACTGAATCTGCTCCTTAATGTTGGAAATTTTTGAGGCCTCTTCAAACAGCAGTCGTCCGTATGACAATTTCAAGTCTACTAATCCATTACGGAGGCTGACCGAGTTATTGACTCCTGAGTCTGGTGACCAGTAGAACTGCTTGGTTACAAGTCCGAGTCCTTCTACTGGGTTGCGACCAACAGGTTGTCCAAGAAGGTATTGAGAGCTATCCATGATTGCGGGGGATTGGTTTCTCCAAAATGAGGCGTAAGGCACCGCAGAGAGATTAGGATTGTTACCGTAAAAGCTAGCGAAATTCTGAAAGTTTTTCTCCCCACCTGCTGCTCGGATCAGGAGGTTTTGATAGCTAGTCCCGTCGTTTAACTCCACTAATCGTTGGATTACCGATCCAGTTTTATTACAGGTCAGACCAAATCCCACATCACATCCAGGAATAACTCGCATCTGGCTTAGATTCTGGTTATTGATTTGGTACTGGAGATACTCAGACTCCAGTCCTTGTTGGATACCATAGCGTCCAATATTGAGCTGTGCAAAAGCAGACTGAGATGTAGTGAGTACTACTGCAACAGATGAGAATGCGATGGTCGCCAAGCGAAGCGTCTTCTCTACGAGACGCTCTGCGAACAGCATCGCAATTCTTTGAACAATTGATTTAGGCAAGATGCACCTCCACTAAATGACAGCAATTTCATTGGTTGTTCACGTCCCTCTTTCAGTCCGTGAGAAGTCGATATTAATAGCTCCGGAAATTCAACGGGTCGCAGCAATACCGCAGACTCATCGAGTCTGTGAACAGCGTTCTTATCCTTGGTAACTAGGGATTGGAGATTGGGAGAAAATTTTTTCCGAGTTGGGTAAGGTTTGAATCCCCATCTATACCCATTTCACTCCCCAGTTCAACTCTTAGGTAAAGAAATGTTGATCGTGATTCCGGTACCTTTGAGATTTCCTGATGAGAGTGTGTGATATAAGACCAATGCCCGGTTTGGTTGATCGAAAAGAAACCCACGACGTGTGGGTTTGATCTTCCCTTGCTTTACTAAGGAAACGAAGGCTTCTAAATACCTACGTATACCTTGACGGTTCTCTTGAGTAGTATTCATATGACGCTCAATCAGCATCATAAAGAAGTTCAAGCTACGATTTTCCTGCCCCTGAATCAGACTGCCCTCATCTAGGAAAGAACTTGCTATAAGCCTGCCATCAACTTGTTTAACCTTAAACAGAGTAAAGTAACGCCCTTCTTTTTTAGGATCGTTCGCATAACAGACCCAGGAACCCTCTTGATTCTGTGTAAAACCTTGTTCAGCAAGGTAAGAAAGCAAAGAATTACTAGCTTTGGTTTGTGGTGGAGGTAATAAATCCTCAATGGGATCTAAAGAGCAAATCCTCTGCGTTGTTTTTCGTTGAGAAACAGCAGGAGCCTCCTGGGTATAGACAGGCAGGGGCTTGGTATCAGACATTGCCATACTAGACATCGCAGTAAACGCAGATATTTGGAGAGCGATCGCTCCAAATAAACGAACAATGATATTCATATTTTTCCTGTTACTCTTTTACGTTGTTAATAATCGAGTTGTTACTAAATCAGAATTGATCTAGCAGTCCTAAATCATTTGTTGAATTTAAGGTTTGCCTCATTTGGTCGAGGGTAGCTTAAGTTTTCACTAATCAAATAGGACTTTTATATATAGGTGACTAAGCACAAAGAGAATAAATATCTAAGTAAAACACACAATATTAATGTCTTATTGACAAGACGAATTGGGTTTTTCGATATTTTTACATATACAAAAAACAATTGACATTGTGTCAAAACTTTTCTATTTATTCTTGTTAATTTTTTGCCATTGTAAGAGGCTTTTATGCCTTCTTAGCTGGCTATCATGATTCCTAAAAAAGGGGTTTGTTAGCTATTTAGTGCCTTATATAAGCAGATTTTCAAAAGCTCCGTGCTTTGTGTTTTGGCGCTTTTGTTGGTTTCCTGGGTGGATTGAATAATTTTTTGTTTTCTGGAGGTAGCACACCTAACTAGCTATTTCAGCATGGTTGTAACTTGATGTATAAAATAATATCTCCTGATAGTAAAATAATATTACCATGAGCTTGAGACATGCAACACTATTGTGGACAGTTATCAAAGTTGTACACCGTGAATTGTAACCACCTCTTCATTAAATTTCATGGCAAATAGCTGAAAGTCAAAATCAATTTACTTATACATCGCTAGTGTTTAAAAATTTAGTACTCTTGTTCTCAAGTGAGGAATATACTGTATTAAATAAAATTTTTATTAATAATTATACGGATAAATAATATATTCTTATTGCTGGATAAGCCTGATTGTCTGAACTTTAAGCTACAAGCGATCGCATCAAACAAAGTTAAATTAGATTACTAAGTATAAAATTTACGATTTAGCCAGCTGTTGTTGCCACAGACCTTATAAGCGTCTAAGGTTCAGATTCCCAACTTGTCTAAGTGTTCTGCATAAATGATTAAGTAGGGCTATATATTGTCACGAGGAAAGAGTATGTCCTTAAATTTGCTCTGTAGTTAGCTGTCATATTATTTTTAAGTATATCAATTGCCTTTGTGGCAACTTGGTCGCGATTATTAAGGCTTTTTCTTATCCCCCTACCGTTTGAATACATACCACTGATGATTGTCACTTTTATTTTTAACCATAGACATATTAGGTAAAACAGTGCAAAAGAAAAATGAAACAAAGCAGAGAGTCCCCACTCAACACTAATAATGTGAGTAGACGTAAAGACTACAGTTTGCTTCAGCAGACAGCAACAACTGAAGTAGCAGCACCTAAGCCATCGCTGACATTACTGGATGCAGTGGCTTTGATTGTCGGTATTGTCATTAGGGCGGGGATTTTTGAAACCCCGGCTCTAGTGGCAAATCAAGCAGGTAGTGATATTGCTGTACTGCTTTTTTGGCTAATTGGTGGTGTGGTATCTCTGGTGGGAGCGCTGTGCTATGCAGAGTTGGCGACTGTCTATCCCGACGTTGGTGGTACCTACTATTATTTGAAACGTGGATTCGGGCAGGAAGTCGCCTTTTTATTTGCGCTCTCTTTGGGGCGAATTGGGAGCCTTGTTCATCAGCATACTGATTGCGATCGCTACTTTAGGAGCAACCAACGCCACAATTTTTACCGGAGCGCGTACCAATTTCGCACTGGGACAGGATTTTTCGCTATTTGGTTTTATGGGACGCTGGCAACAACGTCCTAGTAGTCCTATCCATGCCTTATTGTTGCAAGCTGCGATCGCCATTGCCAAAAGGCGTTTATTTAAGGATAAATTCCCAGAATACTACGATGGCCACAATGGTCGTTTGATTGGCAAAGAAGCCATAATTTATCAAACTTGGAGCATTGCTGGATTGCTGGCTGCTAAAAAGTTCCTAGAAAATCCAGAGTACTTGGAATTAATCAGCTTTGCAGAGGGTCTTGAAGGCGCAGGCTGTAGCCTGTAGGTACTGAATGCCCCGCAGGGCTTCTACCCTGAATAATGATTTAGCCGTGCAATTATCCAGGGTGTCTTTGCTAACTAGCTACACTGAGACAACATACCAAGGGATGCCTCACGGCAAGCCGCTTCTCTACGTTCGCGCAGCGTGTCGCAGACAGACGCTACGCGAATGGGTCTGTACCAAACTTTTGGTAAGTTATAGGTTAATAAATAGCAGAGTTGTGCTATATAAAATCCTTATCAACAGGTCGCGGCGATCGCACAGCCTCAACTCTACAAGAGACTACGCCAACGAGTTACCCTGCGTCTGAATTCCCTTCTCAAATACCCGATAACTGATACACTATATTGTAAGAGGTATCTGAAGTGTCATACTTAGTAATATCACCAGATAGTCTTTGCATTATTAACACGTTTTAACGTGTATCAACCATGAAAATTACTTCAGATTTCATTCCAGAATTTGAAAAACTATTCCGAGAAAAATTACAACTAAATAATTGTAAACTCAGAAAGAAAAGACAAGAGAATAATTATGAAATTATTACTCCAGCTAAAGATATTTTTTTGATGTATTGGTCTGAATTCCCAGAAGTTAACTTAATATATCAAGCTGTGGGGGTACGCACTCAGCAGACTGGAGTTTATGAGCGAGCTATCCGTTCCCACATTAGTTTTTGTGTAAATAGTATCAAGGATAATCCTAGCTCTGAATTACCATTATTGGTGAAATAACTAATACTCAGATAACACAGAAAATATTTACTAAACTCTCGACAGTTTTTATTATATAACTGACGAGAGTTTATCACCGAAAATCTGTTGATCAAGAGAGAAAAATGCAATCTGAAAAAAATCAAGATCAAGATCAGCTAGATTATAAAACCTTGTTAGCCAATGCAAAGCAAGCCTTAAAACTTGAATACCATAAATCAACTGCTTTAGCGTCCCAACTGCAAGCCATAAAAACTCAGTTAGAGCAAGTTCAGGCTGAAAACAAAACCCTGAGGGAGAGTGCTTACGAAGATGTAATTAAGCACTTTGAGGCGCGGACTCAAGCAGCGGAAGCACTAGCACTAAAAACAGAAGTGCGCCAAAGATTCCTTGAAGCCAATGGTTGCAAGGATGATCAGAGCTTCGATACTCTATGGGACAGCATTAAGAATAAGATTCAGATCAAAGACGGTGAAGTGAGAATCGTTGCTCAAAATGGTACTCCTAAGTTTACCTTAACGGGCAGCATGATGACTTTGAGGGATTTTATTCAATCCCTCAAACAAGATCCAATCTCTAGAAAGTTTTTCTTGAACTAGAGAGCCAAATTAATCAAAGCCTCTCGCTAGAAGCGGACTAAAGATTGTAGCAGAAAGCTATTCATCTTCGTCTCCTGATGGTCGTTCGCTCTCACTTTGTTGGGCGTTCCACTCCAAAACAATGCGCTCCAACATCTCAGGCTGCGTACAGTTATTAACATCGGCGTACATTTGAATCAACTGTCTTACTTTAGGACTAATGTGGCGAATCTCTAGTTGGTTATTTTGTACCATGTCCATTAACTTTTAGTGTCTATTACATATGTTGAACTATAGGACTCCTATTTTATTTTTGCTGAAAAAATAAGTGCAAAACAGAATGGAGTGTTAGTGATGTTCTTTGTGTTACTCTGATGTACTGAACCAGGCTTATAAATCTGCGTTCAGTTTTACCATTGGCAAAGAGCAGGGAGCAGGGGGAGGGAAAGTCGTTTTGATGGGCGTGAAATTGGATAATTTATTTTCTAGAGTTCCCTAAAGCAACAGCCTCTTTTTTGGGCTGACGCACTGGACGCTTGCGCTCGCTTCGACGAACGCCCCCTGCCATTTTGTACTCATCGCTATTCTTGCCATACTTTGCAGCTACGCTGAGTAACATATGTTCTGTTAGTTCCATCAGCGACTTTTCCGCAAGTTCTAAAGCTCCCTGAGTCAGATCCACGGTGGAGAGGCTTGAGTTATAAGCTTCCAACTTGTCTTGGGTTGTTTTGATGACGGCTGCAAAGGAGTCAATACTAACCCCATTACCTAAGTCTAAGGTGGTACTGATCGATTTCAAAGCCGCAATCCGACGCTGTGCTTTATCAAGTACTTTAGACCCGCGTTTTGGACGTGACATAAATTACTCTCCGGTTATTAATAATGCGCCAGGAGAAAAACTGACTTATATCCTGGACTGTACAGTACTAGGATAGATAAAATTAGGGTTAATTGACACCCGCATTATTCAGTATATTTTTTTATTTATTAAAAATAAAATTATCTTTATTAATAAATTTATTAAATATTTTACTAATATAATTAATGACTGTACTAATTCAATTAACGACTGTCCAAATTCAATCAACGACTGCCCAAATTCAATATAGGAACTTAGCAAATTTGCTTTTATTAAACACGAAAGCGATGGCAAAGCCATCGCCTGCCGTAGGATGCCCAAAGGGCTGTAGGGCGATCGCAGGTTAGTCTATCCTAAAACAAGCACACTATCCCAAAACTTGCTTTTATGCCAAAAAACGTAGTTGCGGTGGAATTTCTCGATCTCCTGTCGGGAAAAGGTTGCCAACAACTCAGGAGGCATAACGATGCTAATATTCACTTGCGATTGCGAATTTAAATAAAGTCATCTTTCGTTGAATGCCGCCACCAGAAATAAGCGTGTATCCTTCTCCTATTCGCCCTCTATATTCATCTTTAGCTGTTCCTACAGCAAATTGTAGGGGGTGATCAGACTCGCAGCCTTGGCTGAGTTCATCATCGTAGTATTCGTAGTTAGCAATCCCTAGCCACACTTGAGGATACACCTCGATCTCTCGCCCATATCCTTTGCCCAGTTGCCTGGGTACTTGACAATATAATTCAAATGGCTCTGATGGATTTTACTGGCTATTTTTGGCAGCTTCTGCCCACCATTCATCCCATTCTGGTGTGGGGGTAATGGTCATAGTTGGTAGAGGGTTAAATTTAATGATATAGATTTTTAATAATCTTACTGCGATCTCAAGGCACAGTCTTACACCCGATAACTGGGTGAAATGAATAATTATTTAGATCACTGACCTGACGGGGCTGCTTCCTCTACTGGACGGATAATCGCAGGGGCTGGTGTAACTTCTGGTTTAAAAATTCCCTGCAATGCTTGTTCTAATGTTTCTGCCATGACAATCCGGTTTTCGTAAGCCACGACTACCCGCACCAAAGTTGGCAGACTGTTCTGTCTGGCTTCTAGATAGATTGGCTCGACATACAGCAGCGATTGCTCAATGGGAATTACTAGTAGATTGCCTTGAATGGCTCTCGACCCCTGGCGATTCCAGAGGGAAATTTGCTGGGAAATTACTGGGTCTTGGTTAATCCGCGCCTCGATTTGCTCTGGCCCGTAAACCAGGCGTTCCTTAGGAAAGACATATAGCACCAGCTTACCGTAGTTATTGCCATCCGATCGCGCCGCTAACCAAGCGATTAAATTAGTCCGTTGTTTGGGAGTATAGGGTAGAAGCAGGATAAATTCTTCTCTACGAGAGGCTGCGCCAACAAAGGTTACATTCGGTAGACTAGTAATCAAATAGTACGGCTCTACTGGACGGGGTTCACTGCCATAGATTTCGTTGGGGATTTGCCACTGGTCTTCCCGATTGTAAAATACCTGGGGGTCGGTCATGTGGTAGGTCATCAACCGCTCAGATTGAAGTTTGAAAAAGTCCACCGGATACCGGGTATGACTGCGGAGATTGACTGGCATTGTACTGAGCGGTTTGAACATTTTGGGAAATATCGCTGACCAAGTGGCAATAATCGGATCGCTTGGATCGGCAATGTAAAACTTAACACTGCCGTGATAAGCATCAATCACTACTTTGATAGAATTGCGAATGTAATTGATCCCATCGTTACCAGTGTCTGAGTAAGGATAGCGATCGCTCGTCGTGTAGGCATCAACAATCCAGTAAAGATAACTGGGATTACTTGGGAAATCTTGATTAGCAGTAGCAGCTACTAAATAGGGGTCGCTGTCAAATTTCAAAAAGGGGGCGATCGCTTCAATTCTTTGCTTGACATTTCGTCGAAGTAGCACCTTTGTATCTGGCAAAAAGTCCCGCGTCAGCACCATCTGCCAATCTTTCAAATACATCGCAAATAGCCAGCGTCGCCATGCTGAACCGATTTCAACGCCACCCAGACCATCGTAATAGTTGTAAACATTATCACTACCACTAGGGTAGTCTAGCTCTCTAACTCTTGTGCCTGTCATCACATAAGTATTAGTAATTTCGCCGTAATAAATCCGGGGTTGACCAATGGGAATACTGTCACGAATAGCTTGATTGGAAGTTGTGAGGGCGCTACTATCACCGCTAATATCTTTGACAAAATATTCTGGAAGCCCACCTGACCCAACTGTATTAACTGGGTTAATAGTAAACCCAAAACCGTGGGTATAAATTAAACGGCGGTTAACCCATGTTTGAGCTTCCTGTGGTACGGCACTGTAGTCTAATTCTCGTGCAGCAATCAGTACCTGCTGCCGTTCTGCTGGTTCAACTGGTTCTGGTAGCTTTTGGGAGGCTGATGGTTGGCTGACATCGGTTTTGAGAATGTAGCGGTCAATATCGGCATCGGGGAACCGATAGTAGGGTCGAATTTGTTGCAACTGACGGTTGGTTTCTAAGAGTGGTCGCTCATCCCACAGGCGAATATTGCGAATTGTCAAGTTATTCTTTTGAATATCAGCTTCAGTCAATGTTCCTTGCGGGTTGAAGGTTCTAGCATCGATCGCTTCTAAATCGAATGCTTGGCGAGTTAAGGCGATAGTCCGCTGAATGTAGGGTTGCTCTCGTTGCAACTCATTAGGTTGGACAATTAAATATTGCACCACAGTCGGTAGAACAACCTCAGCTGCTACAACTAGAACTAGATAAACCCCTAACCCGTAAAACACCAAGGGACGATACTGAGATTTAGGTTTCCAGAAAAACGTTCGCCAAAGTAGGTAAAAGGCGATCGCTACTGCCAGGAAGCACAAGACGGTGTAAGCTGGCAACTGGGCTGTCACATCCGTATAGCTAGCACCATAACTGACTCCACGCGTAGAATACACCAGTTCATAGCGACTTTGCCAATAACTCAGAGCTGCTACCAGCATTAATAAGCCACCCATACCGGATAAATGACGCTGCTGCTGGGGTGAAAAACCAGGGAAAATTCCCTGACTCAAACTGTCCCCTGACAGGAGATAAGTGAGAGTAACGGCGACAAAGCCATACAAACATAATCCCATCAGCCAGAGTTCTAGCAGTTCCCAAAAGGGTAAGGAAAATATGTAAAAGCTGATATCTCGACCAAATAAAGGCTCAGTGCTGTTGAAAAGGGTGGGGTGGAAATATTGCAGCACCTTTGACCAGTGTTGGAATAGGATGAAGGCAAAAATGGGACTGAACAAAACTGCGATCGCAGTGAGTAAAAATTGGGGATAAATTAAGATTGCGATCGCTACTCCCACAATTAAACCGAGATACCAGACTTGAGAGACAATTTGCCTCAAGAGTTGCCAGATTATCTCTGGTCGAAATAGGGCGGGAATGGGTAGACTAGCGTTATTAACTGGAGAATGCCAGTAGAAAAGAGCAATTTTACTATAGTGAGCCAGGATCAACCCGATCAACAAGCTCAGTACCAGAGCTAGGGGTAATAACCAGCGCAATCTCAATGATTGAAAGGGTTGTGGCGCAAGTGTCCGGGTTTGGTTGCGTCTTGGATAATCAGGACTGAGAAAATTTGTTAATCCACTGCCCAGTTCTGCTTCCTTACGCCTGACTTCCTCAATCTTCAAAGACTGGGGATATTTTAGCCGTTGTGCTAAAGCCAGATTTAGCAGTAGATAGGCAGCAGTTATCCCAGCCACCACTACCCACAAAATACCACGAGTCACCACCCTTAGCAGAAATACTTGGAGATAGCCGACTTCCTGAAACCAAAAAATCTCTGCTCCCAGGCGGGAACCCAGATCCAAGAGTAGCCACAGCCCCAAGAATACAATTAATAGTCTAAAGCTCCATTTCCAATACATTGATATGTAATTTTACCCCCCTAAAAGGCTTTGGGAAGTCCAGCTTGTTTCAAAATCCGGTTAGCGGTATGGTGTGATTTGATGGTTCCGTCTATAACAAACCGACGATCTGTGATTGGACTGTACCAAATTTCATGATCTCCTTTGCCTTGCTGTTCAAAGTAGCACCCAACTTCTGAAAGCATCTTTTTTAACTCAGGATTAACGACGCACCCATCTATGAAGCCACCTTAATCAACTCTTGTCGATGGCTGGTTAACTCAAAGGTGATAAAACCCACATAGTCAGGAGAAACAATTTTGTTGAGAATATCAGTTCTGGAATTATTTCTCGCAGCTTTTGCCTTAGAACCTCAATCGTAGAAGCTTCTGTTACCAATCCAGGTACGTCATTACTAGTTGTTACCCAAACTTCTGCGTCTGAATTCCAAAATGCTTCAACCTTAAATGTAATTTGTGCCATCATCGAGTGCTTACGACGTAGTTCCAGTTTAGAATATTCCAGTTCTCAGGGTAAGCGTAGACGTACCATTAGATACTAAGCTATGTCTATGACGGGCTACGCCAACGCGAATTTATATTTATGACATAGTTCGTGCTCAGAAATCGGAATTTCATGCTAATAACTCGGAAGTTCGTGTTCATAACTCGGAAGTTCTTGTTAAGAAAAAACAAGATCAA
>NZ_CALMFY010000075.1 GCF_937863485.1 uncultured Nostoc sp. | reverse complement strand
GATTCGATTCTATAATCTATATTTCAGTTTGAGTAGTCTTACCATCAGAATTTATACTATTTTCACAGGTTCTTAATCAATGCTTCATCCCTGTTGTTCTTTTGGGAAGCATATTATTAAGTATGACAGTATGCAATGTGCGTAAATTGTCATTTTTGTAAATATCTGTAAAATATGAAACTTAAAATTGTTGCTACCGTCGTCCTGTTAGCTTGTTTTGGGTTTGCAGAGCAGGCCCTTGCCTTAAATCAGCTAGACTTGGATCAGTTGAAGGCAACAAGTGCCTGTCCCCGGTGTAATTTGAGTGGTGCTGACCTAACTCGACTGAATCTAACTGGAGCAAATTTGCGAGGGGCTGACTTGAGCAGCGCTACATTATCTCAAGTTAATCTCACGAATGCCGATCTCACCGGTGCAAATTTAGAAGGTGCGATTCTGAATTCGGCGAATCTCAGTGGTGCTTCCTTAACAGGAGCAAATTTGAAATCAGCATCCCTGGAAAATGCCGATCTGTCTTATGCCGGTTTGATCAGCGCCAATTTGGAAGCAGCAAACTTAAAAGATACCAAATTGCAGTTTACTAATTTTCGAGGGGCTAACTTCCGACTAACAACTCTAGCTAATGGTGTTGTCACCTCCGACAAGCCCTATGGCTGGTCGTTAGAGCGTCAAAATCCCAGAGAATGTAACGAGTTCCAACCCGAAAATACTCGAGGCACAACCTGCTATTCAAAATAACTAGCAATGGGGGATTGGGGAGCCACTGCGTTGTCCGGGTTCCCCGGCTTGTACCCCTGCGGGGATCTTGCTAGCAAGAGCTTCTCCTAAGGGAGAAGCAAGTGGCGTTATTAGAGAGTTAGGAGTTAGGAATACGACTTACGCACAAGAGATCCGCCAACGCCCTTAAAAAGTTGGCTCTTTGGTTCCCTGCTTTTTAAGCTACTGTGTACACACAAGTTATCTGATTACCTAAAAATCCTTTAAAACCTCACCCTGTCCTGACTTTAATCCCTCTCCTTACCAAGGAGAGGGACAGGTTTTGCATAGCAAAAGCAGGGTGAGGTTTGATTGGGCTATTCGATAAACCATAAATTGCGTCGAGAGAGACTTGTGTATACACAGTAGTCTTTTTAAGGGGGGATCAAGGTTTCAGGTTTTCACTGCCTAAGTCATGAGTAATTATTCCTCCCCCCTGCCCCTTTGCTTCATCCTTCACTTATGGTTGTATGGCAAAAAGCATTTTGTTTGTTAACATTTCTTTATCATGGGAAAAAAGCCTATAGATTAATTAAATCGATGCTTACCCGTATTAAAGACTTAGCAGCAGAATTAGCGCCTCGCTTAATTGAAATTCGCCGCCACATCCACTCTCATCCAGAACTCAGCGGTCAGGAGTACCAAACAGCGGCCTATGTAGCTGGTGTTTTGTCTTCCAGTGGTCTGCATGTACAAGAGGGAGTTGGCAAAACGGGCGTCATTGGAGAACTGCAAGGCACTAGCCAAAATGACCGTTTATTGGCAATTCGTACCGATATGGATGCCTTGCCAATTCAAGAGGGCACTAATTTGGAATACGCCTCTGGCGCAGAGGGTATTATGCACGCTTGTGGTCACGATGTCCACACCACAGTCGGATTAGGAACAGCGATGGTGCTGTCTCAAGTGGCAAACGAGTTGGGTGGTAAAGTGCGGTTCTTATTTCAGCCAGCCGAGGAAATTGCTCAAGGGGCAAACTGGATGATGAAAGATGGGGCGATGGAAAACGTCTCGGCTGTATTAGGGGTTCATGTTTTCCCTTCTATACCCGCAGGATCTATTGGTGTGCGTTACGGAGCATTGACAGCCGCCTCTGATAATTTAGAGATTCTGATTATGGGAGAATCTGGGCACGGAGCGCGTCCCCATGAGGCGATTGATGCGATTTGGATTGCTTGCCAAGTGATTACTGCACTGCAACAAGCTATCAGCCGGACACAAAATGCCTTGCGTCCTGTAGTATTGAGCATAGGGAAGATTAATGGTGGCAAAGCGCCGAACGTAATTGCAGATAAAGTACAGTTATTAGGAACCGTGCGATCGCTCCATCCCGAAACCCGTGCCGATCTCCCCAACTGGATTGAAAACATTGTATCTAATATCTGCCATACTTACGGGGCAAAGTATGAAGTCAATTATTGTCAAGGCGTACCCAGCGTCCAAAATGATTACACCCTGACACAATTGTTGCAATCAGCCGCCGAAGAAGCTTGGAGTAGCGATCGCGTCCAAGTTTTACTCGAACCCTCCCTTGGATCTGAAGATTTTTCTATGTATTTGGAACACGCCCCCGGTTCGATGTTTCGCTTAGGTGTAGGCTACAAAGAAAGAATCATTAACCACCCATTACACCATCCCCAATTTGAAGTTGATGAATCTGCTATTATTACCGGGGTTGTGACTATGGCCTATGCGGCTTATAAATACTGTCAGCAAAATTTTTAAACAAAAACTCCCAGCGCTCATCTGCTGGGAGTTTTTGTTTAGCTAACCTTTTTTAGCGGATATAGAAAGCTCGAAAGCATCCTACACATTCGCTTCATTAACAACACCTAACTTTTGTTGAATTCGGGTCTTAGCAGCTTTGAATTCAGTAGCCAGTTGCTCGCTTTGCTCAGTGCTCAAGTTGTTGCGGATGGTAGCAAACATTGTGCTTTCTTCTTGACGAATATGATCGCCTACAGCTTCCATAAGCTGTCTAACTTGATCTTTGAATTCAGATGAAGAAGGGCTGATAGCCTTAATTTGATCTAACACCCGCTTCATCTGGACTTGTTCGTCATACAATTCTTGAGTGTTATCTTGGCCGTAGAAAGGACGTACTTTTGGATATACGACTTCCTCTTCAGCTTCGGCGTGAGCAGTTAGATCCTTATAAATTTGACCGAAGTACTCTTGGATCTTCTGTGGATTGTCGCTTTGCAGGAGTTCGGTAAATAGGGTATTTACCTTGCCATGATCGAGGCGGATAACATCTTGGATATTTATATCCTTTTTGTCGCTGCTTTGGGTAACAGCACTACCTACCACACCACTGACTGCGGCCAAAGCATCTTGAACACGTGCCCAAATTCCTTGATCTGCATCTTGTCCAGTGAGTTCGCGGACACCGATAATTTCTAAAATACCTTTGAGTTGTTCTTGGTGAGCGCGGTTCTCAAAATTAACGGTATTCAAAGGTGCGATCGCTAGCAAAACGTCAGCACCAACTTTTTGAGCAGCCTTGTGAATTATCAACCCAGTGGTTACTAGTTGATGTTTCAGCAATTCATGCTGAGATACTTTGTCATACAGGCTTAACTCAGAACTTTTGAACAATTCTCTCGATTTTTCAATGAATTCTCTCACAATATTTCTTGGTTCAGCCTGAATGCCATACTGACCAATCACAGTTTCCAGAACGCCAAGATTTTTTTCATCATCATTAATAAAATTTCGGATGCGATCAGCAATTTCGGCATTGAGTCCTTCTTTCAAAAAGAGTTGCTCTTTTTCAATGACTAATTGTTGGAGTGCTTTCAGGTCTGCTAATTTCAGAGCAATAGCATTGCGTTTCGTATCATCTAAAGTAGCTACCATCCGTGTTCCCCTCGGCAGTGTTCATAATTCTTAACTGATATAACTTTGACATAGAGGTTAGGGATATTCCCTCTTTCTTTTGAGCGATCGCTCTCACAACTATGGGTAGAAAAACAATACTTTTAGTTACAAATTATGTGATTATACTTTTAGATAGATAATATTTAAATCTGTATTCTATCTCTAGGCGGATAACATTTTAATGCTAGTTTTCTAGAACTATATATCTTAAGTAGGTAGGTATAATTAAGCATAAAATAAAATTATAGTTCGTACTGAGTGATTCATCGCTCAAAACAACAATTATCAGGACTAAAGTCCTTACTACAAACTTTAATTGATTTATACCTAGCTACTAAAATCAAAAAAATCAAATATTATTAATAATCTAAGATTTCCTGAAGAACCTTCTTTAAATCTACCTCAGTAGGGCGTTTTTCAAATTGTTCATGGCTATAAATCCACACAAGCTTGATTACACAATCAGTTGTATTGACTAAATACATTAATCTAATTTGCCCCGAAGCGCCTTTGGATACCTTCAACTCTAGCTTGTGAAATGACCATCCTTGAGCTAATTCAATCTTTCTAGGTAAAGGTTCGTTACGAGAATTGATGGGATATTGATCCTCAATTAAATCTTCCAAAACTTCTACGATACACTCAACAAAATCTGACCTGTAAGCTTTTGCAAGTTTTTTGAAAGAACGGTTGAAATTATCGGATTTTTCAATCGAGAAGGGAGTTGAGCCAGTCACGCACTTCTCCTTTCCGAATACGAGTTGATGATTCCGAAGTACAAGCGTCCTTTAAAATTTCCTGCATTACAAATTGATAGGCAGGATGGTCACGCTCTATTTGGTCTAGTTTCTGATGTCCTAATGCTTTCAAGTCTTCAAGAAGAATTGGCTCAGTTGAGCTAGCTTCAGGTAGCAAACCTTTACGCGCTTTTTTCCAAGGAAACTCCAAGTGGGTCATACCACTAAGTTGATAAGCATGGTAGCCACCAAAATATTCCCATACTTCTTCTAGAAGCTGTCTCTTATCCTCAGGCATCTCTAACAGTAATTCTTGACTAGGAATAGGTAATTGTTTAGCTTCAAATTCACTGTAAAATCTGTAAGCCGGAGGACAAACAGGGCCATAGCGCCATGCTTGTATTTCTTCTTCAAACAATCGCTCATCATACATCGCCAAATGTAAGCTTTGCGCGTAATACAGAAGCTTTTGAACCTTCATATTGGTCATTTCTGCTTCTATACTGTCTTCGTAAGCTCTGACGATGAAGTAGCGAGCCACATTTAGACAATCAATCATAATCAGACTCGCAAATTAAGATTGGTTAACTATCTTAGCTATTTTTAACGGTCACTTACACTTACTATTTTAGTTGAAATCTCTTAAATTAGTACATTTTTACTATTAAAAATCAATCTGCTAGTCCACTACATCAACATTTACGGTTAATCCTCCCGCTGTTTGCCCTACTTGTCTTCACCCTTTATTTCTAGTTTGGTCGAGACAGCACAAAAAGGGGATGAAATTTAATCATTCGCAGGTTGAGTAGAACGTAGACAGCCAAAGGGTAATTTCTCGGAGGGTAGTGAAACCCAACATCAAGTTTCAATATTTCCGAACCGCTTTTACGGTGACGTGTACTCAGGCGATCGCAATGCAGCCTTGACAAACCTCACCGCAATTGTGACGATTACGCTAGAATTGTTAAAGGTTCTTTACAGAGTTTTGCTAATGATACCTAATTCTGTTACAAAAGCCTAGCATTCAAATGTAAATCTCAAAACCCCCTCTAGAGTTCACCAAAAGTTTCTATGACGCTCCCAATTCGCAACGTCGCCATTATCGCCCACGTTGACCACGGTAAAACTACCCTGGTTGACGCACTCCTCAAACAATCCGGCATTTTCCGCGAAGGCGAAGACGTTCCGGATTGCGTTATGGACTCCAACGCCCTAGAACGGGAACGGGGTATTACTATCCTGTCCAAAAATACGGCGGTTCGCTACAAAGAAACACTAATTAATATTGTTGATACTCCTGGACACGCTGACTTTGGTGGCGAAGTCGAACGAGTACTCGGCATGGTTGACGGATGTCTTCTGATTGTCGATGCCAACGAAGGCCCCATGCCCCAAACACGCTTTGTCCTTAAAAAAGCTTTAGAAAAAGGGCTGCGCCCCATCGTTGTGATCAATAAAATCGACCGTGGTCAGGCTGACCCTCACGTTGCTGTCGATAAAGTATTGGATCTGTTCTTGGAATTAGGGGCAGATGAAGACCAGTGTGATTTTACCTATCTGTTTGCCTCCGGTATGGCAGGTTTTGCCAAAGAAAGCCTGGAAGCAGAATCAGTAGATATGCAACCTCTTTTTAACGCAATTCTGCAACACGTTCCATCACCAGTAGGCGACAGCACTAAGCCTCTGCAATTGCAAGTCACAACCCTAGATTATTCTGAATATCTGGGACGGATTGTGATTGGCAGAATTCACAACGGTACTATCCGCTCAGGACAACAAGCAGCTTTAGTAACAGAAGATGGCACCATTGTCAAGGGTAAAATTAGCAAGTTGATGGGCTTTGAAGGGCTGAAGCGGGTAGACCTGGAAGAAGCAACCGCAGGTTATATTGTCGCGGTGGCTGGTTTCGCTGATGCTTATATTGGGGAAACGATTACTGACCCCAATGAACCGCAAGCTTTACCACTAATTAAAGTGGATGAACCAACCTTGCAAATGACGTTCTGTGTGAATGATTCGCCCTTTGCTGGTCAAGAGGGTAAGTTGGTAACATCAAGACAAGTGCGCGATCGCCTATTCCGCGAACTTGAAACCAACGTTGCTTTGCGTGTTGAAGAAACCGATTCTCCCGATAAATTCCTCGTTTCCGGTCGGGGAGAACTCCACCTGGGTATCTTAATTGAAACCATGCGCCGGGAAGGCTTCGAGTTTCAGGTATCTCAGCCACAGGTAATTTACCGCGAAGTCAACGGACAACCTTGCGAACCTTATGAACTCTTGGTGTTAGACATTCCTGTTGATGGTGTGGGTAGCTGTATTGAACGCCTGGGACAACGCAAAGGCGAAATGCAAGATATGCAACCAGGTAATGGCGATCGCACCCAACTAGAGTTTGTCATTCCCGCCCGTGGATTGATTGGTTTCCGAGGTGAATTCATGCGGATGACTCGTGGCGAAGGCATCATGAACCACAGCTTCTTAGACTACCGTCAACTCAGTGGCGACATTGAAGCCCGGAACAAAGGCGTTTTAATCTCATTTGAAGAGGGTGTTTCTACCTTCTACGCCATGAGAAACGCCGAAGATAGAGGAGCATTCTTTATTACTCCTGGCACAAGGGTTTACAGAGGCATGATTGTGGGAGAACACAATCGTCCCCAAGATTTGGAACTGAATATCTGTAAGACCAAGCAGTTAACCAATCACCGCGCTGCTGGTAGCGATGAATTGGTACAACTGCAAGCACCGATAGACATGAGCTTAGAACGTGCTTTGGAATATATTGGCTCCGATGAATTGGTAGAAGTTACACCCCAATCGATTCGTCTGCGGAAGATGTCGAAGAAATTGGCGAAGCGCTAAGTAAAGCAATAACTTAATTGATTTAGAAAGCCCACATCAGTGGGCTTTTTATTTTGTTAGTTCTACCAATTTTTAGAAATTATTGTTACACATTTTGTATAACTACCCTAAATTTGCCGATTAGGTGGAAAGTTCCTGTGTCGTAAAAGTTATACTGTTTATTCCCTCAGTTCTATCTGTTCTGTAAAAATTGCTTGTCCTTATTGAGAATGTCTAATTTATCTAGTGTCGAAAAGAAAAAAATAGAAAAACTCCTAAAAATGAGTAATGGGTATGTACTTGATTTTTCAAACAGAACATTTCAAGAATTTATTGTAGAAAGTACAAATATTGATATATACGATGGTAAATATGCTTATGCAAGTTGTTCTAAAGCTAACCGTCTGAGAGCATTTTGGGATCAAGAGCCTAACAATATCGTTGGAAAACTAATTCTGAATTTACTGGAATATTGGAAAGCGCAGAAGTTGATCAGTTATACAGAGATAAGTCAGGTAGAGCAGGCTCTATTTGATGAATGCTCTCAAGTATCACAGAGACTCATTCAAGATGTGATTAGTGAAGATCCGCTACCAGAAAAAACTGTAAATACAATTGAAACGGTTGCAATAATTTCAATCCTTCTATTAACATCTGACCCAACCAATGCTTCTAAGCTGCGTATCGGCGAGGAATTAAGAGAAATTCAAGAAAGACTTCAGTTAGCCAAGTTGAGAGAAAAATTTAAACTAAATCAAAGGATGTCTGTGCGACCAACAGATATTAGTCAAGCCTTACTGGATATACAACCGCATATCGTACATTTTTCCGGTCATGGTACAGCAAGTGGTTCCCTATGTTTTGAAAATCGAGTAGGGGAAATTCACCCAATCATGCCCGACGCATTGGCAGCATTATTTGAGCAATTCACCGATCAAATAAGTTGTGTGTTATTGAATTCCTGTTATTCAGAAATTCAGGCAAATGCTATTTCAGAACACATTGATTACGTCATCGGAATGAATCAAGCTATTAGTGACAACGCTGCTATAGCCTTTGCTATGGGTTTTTACCAAGCATTAGGCGCAGGCTGTACAATTGAGAGGGCGTATAAATTTGGGTGTGTTCAGATTAAACTACAGGGTATTCCTGAGCATCTAACGCCAGTTCTTATCCAGAGAAGGAAAAGTTGAATATAGCCAGCAGTAAAAAAATTCTGCAAGTCTTTTCTTGTAAGGGTTTAAACCTATAATGAAGATGACTGAAAAAGGCAATTATCATGACTATTCGTGAAACTGCGATCGCAAAATTGCAGCAACTTTCCGAACCACTCCTGCAAGAAGTGACCGATTTCATTGATTTTGTTATCCACAAACATCAAGTTAAAATTGCTGACAGTCAGCTTGATGAAACGCTTGTGGGAAAATGGTCACAATGGTTTGAGGCTGTGGATTCCTTAGACGTATCTCCACCTGAACCAGTCAACAACTATCAGCAACTCCTACTCAACAAGTATCGGCAACAAGGGCTAGAGCTATGATCCTGTGTGATGCAGGAGTTCTGCTTTGTCTGGTAGATCCTACTCAGCCTCAGCACAATGCTTATAAAATTGCAGTGATGCGTTTGGCAAAACCTCTCGTTACAACCTGGTCATGCTTGACAAAAGCCATGTATCTTGCCCTGCATCGTGGCGGCTGGCAAATGCAAAAACAGTTGGGGCAGCTTCTTTTAAATAAACTGCTGACCGTTTACGATATTCAGGAGAGTGATTACAACCGTTTGTTGGCACTGATGGAACAATATTGCGATCGCCCAATGGATTTAGCAGATGCTACGTTGGTTTTGACGGTTGAAAAGACAGGGTATCGTCAAATTCTCACCCTCGATTCTGATTTCTTGTTTTATCGAATTGGTCATCAAGACAGCTTTGAAATTATTTCAGTCTGAAGCAATAAGTAACCAAATCACGATTTAGATGAGGTTTAGCAACGCCAGTATGTGCGTTTGAATGAACTGCGCGTAAGCATAGCCCGTTGTAGACATCGTTAGCCAACAGGCATTCTTACAGAAAGCGATCGCTTTCTTAGCAGTAGAGATTCACAGTGCGATCGCATATTAATTTCATCACGGCACAAGCCAAGTATTGCAGCTACGCCCGTCGTAGACATCGCTATGTCCTAGCTTTTGCTCAACAGCCTGTTAAACTCTGGAAGGGAAAGGCAAAGAAACTTGTAAATGGAATTTGAATGGAATCCAGACAAAGCGACACTAAACATTGAGAAGCATAGTGTTTCTTTTCAGGAAGCTGCAACTGTATTTAATGACCCGCTATCTGTAACTTTCCCTGATCCTGACCACTCCGTTAGAGAAAGTCGCTACGTTATTATTGGCTTATCTAGGTTTGAACAACTTTTAGTTGTTGCACATACTGATAGAGAGGAAAAGATACGAATTATTAGCGCTAGAAAAGCTACTCGCCAAGAGAAGAGGTTTTATGAAGAAGGAAGTTGAAAACGAAATGGAAGATGAATTACGTCCTGAGTACGACTTAGCTCAAATGAAAGGGGGGATTAGAGGTAAATATGTTGAGCGATATCGTAAAAAAACCAACTTAGTGCTTTTAGACCCCGATGTTGCCCAAGCTTTTCCCAACGATGAAGCGGTGAATGACGCATTGAGGTTGTTAATTCAGGTTGCTCAACGCCAGCAGCCCAACACAATAACATAATCGAGATCATTTCGGCTCGTAAAGCCAAACGCAAGGAAAGTGAAATTGTGAAAGCTGACTTGTTGAAAAACTACTTGTTCCAATGCCTGACCCGCTTTTGCTTGTAACCGAATTATGAAAAATATTGGGTTGACGCAAGGAAAAATTCCAGTTCCAGAAAGCAGGACTCTAGAGGAGTTCTTAAAACTTCCATACATTGAGGAGTCACCAGCTTGGGAATATATTAACAAAGATGCAATTCAGAAACCAATGGGAGGGGCTAAACACAGCTTATTGCAAAAACGTTTAGGGGCAAGATATATTACCAGTGTTAGAAGATTTAAATTTGACGCTCTCTGTTAATGAAGTCTTTGCTTGGTTACAGCGTCAAGTTTGACAGCAACTTGCAATAATTAAAAAATCTGCATTTTGTGAAGCTATTCATAATAGCTAAGAAGTAATTCAAATGTACTTGAAAAATTGGCAAGCAGAAGGCGAATCCATCCCTGAACCCAGCACGCTTCAAATTGCTTGACGCTTCATAAATACTACTATTATGGCTTTGCTTTTTTGGCAAACCCCTGAGACACTGTGAATTTCAGGTGGTGTTGGGTTAAAAAAGAAACATGAAAATCATCAAACCCATTACCAATTGGTTAGAAACTCGCGCTTGTACCCCTGCATACGGCGGTTGGGTGCTAGCAGCAACAGCTATTTGTTTTTTTGGCGCAGGTATCAATACGATGGCTGGTTGGCTGTACGCCATTAGCGGCATCAGTTTTGCCCTTTTGGGTGTAGCAGCCATCTTACCGCCGCGATCGCTCACAGGTCTAGCCATCTCCCGCCGTCCTATCCAACCTGTCTCAGCCGGCGATGATCTGACGGTGGAATTAGAAATCCGCAATCAGACACAACAGCCTGTAAGCTTATTGCAAGTCGAGGATATACTACCCTTCGTCTTAGGGAAACCAGTACAAAAAGCAATAGAAACAATTCCTAGCCAAGGCAGTTACCGTTGGGTATATTACCACCCTACCCAGCGCCGGGGCGTCTATCGTTGGCACACAGTCGAACTGGGTTCTGGTGCGCCTTTGGGATTGTTTTGGTGTCGCCGTCAACGTGACTGTGCTGCCACAGCGATCGTCTATCCCACAGTGTTACCCTTGGCTACCTGCCCCTTAGTAGATGAAATGGGACAAGAAGAGAGCAAAAGGGGCGATCCTCGTGGTAGACCCTTGCAGACAGCGACAACGGGGCTGGTGCGATCGCTCCGTCCTTATCGCCTCGGAGATCCTACTCGTCTAATTCACTGGCGGACTAGTGCCCGCTATGGCGAATTAAGGGTGCGGGAGTTAGAAATAGTCACAGGTGGACAAGAGATAGTTATTGCCCTTGACAGCACTAGCAATTGGGAAGAAGAAAACTTTGAACAAGCAGTAATTGCCGCAGCATCACTGTATTTTTATGCACAGCAACAGCAATTACAGGTGCAACTCTGGACAGCATCAACAAGTTTAATCAAAGGTGAGCGTTTTGTTTTAGAAACCTTAGCAGCAACCACAGCCCTAGAAGATGCCAGTTCAGTAGTTCCTAAAAGTTATCCCTTGATTTGGCTGACTCAAAACTCCCTGAGTCTTTCTACTCTTCCTCAAGGCAGTCGCTGGGTAATGTGGCCAAATATTTCCTCACCACCAGGACAAGAGGTAATCAATTGGGAACACCCTGGTATAGTTTTGGAAAGCGATCGCCCACTGCAACCCCAACTACAAAAAACATTAAATTCATATTAATCAATACTTTCGGCAAAAAACAAAGCCTGACATAAGGCTGATAAAAGGATCGCGCTTGGCGTCTTCCCTTAGATCCATAACAGCGTCGTTTGTTGATGAGAATAAATCAACCTCTTGACTTTTAAAGTCTGCCTGAAGATGCAACTTGAATTTTGATTAGCTTAGAAATTAAGCTTCTGTGATTTCTGAGATTTTCTTTGATCCCAGCACACCGGACATATCAGCCTTTGAGCAAAGGTAAAACAATTTGAGCAGCTAAGGTTGGGGAAAAACACCCAGTAATCCCCACATGAGGCTGAGGTACAATGCAAAGAAATATTTAAATTATGAGTCGCCGATCCACATGATCTCATCAGAAGCTAACACAAAATCCAGCGATAAAAGCCTAGAGGCAATGCGGCATTTTTCCGAACAATACGCCAAGCGGACTGGAACATACTTTTGTTCTGAACCTTCTGTTACCGCAGTTGTGATCGAGGGACTAGCCAAACATAAAGATGAACTGGGTGCGCCTTTATGTCCCTGTCGCCACTACGAAGATAAAGAGGCTGAGGTTCACGGCACATATTGGAACTGTCCCTGTGTACCAATGAGAGAACGCAAAGAGTGTCACTGCATGTTGTTCCTTACCCCTGACAACGAGTTTGCTGGAGAAAAACAAGAAATCTCTCTGGAAACAATTAAAGAAGTACGAGACAGCATGGGATGAGCGAAACCATCCCCCAAGAGTTTTGGCAAAGCGTAGAACAGTTCAATTCTGGTGAGTTCTACGCCTGTCATGACACTTTAGAAGCTTTATGGATTGAAGCTGGCGAACCGGAAAAAACCTTTTATCAAGGCATTCTCCAAATTGCTGTAGCACTATATCATTTGGAGAATCGGAACTGGCGAGGTGCAGTAATTCTACTCGGAGAAGGCAGCAATCGCCTACGCCGTTACCCATCTAGTTACGGCGGTATTGATGTAGATGAACTATTGAGTCAGAGCGCAGTGTTGTTGACGACATTACAACAAATAGGGCAAGACTTGATTATGGCTGGTGATCTGGGTGAAAATCAAGTCTTATCTTTGCCTAAAATTCTGCTAACTACTGATTAGACATCTGTTGAAATTAATTATACGTTGCCCGAAATCCTTGGTAGGCACAATTCATGAATTGTGCCTACGTCATTTTCACTCAAATGCCAATAACCTGAAACCTTGAGGTTGGTGGTAGCGTCACTATTTCAGCCAGTAGTTATCGTAAATCACTCCAGATTGGATATTTCATCTCTGGATAAAGTACTTGAGATAATTAGAATGCAATGAAATCCTGAATCCCCAATTGCTATGATGCCCTGCTATCAATTGTCCATATCCCAGATGCGTCGCTTTGGATTAGCTTTAATGCTGCCAGTTGCACTCTTGGGCGTCGCCTTCCCTAACCAATTGCAAACCGCTACTGCACAAACACCTAGAGAAAATCGCCCCCTCACTATCCGTGCTGATGTCCAAGAATATGACGCCAAAAATCAAGTAATCACTGCTCGCGGTAACGTGCAAATGTCGTATCCGGCTCGCCAAATTCAAGCAACATCTGCCCAAGCACAGTATTTTAGTAAGGAACGCCGAATTGATTTCAGTGGCAATGTCTATATTTTGCAACAGGGCGGTAACAGTATCCGGGCGGAGAAAGTAACCTATTTAATTGATCAAGGGCGATTTGTTGCCTTACCCCAATCCAATCGTCAGGTAGAGTCCATCTACATGATCCAGGAATCAGATAATGATGGACAAACTGCAAAACCTGCTCCACAGACACCAGCATTCAAGCGTTCTAATTAGCATCTACTATCAAGAAAGGGCGCGAACAATGAAAATTGTTTTAGAGAATATTCATAAATCTTATGGCAAGCGAGTAATTGTCAATCGTGTCAATCTTTCTGTTGCTCAGGGCGAAGTCGTTGGTTTACTAGGCCCCAATGGGGCTGGTAAAACGACGACCTTTTACATTGCCACAGGTTTAGAAAAACCTAATCAAGGAAAAGTCTGGCTAGGTAATCTGGATGTTACGGGAATGCCAATGCACAAAAGGGCGCGACTGGGTATTGGCTATCTAGCACAAGAACCAAGTGTTTTCCGCCAACTTTCGGTACAGGATAATATTCTGTTAGTGCTAGAGCAAACTAATGTGCCACGATGGGAGTGGACAAGACGACTCACAACTTTACTGCGAGAGTTTCGGTTGGAAAAATTAGCTAATAGCAAAGGAATTCAACTTTCTGGTGGTGAGCGACGGCGGACAGAATTAGCAAGGTCTTTAGCTGCTGGACAAGAAGGGCCAAAATTTTTACTTTTGGATGAACCATTTGCTGGAGTTGATCCGATCGCAGTCTCAGAAATTCAGCAAATTGTCGCCCGACTGCGCGATCGCGGCATGGGAATCTTAATTACAGATCATAATGTCCGCGAAACCCTGGCGATCACCGATCGCGCCTACATCATGCGCGAGGGACAAATTCTCGCTTTTGGCGCTACTGACGAACTCTACGGCAATTCCCTTGTGCGGCAATATTATTTAGGGGATAATTTTCAAGTCTAAATTAACAATTATTTAGTTAATAATTTAAAAGGCTATTTTGATTTTTTATTCTGAGGTTGCTCCTAAACTTGGGGATTTTGCCCTAAGTCTGACCAAGCTTGATTTTGTGCCGTTTTCTAAAAAATTGGTATAAGCATGAATTTATTAGTTAACTTTAGCTATTTAAAATGAAATTTTGATCATAAATACAGTAGATATACTTTACTTCACTAGAACTGCGAATATTTAACTATTTAATTTTGCTTATGATATCAAAGAAGTTTACGTCTTTCTACAACCTCTATTCGCTGCTGCCTTTTACGATCATGGATCGCTACCTTGCCAGCGAATTGTTAGCGCCGTTTTTCTTTGGTGTCGGAGCTTTTTCATCACTTGGTGTCACTATTGATGCTGTATTTGATCTCATCAGAAAAATCGTAGAATCTGGGCTACCTATAGACATTGCGATTCAAGTTTTTTTGTTAAAGTTTCCCAACTTTATTGTTTTAGCCTTCCCCATGTCTACGTTGCTGGCTACTTTGATGACCTACAGTCGTCTTTCTAGCGAGAGCGAACTAATTGCCCTGCGTGGTTGTGGGGTAAGCGTCTATCGCATGGTGCTAACTGCTGTGATGTTAAGTCTTGTGGTTACAGGAATGACATTTGTGTTTAATGAACAAATTGCACCAGCAGCAAATTACCAAGCGGCAATGACTCTGGATAAAGCCCTGAAATCAGACAAGCCAATTTTGAAACAGCAAAATATTTTCTATCCTGAATACCAGGATGCTGTCCAGCCAGATGGCTCTAAGAATCGGATATTGACACGCTTGTTTTACGCCGACCAGTTTGATGGTAAGCAGATGAAAGGTTTGACGATTATAGACCGCTCAACAAAAGGTCTGAATCAAATTGTGGTATCAGAATCTGCCCAGTGGAATGCTTCTCAAAATGTCTGGGATTTTTATAACGGCACGATCTATTTTGTTGCTGCCGATCGCTCCTATCGCAACATTGTTAGATTTGAACACCAACAACTGCAACTACCGCGCACGCCATTAAGTCTGGCAGAAAAAAGCCGCGATTATGGTGAGATGAATATTTCTGAAGCCCTAGATCAACTACAAGTGGAACTTCTCGGTGGCGATCGCCAAAAAATTCGTAAACTCGAAGTGCGAATTCAACAAAAAATCTCTTTGCCCTTTGTATGTGTAGTTTTTGGCTTGGTAGGTGCAGCTATGGGAAGCATACCCCAGCGAACTGGAAGAGGCACCAGCTTTGGGATTAGCGTTGTAGTTATATTTTCGTACTACTTAATTTTCTTTATTGGTGGTGCGATCGCGCAAGCAGGTGTCCTCTCTCCCTTTATGGGGGCTTGGTTGCCGAACTTTCTTTTTTTAGGAATAGGTTTATTTTTATTGATGCGAGTTGCCAAACGGTAGAGGAAGCGGAGAACAGGGGAGCCTCTCTCTGCCCTTTTGCCCCCTTCCTCTTTATCTCCACACCTCAATTACGGATGATAACTTCGACACTCCGGTGCATCTGGGTTTTCCTTGCAGTATTCTTCAAAAGAGACTTTGGCTGATACCATACCCTCAGATTTCTGATGAGCTGCTTCTGCTTGAAGTTCTTCTACCTCATCCCAGGCAGCTGCACAGGCTTTAGAATAAGCACCTTGTCCGGTGCAAATAGACCGAGCCTGCTCAATGGCTTTTTGAATTCTCTCCTCCAGCAGTAGGGCTTTTGGAGCTTCTACAAAGTCGCTTTTGGTCAAAATGTCGGTAATCGAAATGATACCCAACAGCTTGCTCTGAATCACAGGTGCTCGATGAATACCAGTGTTAGCAAATAACCGCGCTACATATTCCACACTCAAATCAGGATTGACCACAATGCAGGGCTTGCTCATAATTTCGTAAACCCGCACTTGCTTTGGGTCTTTACCGTAGGCTGTTACCTTATAAACAATATCCGTTTCTGTAACAATGCCATAAGCATCATTGTCATAGCGACGATCCACAACCAGCGCCCGCAATCCTTTTTCCTTCATCACCCCTACCGCTTCAGCAACAGTCGCCGAACCGCGAATGGTAACTACATCTTTGGTCATGATATCTTCAGCTTTCATCATTGCTGTAGTCTCCTGGTTAATAGTACGGTGCAGCACAGTGCCCTCAGAGGCGTATCGAAGCATTGCAGCACAGTTTGCTAACTAGAAAGTAAAAAAGTTGAACTTTTGTCCCGCCACAACAATAAATTAGACCAGTTGTCAACTCCTGATGTTATCCAATGTGACCGATAGCCAAAAACTGAGCATGAATTACCATAACTTTCTAGAAAATCTTGCCAAAGGACTCCAGCCGCTAAAAAGTAAATTTTTGGCTACTACATGTCTATTGGTAATGACTAATAACTGATGGAGAAGTTAGGATGAAATCATCATTCAAACTTAAGTTGAGATATTTTCTGTTGAGTCAAGCAAAAGCATTAAACAGCAACGCTCTCAACTTTCGTCAAGTTTTTCCGATTTTGAGTAAATTTCAATTACCAATCCCATGCCACATCGTCATTATCCTCCCGCCTACTTACGCTATCTCAAAGCCAGGTTATGGTATCTAAGGCAGCCTGGTTTTTGGGGAACTGCAATTTTTTTATTTATAGTAGGGCTAGTAACCTGGGAATACTGGTCAAACCCAGATATTTTCGTTTATAAGCAAAAAAACCAAGTCGCTTCACAACAGCCTGCTGATTCTTCACTGTCAGCAGAAGACAGAGCTATTGCCGCAGATATTGATAACCTGCCAGTTTTGTTTAATGATTTTGATCAAGCAACTGTCTCATTAACGCCAAATACTCCTAATGAAAACACTGAGGAAAAAAAGAGCAAAAGCTTATTAGAAGATGTAATTAACAAACAAAAGTCTGGTAGTGATACCAAATTAAATCCTGGTTTAGGCGTTAATGGCGACACCTCCCCAGCCGTGAAAAATCCCTTTGTTGTCCAAACAGAAAATTTATTACGGACTGGGACGGTTGATAGTAATAACCAGTTTCTAGGTCTGAAGACCTTAAATACAGCATCTGAACCAACAGAGGGGGAACAAACATCCTCTAGCCTGAGTATTGGATTGACTAATCAAACCAAAAAAAATCAAAATTCTGTCTCCCTCAGCCCTCTGCAAGCAGCACTCAACCAATCAACAAACCAGAAATCGTCTAGCTTCAATGGGATCACTGCAACTCAGACAAATCCCTTGGGTCGAGTCTCTGACTCAGGAACAACGTTAATGCCACCCATCAACAGCTTACCCAATCAGAATTCTCTACCAAGTAGTGGGTTAACTGCTGGGAACGGCTACACGTCAACGGGTACGAACTTACCACAAAATCCCTACAGTAATTTAAATAACGGTCAGGTATTGCCTAGTAATGGGTTAAATACTGGTACAGGTTATCCGTCAACGGGTACGAACTTACCGCAAAATCCCTATAATAATTTAAATAGTGGTCAGGTAGTGCCTAATGTAGCACCAGTGACGCCCCCAGTCAGCTCTGCCGCACCAAGTAATATTTCACCTTACTCTAGGCAGATTCCGAGTCAAGGCGTTGTCACCCCAACAAACCCTGTGGGATATGGGAATTATGGCTTGCAGCAGCCAACGCAACTACCACAGTCTAATTATGGGAATTATGGCTTGCAGCAGCCGACGCAACTACCACAGTCTAATTATGGCTTGCAGCAGCCGACGCAACCACCACAGTCTAATTATGTGTTGCAGCAACCAACACAGTCTAATTCCTTATATCTTCGCCAGATTCGAGACAAGTATAGAAGTCCGGGTCAAAACTAATTTTAAACACGTCGCTTAACTGAATAAAATTCAGTTAAGGAGATTGTGGGCTATCTGGAATAACCGGAATTTCTGGTGTTTCGGGTTGTCGCTGTTGTCGTTGCAAATATTTACTCAATACATAAGCCATATCCCCACGGGTAACAGGTTTTAATGGGGAAATATTTCCTTGAGCATCTGTGTTAAGAAATCCCTCACTAGCCACTGTAGCGATCGCTTTTCTAGCCCAAGCTGGGATAGACTTTTCATCTGGATGTGAAGCCAGAATCTCATTAACAGCGTCATCAGGAAACTGGAATACACCATAAGCTTGGGCGAAAATAGCAAGAGCTTCTGCCCTTGTCACCTTTTGATTAGGGAAAAATTCATTGCCCCGATAGCCTTTCATAATGTCAGTTTTTAAGACTGTCTGTATATCATTAAATGCCCAATGAGAAGCAGGAACATCTGGAATAGCTAAATTTTCTTTGCTAACAGCTTGTCTTTTATTTAGCCCAAATGCTTTTACCATAATTGACGCTAATTCTGCCCTACTCACTAACCTTTCTGGATAAAACTTGCCATCGGAAAAGTTTGTCATCCATTTGACAGCAGTTACCTGTTGAATGGAATCAGATGGGATTCCAGAAGTAGTTTCTGGCACTTGAGCTTGAGCAATTGCTGGTAAGTTTTGTAGTAGGGCCACTAAAGATAGAGTAATTGAAAGCTGACGCATTATAATAACCACTTTTAGCTGTTAAATGAATTTAAAAAACTACGTTATTGAGGTTAAGGCGAAGTTTGGTATTCCTAATAACCTGTAACTTAACTAGTGACGAATTTAGACTGGGCAATGTTGCTGCGGCTACGTAGGGTGTAGCTAGAAATTTTAAAAATTAGGACTGTGTTCAGAATCCCAGCACTTCCCATCATGCCAGACTCTACTGGTATATTCACATTCTGATTTATCGTCAATCCAAGGAATTGAAGCAGGGTAATACGAGGCAGATATGGGAGTAAGTGAAGACAATGCAAAAGAAAATAAAGTGTAGCCACAAGCCGATAGAATGATTAGAAATCCGATGAGGAACAAGATATTGGCTGGAGTCCAAAAAGGATATAAACCTTTTTCAGAGCGTAAACGCAATTTAGAGCGACGTTCTGAACCTGCTAATAACACCAGATAAAACCTTAATCCGGGAATTGGCACTGAAACTCTTATGTCTAAAGCATGACGGGTCCGACCACGAGAGGCAAAACCCCTTTTTATCGCTTCTAATTGCTCCACCGTGAAGGTATTTGCTACTTCCGGGGCAATCTCAGCGAAAAGTTGCTCAAAAGTAGAAGCAGTGTACTGTGGCTTATTCATAATTTTCGTATATTAATATACACTATATTACATTATTCATTTCCTTTGTCCCGGACACTATGATGTTTTATTTTTTGTCAGTCCCTAATCAAGGAAGTAGAAATTAGCAAAAACTTGTTTTTTACCTTTCATCTTTTGACGTTATCTGCCCACTACTATGGACTATAGTCAGTTTTTCAGGAGTTTTGGGAATGACAGCAACAGATCCCGTAAAGTTGATGAAGCAAGAAGTTGGCAAAGCCGCCGCCGCCCTGGTAAAATCTGGTTCCATCGTTGGGTTGGGTACGGGGTCAACTACAGCATATACGATTCAGTTTTTGGGCGATCGCCTCAATTCTGGTGAACTCAAAGATATCATTGGTATACCTACCTCGTTTCAGTCAGAAGTGCTGGCGAAGCAGTATGGTGTTCCTCTCGCCACTTTGGACGCTATCGACCACATCGATATTGCCATTGATGGTGCAGATGAAGTTGATCCGCAGAAGAATTTGATTAAAGGCGGTGGTGCAGCACATACCCGCGAAAAAGTCGTAGACTACCTGGCAGAACAGTTCATCGTCGTGGTAGATAGTGGTAAGTTAGTAGACCGCTTGGGTTCTAGTTTCGCTGTGCCTGTGGAAGTGATTCCAATGGCAATTACTCCTGTTACCAATGCCATCAAAAAACTTGGTGGTAAACCAGAACTCCGCATGGGTGTAAAAAAAGCTGGCCCAGTGATCACTGATCAAGGGAACTTTGTCTTAGATGTCAGATTTGACTCTATTGAAGATCCAGCCAGCCTAGAAAAGACATTGAATAACATTCCCGGCGTTTTGGAAAATGGTATCTTTGTTAACTGTGTCGATTTAGTTTTGATTGGTGAAGTCAAAGATGGTCAGCCATTAGTGCGGCAACTGTAAGAGTTCTAGATTTTGGATTTTAGATGTTTCTAAAATCCAGAATCAAGCAATAGATATCTCCAGAAATTAATTATGCCTTATCCAAAACCCTTATAGAGACGTAGCAGTGCTATGGCTGTTTTTCACTACAGGCTATAACTGAGCGCTAGACGATGACGTTAGTACCGACTACCAGATTTGTAGCCGTGAAATTATTCAAAGTCGCCAAGGTCTCATCGAAATAACCACCATTACTATAGGGAGAGTAATTAACTTTTGTAGCAGTACCCGATTGCACAAACTGTAGATAGCCATCAGCGATGGGATTGCTGCCAGTGTAGCCCCGATTCTTAAACACGTTAGTAAGAACTAACTTATCTTCATTCTGATTAAAGTCAATGATTATATTATTAGTGCTATAGCTTTGATAGATAAACTGGTCATTACCACTACCACCATAAAGGATATCATTCTGCTCTTGATCATCAGAAGAGTAATCAGCATCATAATCACCAACAAGCAGGATATCATTACCAGCACCACCACTGAGGTTATTGCTACCTTTACCGCCAATTAGGATGTCATCACCAGCACTACCAACCAGGGTATCGTTACCATCACCACCGCGTAACAGGTCGTTGCCACTCTTGCCATTGATGTAGTCATTACCCCCCTGACCATTAATCACATCAGCTGAGTTGTCAAAGCCATTGACATTGTTATTTAGGTCATTGAGAAAGGTGACTGTATTTTTGTTGAAGATGCTACTTTGGGTGGAGTTGGCATCGAAGACATCAAAGCTGTCACGAATGCTACTTTGCCCATCAAACAGGATATTGCCCAGCGTTGATAGGTTGTCTAGGTTTTCTAAAGGAAAGTTTTGCAGGATAACTTTGTCATTAGCCACCCCTTCAAAGGTGACTTCCAGATTCTTACCATTCTGGGTAAGTCGCAGATTTTTGGCTGTCAATCCAGTACCTTGGAATTTCAGGGTATCCAATTCGCTAACGATTGCTGTCGAGGGATTTGAGCCTTTACCTAACCCCCCAAAATCAGTGATCGTATCAACACCGTCACCTAAGTTGTAAATAAATTTATCCTTGCCGCCGCCACCAGTTAGGATGTCGTTACCTTGATTCCCTGTGATGGTATCATTCCCGCCTTGAGCGTTAATTATGTCACCATAGTTCTTGCCCACGAGATTATCAGCGCCATTGGTTCCATTCAGCCCATTAAACTCTAATGCGCCAATATCAACTGTACCTTTAGATATTCTGTCAAATCCAGCGCCACGTTGGTCAGTGGTGATCCCTGCTGGAATCAGAGCATTCTTGCCTGCGTTAATTGCAGAACTATTCTCAAGTAATGCATGAGTCAAGGTTGCACCGCCGTTATTTTGCAGCGGGGTGAGTTTCGGGTTAATGGGGTTGGCGCTGGTGCCAACGAGGGTACTGGTGGTAAAGCCAGTACTACCAGTGCTATTGCCAATTAGATTGTTGCCAGCGTCGGTGAAGTTGCCGGAAACGTCGCCCTGTAAGCCAAAGTTGCCTGCAATGATAGTGTTGCCAACAATAACACTACCATGAGAGTCATTGAAAACGCTGCTACCCTTGCCACCATAAGACTGGGCATCACCATTAAAATATGAAGAAATGTCATTATTAGTAATAGTGCTGTTGGTGAGAGTCAGGATGCCTTTGTTAGAGATGCCGTTGCCCTCTGTGTAGGAGGTATTACTAGAGACAGTACTATTGTTAAGGTTGAAGGTGCCTTGATTAAAGATGCCGCCGCCGTTGATCGCGCTACTGTTAGAGACTGTGCTTTTGGTTATGCTGAGGTTGCCTGTGTTAAAGATGCCACCACCGTAGCTATTTGTTAAATAATTGCCAGGCAGCCGCTCATTAGAGATTTCTGTGGGCAGGTAATTACTAGAGACAGTACTGTTAGTTAAGCTGAGGTTACCTGTGTTAAAGATGCCGCCACCATAAGTATCTGCCGTATTACCAGAGACAGTGCTTCCCGTTATGCTAAGGGTACCTTTGTTAAATATACCACCTCCTAGTGACGATCCCCTATTATCAGAGACAGTAGTGTTAGTCAGGCTAAGGTTGCCTCTGTTAAAGATACCGCCTACAGAGCCACTATTGTCAGATACAGTGCTATTGGTCAAGCTGAGGCTGGCATTGCTATTGAGCAGAATACTACCAAAAGCATCTTTAGCATTAGCAATTTTCAAGCCATTAATGCTTGTATCTGTTCCTGTACCTGATATCTCAAACACGCCAGAGGCGTTATTCCCACTGATAGTGAGGTTAGATACCCCAGTTCCCAAAATAGTTAGATCATTGGTAATCGTCAATTTCCCAGAGATGAGGGTGATGATATCTGGGGTGGCATCGGTGAAGACGCCTGCAAAGGTAATCGTATCTGCCCCAACAGTAGCATTGGCATTGAGAATAGCCTGCCGCAACGATCCTGCTCCGGAATCGTTAGTATTAGTCACTACTGTGTCAGTATTAATAGGTGGCTTAGTTGTGAGGGGCTGGACTTCATAAGCACCAATATCCACCGTCTCATCAGATATTCGGTTAAATCCAGCGCCCCTTTGGTCAGTATTAATACTACCAGCAATTAGAGAATTATTGCCTGCATTAATAGCGCGACTACCGAGCAGTATTGCATCAGTAAAGGTTGCACCGCCGTTATTTTGTAGAGGACCGAGTTTGGGGTTAATCGGGTTGGCACTGCTGCCAACCAGGGTGGTGGTGGTCAATCCAGTGCTACCAGTGTTATTACCAATCAGGTTATTGCCAGAGTCACTAAAGCTTCCAGCCACGTCAGGGTAGATATTAGCGGAGGTGGATTTATCGAAGTTGCCTGCAATGATGGTGTTCCCAACAGTGATAGTTCCACCATCGTTGAAAACACCGCCACCATCGCCAGTACCATCGCTGTTTGAGTCAGCTGTGTTATTGGTAATCGTGGTGTTGATAAGGGTGAGAGTGTCGTTATTATAGATGCCGCCACCGTTAGAGGTTGCCTTATTACCAGATACAGTACTGTTAATCAAGATTGCTGAACTTGAGGCATCAAAATATGTATCAGAGAGGTGTGAGTTAGAAATGCCTCCTGCCGTATTACCAGAAACACTGCTATTAGTAAGTCTAAGATAGCTGCCTACGTTAGAGATGCCTGATGCTGTATTATCAGAGACACTGCTATTGGTCAGGCTGAGGGAACCAGAGGAAATTAAATGATAAGCGCCAAAAGCGTAATTAGAGATGCCATCTCCTGTATTGCTAGAGACACTGCTATTAGTTAGACTGACTGTACCATCGTTGGCAATACCCTCTCCTGCATTGCCAGAGACACTGCTTTCCGTTAGGTCGAGGAAGCCACCATTAGCGATCCCGGTTCCTGTATTGCCAGAGACACTGCTTCCCGTTAGGTTGAGGATGCCAGGGTTAGAGAGGCCACCTCCGGTATTGCGGGAGACAGTGCTGTTAGTGAGCCTAAGAATGGCACTGTCATCGACTCGAACACCGCCGCCACTGTCGTAATTGGTATTGATATTACCATTAGCAACGGTCAAACCATCAATCATGGCATCTGTTCCTATGCCCGATATCTCAAACACCCTGGAGGCATTATTGCCACTCACAGTTAGCTTCGATGCCCCAGTCCCCAAGATAGTCACATCATCAGTAATCGTCAGTTGTGCAGAGGTGAGGGTAATCACATCTGGGGTAGTATCACTGAATACACCCCCAAAGGCAATGGTATCATCCCCATGAGTGGCATTGGCTAAGTTAATTGCCTCTCTGAGGGTAGTAATACCGTTGTTCGCATTCCCATCATCCGTGTCTCCGGTATTATTCACCGTGAACGTTGCCAGTACTCCTGCGTAAGCTTTCCGCGTCGTTTCTGCAAACGCAAGATTTACTTTTATATCAGCAGTGCAAACTTCTAACTCCCAGTTCCCATCTAATGCTGCATTGCCAATCAGCTTAGAGGAAGCGGCAATATTTGCTCCTGTGAGTTGGTGCAGTTTTTCGACAAATTCTGCCCCGGCATCACCAAAAGCCACTTTGCAACCATAGATGAGTAAGTTCCAGGGATTATCGCTTTTAGCAGAGGCTAAAAATATTTTCTGCCATTGTTGCAGTTGCTGGCTGTATTCCTCGAGGGTATCAAGTCCTAAATGCGTGTTCCCCAATTGTAAGTAACCTGGGGCACCGTGGCAGACAAGATGAATATTAGTCAAATTCTCGCCAGTGTAACTCCCCAGTATTTCCGTAATTTGTTCAACACCGTTGTCTGTCGAGTCAAGCAAAAACACTCGGGTATTATCAACCACGCCATTGACTAAACCGCTATAGTCTTCAACTGCCATGTCAATGAAGACTATACTATCGGTATTGGAGGTGGAAGTTGCGTGATTTACTTGCAAGTGTGAGGTATGTAGCGTTGCCATTTTCTTACTTTGAGCTTAGGTGATGAGGGAAACTCAAACTGACTTCAGCCTTGTAATTACAGGGTTTTCACACAACTATCAATAACTAAAAAACTATATATATATTTACTAATTACTTTCCCTTTCGTTGCTATTATCTAGCAAGTTGCCACTTTTGTAAAGCAATCAAACTATGTAATTTTACTAAGCAGCTCAACTCATATTTAACATAAGCATCAAAAATCAGGTATTATGCTGGTTCAACCTGAAAACCTCAATTTTCCGACCATAAACCCGGTTGCTCAAGTTTTGTTGGGAATTGTACCAGATATGCAATTGATGAATTTGGATTTGAATATATAGCTTTTCTGAAAATGAATTTTATAAATTGACAAATTTATTACACAATATTGAATATATACATTTGAATAATCAAACCAAAAGAACTATTGTGACATTTTCGCAGATATTAATTTTTTAAGAGTCTTAGTCATGCAAAGTACTAAAAAAGTATAAATAATAGCATGGAAAAAAATGTTATTAATGCCAGTCTTTCTACTCAGAACCTAACCTTTCGTCCAGGTGATACTCCTGTCTCATTTGAAGTAACTGTCAATAATGACAGCGATCGCTTTGTCAATTTTCAGATAGAAGTTACCGCAGCAGGAGAAACCCGGAACACAGGATATCTCTGGTATCGACTCGAACCAGAGGTGGCAGCAGCGAAGCCACCAGGCAGTAGTACAATATTCCAAGTCTTCATATTCAATACACCCATTCCGGGATTTGTCGGTACTGTCAACCTGATGGTGAAGATTTTTTCACCGCAATTAGCACAGCAGTCCAGAGTTGTGCTGAGGCTGAAAATCGAGCGAGACAACAGACCAACACATTTAAGTGTGGAATTGCCTGTGCGGGAGTTCCAAGTTTATCCCCGAAATTCTCTCGATATACCAGTACGGGTGCGGAACTTGGGGCAACAACCTACCGATGTAGTACTACGTTTTACAGGTGTTGATCCTTCTTGGCTAACAAGCAGTGCAGAACGCCGATTATTCTTAGAAGCAGGTGGTTTAGCAGAAGCGACATTCCAATGCCAACCTCCTTCTGTAGTGCAAGCGCCCAGTCAAAATTACCCTTTTACTATTGAAGCTGTTAGCAATAATGGTTATCCAAGTAGTGCTGAAGGTAATATTGAAGTCTTGCCTGTGGGTTTTATAGACTTTGGCATCACACAAAAACACCTGAAAATTCCTAGTAAATCGGCATGGTTGCCTGACTGGAAGTCGGATACAGCTTCCTTTGAATTACTATTTAAAAACGCTAGCAACCTCAACCAAGAAATTAATGTACAAGTGCAGGGTAGAGACTGGCGAAAATGTAGTTTCAAAAAGCTTCCCGAAATTGCCAATCTCCATTTAGGAGAGACAAGTAAAGTCATCCTCGATGTTAAAACAAAACGCCCTTGGGTAGGAATCGGCAAAACTTTGTTGCTGGAGGCCAAATCTGAATTATCCGACCAACGTTTAGGGAGTACAGACCCCGCCACGCAGACATTGGAAGTGGAGACTCTTCCAATTATACCTCTATGGCTACAGCTGGCTGCGATCGCATTATTAGCTGCACTCCTAGCATGGATACTGCAACCAAGAGATGTAATGCATACACGTTCTGTGAATTCAGTGCGTTTTAGTGGTATTGGTTTATCTGTGGTCAGTGGCTCAGATGATTGCACCTTAAGACTTTGGAGAATCGGTGCTGATAGGTTAGACCCCGACGATAGAGTAACATATGCTGGGGGGCCGGTTGCTTGTGATAAAGCGCAACAGCCCAAAGGTTTGATGGCGATTACTGACGACGCTGTAGAAGTCTTACGTTTCATGCCGTTACAAAATGATCGTGTTGCTGTTGGTTTAGATAATGGTGTAATTGAACTCAGAGATGTCCCCTCAGGTGCAAAGATCAGTGAACTTCAAGACCTTAAAGATCCAAAGGCAAAAGGCGATCGCGTCTTTGACCTAGCTTTCACCTCAAACTCACTTAACTTATTCAGTGGTTATGGCAGTGGTAAAGTTAGATTATGGTCAAGACCAGCGCCTAACAGCGATTTTCTGCCAGAACCGCGAGAAGTTATCGACGTACAAAGTACATTGAAACTATCAGGTTTCCAAGTCCGGGCATTAAATCTCAGCCCAGATGCAAAAACTCTAGTAATTGCCGGAAACTTTAAGCGTTTCATATTGTGGCAGTGGAATCCAACTCAATCTGATAAACTCCCAGGTTTATCAGTGCAAAATCTCGAAAAACTAGACGAAAGAGTTGGGCGTGAAGACTATATTTGGGGATTGGCTTTTGTTCCTAACTCAGCAGAAAAAATCTTAGCAACTTCCGATTCTGCGGGATTCATTACGATTTGGAATTTAAATCAGTGTCAAACTCTCAAAAATCAGAATCCGCAAGAAAAAGTAAATGAACTCAATTGTTCGCCACTAGACCGATGGTCAGCATCAAAAACATCTGTGCGTAGTCTGGCATTTAGTGATGATGGTAGTCTGTTAGTAAGTGGTGGCGATGATGGACGAGTAGTGGTTTGGTACTTAACCCCCGAACATAAGCTCGACAAAACAAAGGCAGCAGAAGGTAAAACCATTTACCAAAGCTCTAAAAAAATCAATAGTATCGACTTGAAAACTAATCAAGGAACCATGATTGTGAGTGGTAGTGAAGATTTTCAGGTCAAACTACACCGCATCAAATAAGGGAGTCGATGACATGCAAGCTAAATTCAATCCACTGGAAGTTATTATCAATCCACCTGGAATTCAATTTGGGATGCCAGGAGATACCATTCAACTGTATGTTGTTGTAATCAATCAGGGAGACCAGAGTGCGGTTATTGATTTATATTTTGTTTTTGACGAAGTATTTCAAAATTTAACCGGTTGGTTTAGTTCTCCTAGAGAAAGTTTAGCATTAGCTCCCCAACAGAATAGTGACGAAGTAACATTTGAATTTCAAATCGCCGCAAATGCTCTCCCAGGAACCTATGACTATACACTAGTCGTAGATTCTCCTCTACATTATCCACAAGATACTCCCATAACCTTCCCAAACCAAATTAAGGTTCTACTAAAAGAACAGACAGCAATTCGGGTGAATGACCCGACATTTTCCATTAGACCGAACACCAACCCCAACAAGCCACTAATTTTCAATCCTAGTGAACCTCTACAAGTGGAGGTAATAGTTGACAATCGCTCTTATCTCGTAGACAGATTCCGCTTGAGTTGCCCAGATTTAGATAATGACTGGTTCACAATCAATTATCCTGCAACTGGACTTGAGGGGCCAGGGTTGGTGTCTGATGTGAGTGCACTAGAACTCAACCCTAGTACTCAGGGTCAAATATTGTTGAAATTTCATCCACCTGGGGATACCCTTGCGGGAAGCTATTCTCCGACAATCCGCTTGTATTCGGAAAGCTCTCCAGACTTAGTACTGCTGGATTTGGTGTACATCCAGATTCCGACAAATTATCGCCTAGATATAGAACTTAATACCATCTTGGGACAAGTTAGCCGTAGTCTTGGCAAGTACGAATTATCACTAGCGAACCAGGGCAATATTGTCCGCGAACTAATATTAAGTTTAAAAAGTCGAGACGAAGAAGAACTATATACTTACAAATTTGATCCGACTGAAGTAAGATTATTACCCAATAGAAGTGCTGTCGCCAATTTGACGGTCAAACCCAGACCTTGGTGGCGAAGACCGTGGTTTGGCACAGGGTTAGTGATCAACTTTCAACTCGATATCAAAGACGAACAAAATTTACCCTTACCTAACACATTGCCTCAAGGAAGTTTGGTATGGAAACCTCGTCCTTTGTGGCAATTTATTCTGTTAATTTTGGCAATTTTGGGCTTACTCGGAGGGATAGGATTTATCATTTGGGGAATTTTAAATCCTGACCCTTTGAGATTAGAAAATTTTAGTGCTAATAACCCTCGAATTACTGAAGAGGAGGATGAGGTAGCTTTAAAGTGGGACATTCACAATTATCAACAGTTGAAAAAGTTGGTTCTGACGACCAAAGGTTCGCAACCTATTCAGCCTATTACCTATGACTTTAGCAATGGCATTCCTGAAACACTAGGCAAAGGAAGTGCTAATGAAATACCTCCTTGTCAGGTGCAAGAAAAACAAGAGCTAATTTGTAGCAACGTTAAAACTGGAGTGAAAACAAAAGGTAATTACACTTTTGATTTACAAGCCTTTTATCGTAATGGTATACAATTATTTTCTCCAAAGAACCAAGTAGTAAGCCAAACAACACAAGTAGAAATAGCTGAAAAAGAAATTGCTGAAGTAGTTGGTTTCCAAGCAGATAAACCACTATATACAAAAGGTCAAAATATTCTTTTAAGTTGGACAATTGCCCGTCCATTATTGTTAGCACAAATTCAAATTGCTGGCAGTGCAGATGATGGTACATCCTATGGTCAACAAATTGCTTATAAATTTAATCAAGGTAAGATTAGCGACCCTAAATTCCAAAAACTATGTACACAACAAAATCAACAACTGCGATGTACAAATATTCCTCTAATAGCAAATAAAGCTGGAAACTTTGCGTTTCAAATCAAAGCTTTTTCTAACAATGGAAGTCAAAAAAATAGTTTTAAAAAGACTGAATCAAAAATTGAAATATTACCAAAACCATTTAAGATTGTCTCTTTTAGAATCAACGGTAGTGAGCAACCAAATTTGGTTCTCAAGGAAGGGGAATTTACTACTCTAAGTTGGAGAGTAGAGGGAGAAAATATTCAGGTTAAACTTCTGCCATACGGCAATGATGTTAAACCAGTTGACTCAATAAAACTTCCAGTCAATCAAGCCTTCCCGCCTCAAATCGCACTACAAGTTAATGACATATCTGGCAAGCAACAACCCCAGCAAAGAGGATTTGCAATCACAGTTATCAAAAAAGTGGTGCCTACTCCTACTCCTATACCTAGCATTAACCCAATTCCATCTACTCTACCACGCAACAATAGCCCATTTAAGACTCCCTTCCCTCTAAGGTAACTTTTTGGGCAATGTAAAAAGCAGAGATATATGAAAGTTGAAGACTGCCTCCAAAATCATCTTCTATGCGATGCCTCAATCCCGAAAATAAAGACTCTTTGCTGATTACTGTTTTTTTTAGGTTTTCCATAATTTATTCAATTTTGATCGTGCAAAGAGCGTACTAGCTCAATTCCTATTTTTCTGAAAAGCTCGGCGTCTGCGCCCATTTTCCAACAGGGGTTTTCGCAACGGTACTACCTCAGCTTCACTACTTTCGCGTGCTACCCGAATCAGCAACCCAGCAGCTATTAAGCTGGCAATCATGGAATTACCACCATAACTAAACATGGGTAAAGGTAAACCAGTAGTTGGTAAAGAACCTGTAGCAACACCGATGTGAAGCAATGACTGTCCTACCATCAAAATCGTCACGCCGATCGCTACCAATCGATGCACTATATTTTTAGCCTTCAGCGCCACAATTAATCCGAGAGTGGCGAATGTAGCTAAAAGTACCAACAACACCATACTGCCAACAAAGCCAAACTCTTCGGCAAATACCGCAAAAATAAAATCGGTATCCTGAATTGGTAAATAAAACAGCTTTTGTTGGGAAAGCCCAAATCCGGCTCCCCAAGTTCTACCAGAACCTACGGCTAGTAGACTTTGCACTAACTGGTAACCATCTCCTGTAGCATCCGCCCACGGATTGAGGAATGACATCACCCGTTTACGCTGGTACTCTTTAATACTGATACTGAGGATTGCCAACATCACTCCACCAATTGCTGTTCCTCCCAGGTATTTGTAAGGTAACCCAGCAGCTAAAGCAATTAGCCAAATAGTCATGCCGCAAAGTGCTGTTGTACTTAAGTTAGGCTGGGCAAGAATTCCTAAAAGTACCAGACCGAAAATACCCAACCAAGCCAAGCGAACCCGCCAACTGATTCGTTCCCACTGACCAAAAAGCCGCGCACTTTGCAGCACCAAAAAGGGTTTAATTAATTCTGAGGGTTGAATCGGAATTGGCCCGATCGCAATCCAACGCGCTGCGTCAAAAGCCTTCCTTCCCAATCCTGGGATCAGTGTGACAAAAATTAACGCCAAAAACAGCAACAAAAACCAATGGGATAGTCCCAAAATTTTTTGCAACGGGAAATTAACAATAATATTGAATCCGATTAAAGAAACTAACACCCAAAGTAGTTGACGCTTAAAGTAGTACAGCCCGTCATGATGACGAGCGTCAGCCACAGGATAGGATGCTGAAAATAGCATGATCAAGCCGACGAACAGCCAAATCAACGTTAACCAGCGCAACAACCGCGCTTCTAATGCCCAGTTGGAGACTGAACTATCAAAAATTGGAATCAGGCGGCGTAGATTCACGATCAGTACGGGTAAAAAGTTAGGAATTAGGAGTTAGCAATAAAACTCATAAATCATAACTCATAACTCATAAGTAGGCTTTACAACCATAAATCTTAGAGTTGTCAACATCAATACACCGCTCGATCAATATTTCTGACAAATTGCGATCGCTATGCCTGCTGTTGGCGTAGCGTCTCCTAAAGAAGGTATGGCTACGTAAAAAAAGTTTTAAATTATACAAAATCGTTACTACTATAAATGATCTAATCAGGACTTACGCAAAATCATCACAAAACGAACCGCAAAAGCTACACTTTGGCTCTTTGGGTTTCTTCGAGTTTAATAAGTAATCAAGCGGACATAATATAACAGGTGCTGAAGACTCTATTAAATTAAGTATTGGGAATTTATCAATAAGATTGTTGTGGCGATCACTACGTAAACAATTTGCTGGGGACAAATACCCATTTATTTAATCAAACTCAATGATTTAACGCAATAACTGGTTGTCTATCCATAGATATGAACCTATCCCACTATTCTAAAAAACCCTACTTCTGTTCGTAAAATGTGCTTGAAAACCTTGATTTTTCATTTTCAGTTCTCAATAAGCTTAAGCTTTTTACCACAAATTTTATTAGTGGGATAGGTTCTTGTAAGGTAACCCAGCTGCTAGGGCAATTAGCCAAATTGTCATGCCGCAAAGTGCTGTTGTAACTTATAACTTATAACTCTTAAGTCGCTTTGACAACGATACATTTGATAATGGTCAACTTGAATACACTCAGCTAGCAACTGTTAATCTAATTCCTAGTCGCCTTGACTGGGGTGGTTCTAGCGATCGCTAGTTGATACAAAGGATATTTTTCTCAGACCACTACCAAATTTGACAACACAATAACAATACTTTTTGCTTTCCTTGCTTTGACTTTTGACAAACCGAAAAATTTTTAATTTATCACGCATCCAGAAAGTTTCTCATAAAAAGCCCAGATAAAGTTTCAGTAATATTACGGTAGTGGCTTAACTTTCTTAGGGCTATGGTTAATTGGCTTATTTAAAAAGCTTGCGTAAATATGACGAATAACAGCAAAGCCCCCACAAACACAATTGTGCGTAAATCTACTCGTCCAGCATTAGTAGGTGAGTTTCACATTCATATTGATGCTCAGACGCTTTCAACTCCTTTTGAAAAATTTCTGATTGAGACTCAGAACTTTTGGAATTCCGACTTCTCAGGTCATCCCGAAGGACTTGCTCATCGTCCTCCAAAAAAGCACTTGACAATGAAAACTAAATATGGCTCAGAAGTTCGAGAAAACTTTGCTAGTATTCTCCGCTACTTAGAGGATAATTCTGAAGCTATAGAAGGGTACATTGAGGCGGAATATATTCCCGTTGACGTAGAAATTGAGGAAAAATCTTTCAATCCAGAAATCGAAATTCCTTTTAAGCTTAAGTTGGCATCTTTAGCACCTGGAACATTTCGTCAAGATGAGCTGCACATTACTTTATCGCGGGAGCAGTCAGACACAAGATTAATTAATTCCTTGCGAGATATGGGATTCTACTCAGTCTATATGGAAAAATTATTTGGGGAAGTAGAAATCTTTACTGCCCAAGGAACACGCAAAATAATTCGTCAGCTTTTGCCAGAGGTTATTACATATCTAACAGCAGTGGGGGGTGCCGTACAGTGCAGCGTTAAAGAAGAAAGAATTATTCGCTGGTGGATGAGTTCACCAGAACTTCTACTGCCTTCTGTTATCAACACTGTTGAGAGTTAATTAGCTCTGTTTCATCACTGTAGTGGTAGTAAGTAATATTTAGAGTAGCTCTTATGAAATGCCAGCTAATCTAAAACCTTTGCTGCAATAAACTTTTAGACTCTTCCGAAGGGCTTGATAGAACACCTAACCGTAGTACCGCTACGTAGAATTCAAAATTAAGAAAGCTTACCAAATAAAGTTTTCACTCATTTTAAATGGTTGGTTTATTTGCGCCCTGCTGTACGGGTTAGAGTAGAAGAATGAAGGCTACTTCCTTTGATTTATATAACTGTAGCAAAATTCTTTACTCTAAAAGCTAGAATCTTGTGAAGAGTCAACCCAATCTCATCTGTCGATTTATCCTATTAAAAACTCGTTCAAACAGGATATCAGACATCCTGCGTCGTTTGAGTTTGAGAAATAAAATTATTGGCGGCTATGCTGTAGCTCTGAGCATTGCTGTAGGAGGAACGATCGCTGGATTGACCCTTGGCAATTACTACCAGCAAGAAGCGAGTACCAGTCAAGACAGTGCTAATCAACAAGGTCAGCTGTTGAGTGACTTGCAAGTAGCCATGCTTCGGACTCTACCTACCATAGAGTTTGTACCTTTACTCAAAAAGCCGAAAGAGTTTGAGCAACACAAGTTGGAATTGTCTGAGCGGGCAGAAAAAATTAAGCAGCTGATCAACGAACTCCAGCGATCACCACAAACCACAGCTACAAAAAACTTGGATCGTTTGTTGTCCAAAGATTATCGGGCGGCAGAAAAATTCTACCAACAGCTTGAAGTCGTGCTCAACCAGATAAAGCCGCAGATGTTACAACCACAATCAAGTGGTGCAGCTAAGAAACAAATCACAGACTTTACAGGTGGCCCGGAATTTGGTGCAATTGTTAGCTCTGCTTACGATCTCACAACTTTTATTAAAAGCGCTGGAGAGCAAGAGAATAAAGCAAAGGACGCCTTGACAGAAGCAGAGGACTTGCGAAACCAGATTATTGCTATCGGTATGGTACTCTCAGTCTTGTTCGCTGCTGTCTTAGCTTTCTCTACCAGTCGAGCGATCGCCCGCCCGATAGAAGCTGTAACTCAGGTTGCTCAACTTGTCAGTTCTTCATCAGATTTTACTTTGCGAGTTCCGGTCACCACATCAGATGAAATCGGTCTATTGTCAATATCCTTCAACAACCTTATCCAAACGATCGCAACTTACATTCAAAAACTTTCACAAAAGAATCAGAAACTAGAGCAAGCAGAAGAGGCGTTACAAATAGCTCATGATCAGCTAGAAACTCGTGTCAGAAAACGAACAGCAGAACTAGCGAAAATAAATCAGGAATTGCTAATTGAAGTTACAGAGCGTAAGCGAGCAGAATCACAACTGCTACATTTGGCATTTCACGATGCATTAACGGGGTTGCCAAACCGCACTTTCTTTATGAATAGCCTCAAAAATGCGATCGATTATTCAAAGCGGCATTCAGATTATTTATTTGCTGTGCTGTTTCTAGACTTAGATCGCTTCAAATTTATCAACGACAGCTTGGGACACACATTTGGTGACCAAGTACTGCTGACTATTGCTCAAAGGCTAAAGGAATGCTTGCGCTCTATGGATGTAGCTGCAAGGGTGGGAGGAGACGAGTTCACAATCCTGTTGGGAGGAATTCAGGATGTCAACCACGTAGTACACATGACTGAACAGATACAAGAAAAACTGGCAATTCCCGTAGTTTTAGATGGACAAGAAGTGTTTACCACAGTCAGTATTGGTATTGCCTTGAGCATGACAGATTATAACCAACCAGAAGACCTTCTGCGTAACGCCGACATTGCAATGTACCGAGCTAAGGCACAAGACAAGGTGCGCTACCAGATGTTTAATACTGATATGCATATTCAGGCAATGGCACACTTGCAGTTGGAGACGGCTCTGCGACGAGCTATTGAACGTCAGGAGTTTCGGATTCATTATCAACCAATTGTGTCACTCACTACCGGGAGGATAACTGGTTTTGAAGCACTGGTGCGGTGGCAGCATCCAGTACGGGGTATTATTTTTCCAGAAGATTTCCTGCCAACTGCTCAAGAAACTGGGCTGAGTATTTTAATTGATGAGTGGGTGATGCGTGAAGCATGCCGCCAGACACAGCAGTGGCAAGACCGATTCCCTCCAAAATCAGGGAAGTTGGGTGAGCAAGCCTTGACCATTAGCGTCAATCTTTGTAGTTCTTGGTTCAGTCAACAAAAGCCACTGCTGCACATCAATCAAGTCTTACAGGAGACTAGTTTAGATATACAGAGTTTGAAATTGGAGATCACAGAAAGCGTAATTATGGAAAACGGCGAGAATGTCACCACTACGTTAAATCTACTAAGAAATTTAGGAATCAAGTTGGCAATTGATGACTTTGGTACAGGCTATTCTTCATTAGGTCGCCTTCATCACTTTCCGATTCATGAGTTGAAGATTGACCGCTCCTTCGTTAGTGGAAGGAGTGTTGGTGAAGGAAATTTAGATATTGTTGAGACAATTGTCACCCTGTCTAAAAAAATAGGTGTAACTGTTACAGCAGAAGGCTTGGAAACGGCAGAACAATTAGCACTCCTGAGAGCAATGAAATGTGAATATGGCCAGGGAAATTTTTTCTCGAAGCCCTTGGATAGTTCAACAGCAGAGGCTTTAATCGTGGCTAATCGTCAGTGGTGATTATGGCAATTTTTTATCATAACTTAATAACTTAATCCGATTAACTGCTTGGCTTTTAGAAGATATGATGATACAAGGATTGTTAGCAGAATCACCAGTGAGCGATCGCATTTTCTAACTTTCAAAAATCTAAGCAACAAAAAAGAGGTCTTTGCTGACCTCTTACTAATTCTCTAAAATAACGTTCTATTTACAGAATTACGATAAGCCAGTATTAGCACCTTGCTTACCAGTTGCTAGTTCCACTTTGATTATTTTGCCACCTGCTTTTTGGATGCGTTGCTGTTCGCGGAACCAGTTTTCATAGGGAACTAGCTTAGTGAAGTAAGTATTTTGTAGTTCGCGTTGGGTACGAATTCGGGTTTGGCTGGGAACTAGAGCAGTAATTTTAAACAAACGGGACATGTTCTGAAAATCTCCTGTATACTTTGTGAAAACTTTTTTTATCTCAAAATCTTGAGTGCAAATCTTTTAATATTCAAAGGCTGGAAATCAAACATCAATACTAGACCAGCAACACTCATCACTGATAATTTACCAAGATAAGCAATATAACGTTCTAGCACTCACAGTTGATTTCCAGACCTTAATAAAGCCGCACCTAAATTCTTAAGCGCAAACTAGTTCTTAGCTTAATCCAGAAGAGATATAGTCTAAGTAAACACCGACTTCCTTACCAGCGTCAGAACCTACCAAGCTGGCGGCTACTTCCTTAATTGCTTGGATAGCTTGCACGGTAGCACCGACGGGAACGCCTAAAGAGTTGTAGGTTTCCTTCAAGCCATTTAGCACACGCTCATCTAGGATGGAAGGATCTCCAGCCAACAAAGCGTAAGTGGCATAGCGGAGGTAGTAGTCCAAATCACGGATGCAAGCAGCATAGCGGCGGGTGGTGTACATGTTGCCGCCGGGACGGGTGATGTCAGAGTATAGCAAGGATTTTGCTACAGCTTCTTTGACGATCGCAGCAGCGTTGGCGCTGATGGTGCTAGCAGCACGTACCCGCAGTTCGCCAGTGGAGAAGTAAACTTTTAGCTTCTCTAAAGCAGAAGAGTCTAGGTATTTACCTTGAACGTCTGCGGAGTTAATGACAGCGGTAATTGCGTCTTGAGCCATGTTGTTAATTCCTTATTTCCAACCGTATTGCAATACTTCTGTTTCGGCAGGGAAACAGCATCACCCTATAGCAGGGCGCCAACTAAGTAGTCAAAGTAGCTACCAGCTTCAGCAGCGTCATCACCAGACAGCAATGTAGCAGAGACATTCTTCAACCCACGGATACCTTCAGCAACACCATCGATAGGAGTTCCCAAGGACTTGTACAGTTCACGGGCACCGATAACGCCAATTTCTTCGATGGGGGTAACATCACCAGCAACGATACCGTAGGTAACGAGGCGGAGGTAGTAATCTAGGTCACGCAGACAAGTAGCAGTCAATTCTTGACCGTAGGCGTTACCACCTGGAGACACAACATCAGGACGTTTTTGGAACAGTTGATCGCCAGCTTGCTTAACCAGCCGTTCACGGTTTTCTGTCAAAACTTGAGCAATCCGCACACGGCGTTCACCACTGGCAACAAAGGATTTGATCCGATCCAATTCACCAGGGCTAAGATAGCGAGCTTCTGCGTCAGCATTCACGATAGCTTTCGTGACGATACTCATTAATGGATTCCTCCAATACAAATGAAACCAGGATTTGATTAAACTGGTACGACTTTAATTCGGTTCACTGAGTTTATTCTCTAGTTCTTTTAGATACAACAGTTTAATAACTGCTATAGCTAATGAATTAGGAGTTTGCTTGAGTCAACAGAAGTACACAAGCTTTTAAACTCAGTGTACCTTCCGCAAAACATTTTCCGGCATTCTGTTGAGCATTTATGACTGCTCTTAACACTTTGTAATATTGCTTTTCAGAATTCCCTGTTTTCGCTGTAATCTGAGAGCAATATTACGAAAGGTTACGAAGGGATATTGGGTATTGGGCATTGAGAAGAAAATTAACTCCTCGCTCACCAATCCCCAATCCCTATTCCCTATTCAGCCGCCTGTACACTGCCGAGGTAGTTACCTGCCATCAGTGATGGGAAGCGGTTGTAAGGCACAACATCTTCACCGAAGTAGCGGCTATATTCTGGGCTTTCGACTATTGCTTCTACAGCAGCCGACAAACCACTATCAGCTAGCAGCTTCTTATACTGGCGAATTTCTTCCTGAGTTGTGGGTGTACGCCCCAACAGGTGACGGAAGAGGAACTCAATTACCTTGGCATGAGGATAAGGTATGTGGAAGCGCTGGCGATAGATTTGGGAACTGGCTAGTTCACGCACAAACTCCCGGACGGAAATTTCACCATTCTGGAGTTTGCTGTCTAGGTCAGTACGGCGGAAATTATCAGGCACTTCACCGCTAACATCCAACACTTGACAGTAAATGGCGTTGATTGCCTGTTGTCTTTCGGTTTGATTAGCGTTCTCTGCCAGACGGTAAATGCGTGCATGTTTACGCACACCTAGCTCCACGGATTGTCCGCTACCATCGTTGTAGGAACGACCTAGTTCAGCAAATGAGGGCTGACTCTGGTTTACACCATTTGTTTGCGCTGATATATCTGCGATCGCCTGTATCGAAAGCGCTGTATCATTACTCACTCCGACGCGGGCTTGTACTGGCTTAAAGCTCGGTACAACCACGTCATCGTTTTGCTTGGTAAGCTGGTTGTACAACTTCTCCGTATTCGGGAAGTTTGCCGCAGGTAGGGTCGGGAAGCGACGGTAAGGTACCGTATCTTCACCAAATACCTGGTTATATTCCACACTATCTACCAGGGCACCGATAAAAGCACGAATACCTTGAGTAGCCAAAATCTGGTTATACTTGCGGATTTCTGCTTGGTCTAGTGGCGCACGTCCCAGGAAATGTTTGGTTCCCAACTCAATCACTTTGGTGTTGGGGTAGGGTGTGTAGAACTCTTTCAGGTAGAGGTTAGAGTAACCCAAACCTTCAATAAATTCCTTCACGCTGATTTCGCCGTTCCCCAGCTTGCTTTCCCATTTTGTAAATTCGTTTTTGGCAATGTAGGGGGCAATATCCCGCTCAAATATCTGACGATACGCAGCGCTGATCAAGGTTTTTACTGCAACTTTATCACTGGTATTGGCCACCAGCTTGAAGATTTTGGTTTGTTCTCGTTGCTTGCTAACACCTTGGTTAATACGGAACTGAATATCTGGTTCTGAGCGCTTTTCTGTGACTGTACCCAGTGTCACAAAGCTCGGCGTTACTTCCTTCTGGATTTTCGCGGCAACATCATCACGAATGCTACCAACGCGCAATTGTCGCCCTGCTACACCACCAGGAGTTAGATACCGTTCGTAAGGGATTGTATCTTCACCAAATGCTTCGCTGTATTCTACGCTGTTAATAATGGCATCAACTACTGCGTAAAAGCCTTGTTTGGCAGCGATGTCAAAGTACTTGTTGATTTCTTGACGACCATAAGTCGGACGACCCAACAAGCGGCGGTGAATATACTCGATCGCTTTACAAACATACAGCGATGACCAGTACAGATTGCGGAATACATCCGACTTAGCTAGAGCACGGATAAACTCCCGCACGGAAATTTGGCCGTTTTCCAGCTTGATTTCCAATACCTTTTGCCGCTGACCGTCGTAAACATCACGACCGAAAACTTGTAGGTAAGCAGCTCTAATCACTGCTTGCGTGGAGCTTTCGGAGAATCTGACGCTAGAACCTTTGGCAGCCTTTCTACCAATAGTACCAGGCAGTTGATCTAATTTGAACACCTTAGGCCCAAGGGTACCAGGAGCTTCACCCCGCGCATTGGGATTACTATTTTGGTTATTAATCCCTGCTCCTTGGTGAATTAGGATGCGCTTGGTATCCTTACCAAAAGGAGCCGGACTGGTGCTGGGGTTGCGAGTTTCTTTCGGGAAAATCGCCCCAAACTGAATTTCCAAGGGGTCATTCCCAGAACCGTAAGGATGCTGATCTGGTAGCGGTTGTTCGTAAGCAGCAAATGTGGTAATGAACTGAGGTATTTTGCGGAAAGGCGCACTGTAGTTAAACAGGTCTTGCTGCAGGCCCCAGTTGCGACATTCTTGTGCTTCTTGACCCAGACCCCGGAGGTAGGGTACTGTTTCTTCGCCAAAATAGTCGCTGTATTCAGCAGAATCTACTAAGGCATCTACTAAGGCTGGCAGACCACCATTAGAAATAATGGAGAAGTATTTTTGTACTTCTTCTCGGCTACTTGGCCCCCGTCCCAGAATGTGACGGAAAGCTAGTTCAATGACTCGGCTGTTAATAAAAGGCTGGTAAAACTGTTTTTGGTAAAGTGGAGATTTAGCTAGACGACGGACAAACCCCTTCATGGAGATGTCGCCATTTTTTACCTTGGATTCTAGGTCAGATATGGACAAGCTATAAGCACGGGTAATATCGCGCTCAAAGATTTGCCGATATGCAGCCTTGATTACCTCATTTTTTTCGCTACTTGATAACCCAGTCTTCATCACAAACTTGGGACGCCGTTCTGCCGCATTAAAGTAAATTTGCGGTAGTTCCAACCCTTGCTGGTCGCTAGAGGGGCGTTGGCGCAGTTTATTTGAAGGTGTGGCTGCTTTGAATTCTGTTAGCAAAACGTCCATGTACTGAGACACAATCTCTGTAGCCTCAGGATCATTGCGGAAAAAGGAAAGTGACCCGGCTTTGATTTCCTGCAAAGCTACTAGCGTTGCTTCACCAGAGCAGGCATTTTCAATTATTTCCCGCAAACCTCGTGTGTTCACCGCTATGATGTTGGGGTCTCCAGCAACGATCGCATAAGTAGCGTAGCGCAAGAACCAGGATAAATCCCGCAAGCTCTTGGCCATGTTGCTCGGACCATAACGGGCAATGTTAATTGGTCTGAACCCTGGAGGTGTTGGACCACTGGGGGATGAGTTAAATATTGAACGTAAATTTTCTAGGAACCCACCACGACTTTCAACGTAGGTTACAGTTCCCAGTTGCATCCCTTGTTGAACATTAGCACCAGCACTAACAGGTACTATTTCTACTTCTCTGGGCTTTTCTAAAAAAGCCATTGGCGAACCACCGACAAAAATCCGGTTGGCAGCTCGAGATACGATAATCTCGGCATTATCCGTAAGCCTCTGGGAAATTTCTAGACGCTTTGCACCAGATGCAAAATAGCTTGCCAGTTCATTTAGTTCACCACTTCCCAAAAAGCGGTCTTGCTGCTCGGCTTGGGTAATTGTCGCTACAGCTAGGGTTTGATATAGTTGCGGACGCGCAACTGAGCTTCCACCACTCGCCTTAACACTCATCGGATTTGTAAAACTCCCATCATAATCGTTTATGTGTTAAGTCTGGGTCGCTTTGAGGCTTGACACATCGCTGTGTCTGTGCTATATGAGCTTGAGAGTACTGCCTGCAAAACTGCCAGTAAATTAACCCAGTTAGCTTTTAGATTAAAACGTTTTGCGTTCTCAAGGCGGGTTTATTAAGAAGTGTGTAGAACCTGTAGCTTTTATCCATGCAATCTCAAAAATAGATACTCTTATTTGCTGAGATAAAATATAAGTTTTGTAACTCAGTACTAGGGTAGGCATGGTCTACCGATGCCGAAAACCTTGATTTTGATGTTTATGGCAGTATCCACCCGATAATTATTGCAATTTGGGCAAAATCTCAGTTGAAACCAAATTCCCTCCAGCAACGTCAGTGGTCAGTAGTCATTAGTCGATGCTAAGTTATTTTTGCTACTTATAACTGAATGTTAAGAAATAACACCAACCGGGAAATAATTTTCAAATTGTGGTGGTTTAAGCATTAGCTATCAGCATTCTTTAACCGGAAAATACTATGCACAAAAGTTTTAAATTTAACTATTTATTCAATGCTACTCTGTGTGCGATCACAGTTATTTTAGCTGTCACTCCTGCAAATGCGCTTCCAGAGCAAAATATCAGCACCGTTGTTAAATGGGCAAAAACTCGATCACAACTACCAACTCTGAGATACAACAGCGAAGCCCACGGTTATGAGGGTACAAAGGGGAATTTATACTTTTATGCTGATGTTACAGAACAAAATGGGACAGTGACCAAAGAAGGAATAACCGTTAGTGGTGACGATCGCCTCAAATTGACCACAAAAAATGTCAAAGCGGTCAAACTGTTACAAAATATTTATAATTCCAACATCGCCAATGACTTCCAGAAGTCTGGGTATGTCACCAAAGTTGGTCGTGACCAGTTTTATCGTGGGCAAAAGTTTGCTTACATCACTGCTCAGGTGCAGGGTGGGTCATCATTTCAGATAATTCCCTTGAGAAATCTGCCAGAATTTATAAATAATGCCAAATATTGCCAAACTAATCAATGTGACCTTTGATTAAGTGTGTAGCCTGGAATTTACATAAGCATTATTAGTAAATAAAGGCACGCAATCACTAACGTTATTGGCAGCTGAGAGTTCAACATCTGACTCAAAACCCTTTGCAATCAACTCTTTACCAGAACTGCATTTTTTTAAGTATCCCAGTAAATCCTGCTGGAAAGCTTGAAATGTTGCCACAGCCACTTCGGCTTCTGGTGATAAACTACCATGTAAATAACTGAGAATTGCCCCAGCACCAATCAAATCTTCAAATGCAGGTCTTAGGCTAGCATCATCTTTCCACCTCTCACCGGCAGGAATCACAGCGATTTTATCACCATACTTTTGAGCAAACTGCGCTACAGCTTGGCAATTTCGCAAGCAACCAGCCAAAGTTGGTGTATTCCCAGTATGTAAAGTCAGAAAAGAACCATTAGGTGAGGGTAAAACTAGTCTAGTTCCAGCAGGAATCTGAGCTACCGATTTTGGTGAGAGAAAATATCCTGTTGTAGTCCAACGTTGTCTATGACTTGCTAACTCTGCTCGCACTGATTTAGCATAATTTATGACAGATTCATCTCTCATAGCGTAGGGAAAAATTATCGCACCATTGTTGGTGGCAATTTCCACGCAGGTAGAAAAAGAGAGAACGTCAACGATTACAATTACATCACTGATAGGAGCGAGTTGAGCAACTCCTTGTGGCCCCCATTCACAGCGTAAATTAAACTCTGATTGGTTGTAAATCATTGGAGCGATCGCAAAAGACAATATGATAAAAATCAAACCACAAATTAACCAAGCCAGTGATCTTAATTTGTCTCAAGGCTAAATTGACCTAAATGTTATAATCAATATAAAATTTGAAAAATCAAAATATTATGAATTTAGCTGTAAAAAGTACCCCTCTAACAACTAGACCAAAGTTAAGTTATGATGTGCTGATTGAAAATCAACAAGATGGCACAGTTAAAGCAATATTGTTAGGTTTACCAGACTGTGAAGGTTTAGGAAATACCGAAACTGAAGCAATAGAAAAACTCAGTCAAAGTTTGCAAACTCGGTTAGAAACGGCCAAGATTGTGACTTTAGAAATTGAAGCACCTAAAGCCGAAAACCCTTGGATGAAATTTGCAGGTATGTTCAAGGATGACCGCAATTTGACGAGATACTGGCATATATAGAAGCTGATCGCCGTGAACTTGACGCACAAATGGAGGAATATTATCAGCAACTTGATGCGGAGAATGAAACTAAGTGACTTTATGGATACTTGATACAGATCACGTCTCACTTTTTCAACAGTTGCATCCAGTTATCACACAGCGTATTAATGCAGTTAATTCTGAAGACATTGCCATAACAATAATTACAGTTGAAGAACAACTCCGTGGGAGGTTTAATGTAATCAGAAAGGCTTCCTTATCTGATGCATTGCTATTAGCCTACGCCAAGTTACAGGCTACTTTAGAGTTTTTCAAAAACGTGCGATCGCTAGGATTTGACGAGTATACTATTAATTGTTACGAAGACTTGATTCGTCAAAGAATCCGTATTGGTACACAAGATTTGCGAATTGCAGCAATTACGCTGTCAGTGAATGGTATTTTAGTAACCCCCAACTGGAAATATTTTAAGAAAGTTACTAATTTGCGCTTAGAAGATTGGACTATATCTTAATTTGTCTCAAGGCTAAATTCACCTATTTGTTTATAGTTAAAAACTTCAGACTAATATTATTAGCTTCCCAGTATTCTTTGGCGGAATTTAAAATATCCAATGCTATTTGGTACTGTGTCGGTTCAGCTTGAGCAAATATATCAGCATGGTCATATAATATTACGTATTTCTCAGACGGACACCATGTTAAATCGGTGATACATTCATCAAAAGCATCCCAGTTAGCACCAAAGTATGTAGGAAATTGCATTGCTTCAGCAGCTTTACTTAAAAATGTTTCTTTGCTATTAATTTTTTTACCATCAAGATAAAAAACTTTAGTTCCTGGTTCTGCGGCTATTTGTTCCACTGCTTCACGTATGCCTTGTTTTATATCTATTGACGAAATATTTAGAAATTCACTCATATATTCCTCCTTACTTATCACGACTAGTAGATGACTTCTTGAAAACCTTCACCACTATCAGCGATCGCTTCACCCAGCAGAGTAATCGATTGTCCCGTACTGGTACAGGTGAGAACTGTCATTGAATTTTACTCTCATCAAACAAGCACAAAAGTAAAGTTTTATCATCGTCAGTGCGAGAATTTAGCCGTTCAGAGTTGAGGAATTCCGTCAGATATTTATTTTCATCCTCTGGATTAACAGTTTCGTGCAAGTATTCCTCCAAAGGTTTAAAGAAAGGTGAGAAAGGTTCCCAGTCGCTCAGGCGAATTGCTACTTTTTCGAGTCCATCAGTGGAAGCACAAATAAACTCTTGTTTTTCAGGAATAACCTTTACCTGCATTTCTTTGACTGCATTTGCTGAAGTGATAAAAGTCGTTTCATTGACAAACTCGCCTTTATCTGGCTGAAATAACAGTTGATATTCTGAATCTTGAGAACGCGCCACAATAAATCCATCTCCGATTTGCATAGCTGCAAGCCAGTCAGGAGTTGCCACGAAAATCAACAACGTACAAGCTAAATCATTGACAGAATAATCTCCTTCATCTGCTTGCTTCTGTAATTCTGTAATAACTTGGTTCACGATCTTAGCAAACACTTTCTGAGCTTCTTCTTTGTCAAGTGATTGAGAAAAAGCTTGCTTATGAGGAAATTCATTAATATCAGAAAAGCATTTCAGTACTGTTTCTACCGCCAACTTAGAACCAACATCAGAATGTTTAGCACTACCAGCACCATCAGTAACAGCGCCTACAATCACATCACCAAAGCTGCAATAATTCCCATAATCTTGACAAACTATCCCCTGCTTTTGATGACTTGTTCCAATCTCTGAACGTGCAACAGCTTTCCAATTCACAAAATTTCCTCTAACTACTAATTTGACCCCATCCCATAGCTGGTAAAGCTACAGCTTGCCCCACTTTGCCACTAGAAACCCGTTTCATCGAAGCAGAAAGCCAGACAAACATATCACGAAAATTTAAGCCATTTAGCGTAACTGGTGGACGTTGAGGTGGAGAAATTTGTTTGAGGATATTCATATCAGCACCCTGTACACCAACCGCAAAAAATGACAGTCGGCTTTGTGCTTCTGCTTGTCTCAATCTTTGCGCGGCTGAATCCCAGGAGTCAGTTGGCGCTCCGTCTGTAATCAAAAACACCCAAGGGCGATAATAGAGAATACCGTTGTCTTTATAAGTCTGTTTGCGGTTCTCTAGAAAATCCAAAGCATACTCAATCGCCGCACCCATTGGGGTAACACCACCTACTTCCAATATAGGCGGTGTAAATTGGTCAATCGTCACAAAGTCTTGCGTGAGTTTAACTGTAGGACCAAATGTAATCATGGCCACTTCCACACTCAGCGATGCTTGGGAATCTTTTAGTACATCTGCTTTGAAAGCAGCAAGTCCTCGATTTAACTCTTGGATAGGCTGACCTGACATAGACCCAGAAGTATCGAGTAACAGAATTACAGGGCAACGATTTTCTGGATTTTCAACGAATTCAGGCATTCCTACAGCCATTGAATACTCCTGATTAAGTAAATTATTATACAAAATTAAAATTAAATCTTATTAGTTAATAAATACTTAAACACTAGTGTTTTTACTGAAACAAGTTTCCTGCTTAAAATATATGGGCTGATGGCGATCATAATTATCTGTATACCTGAAGGACATTGTTTTATGGAAGGAATAAATTACTCTCAAATTATTTAAGAGATTTTAAAGAACCATTCCGCAAATGACGTAGCTAATGGCATGGAAGTTCAATTGTTCTTTGACACAGAACGCTATCATTATCAAGTCTTAAATATTGGCTGGAAAGAACAAGAAGAATTTATAGAGTCATCATTCATGTTGATATCAAAGACAACAAAATTTGGATACAAAGAGATAGTATAGAAATCGGTATCGCTAATGAATTAATTGCTGCTGGTGTACTTAAAGAAGATATTGTATTAAAATTTCACGCTCCTTATAAACGCGAATTTCCTGACTTTGCTGTTGGATAAGTAGCAAGGAAATAAGCAATAGTAACCTTTGCCCTAATCAGCCACCATCCGTTAAACTCAGAAATGCTGCGTTATTCCTCATCATGTCCGATTCCCAAAATGTCAGTGCTGCTGTTGCCAAACTCTACAATACCTACCCTTTTCCGCCGGAAGCCCTGTTGGATGAACCACCTCCAGGCTATAACTGGCGCTGGAATTGGCTAGCCGCTTATAATTTTTGCACAGGTCAAAAACCCCAAAAGCAAGATATTCGGATTTTAGATGCAGGTTGCGGTACAGGGGTGAGTACGGAGTACCTGGTTCACCTCAATCCCCAGGCTTCTGTTGTGGGAATTGACCTCAGTACAGGCGCTTTGGCTGTAGCTAAAGAACGTTGTCAGCGTTCAGGGGCTACCCGCGTTGAATTTCATCACCTCAGCTTGTTTGATGTGGAACAGTTACCGGGTGAGTTTGATCTAATTAACTGCGTTGGCGTTTTGCACCATACGCTTGATCCAATTCGCGGTATTCAAGCTTTGGCGAAAAAGTTAGCCCCAGGTGGCTTAATGCACATTTTTGTGTACGGAGAGTTGGGACGTTGGGAAATTCAACTCATGCAAAAGGCGATCGCCCTTCTTCAAGGTGACAAAAAAGGCGACTATCGTGATGGTGTCCAAGTCGGGCGAAAAATATTTTCCTCTTTACCAGAAAATAACCGAATTGTCAAATCCGATAAACAGCGTTGGTCGTTAGAAAACCACAAGGATGAACACTTTGCCGATATGTACGTTCACCCTCAGGAAATTGACTATAACATTGAGACGCTGTTTGAATTAATAGATGCTTCGGGATTGGAGTTTATTGGTTTCTCGAATCCGAGTTTTTGGGATTTGGAGAGACTTTTGGGCAAAGCACCAGAGTTAGTAGAACGGGCAAAAGAATTGAGCGATCGCCAGCTTTATCGTCTGATAGAATTACTAGATCCAGAAGTAACTCATTACGAGTTTTTCCTGGGTCGTCCTCCCCTCATCAAAGCCGACTGGTCAAACGATAACGCCGTACTGGCTGCGATTCCCGAACTTAATCCTTGTATTGAAGGATTTCCTAGTCAATGTTTCTTTAATTACGATTACCAGATTGTTAATTTATCAGTAGCAGAGTTTGAGTTTATGCAAAGATGTGATAGTAATTCCACAGTTGCAGAGATTTTGGCAAGTGTAGAACTGGGATTGGATGGGGTGAAAACGCTCCTCCGGCAGCAGTTGATTTTGTTGACACCTGCTTAATTACACTGCATTTCATTACTGAGTTAATAAAAGCAATTTATACTCGTGGTGATGAGCGATCGCCCATCACCACTTTTGGCAAATTAATGTAGATTAGGAAAGTGCCCAACAAACGGGGTATTGTACATCCCAAAAGTTTGAGTTTTTTGGAATTCAGCAGTGGTGCAATGTTTAATGACAAGCCGCTACTCTACGATTTCTGATTTGCGGTAGGCCCATACACTCCTCAAGCACCAGTTGATTTTATTGATACCGACTTAATTCAAACAGCAAGATGCTATGTAACGACATTGGAGAAGAACTATTCACTCAAAAAAGCTGAAATTGGAAGAAATTTTGAATTTTCAGGCAGCGATTATTGATTATTCACCCCCACAGTCCCTCACCTCATCAGCCGCTCTCTCACTTCTGGGAGCGTGATTTTACTGACTGTCTAACGTTGCCAAGAAGTTAATTGTTTTTTCCTAAAGTATTGTTACCGGATCGTGATATGATTCAGCTGACTGAATGTGCAGTCATCATAATTTAGCTGTACTGGTTTCAAGTCTCGTGAGCTTGTCAGACGAATCAATTGCGCCCACTCCGACAACGCAACAAGATGCTAAAACTGGTTCTGGAGATACAGAATCAGGTGACTCTATGCAAGAGTTCTATCAACTCTTCCAGCGATTGTTGGTAATCACGCTTGTCTTGACGGGGGTTATTTTTATCTCTGTGTGGATTTTTTATTCCTTAAACATTGCCCTAAATTATTTAATTGGGGCGTGTACAGGTGTGGTTTACTTAAAAATGCTGGCTAGAGACGTTGAGCAGCTCGGTAGTGAGAAAACCAGTTTGAGCAAAACTCGTTTTGCTCTATTTATGGGAGTCATAATTGTGGCAACTCAATGGCGTGAGCTACAAATTCTGCCCATATTTTTGGGATTTCTAACTTACAAAGCCACGCTCCTCGTTTATATGGTGCAAATTGCGTTCATTCCTGATTCTTAAAAAGTCAGGCTCACAAAGATAGTAATCCCATCCTCGCTCGTTGGGGAAAATGCTTGAAGAATGCAAATGCTTAGTGTCTTAAACGCCTTTAATTCTTTTCCCCTCGCCGAATTAGAAGTAGGTCATCATTTCTACTGGCAATTGGGCAATCTTAAAATTCATGGGCAAGTTTTTCTCACCTCATGGTTTGTGATTAGCATTTTAGTAGTGGCTTCAATTGCTGCTACTCGCAACGCACAAAGAATTCCCAAGGGCATCCAAAATTTGATGGAATACGCCCTAGAATTTATCCGGGATTTGGCAAAAAACCAACTTGGTGAGAAAGAGTACCGCCCTTGGGTGCCATTTATTGGCACATTGTTCTTGTTTATTTTCGTCTCGAACTGGTCAGGTGCGCTAATTCCCTGGAAGCTCATCAAGCTACCTTCAGGCGAATTGGCAGCTCCCACCAATGACATCAATACGACTGTTGCATTGGCACTGCTAACCTCCTTAGCGTACTTTTACGCAGGTTTTAGCAAACGGGGTTTGGGCTACTTTAAGAAATATATAGAGCCAACACCTGTTCTATTGCCGATCGCAATTCTCGAAGATTTCACCAAGCCCCTCTCCCTAAGCTTCCGTCTATTTGGTAATATTTTGGCGGATGAACTGGTAGTTGCGGTACTGGTGCTGCTAGTTCCTCTATTTGTACCTCTGCCTGTAATGGCCTTAGGTTTATTTACCAGTGCCATTCAAGCCCTGGTTTTTGCCACCCTAGCCGGAGCATACATTCATGAGGCCATGGAGGGACATGGTGGAGAAGAACATGAGGAGCATTAAACTTCTCAGTTGATAGCACAGTTCCAAGAGCATTTTCGCTCAAAACATCGCAAAGCGCGATCTGAAGAACTCGGTGCAGCGTGAAAAACACGTCTCTAGTCGTTAACGTAATGTCTGTTAGTTTTGTAATCAAAGCAAGGAAAATCAACATGGATCCATTAGTGCAGGCTGCTTCAGTTCTCGCTGCTGCTTTAGCGATTGGTTTAGCTGCAATTGGCCCTGGTATTGGTCAAGGAAATGCTGCTGGACAAGCAGTAGAAGGTATTGCCCGTCAACCTGAAGCAGAAGGAAAAATTCGCGGTACTCTGCTATTAACCTTGGCATTCATGGAATCCTTGACTATCTATGGTCTAGTGATTGCCCTAGTATTGCTGTTTGCTAATCCCTTCGGCTAATACCTTAAAGTTTTTGTAAGTGTGGAGTCGTGAGTGATCACGCCTCTACAATCGAAATATTTTGGGTATCTTAATAGTTCTAATGTTCAATTGACTACCGATTTTGGATTTTGGATTTTGGATTATCAAGAGTTTTCGGTACATGCCCCTGAGCTATGCCTGCTCTAAAATCTAAAAGACGCTTCTACGTCGCTAAGGCTACGCTATCGTCAATCTAAAGTCCAAAATTACTTGACCCTTGTTGGCTATGGGTTTCTAAAATATGAAAGGTTGGATGATGTTGCTAGCCATGAAAACTGCTACTCCAGCCAAAGAGGAGAGAAATGTTTGATTTCGATGCTACCTTGCCCTTCATGGCATTGCAATTCCTGCTATTGGCAGCCTTGTTAAATGCAATTTTCTATAAGCCACTGACCAAGGTACTAGACGATCGCGATAATTATATCCGAACGAATACCCTTGAGGCGCGGGAGAGCTTGGCTAAAGCCGAGCGCTTGGCTACCGAATATGAGCAGCAACTCGCAGAAGCTCGCAAACAATCGCAAGCTACCCTAGAAGCAGCTCAACTTGAAGCTAAGAAAATTACTGCCGAGAAAATAGCTGAGGCCCAAAAGGAAGCTCAGTCTCAACGAGAACAAGCTGCTGTTGAAATAGAACAACAAAAGCAGGAAGCTTTTCGCACCTTAGAGCAACAAGTTGATGCTCTCAGCAGGCAGATTCTAGAAAAACTATTGGGGCCAACTCCAGTTAGATAAGCTAACAAGACTGGTTCTGTAAAAGCATACGCGCAACTGGAGCCTAGTCCAGAGCGCTTAATTAAGTGTCAAAAAAAGGCACTTTTTCCCCTTCGGAGGAAAGATACTTAATTTCCTTACGGGGGAAAGATACTTAATTTCCCTACGGGGGAAAGATACTTAATTTCCCTACGGGGGAAAGATACTTAATTTCCCTACGGGAAAATACAACGTATTAGCAAGCGAGCAGCGCACTTGTAAATGGGTATCATGGGGACATTGTTATTACTTGCCGCAGAAGCGAGCGCTGTTCACTCTGAATTGGCAGAAGGCGCAGCAGAAGGTGGTTTCGGTCTAAACCTAGACATTTTTGAAACCAATCTGATCAATCTAGCGATTCTAGTTGGCATACTATTCTACTTCGGACGTAAAGTTTTAAGCAATATCCTGAACGAGCGACAATCCAATATTGCCACCGCAATTCAGGAAGCAGAAGGGCGCTTAAAAGAGGCTTCAACTGCCCTTTCCCAAGCGCAAGAACAGTTGAAGCAATCTCAGGCAGAGGCACAACGCATCCGCCAATCTGCCACAGAAAACGCCCAAAAGGCGAAAGAAGACTTGTTGGCGAAGGCAGTGCAAGACGTAGAACGCTTGAAACAAACAGCAGCAGCAGATTTAAACACTGAAACCGAGCGAGCGATCGCTCAACTGCGGCAACGGGTAGCTACTCTAGCATTGCAAAAAGTCGAATCGCAACTCAAAGGCGGGATTGCCGACGATGCTCAACAAGGTTTAATTGACCGCAGCATCGCACAACTCGGAGGCAATGTATGACAAGCAAAGTAGCAACAGGCGAAGTAGCCCAGCCTTACGCACAGGCACTTTTGTCAATAGCGCAATCGAAAAATTTGACAGAAGAGTTCGGGGAAGATGCGCGGACTTTCCTGGGTTTGCTCAGGGCAGACAAACAGCTACAAAACTTCTTCAGCAACCCGTTTATTCAGTCTGAGAACAAAAAATCTCTAATCAAACAAATACTCGGTGAAGGCGCTAACCCCTACTTACGCAATTTTTTGCTAATACTAGTAGACAAACGCCGCATTGCATTCTTGGAATCAATTTTTCAACAGTATCTGGCGCTGTTGCGGCAGCTGAATCAAACCGTATTAGCGGAAGTGATTTCAGCCGTTCCCCTCACAGAAGCTCAACAGCAGGCAATTACAGAAAAGGTGATTGCCATAACTAATGCTCGCCAGGTAGAAATAGAAACCAAGGTAGACAGTGAGTTAATTGGTGGTGTAATCATTAAAGTAGGTTCGCAGGTAATTGATGCCAGTATCCGGGGTCAGTTGCGCCGCCTTTCATTGCGCTTAACTAATAGCTAGAAAGTTAGGAGTAGAGACGCGATTAATCGCGTCTGTACAGGAGTTAGGAGTTAGGAGTTAAGTAAACAGTAATTTATTTTGACTTTTAACTTTTAACCTTTGCTTTTTTAACTCATCACTCCTAACTATTGAATTTTTCCGTCTCGAAAGCAAAAAAGATAGACACATGAGCATATCAATTAGACCTGACGAAATTAGCAGCATAATCCAACAACAAATCGAGCAATACGATCAAGAGGTCAAAGTTGCTAACGTTGGTACTGTCCTACAAGTTGGTGACGGTATTGCCCGGATCTATGGTCTCGAAAAGGCAATGGCTGGGGAACTCTTAGAATTTGAAGACGGTACAATTGGCATCGCCCAGAACTTGGAAGAAGACAATGTGGGCGCGGTGCTTATGGGTGAAGGGATAGAAATTCAAGAAGGTAGCTCCGTAACTGCGACTGGTAGAATTGCCCAGGTGCCAGTAGGAGAAGCCTTAATTGGACGAGTTGTAGACGCCTTGGGTCGTCCCATTGATGGGAAGGGAGACATCAAATCCTCAGAAAGCCGTTTGATTGAATCTCCAGCACCCGGTATCATTGCTCGTCGGTCTGTACACGAACCCATGCAAACGGGGATCACAGCTATTGACTCAATGATTCCCATCGGTCGCGGTCAGCGCGAATTGATTATTGGTGACCGGCAAACCGGCAAAACTGCGATCGCGATCGACACAATCATCAACCAAAAAGAAGAAGATGTAATTTGTGTCTACGTTGCGATCGGTCAAAAGGCTTCCACAGTTGCTAACGTGGTGCAGACATTGCAAGAAAAAGGCGCGATGGATTACACCGTCGTCGTTGCCGCTAGCGCCAGTGAACCAGCAACCCTGCAATACCTAGCTCCCTATACAGGTGCAACCATCGCTGAGTACTTCATGTACAAGGGTAAAGCTACCCTAGTTATTTACGATGACCTCTCCAAGCAAGCCCAAGCTTATCGCCAAATGTCCCTGTTGCTGCGTCGTCCACCCGGACGCGAAGCTTACCCTGGAGATGTATTCTACATCCACTCCCGCTTACTAGAAAGAGCAGCAAAGCTGAGTGACGAATTAGGTAAAGGCAGTATGACCGCTCTACCAATCATCGAAACTCAAGCTGGTGACGTTTCGGCATACATCCCTACAAACGTAATTTCCATTACCGATGGTCAGATATTCCTGTCTTCTGACCTGTTTAACGCTGGTATCCGTCCCGCTGTAAACCCTGGTATTTCCGTATCCCGCGTAGGTTCGGCGGCGCAAACCAAGGCAATGAAAAAAGTTGCCGGTAAAATTAAATTGGAACTGGCACAATTTGACGACCTGCAAGCCTTCGCTCAATTTGCTTCCGACTTAGATAAAGCTACTCAAGACCAGTTGGCACGCGGTCAACGGTTGCGCGAACTCCTGAAGCAGCCACAAAATTCGCCACTATCAGTATACGAGCAAGTAGCAATTTTGTATGCTGGTATCAATGGTTACTTGGATGATGTACCTGTAAATCAAGTAACCACCTTCACCAAAGGTCTGCGCGAGTACTTAAAGACTGGTAAACCACAGTATGTGCAAGGAGTACAAGGCTCTAAAGCACTAGGTGATGCAGAAGAAGTTGCCTTGAAGGAAGCACTCACCGAATACAAGAAGACCTTCAAAGCTACAGCATAGCAATTTTGGATTTTGGATTTTGGATTTCGGATTAAATCTAAAATCCGAAACCCCAAGTCTAAAATCTAAAATCTAAAATCTAAAATCGAATTATGGCCAATCTAAAAGCAATACGCGATCGCATTCAGTCGGTCAAAAACACCAAAAAAATCACAGAAGCCATGCGCCTGGTAGCTGCGGCTAGAGTGCGTCGGGCGCAAGAACAAGTGCTAGCGACTCGCCCCTTTGCCGATCGCTTGGCACAAGTATTGTATGGTTTGCAAAGCCGTCTACGATTTGAAGAAGCAAACCTGCCACTGCTAAAAAAACGGGAAGTTAAGTCAGTCGGGCTGTTGGTAATTTCAGGCGATCGCGGTCTATGCGGCGGCTACAATAATAATGTTATCCGTCGTGCAGAAAACCGCGCCAAAGAAATTAAGGCAGAAGGTTTAGACTATCAATTTGTGCTCGTTGGACGCAAAGCTACACAGTACTTTCAACGCCGCAATCAGCCCATTGATGCTACTTACGGTGGCTTAGAGCAAATCCCTACCGCTGCGGAAGCCAATCAGATTGCCGATCAACTACTTTCCTTATTTCTATCGGAAAAAGTAGACCGCATCGAATTAATTTATACCAGATTCCTTTCCTTGGTTAGCTCCCGTCCCGTGGTGCAAACCCTACTTCCGCTAGATACTCAAGGCTTAGAAGCAGCCGATGACGAAATCTTCCGCTTGACAACCCGTGGCGGTAAATTTGAAGTAGAACGGGAAAAAGTGACTAACCAAGCCCGTGCGTTGGCTCCTGACATGATTTTCGAGCAAGATCCAGTACAGATTCTCGATTCTCTGTTGCCCCTGTATCTGAGTAACCAGCTATTGCGAGCGCTGCAAGAATCGGCGGCTAGTGAACTAGCAGCCCGGATGACAGCCATGAGTAATGCCAGCGAAAATGCGGGTGAACTGATTAACACCCTCACCCTGTCTTACAACAAAGCCCGACAAGCTGCAATCACCCAAGAACTCCTTGAAGTTGTTGGTGGTGCTGAAGCACTAACTTAGGAAAATACTTATTGTCGCTCATGGCAAATAGCCAATTGCTAATGATTTTAAAATTAGCGATTGGCTATTTTGAGTAATTGGAGGCATATATCCTGACTTTGATAATTACGAATTACAAATCGCGTATTATAATTAAAGTATGAAGCGCATGGGTCCGTCACGGTTTCGACAGGTTGGCGAACGCTGCTCTGTGATTCAGGTCGAGAGTGAGTCTCCTCTCGGAAATCAAAGGCTCAAACAAAAAGTAAATGCGAATAACATCGTTAACTTTGCTCGTAAGCCTGCTCTAGTAGCAGCCTAAACACCTCTTATAGGTTCGAGCGTCTTTAGTTTGACTCCGTTAAGGACTGAAGACCAAACCCCAACGGATGCTCTAGCAAGCGTTCTCTGGTTGGCTTGCTGGCTAAGATTAAATCAGAGCATCCTACGTTCGGGATAATGAACGATTCCCGCCTTGAGGGTCAGAAAGGCTAAACCTGTGAATGAGCGGGGAGTCAATACCCAATTTGGACAGCAGTTCGACTCTGCTCGGATCCACTAAGAATAAATAACAAGTCCACCAAACACTTTAATGTTTAGGTGGATTTTGTTTTATCAGTTATTTTTATTCAGCTAATTATTCCAGGACTATTTTGTTCTAGACATCAACCGCCCAGAACTAAAGTCCGTTTTAACGGACTATAACCTCTTCTCAGTCGTCTTTAGACCAATACGCTTGGGTTAAAGCCAAAAATCTAACCTGCGTAGGTTGGGGAGCCGCTGCGCCCTTCTCCCTACAGCCCTTTGGGCATCCTACGGCAGGCGCTAGCCTCTCCCTTTGGGAGAAGGGGAGACGCTTTAGCGCATAGCGAAGCGGTAGCGAGTCATCGAGCGTCTGCGATTTTCCGACAACCAAGCAAGTGGCGTTTGAGGAACGTAGACCCAAAGGGGCTTAAGGCAGGGTAACCAGACATTTTTCTATAGTTTGTTGGGTTTCACTACCCTGCCTTAAGCCGCCTCCAGCATTTACGTTCAACCCAATCTACAAATATCCTTAACCTAAGCGTATTGGTCTAAAGACTACTTTCGCTATTAGACTGGTGAATTCATTCTGAGGCGGGCTAGATGAGAATGAAATAGCCCTGCTAATTATTCTGTTCCTGAGGTTGTTTGCGTGCGCTTCCAAACCTCCTTCCCCTTTTTTTAAGTACCCGTCGTAATCGGTCTGCACTCAAGCTTACTTGACGCTCAGATGCCAGTTTTTTTGCCAGTTGTTTAGAGTTATAAGTTTGTGGCTCTTGAGCTAAACAATTTTCTAGATAAACCAAGTCTGATTCGGAATATCGGGGTTTTCCTCCTCGACCAGGGGCATCCCATAGACCTGCTAAACCCATCTTTTCCCAGCGATGAAGGGTTTGACGTACTGTTGAAATCGCCCAGTTTAAGCCTTTAGCGATTTGCTCATTTTTTAAGCCGCGAGTATTCAGCAGTAAAACTTGAGCACGATCCTTGGTACGTTGAGGAACATCTTTGGCTTTTCTCAATTCTTCTAAAGTCAGCTTTTCTTCGTCAGTTAGAAAGACTTTTAATCGGCATCCCATAAACGATAACCTTTCACATAGTCAATTTTTGGCATTGTATATGTCTATTCACACCTCTATATCTACTCCGGCATGTGTTTAATAATACAGTTATAGACTTAACAACAAGTATTAAATATACCGAAGTTTAGCCTTATGGCTGTTAGGGGCGAAGTATTAGCTTGAGAACATTATTAAAGTTTGTAATTTATCATCGGTAATGAATTTTCGTAAAAAGTTAGGCAGATAAAAAACGACGCCCTTAGCTTGTATGGGCATATAGATTAAATAGCCAGATGCTGTAGCTTATGGCTATGATGAAAATAATTTGTTGGCGTTGTCTTGACTAGTGCCTAAGGTCGATAATAAAAAACTGTATCATTAAAATTATTAAATTATTCGTATTGTTACGGTCATTTATCGAAACTTTAAAAATGATTTTTACGCTAGTTTATACTTGAATGAGCAGAAAAAGATATACAGGCTCAGTTCTTTTTATTCCGCTCGTCTCAGAAACTTTGCTTTTATTATCTCCAAAAAGACATCTATTTTATCGACTTTACAGAAAATTTATATTTTACGTAACAAGATTCTTGGTTGGGACAAGAATATATTCAATACCGATTGGGAAAAACAGTGTCAACAGCTTATTTGATGCGTATTGAAAAGGTGTAAAAAATTTTTCCTACCTTTCCTACCTTTCCTACTTTTCCTACTTAGTTATAAGAGAGGACTTCAAAAAACTAACTTTTTCTATTTGACATTTAAATTTATTCTCTTAAGACATCAATTTTGCGATCGCCCAATATTTTCCACCACAATTACACAGTCTGTTTGTAAATCCTGGTATATCCTTAGCACTCATCCGTCATTCTCAAAATAAAGGTTAGCATAACAATCCTGGATGGATAATATTTTTTTAGATTTTGATTTTTTAAGTTTTTTTTATTAAAGAATATGATAAATATGATATTTTTTAATTAGGATAAATTCAGAGAAAGTTGCAAAATTAAATACTCAGTGAATTAGCCGGAATAAATTAATATTTAGTATATTTTTGGAGTCACATTTTTAGCAAAAAAACAGCAATAATTGATACAAGTTAAAATTTAAAAAAGCTGATATTTATTACAACTTAAACAAAAAATAATAGAGACAATGGGGGCAGAAGAAAAACCTGTTAATTTGCGCTCGGAGACGAATAATGGTAGCGATCGCACAAAACGTTCAACATCGCCTAACTATACAAACTGTAGAAATTGCCCCTAATACAACGGCGATTCGCTCTCTTGATTGGGATCGCGATCGCTTCGATATCGAATTCGGATTGCAAAACGGTACAACCTATAATTCATATCTAATTAGGGGTGAACAAACAGTTTTGATTGATACTTCTCACCAGAAGTTTCGTGATCTGTATTTAGAGACTCTAAAAGGTCTTGTCAACCCCAAAACAATTGATTATATAATTGTCAGTCACACTGAGCCAGACCATAGCGGCTTAGTAGAAGATGTCCTCCAATTAGCTCCTAGAGCTACCGTTTTAGCCTCAAAAGTTGCGCTTCAGTTTTTGGAAGGCTTAGTCCACGATCCTTTTAGTAAGCGGGTTGTGAAAACTGGCGATCGCATAGATATCGGCAAAGGACACGAAATCGAATTCGTGAGTGCGCCTAACCTGCACTGGCCAGATACAATCTTTAGCTTTGACCGCAAAACCCAAACCCTTTACACCTGTGATGCTTTTGGGATGCACTTTTGTGACGATCGCACCTTCGACGAAGATTTAGAAGCGATCGAAGCTGATTTTAGATTTTACTACGACTGCTTGATGGGCCCTAACGCTCGTTCTTTGGTGAATGCCATGAAGCGGATGGGTGAACTAGGGAAGATTAATATTATCGCCAATGGTCACGGGCCATTATTACACCACCACCTAGATGTTTTAACTGGGTGCTACGAAAATTGGAGCCAAAAACAAGCTAAAGCAGAAACAACAGTTGGCATGTTTTTTGTCTCAGATTATGGGTATAGTGAGCGCCTTGGTCATGCAATTTCTGAGGGTATACTGAAAACTGGGGTTGGGATAGAAGTACTGGATCTAAGTACTGCCCAGAGCCAAGAAATCCAGGAACTAGCCGGGAGAGCAGCTAGCATCATTATTGGTATGCCCCCGACTACAAGCGCCGCCGCCCAATCTAGTATCAGTTCATTGCTAGCTGTCGCCAAGAACAAGCAAATGGTTGGGCTGTTTGAATGTTACGGTGGGGATGATGAACCCATTGATACACTCCGCAGAAAATTTCTCGACTCTGGCATCAAAGAAGCTTTCCCAGCTATTCGGATTAGAGAGGCTCCTACCGCATCAACATTCCAGTTGTGTGAAGAAGCGGGTAAAGACTTGGGACAATTGTTAGTGCGCGATCGCAACATCAAGCACATCAAGTCCCTCGACGTCGACATGGAAAAGGCGCTGGGTCGAATTAGTAGTGGACTATATATAGTCACCACGAAAAAAGAAAATGTGTCAAGTGCAATGCTGGCATCCTGGGTAACACAAGCGAGTTTGCAACCCTTAGGATTCACAATTGCCGTTGCTAAAGACCGCGCCATTGATTCCTTAATGCAAGTAGGCGATCGCTTCGTCCTCAACGTTTTGGAAGAAGGCAATTATCAAGAATTGAAAAAGCACTTTCTCAAGCGCTTGCATCCCGGTGCTGACCGCTTTGCTGGGGTGAAAACTCAAACCGCGAAAAACGGCTCCCCGATTCTAACTGATGCTCTGGCGTACATGGAATGTGAAATACAGACCAGCATGGAATGCAGCGACCACTGGATTTTATACTGCACCGTCGAAGAAGGTCGTGTTTCCAAAAACGATGGATTGACAGCGGTTCGCCATCGCAAAGTAGGTAATTACTACTAAGGATTGGGCATAGGGCATGGGGTATGGGTTATTTCTCCTTATTCCCAATGCCCAATGCCCAATTCCCAATGCCCAATGCCCTCTTGTTCCCCAACTTTACCCAACAGCTATGACCAATTCCAAGCCACGCGACGTACAAGTTCTACCAATTGCTACAAATACTAAGGCGATCAGAGCACGTAGTTGGTCACGTCTGCGGTTTGAAATTGAATACGCACTTGAAAGAGGTACTACTTCCAATTGCTATTTAATTGAAGCTGATAAAACCGCACTTATTGATCCACCCCCAGAAAGCTTTACCGAAATTTATTTAGAGGCATTGCAGCAGACTTTAGATTTGCAAAGTTTGGATTATATAATCCTGGGTCATTTTAATCCCAACCGAGTTGCAACCCTGAAAGCAATTTTACAACTGGCACCACAGGTAACTTTTGTCTGTTCTCTTCCTGGTGCGAACAATTTGCGTGCTGCTTTCCTAGACCACGATTTGAAAGTCTTGGTGATGCGAGGGAAAGAAACTCTGGATTTAGGCAAGGGTCATGTTTTAAAATTCTTCCCCATTCCTAGTCCACGTTGGCCAGAAGGACTTTGTACCTACGACCAGCAAACCCAAATTCTCTACACAGATAAGTTATTTGCAACTCATCTTTGTGGTGATGAACTATTTGATGATAACTGGGAAGCGCTCAAAGAAGACCAGCGTTATTACTTTAACTGCCTGATGGCTCCCCAAGCACCTCATGTGCAAGCAGCTTTGGAAAAAATATCAGATTTGCAGGTGAGAATGTATGCTGTGGGTCACGGGCCTTTGGTACGCACCAGCTTAATCGAACTTACCAAAGCTTATGGAGAATGGAGTCGTGCTCACAACGATCGCGAGATTTCCGTTGCCCTACTTTATGCTTCAGCTTACGGGAATACGGCGACTTTAGCACAAGCGATCGCTCTGGGACTGACTAAAGGTGGAGTCGCAGTCAAATCGATTAACTGCGAATTTGCCACCCCCGATGAAGTTCGCATCAACCTAGCACAGTCAGACGGTTTTATTATCGGTTCTCCTACCATTGGTGGTCATGCGCCAACTCCTATTCATACTGCTTTAGGGATTGTGCTATCGAGCGGTGACAATAGCAAACTCGCTGGGGTCTTTGGTTCCTATGGCTGGAGTGGCGAAGCATTTGACTTAATTGAAGGTAAACTCCGGGATGCTGGATATCGCTTTGGCTTTGACACCCTGAAGGTTAAGTTTAAACCTGATGATGTCACTCTCAAGTTCTGTGAAGAACTAGGCACAGACTTTGCCCAAGCACTGAAAAAGGCTAAAAAGGTACGCGTACCACAACAAACCGCTACTCCAGTGGAACAGGCTGTCGGTCGGATCGTTGGTTCCGTTTGCGTGGTTACAGCGAAACTTGGAGAAGTGTCTACCGCAATGTTAGGCGCTTGGGTTTCTCAAGCCACCTTCAACCCACCTGGACTAACTGTTGCGATCGCCAAAGACCGAGCGATCGAATCTTTGATGTATCCAGGTGGTAAGTTTGCCTTAAATATTCTACCTGAAGGCAATCATCAAGACTACATGAAACATTTCCGTAAATCTTTCGCGCCTGGGGAAGATAGATTTTCCAACTTTAGTACAGCAGTTGCAGATAACGGTTGTACCATCCTCACTGATGCATCAGCATATTTGGAATGCTCAGTCAATCAACGTCTGGAATGTGGCGATCATTGGGTTGTGTATGCAACTGTGGATGAAGGTAAATTACTCAAGCCCGATGCTGTTACTGCCATCAATCATCGCAAAACAGGCACTCATTATTAGATAGTGAGAAATTTAACTCAACGAAACCGCCTTAGCTTGAATATAGCCAAGGCGTTTTATGACAAAAATTCTCTTTTTTATGGGATGGGCAAGATGCTTATCCCAGTTTTTTTGTCGATATGTAGAGTCCGCCCAAGTAAATTTTAGTTATCTACGAGCTTATCTATCTTTAGACAGATGTTCGAGGTTTTTAAGTTTCAGGTTATACACAATAAACTTTGAGATTACAAAATCATCTATTGTTTTAAAAGGGATTCGGACAATACTCTGGTAGATTTCTGAAATGAAGAACCACTGGCTAGGAAGTGTCTCAAGTGCGATCGCTAAGTGCAGCTGATCAAACGTACAGACTTCTTAGGCAGCTCCGTCAGCAATGCAGGGGACATCAACGGTGGCGGCTTCGAGTCTACGCCCCTAGCAACCTTATCTGTAGCATGAATTTCGTGAAATGGTATGACTTTTCATGGGATGTGGAATCAGAAAAATGGTGCGTGCAATTTCAGTATTAAAGCGGAAACAACATAAATTCACTCGCTGAAATTCCGCAATTGCCACCAAGACAATTGTAGAAACGCAGTGTAGCCTTTAACTAGAAAAACAGTATCAGGGAGTTGCTAGACAAAATGCCAACTAGTAGTTTGCCAAACCAAAATTGCTGGGTTTGGGCTGGGGAAAGGGGAAAGGTTAAAGGAAAAGGGGCTAAAAACCGTTTCCCTTTTCCTCTTACCCTTTAAAGAGCCAAGTTCCATTGGCGAACTACTAGTGCCACTAAACTTTTATAATATTTTGTTGTTCTTATGACTCCAAAACACACCAAAATTAAATTTCCCCTTTGGCAGTATCTGAACCAGCCTTTATTTAGTCACAATCCTAGATTAGTATTGAATCCCCATCGCTTTGCATTCATCTGGCGTCTTCGACTTCTAGAACGCTGCTGGACTAAAGAATGTGATGCCAAAGGGCCTCAACAGCATTAGCTACCTGAAAAGCCGTAAACTAAGCCTCGTCTACAGAACGAGGCTTTTTGCCGTCAAGTAAAGCACTGACAGTCATATCTCCCATGACATTAATCGCGGTGCGGCAGCGATCCAGAAACCAGTCTACAGTAACTAGCAAAGCGATGTACTGGGTAGGTAAGCCTACAGAAGTGAACACTAGTGTCATCGTTACCAGTCCAGCATTGGGAATATTTGCCGCACCTACGGATGCAAAAATCGAGGTAAGGATGACAATTAACTGCTGTCCCAGACTCAGATGTTGTCCAATTAGTTGGGAAATATATAACGCAGACATTGCTTCATAGAGGGCAGTGCCATCATTATTGAAATTTGCCCCGACTAATGCCCCCAAGGCAGCAGAAGATTCCCTTAAACCGACTTTTGTTTGCAAAACCTCAAAGGTTACGGGCATTGCCGCCGCAGAGGAAGAAGTTGAGAAAGCTGTCAAAAAGGCATCAGAACCGCCAGTTAAGAATTTTAACGGATGTACCCAAGAACCAAATTTTACTCTGGTGAGGTAATAGCACGCCTGCAATACCAATGCTAACAGCACCGCCACGATGAATGCACCCAAAGATTTAAACGGTGCAAAGCCCTGCATAGCAATAGTTTTAGCTACAATCCCAAAGACTGCGAACGGCACTAAGGCAATTACCCAGTTGAGGATACGGACTACCGCTTCAAATAAAATTCCGATGACATCCTCAATTGGCTGGTATCCGTTCTTGCCTTGAGTGATTTGTTCAGATTTTAATCCTCGCAGGACGATGCCAAAACTCAGGGCAATCACAATCAGTTGGATAACGTTATTATCAACTAACGGCTTGAGAACAGCTTCCGGTACAGCATCTTTGAGTATTCCCCAAGGGTCAAGACTCTGAGGAGTTATTTCTGTACTTGTTGAGGTGGTTACATTGCCCCAAGTTCCTGGACGCAGCACATTCGCTACCAAAAGTCCCACTAAAATAGCTACGGTAGTGTTAGTTAAAAGTAGGACTGCCAGACGCCGTCCGGCTGTACCGGGGATATTCGTAGTCATTAAGGTATGCAGCACCGCTACCAGAATCAGAGGCGTAGCTAGGGCGCGGAGAGCCTTTAACACCAATTCCGCCGGAATTGCTAAATTATTAATTAAAGTGGCATTGCTGGGATTGGGATTACCCGCACCAAGGGCAATTCCGACGCTGACTGCCACTACTAGGGCGATGAGAATTTGCAATGTGAGAGGGATACGCTGCCACCAAGGGCTAGCTTTGGTTTCAGGCGAAGTAGTACTCTCTGTTTGACTCATTAGTTAGATGCTGATTAACTGCTGTAACTATTAAAACAAGACTTATGATAGTGACAATTTCGGAAAAAGAACAGCTTGAATTTTGGTTAAAAACTGTTAATCTAAGATTCCGTTGCTTTGCAAAATCTAGCTCGAAAGGGTATACCACAAGGTAGGCCCCTAGAGATATCTTGGCTTGTGGTTGGAGATGCTTATGTCCTTTGTCCCTTTACATATTCACAGTGACTACAGTCTGCTCGATGGGGCAAGTCAGCTACCAGAGTTGGTGGATCAAGCGATCGCACTGGGGATGAAAGCGATCGCCCTTACTGATCATGGCGTCATGTATGGGGCCATTGAACTGATCAAAATCTGCCGTAGTCAAAATATTAAGCCGATTATCGGCAATGAAATGTATATAATTAATGGCGATATTGAAAAACAAGAACGCCGTCCGAAATATCATCAAGTCGTTTTAGCTAAAAATACCAAAGGTTACAAAAATTTAGTTAAATTAACCACAATTTCTCACCTTAAAGGTGTTCAAGGCAAAGGAATTTTTTCTCGTCCTTGTATTAATAAAGATTTATTAAAAGAATATCATGAAGGCTTGATTGTCACCAGCGCTTGTTTAGGTGGAGAAGTTCCCCAAGCGATTCTTAGTAATAGACCAGATGCAGCCCGAAAAATTGCTCAGTGGTATAAAGATGTATTGGGTGATGATTATTATTTAGAAATTCAAGACCACGGCTCCCAGGAAGACCGAATTGTTAATGTTGAAATAGTCAAAATTGCCCGGGAACTAGGGATTAAAATTGTTGCTACTAATGATTCGCATTTTATTTCTTGTTTTGACGTTGAAGCCCACGATGCTTTGCTATGTATTCAGACTGGCAAGCTAATTATTGAAGATAAGCGGATGCGTTATAGTGGCACAGAGTATCTCAAATCTGGTGAAGAGATGCAGCAGCTATTTCGTGACCATTTGCCAGATGATGTGATTGCAGAAGCGATCGCCACTACTGAAGAAGTCGCTGATAAAGTCGAGCCTTACTATATTATGGGTGAGCCTCAAATCCCTACACCCCCCATTCCCTCTGGTCATACTGCTGACACTTACGCCGAAGATGTTGCATGGAACGGACTTTTAGAACGGTTAAATCGGAAATCACGCAATGAGGTTGATTCCGTCTATAAAGAAAGATTGGAATACGAACTAAAAATGATTCAGCAGATGGGTTTTTCCAAATACTTTTTAGTTGTATGGGACTACATCAAATTTGCTAGAGATAATAACATTCCTGTGGGGCCTGGTCGGGGTTCGGCGGCTGGTTCATTAGTTGCCTATGCGATGCGAATTACCAACATTGACCCTGTGCATCATGGGCTACTATTTGAGCGTTTTTTGAACCCAGAACGGAAATCCATGCCTGATATTGATACGGATTTCTGTATTGAACAAAGAGATAAAGTTATTGAATATGTAACTGATAAATATGGTGCAGATAAAGTTGCCCAAATTATTACCTTTAACCGCCTAACTTCTAAAGCAGTTTTGAAAGATGTCGCCAGAGTCTTGAATATTCCCTACGGGGAAGCTGACAAAATGGCGAAATTAATTCCTGTAGTGCGGGGAAAACCAACGAAACTCAAGGTGATGATTTCTAATGAAACCCCAGAACCACAGTTTAAAGAGAAATATGATAAAGAACCGCATGTTCGCCATTGGCTTGATATGGCGATGCGAATTGAAGGAACTAATAAAACTTTTGGTGTTCATGCAGCAGGTGTGGTAATTTCTGCCGATCCACTTGATGAAATTGTCCCGCTACAGAAGAATAATGATGGTTCCGTGATTACCCAGTATTTCATGGAAGACCTGGAATCAATGGGTTTGTTGAAAATGGATTTTCTAGGTTTACGGAACCTGACGCTGATTCAAAATACCCTTGATTTAATTCAAGAAACTAAAGGATATCGTGTTGATCCTGATGAAATCACCCACCAAGAGAGAAAAGCCCAAAAGATATTAGCTAAAGGTGAACATACCACTCTGCCAAAAGATGTGCAAAAAACTTATGAACTATTAGAAGCAGGTGAGTTAGAAGGGATATTTCAATTAGAATCTTCTGGAATGCGTCAGATTGTGCGAGATTTGAAACCTTCTAATATAGAAGACATTTCTTCGATTTTGGCACTTTATCGACCGGGCCCATTAGATGCGGGATTGATTCCTAAATTTATCAACCGCAAACACGGACGAGAACAGATTGATTATCAACACCAAATTCTAGAATCAGTATTAGACGAAACTTATGGAATTATGGTCTATCAAGAGCAAATCATGAAAATTGCTCAGGATATGGCTGGATATTCATTAGGACAAGCTGACTTGCTGCGTCGGGCGATGGGTAAAAAGAAAGTTTCTGAGATGCAAAAGCAGCGAGAAAAATTCGTGGATGGTGCAGCTAAAAATGGTGTTCAGAAAAAAGTTGCGGATGAATTATTTGAGCAAATGTTGAAGTTTGCTGAATATTGTTTAAGCTATGACACGGAAATATTGACAGTAGAATATGGATTAATGCCGATTGGGGAAATTGTCGAAAAACTCATTGAATGTACTGTGTACAGCGTTGATAATAATGGAAATATTTACACACAACCTATAGCACAGTGGCACGATCGCGGACAACAAGAGGTGTTTGAATATTGCTTGGAAGATGGTTCAGTGATTCGGGCAACAAAAGACCATAAATTTATGACTGTTGATGGTCTTTTGTTGCCAATTGATGAAATATTTGAACGGGAATTGGATTTGATGCGGGTAGGGGGTTTACCGGAATAAGAGGAAGGGGAGCAGGGGGAGAATGACAAATGACAAATTAAGCTGGTTGATGACAAACAGCTTCTATGCGATATCCGTCAGGATCAATCACAAAAGCGGCATAATAATTGGGGTGGTAATGAGAACGCAATCCAGGCTTGCCATCGTCCTTAGCTCCGAAAGCGATCGCTTGTTGATAAAAAGCATCCACCGCAGGGCGATTATCAGCCGCAAATGCCAGATGAAAGCCCTTGGATACTTCATTGGTAAACTCTCGACGATTCCCAATCCAAAACATCGGGTAAGTACCAGCACTATAAGCAGCGATGTCAGGTAAATTAAATAGGCGTTTGACGCCTAACGGCGCAAGCACAGCATCATAGAAGGCTAGACTGCGTTCTAAACTACTCACCCCAAAGGATAGATGGTCAAACATAAGCTTTAATTTTTACAAACACTACTCACACTTACAATATTTTTCACCAAAAGGGCATCTAAATAGCGATCGCTTTCAATACGGCTAAGGAACCGCTGCTTGCAAGCATGACCCATTCGGTATACATCAAAAAGCGAACTTCTGCATTATGTTTAATTTACGTTCAAATTTTAATTCATATTGTAAATTTTACTGCCCTTACTTAACCAAACTAAGTAATCTCAAAAGAATTTAATAAGTTAAGAACTTGTTGCTCAAGAAAAGTAAAGCTAGATTTCTACAAGCTAATTTCATCTCAAAAAATAAAATAATTTTTTAGATGCGGTAAAGAAGAAAGCGTAAATTATACTTAGCATACATACATAAGATATAATATAATATTAAATATTTGCTGCCGAGTTTGCCAAGCTACTTGTTTTTGGTTTCTCTTGAGGAAAGATAGGCTTGTTCACTGTTAGTCGTTGCTAAAGGGTAGGGTAGCGGCTTGATGGATACTCTCCTGTGTAAGCGACTGTAACTATATAGCTGAGTAATTTTCCAAGAAGTATATTATATACAATGAGTTGCTTCTGCCTAGGAAAACAAAAAAAAATATGTTGTTGTCGCGTAAAGCCATTGCTACACCTTTTGTAATTTGTGTGTGTATTTTAGGAGTTGGCTTGATTCAATTCCCCCAATTACAAAAACTGATAAATAGCAAACAATCTGCTTCCTTAGAAACTTTAGAGAAAGAAATAAAATCAGAAAATATCCGTCTGAATTTTCTCCAAAAAATGCCTAGTTTTGGTTATGATAATTTCATTGCAGATTTGGTATATATCAATTTTTTACAATATTTTGGAGATGATGAAGTTCGGGATAAAACAGGTTACAGTTTAAGTCCCGAATATTTTGAAGTCATTCTAGAACGTGACCCGCGATTTTTAGAAGCGTATCGCAGTCTTTCTATCAGTACTTCATTGTATGCTGCTATGCCAGAACGGGCGATCGCACTATCAGAGAAAGGCTTAAAATCACTATCTCCCTTCGTTCCCGAAAAGTCTTATTACGTGTGGCGTTACAAAGGAATTGATGAGTTATTATTTTTAGGCAATGCTCAAGCTGCTCAAAAGTCTTTTGCAACGGCGGCAAACTGGGCTAGTAACTTTTCAGATGCAGAGAGTCAGCTTATAGCTAATACTTCCCAAAAAACTGCGGAATTTCTGAGTCGAAATCCTAACAGTAAATATGCTCAAATTGCAACCTGGTCAATGGTTTTAAATAATCAAGTTGATGAGAGAACTCGGAAACGTGCAATTAGAGAAATCGAAGCTTTGGGAGGAAAAGTAATTACAACTCCTGAAGGTACTCAGAAAATTTTATTTCCTCCAAAGGATTAAATTATTATTTATAGCATTTTCTTCCGAGAAAAACTTTTACAAAATTGCAATATTCTCGATAACTTGAGAAAGTAAGATGAGTACGCATCATATTTTCAGGAGCAATATTGATGTCAATACAATTAGGAGAATCTGATTTTCAAATATTAAAGTGTTTTCCTGTTATGTCCCAGTTGCGTCCTCACCTTGAGCAGGCTAAGTTTGTAGAACAAGTTCGATATCAAATGAAAGAAGGATATCAACTTGTATTCTTGGAAGTAGAGCAGCAAGCTGTGGCAGTAGCTGGATTTCGCATTTATACGTGTTTAGCATCAGGAAAGTTTTTATATATTGATGACTTAGTTGTTGATGAGTTGAAGCGGTCACAAAGCTATGGGAAACAGTTATTTCAGTGGCTAATTGAATATGCAATAAATCATGACTGTAAACACCTCAGTCTTGATTCTGGCGTTCAGCGATTTGCAGCTCACAGATTTTATCTCATGCAGCGCATGAGCATTACAAGTCATCACTTTGGAATAGAGTTGTAGCGAGAAGCAATCTGGTTGTGAAAAATGAGATTTTTTGGTATAGCGGCAAATTAGTTGAGTCCCGAATTTTAGAGTTAGACATTAATGATCCGGGTTTACTTTATGGGGCGACTGTTTTCACAACATTGCGGGTTTATCAGAACTCGCTAGACAGTAATTTAACTAATTGGCAAGCACACTGCGATCGCCTACTTTTCTCAGTACAATCTTTTGGTTGGCAGCAACCCGATTGGAATCGTGTGCGTCAAGGCACCGAAATTCTCCTGGCACACTTTCCCGTTCTCAGAATTACCCTTTTTCCCGATGGCCGGGAATGGATAACTGGCAGATTCTTACCAGAGGATTTGAGAGAAAAACAAAAAACTGGCGTTGTGTGTGCCGTTGCTAGTTTTGAATTTTATCGCTCTCTCCCCTCTCATAAAACCGGAAACTATTTAAGTGCTTGGCTGGCAAAAACTAGCTTAGATGCTCAAGAAGCAATATTAGTCGATGCTGTAGGAAATTGGCTAGAAACCAGCACAGGCAACCTTTGGGGATGGTACGATCGCAGTTGGTGGACGCCGCCAATAAAGGCAGGAATTTTGCCAGGAATTGTGCGATCGCAACTTGTAAACTGGTTGCAAAACCACCAGCAGCCGGTGCTAGAGGAACCTTGGACGGTCGAGTTAGTCCAGAAATTTGAAGCGATCGCCTACACTAATAGTGTGGTAGAAATTATTCCCATTCATACCGTTCATCAGCGCACAGGGTCGCTACAATATGATCCCTACCATCCTAGTTTTCTGCAAATAAGGGAGCTTTTTGTAGCATGATAGCCACGCCACTTTGTTACACTTAAGATAAGTTAACATAATTCTTAATAATGACCTCTCCAAACAGAGACGCTAGGCGATGGCGCTTTGCGCCGCCTGAGAGCTAACGCGCGAAAAATACCGGAGGATAGACCTTAGTGAATAAAAGATGGAGAAATGCAGGGCTGTACGCGCTGCTGTTTATTGTCGTCATTGCGCTGGGAACAGCATTTTTTGACAAACAACCTCAAAGCAGAGAGACATGGCGATATAGCCGGTTTATTCAAGAAGTTCAACAAGGCAGAGTAGAAAAAGTCAGTTTGAGTGCAGATCGCTCTACAGCACTGGTTACAGCCAAATATGACGGAAATAAACGGATTGTGACCTTAGTCAACGATCCAGACCTGATCAATACTCTGACTTCAAAAGGCGTTGATATTTCTGTTTTGCCCCAAAGCGATGAAGGATTTTGGTTTAAGGCACTAAGCAGCTTATTTTTTCCTGTATTGCTTTTGGTTGGCTTATTCTTCTTGCTACGTCGCGCTCAAAGTGGCCCAGGTAGCCAAGCGATGAACTTTGGTAAATCCAAAGCCAGAGTCCAAATGGAACCACAAACTCAGGTGACATTTGGTGATGTTGCTGGTATTGACCAAGCCAAGTTGGAATTAAACGAAGTCGTAGACTTTCTGAAAAACGCCGATCGCTTTACCGCAGTTGGTGCAAAAATTCCTAAAGGTGTGCTGTTAGTTGGCCCTCCTGGTACAGGTAAAACCCTTCTAGCTCGTGCTGTAGCAGGTGAAGCAGGTGTACCCTTCTTCTCGATCTCCGGTTCGGAATTTGTAGAAATGTTCGTCGGTGTGGGTGCATCCCGCGTCCGCGATTTATTTGAACAAGCTAAGACTAATGCTCCCTGTATCGTCTTCATTGATGAAATTGACGCCGTAGGTCGTCAGCGGGGTGCAGGTTTAGGTGGTGGTAACGATGAGCGCGAACAAACTCTCAACCAGTTGCTCACAGAAATGGACGGCTTTGAAGGCAACACAGGCATCATCATTATTGCCGCTACCAACCGTCCTGATGTCTTAGATGCAGCACTGTTACGTCCTGGTCGCTTTGACCGTCAAGTTGTGGTAGACCGTCCCGACTATGCCGGACGCAGCGAAATTCTCAAGGTTCACGCCCGTGGCAAAACCTTGGCGAAAGATGTGGACTTGGATAAAATTGCCCGTCGTACCCCCGGTTTTACTGGCGCAGATTTATCCAACCTGCTGAATGAAGCCGCAATTCTGGCAGCACGCCGGAATTTGACTGAAATTTCGATGGATGAAATCAACGACGCAATTGATCGCGTATTAGCTGGGCCAGAGAAGAAAGACCGGGTAATGAGCGAAAAGCGCAAAACCTTGGTGGCATATCACGAAGCTGGTCACGCTTTAGTTGGTGCTTTAATGCCAGACTACGATCCTGTGCAGAAAATTAGCATCATCCCTCGCGGTCGTGCAGGTGGTTTAACTTGGTTTACCCCCAGCGAAGACCGGATGGACACTGGTTTGTACAGCCGTGCTTATCTGGAAAATCAGATGGCTGTGGCTTTGGGTGGTCGAATTGCTGAAGAATTAATCTTTGGTGAAGAAGAAGTGACCACTGGTGCTTCCAACGACTTGCAACAAGTAGCACGGGTTGCGCGTCAGATGATCACCAGATTTGGGATGAGCGATCGCTTAGGCCCAGTCGCCCTTGGTCGTCAGCAAGGTAACATGTTCCTTGGACGGGATATCATGTCAGAGCGTGATTTCTCTGAAGAAACCGCTGCCGCCATTGATGAAGAAGTCCGCAAACTTGTGGATGTAGCCTATACACGCGCTAAAGAAGTGTTGGTGCGTAACCGCCACATTTTAGATCAGATAGCGCAAATGTTGGTTGATAAAGAAACGGTAGACGCTGAAGAATTGCAAGAAATTCTATCGAATAACGATGTAACAACCGCTGCGTTTGCCTAATTTAACGAGTAGTTAAGAGTTAAGAACAATTCTTAACTTTCAACTCCTAACTTCTAACTTTTAAAATTCGGGGTAATTCTGGGATTTTCTAGAGTTACCCCAATTTTTTTTAATTCCTTGTCAAAAGCCCGACCTTGATGGCCGGGCTTTTAATTCGAAATGGGGTTATATTCCCCGAAGGTTAGTTATAGAGTTTCAGTATAAATCCGTAGTCTGATAGAGACTACCACCTGAGCATAACCAATTCCGGAAAATTAGAAAAATTTTTCTAGATACACCCAAATAAAAGAACCTATAACTCAATACGCTTGGGTTAAAGCCACATAAAATGTATTGCGTAGGTTGGAGAGCCACTACGCCCAAGCGGTTTCCTGACGAGCCTTGCAAGTGGCGTTTGAGGAGCGAAACCCTACCTACACGGGCATTTGTTGGGTTTGACTTTTGACTTTTGACTTTTGACTTCCCCGTTCGCGTAGCGTCTCCAAGAGTTGGGGCTGACTACCCTGCCTTAAGCCGCCTTTGGCGTCTACGTTCAACCCAACCTGCAATTATCCTTAACTGAACTGTATTGAGCTATAACTCTGACTTAAAAAAGAAAAAGATAGAATTTAGTGATCATTAAGTAGATTAAAAATTTACATACTTATCTCCTGTTGCCGTCTTTCATAACTAGCAACTTGGATTATTTAGTGAAAACTAGAAATCAAGGTAATTCTGAGATTTTACAGAATTACCCCGATTGTTCTGAATGCAAAAGCATCGATACATTCTGTGGCGCACCCTTTATAGCGATCAAAAGTATTCTCCTTTAGATAACTTTCCGAATCTTGACATAACTAGCGTCAAGAGTGACTCGACACTCAATCAGTCGCCGATCTTAAAGTCTGGATGTCGGTTTTAAAAATAGCCATGCCACAAAGAACGTAGCCGCTGTGAATAGTTGCGTCAAATCCAAAGCAGATAGATAGCCATCTGCAAATGAAGCAATACTGCGATCGGTAATGCCAAATACCCAGGATGACAGTCCAAACAGCCAAATGCCATTCTTGAGATTTCCGACGAATTCCTTTGAGTTTGATGGTTTTTGGTCTTTCATGAGCTTCTGTTCTGTTGGTGAGAAATTAAGTGATTGATCGGAAATACCTGCCATTAGGAATTTTTCTGACTCCTGATGCTGAATTTACACTTCCTATTCATAATATTAATAAATATTTCAGCTACTTGACTTCGCTGCCCAAAGGTACATCTCCTAATGTTGACATTCCTCCTTTAGTTCTGTAACCTCTGATAGACGGCAATGTGTTGGGTTATCAGCATTACAGCGTTGGGTTTGAATGTTGAGATTACATTATCTTTAAAAAACTATATAAATATTTATTTATATTTATGGTAAATTCCTCCATAGGATAGATGCATTTCACAAAATGCCTTATATTTCAATTGCGTGGATCTGTCGTAGTGGCGCACACATGTTCGACACTAAGGGAAGATGTATATTTAAGGGTCAACCAACGGGGGATTGGGGCCGCAATGGAGGAAGTCTTGAACTACTTGCCCAGCACAAACTTGCGATCGCAAAACCAATAGCGTAGCGAGTGGTCAAAGGACGTGCGGAGGGGATATGTCTTCCAGCACGGACGTACTCTATTACCAGTACAACCCGACCGAGAGTATAGGAAATAGCAAAACCAGGGGAACTCTCACCCAAACCGTGGTGGATATTAATAGCCATTGCTGCTGCTGTCAGCATTTGTATACCAATCAGCAGCCGATGTCCCACATCATCGCTGTCAAAGCGGTTGGCGTAGAATGTAGTGCCAATCCATGACCACCAAACTGGTATAAATAAAACTACAAACCCAAATAATCCTGATAGAGAGATATCCTCGTTGAGATTGTGGGCGAGTTGAGAAACTGCAACTACAAAAACCAAATCATAAAAAAGTTCTAGCCAAGTGGCGCGTCGTTCTTCTTCAGTGTCTTCACCAATGCGTAACCTTGGCGGTTGGAGAAAATTTGCCATAGTGCTAATTGCGAATTGCTAATTGTTTTTTACCATTAGCTGTAAGCAATTAGCGAGTGCGTATATGTTTCTGCGTAAATCCTTAAAAACCTGCTGAAAATTCGGTAACTTTGGCATTGTCCCAATCTCCTTCAATGTACTGCCAACCCATGCTGGTGAGTTGTTGAACGGTAGGCAGTTCTACATGAATATACTCAGGAGTTCTTTGGGGCATAAATTATTTTGACAAGTCTTGTAGAATGATTTTAATGAATCCACTCTATCTGTTTTCGAGTAATAATACTTAATTTGTGTTTTTTTGGTATAGAAAATTTCAGTTACAAGCAATAGATTAATAACTGATGATATGCTGTCTAATAATGCTGGGTTAGGTCTTTGAACCTGCCGGAAGATGCTTAAAAGCATCTTGATCCCAAGGGGGCTGCTTTTCCAACTGTGATAGAATCCAGGTATGGAATAAACAATAAAGATCCACCTTACTAGGAGTTTCTTTATACCTGTTAGAAATAATAGGTAGTGGTTATACTCTACACCATCGTAGAGGAGACAGGTTGAGGGAGTGTCTAGCGTTCTCTGTCCGCCTAAGCAATAAGCACTTCCAAATAATTAAATCACTACAAAATAAGACTATGTCCAAGAATTTGGACGATTTACTCACTGAATACTTTCAGCCGGAGAAGCTAAAGGCTGCGTTTAAAGCTTACGAACAACAAAAAACGGACTTCTTCCAGCAGGGTGAGCCAAAAGTTCAGATGGGGGTGGACGGTATTTCTTACCAAACCTTTAAAAAAGAACTTGATTTACGTTGTCAGGTTCTATCAAATAGATTATTTAAAGGTACATATCAGTTTTATACTTTTCGAGAAATAGAAATTCCTAAGCCATCTGGTGGAAAGCGAGTTTTATCGATTGCGACTATACGCGATGTTATTGTCCAAAAAGTATTGTATGATGCTATTTACAAAGAAATAGAAAAAGATTTTCAAGCCACACATAGACTAGATAAAGTATCTTGTGCATATAGAAAGGGAAAGTCTGTACCCTATGCAGCAAGCTTGATTCATCATTATATTAAACAAGGTTTTATATTTGCCTTAGATGCTGATATAGTAAAATTTTTCGATAGGCTGTCTCACGAATATCTTTTTGAACTTATAGAGAGAAAGTTTGGTCAAGATACTCTAACTAATAAATTATTAATACGGTTTATAAAAGCTGGTGGACTTCCACATAAAAATCAACGTGGCAAAACATACGGATACCGTTTTTTTCATCATCATAAGCCTATTTTTAATAATCAAAGAATTATAAGAACTCAGGGTATCCCTCAAGGCGGTGTACTTTCGGGAATGTTAGCAAATTTATATTTACATGAATTTGATTGTTGGGTTATCAATGATTTATCGAAAAAATGTTCTCTAAGATACGTCCGTTATGCCGATGATTTTGTAATACTTTTAAAACAAAAAGAATTAATTTCTATAGTACATCAAGAAGTGGCTCAAAAATTACAAGATATAAAGCTGGAATTACATACTGATGAAAGTAAAACCAAATATGTTGATATAGCTAAGGATTTTCTAGAGTTTGTTGGTTTTCAATTTACTCTTGAGCATATCAAAGTTAAACCAGGAAACATTTTAAGATTTCAGCAAAGAATTATAGAAAAGATTAATAAAGAGCAGTCTTATAAAACTGGTGAAAATTTCGAGCGTAGATTTAGCTTTTTTATCAAATATGTGATTAATAGAAAAGTAACTGGGCGTGGTGAGAAAATATGTGATGTATGCGGTGGTGTGCTAGGAGAAAGACTAAAAAGTTGGATGGGCTTTTTTATGGTTATTACAGACATCCAACAAATACGCGAATTGGATAAATGGATTCGGAAAGAAGTCAGCAAACACTTTTATAAAAATTACAAACTTCGTCTGAAAAAATCAGACTTTAAAAATGTAGGATTAATTACTCTTGAGCAAGAGTATTACAGACTTCGTAAACGAAAAGCCTGTTCATGTGAAAAATTTAATTGTTCTCCAAGTCCAATAAATGACAGTAACGCCATACATCATACAGAGGTAAGGCAAACTCTATGTTGGAATTTTATTTGGAATTTTCTTGAGAGAACATTCAAGAAGTTATTTGCTCTTTAATGTTTAGCCAGTTTTGCTCATGCAAACACTGCCAAGCTTTGCGAATATGTTCAAGCTTAAATCGCTTGCGCTTGCGTACACCGAATGGGTTGCCGCAGGCGATCGCCTGCTCAGTATCTTGTGCTACTTTGGGATAACGGCTCAAAAATAATTACCTGCACATCTGGTAGTTGGGCGAAGACTAATTCTATAGTGGCTTAACATCAGCCTAAATGATGACATCAATTTGTTAAAAGTGACATTAACCTGTCAACAGTGACAAATAATTAGTTAATGTACATGATTTTAAAGCGGGCGATGGGACTCGAACCCACGACGATCACCTTGGGAAAGTGAGATTCTACCACTGAATTACACCCGCGAATTGCTGCCATAAACTTGGGGCTATAATGAATCATACCATTATTTACAGCTGTTTTCAATTAGCTAGAACATACGCTGTTTTGGCAACTGCTGATGTATGAGTCCTGTGGCTGTTCATATTAGGGAATTTTTTAGCTAGCTGATGACGGCACTTACTCCCATATTTAATTAAAGAACAATGTCCTCACCTCGCTCGGTGAAGCGAACCTCTTTAATATTCCATTGGGCATTACTCTTTAGGGTTTTGCGGAGACTGCCAAACAGAGCAAACTGTTCACAACTAGAAAGAGAAGTTATTTGCCGCTTTGACTCAGGAGATATTCGCAAATCAACTGTAGCAATGCCATTTTTGATATTGACACGATACCCAGACAAGCTAAAGTCGCTTGTATCTCGTTTTTCTAAGATTTTACCCACTACATTTTTCACTGGTTCCTCGGCTGGTACTGAAACCTTTTCTGGAATTAGTTTTTGGCATTGAGTATCACTTGTGTATAGTGTGACTTTGGTAGTTTTGTTAGTGGCAGCTTTAGAAGTTGGTGAGGAAGGCGTATCTTCTTTAGGAGATTCTTGATTAGAAGATTTTTCTCTCAACTGAGCTACGCTAGGAATTTGGCTGGGAGTCTGAGACGATAAGCTATTCGTCGGTGTTAGGGTAGGGGATGGCGTTCCGCTATCAACATTACCAACTGTGGGGTTAGAACTACAACTGCTGAGGCTGATAACCATTGCCATAAAAATAATGGGTAAAAAATATCTCTTGGTTGTGTTCATAAACTTTGCTTAGAAGTGATGTTGCTGCTATCAATTTCAGTGTTGCTGGTATCAATTCCGCATAAATTTGTGAATATCAGCCAGTCTATAAAGTGTCAACCTGAAATCTGTCAAGGTCAAACGGTTATACTATACACAGATTGCTATTGCACTGGGCGATCAAAATACGTGTGATTTCTCTCGCCAGTTTAGTCAGCACCACGGGCTTTCTTTCAAAACTTGAAGAAAACAGCAACAAATTTTTCAGCCTTCAAAAGCGCGAAGCTACAATTGCTCAAAAATTGTGGTTCGTTAGAAAAACTTGTGTCTTTAGGTTGCTGATTAAAAGCAAATTACTGGTTTTCACTACTTTTTTGCTTGGTCAACTCCTGCACTAATAATTGCACACCCAAAGCCAACAAACCAATTGCTACTATACCAAATATCCCGCTTCCTAAAGCAACTACACCAACAACCAGAGTCCGAACAGCAGAAGAAATCTTCACCACCAATGGATTAATTGAATGGATCGGTTTAGTAGCGAAATTTGTGGCGATCGCAATCATCAGCGAATACACTGCATATCCCATTCCTCCAGAAATCACTGCCCCAGTTAAACAGCGTAACGGACTCGTTGCCGACTGTATTTTAGTATCCGTTTGTGGTGTTAAATTTTGCTCACTCATACCATTTTAGATTTTATATTTTGGATTGGGTCATTAGGAATAATTCTTGTCTATTCTTTATACTTCATTAACGAAAAATAATTATTTAAACAGACGATGCCACTTTAATACCATGTGTAATTGTTCGAGTTACAAACAATTCTAAGTCCTGATCAAGAATTGCTTCCCTTACTTGCAGCAAAACTAGTTCTGCCTGCTGTTGAGACTCAAAAAGAGCAAATACTGTTGGTCCAGAACCAGACATCATTGTTCCTAAAACACCTTCTTTATTTGCGAATACTTCTCGCAGTTGCAAGACTTGGGGATAGGCTGGCAATACCACACGCTCTAAATCATTGTGCAGTTTTTGGGCAATTCCTCCCACATCTTTATCCAGGACAGCTTTTACTATTGTTCCTGAATGAACTGCATTAGCACGCGCTACCAAGTTATCGCTATCTCTAATATAAGAATTACCAAACTGCTCTCGATAGGTTTTGTATGCCCAAGCCGTGGAAACTTCCAAACTGCGGTATTTCCCCAATACTACATATATATTATCTAAACTCGGCAGGGGAGAAAGTTGCTCACCCCTACCTGTTGCGATCGCAGTTCCACCCGCTACACAAAATGGTACATCTGAACCAAGTGTGCTTCCCAACTCCTCTAGTTCTGACTGAGTTAATCCCAATTTCCACAGTAAATTTATCCCTACCAACACAGCTGCTGCATTCGTCGAACCCCCAGCCAACCCAGCAGCTACAGGAATCTGCTTATTGACGGTAATCTCAACACCCCCATATTTGGCAAAGGCTTCGGGAAATTGCCTTGCCATTAATTCTGCTGCTCGGTATGCCAGATTACTTTTATCTGTTGGTACTTGTGGGTGGTTGCAGTGAACACGGATGCTGTCAATGCTGATGGAACGCAGATCAATTTGGTCTGCAAGTCCGATACTTTGAAGTATCATGGCTAACTCATGATAGCCATCAGCACGATTGCCAATGATTTCCAGATACAAGTTGATTTTGGCAGGGGCAATTAGGCTGTAGGAATGCATTTTGAAAGTTAAAAGTTAGGAGTTATGGGTTGCTAGTTGGGAATGGGTGAATTTTGAGTTTTGAATCAAAGCAATCATCTACATGTTCACTCTTAACTGCTCATTCCTCACTTTTAACTCCTAACTCATTTGCTAGAATTACCCATTGCTGAACACTGAGGTCTTCGGCTCTGGCTTGGGGATTTATTTTTAATTGTTCCAGTAAGTGGATCAGGCGATCGCGTTCAATAACAGATTGCAAATTATTTCGTAACATTTTGCGCTTGGCACCAAACCCCAACTTTAAAAAATTCTCTAACCGTCTTGGGTCAAGTGCTGCTATTTCTATTTTTCGGGGACATAATCGTACTACTGCTGAATCAACTTTTGGCGGTGGATGGAATGCGGCCGCTGGAACGGTGCAAATTAACTCACACTCAGCCAAATACTGTACCCGCACGCTCAACGCTCCAAAGGCTTTTGACCCTGGTTTAGCATACAACCTTTCTGCTACTTCTTTTTGTACGAGTAACACTATTGAGTCAAATGGTTCGGGATTGGGGTTGGCGATCGTACCCAGTAGTTTCTCGATGATTGGCCCTGTAATGTTGTAAGGAATATTGGCTACTACTTTATTTGGCTTTTGGAAATTGGGAAAGGCTACTAGATGAGATGGTAAATCCAGGGTGAGAAAATCGCCTTGCAGCAGTAAAAAATTTTCAGTCTTACCCAGTTGCTTTGCCAATAGTTCGCATAAGTCGCGGTCTATTTCAACTGCAACCAGAGATTGCACTAGGGGTAATAAACGACGAGTCAGAATGCCGGTTCCGGGCCCAATTTCCAGGATGCGTTCGCCCTTAGCGTTGGCAAAGCCATCACTTTGTGTACACTCTGCTGCTTGAATAATCGCGTCGAGTGCCTTTTCACTTTTGAGCCAATGTTGAGCAAAGACCTTACGCGGTCGGATCATCTGTATTTATTGCCTAGTTTAGTTTTTAGCTTTTTATCAAAAATTCATTTGTTTAGAGTCAATGGACGATATTACCTGCCGCACTTCTCTGGTTTCGACCAATCTTAAAACTTAATTATTACTTTTGACTAATTTTATTGATTTTATATTGACACAAAAATACTTTTATCGATTTTAAAAAGCAAAGTGCCCTCTTTTTAAGTCCAAAGCTGTTTCATCCTTTAAAAGTCCCTGATTTATAAGCATGTAAGCCAAAAATCAGCTGGTTAAAAAATATGATTGGACAATTATCATGGCGATCGCACTTAGATTTTTGGAGTTATGGCAATAATTTTTCTTTGTCCCACTTATTTAAATTTCTTCCTGATAATTTTGATAGAATCCCTATCTTTACCTATTTTATCGATTGTGAAATCCCTTTACAGCGCTAGACTCACTGTAACGAACCTTCCCATGAGCGGCTGCCTATCTTCGTAGCGGTGGCGATAGACCGAGCCTTTTCAAGTACTTGAGTCTCAGTACCACCTTCACCCGTAGGATGGGGGTCTTAAACAGCAAGCTCGACAATGGTTATGCTTTTATCTTATATAGTTCTAACTTTCCCCTCTGATCTGGAAAACCTCACTTCCATTCCTTTCTCCCACTGTAGAGAGGCTTTGAATCCTCCCCCAACCCTATAAAGCTTGGGAACTGGGGGTTAGGTTTCGCTCTCTTGTTTTCCATATCTTGTGAAAAGTCAGATATAGTTTGGCCATTTGGATTCGGGATAAATCGCTCCAGCAAGACTGACTCCTGTCTTGTAAGATAAACACGATCTAAATCCCCTAACCTGAATTAGATGGTGTTTTGGGGACACTAACTACCAATTTGCACCATTAAGACATCAGGATTGAGCCACTTATTTCCGTTTATCTCCTGCTGCTTAACCTATTTCCCTGAAAGTACTGCCAGTCAAGCAATTTGTCCCATTAGAAAAAAAGATTGTTTTACCCCTTGACAAACTAGAGAAAGACTAGCTACTCTAGTTAAGTGCGAAGGCAAAAGAAGCCAACGACGCGCTGAACCTAAAAAACATAATACTTTGAAAGCTTAAGAAATAACCAATCCTCGTCAAACAGATTTTATCTTTGGGATTTCCCAAAGAAATAGTCGAAATTATAACTAGGATTCCGAGAAATAAATTTTTCGGAGCCACAAACTCGAAACAAACCAAAACGGAGAGTTTGATCCTGGCTCAGGATGAACGCTGGCGGTATG
>NZ_CALMFY010000074.1 GCF_937863485.1 uncultured Nostoc sp. | reverse complement strand
TCAAAGACTCATTCACGAGTATTAAAGAATTGTTGACGGAGTTCAAAGACTCATTCACGAGTATTAAAGAATTGTTGACGGAGTTCAAAGACTCATTTACGAGTATCAAAGACTCATGAAAATATGTTTACATTATATTTATAGTAAGTTGTATTCCAAACCACATATCTTTTCTACCCCCCTGGTTACTAAGCGCAGTCGTAAAGCCTGCGGCATAGCTACGCCCTAAGCGCCAGCCTCTCCAAGAGTTGTATGCCCCTCTGCCTCTGAGCTTAGTCACATTCTCCCATGACTAAAGTCACTAAGGTGGAGGAAATTTCATTCAGGGGGAGAATAAAATCTACGTTGACAGCTTGAATCACAGCCGAGGGCATCCCGGAAAATTCAGCGGTTTTTACGTCTTGGACAATGACAGTACCGCCCATTTTTTTAATTGCCTCTACCCCGATCGTGCCATCACTACCTGTTCCAGTTAGCACAAGAGCGATCGCTCTATTTTTATAAGTGGCTGCAACCGATTCAAATAACAAGTCAGCCGAAGGACGTAAATGACGTATCGCTTCCGACTGTGATAAGGAAAGCGTACCGTCACCGTTAACCAACAAGTGATGAGCCGGTTTAGCAATGTAAGCCGTTCCTGGGGTAAGGATATCTCCCTGCTCTGCCTGTTTGACGCTAATAGCCGTGCGCCGACTGAGAATTTGTGCCATGAACGACCGATATTGCGGAGCAAGGTGTTGCACAATGGCGATCGCAGCTGTAAATTCTGTTGGTAAAGTCGATAGCACTTTAATTAAAGCAGTCAGACCGCCTGCTGAGGCTGCGATCGCTACAATATCAAAAGCAGCATTAGTAAAGTAAGGTGGATGATTGTTGGCATTTTCCGCCATTTTAATCATGATTTTTAGGTTGTTACTATCAACCAAACTTATTAGTTACAAAAAACACTAATAAATTTACATAAAAATTTTTTAAAAATTATACAGTATGTATTACACTAGATAATAAATAATTTACTTTTTTTTACCTTTCTTTACTAATTTCATAGGTTCATCTTCCTGCTCTAGAATGCGTTTAGCTTCTAAAAGCTGCTGCCTATGTTCCTCACTCACTGTTGGGTATTGCAGATTTAGCTCTTGTAATTTTGTGCAGATAATATTAGCGACTACCAGCCGGGTAAACCATTTGCGATCGGCAGGAATAATATACCACGGAGCCGATTTCGTACTAGTGTGATTGAAAACTTCTTCGTAAGCATTCATATAATCATCCCAAAAAACTCGTTCTTGGACATCGCTATCTGAAAACTTCCAATTTTTTTCAGGAGATTCAATCCGTTCTAAAAAACGTTTTTTCTGCTCTGATTTAGAAACATTGAGAAAGAACTTCAGGATGATTACACCATTCTCTACCAAATATTTTTCCAAACCATTAATTTCTTCAAAGCGTTGTTTCCATATCTTATTTCCCTCAGGTAAGTAAGGAAGTTGTTGCTTTTTCAAGATTTCTGGATGGACACGAGCTACTAGCACTTCTTCATAATATGAGCGGTTGAATATCCCAATTCGACCTCTTTCTGGCAAAGCCTTAGTTGTTCGCCATAAGTAGTCATGGTCTAATTCTTCTGCACTGGGTTCCTTGAAACTAAACACCTGAAATCCTTGCGGGTTAACACCAGATGTCACATGTTTAATTGTGCTATCTTTACCAGCAGCATCCATTGCCTGAAAAATAATCAATAAGGCATAAGTGTTTTGAGCGTAGAGAATATTTTGGTAATTTGCTAGTCGTTCAATATCTGCCTGTAATTTGATTGCAGCATCAGCTTTTTGATTAAAATCAGTCTTATAAGCTGGGTCATAGTTTTTTTTCAAAGAAATCTTTGAACCTGGTGGAACAATGAAAGCATCGTAATTCATATATAATAAAATTTACTGGCAGCTACTTATACACAACCATATTATGAATTACTAATTTCTAACAATTATTATTTCTTAATTAAAGAAGAATTTTAATTTAAAATACTGGGTTTTACGCACTGTAGAAATCAATTATAGTATGAATTTACCATGCATAAATCGTTTCAGGCTTTTATTAATCATTTTTTAATAATAAATAGACCCGCACTTTCGGGGCACAGCATTGCTCATGCATGTCAACTTAAGCTGAAAGCCAGTAAACGAAAAAGCTTTTAAAAGTTGTCTCTCTCGTTGCCTAATGTGGGGCTGCTGCCTCAAGACTAGTACAACACGGTGGAAATAAACATACCCTTCGGGTTCACCAGTCGCCTGCGGAGGGAAACCCTCCCGCAGCGCTGGTTCACCATTTCAAATGGCACAAAAGCTTGGAATACAATTCTTTTGACTTTTGACTTTTGACTTTTGACTTCCGCCTTGCGGCACTAGTGGTACCGCAATGAAAGAGCATTTCCAGCCTCTGGCTGGAAACAAGGTTTTTAAAGGAGTTTTAGCTTAAGTTGACACCAATGAGCATTGCTATTTTTCATTTTCGCCGCTTTGGCATAGGACGCATCGCTTCACGTCCCAACATAAACATCCCCGTAACACCCAAACTGACAAACCAAACATATTGATACCAATATCGCTGAATCTGTTCAACCGTTCTGAGTTCTGGACGCAAGGTGTTTAAGTACAGCAGTAGTACTAATATCATCAGCGCCCCAAAACCAACAAAGCTTAAGCCAACATAAATTCGTGCAGGTCGCAGTTCAAAATCACTAATAGTGTCTAGGTCAATTTCTGCCAGTTCCTTAAAGGAGTCATCTGCCAAAGATGAGGTTGCTTGGAATCTATTGCTTAGTTTTGGTGGCAAAATCGGCGACAGTGTTGCTACGGTTGGGCGACGTAGTAAAGCCTCAGTATCTCGCAACAATTCCAATGGCTTACGGATAGTAGTTGGTTGAGCAAACTCTATGTTATCTGTGGGAGTTGGGGCATTGGCTTTGCTTTCAAAATCCATAGTATGCTTTGGAAGAACCAGGATATAGATAGCCTAGCGAATCATAAGACAAATGCGTCAAAATAATTATAAATTATGAATTACTCGTCCATCTCTTTTAATGTAGCTAATGCTGACGGAGATAAGCGACTCAGATAGCGGAATATCCAGTATTTAAAGATAGTGTTTAAAATCACTGGAAATGTAGCAATAAAGAAAAATATTGTATTTCTACTGGCTGGTAAACCTAAATGTTCTGCCAATCCTTCAAGAAGAACCTCCCACCCATCTGGTGAGTGAAATCCTACGAATATGTCTGTAAATAAAATAATTAAAAAAGCTTTAGCACTATCGCTAAGACCATAGACAATGGTAGGGAGCATCTCAGTTTTTGAAGTACCTCAAACCGACAATAATCCATTAAGGTAG
>NZ_CALMFY010000073.1:1585-3862 GCF_937863485.1 uncultured Nostoc sp. | reverse complement strand
CCCCTGCTCCCCTGCGAAAACACCACTTGACGCGGCTGCTGCGGATTTCGTACTCCTTCGCGCCATCGTTGTTCCCACCAATAGGCACGAGTTAGGTCATATTCACCGTTAGGCATTTTCTGAAAATATTTGACGGTGAGGGGATAAACAGAGCCTAGCGCTGCAAAAATTGATTGCTGGGATAAATCAATCGCTGGCGGTTCTGGGTAATGATGCCCAAAACGGCTTCTGATTTCCTTGGTCAGGCGTTTCAGGATTTGTCCCTCTTTGGGAAAAGGCTGTTCTGTCCAACGAAACACTTTTAAATAAGTAGTTCGTTGCACCGACCAGACAAATACAGAAAGTTCCGCAGGCAAGTTTTCGGAAATAGCTACCCCAGGAATTGTAGTTGCAATAGGGATTTTGAGGCGAAAGCCTTCCGAGGTAAGCACTTTTTCTCCATTTCCGGGTTCAAAATCTGTTTGTAACCAGCTACGCACAGTTGCTATATCCGGAGTTGGAACTTCTAAATAAAGGATTTCTCTCATCGTTTCCTGACATCTCCGATCAATCTAATTACTAAGACAGATTTTATGAAGGCACAAAGTAAGGTAAACTCCGCCCTATTAGTTTCGTAAAGATTCAGTAAAGAAATTTTAAAAATTTGCCAAATTTATTGTTCATTTTGTATTTCTGTAAACCCACGCCATGAATTATCCTATTCCAGACAGTCCCCAGGAAATTTTTGCCTTGCGACAACAGCCGATTGATGAAGAACTAGTTGCCACTGCGATCGCTGGAGTAATTAAAATTGTCCGTGCTCAGGGTCAATCTTTGGAAGAATTAACCGCTCAGTTACTAGCAGATGATCCACTGCTGGATCAGCAACAACGTCGCTGGTTGAGCCAATTAGTTGCCCAATGCTGGGAAAAGTTCTCCTAAAACCTTGCATAGGATGAAGGTATTGTCGCAGTATCGGCTTTCCAGGTCTGCACCTAAATATTGGCGATGCCTGCGGCGGGCTGCGCCTACGCATTTTAGGTGTAGAAGTAACAATAATCCTCAGTATGGGATGGGCAATTGGGTTGCTATTTTTGCATTCATGGCACAGAAGCCACTAAATTAACCATATCAGCGTTTTACGTTGCTAATGAATTTTACAACGTTCTGAAACGGAAAGACCTCTGATGCAAAGCAGGGGTCTTTTTTTTGGATTAATCCTTATGCTCTTTGATCGGCGTTTCGACGCCTTAATGTAATAAATGTTTTTGGTACACAACTCAGTTGAGTGATGCTTGCGGCGGGCTACGCCTACGCACTTCGGCTGTAAAGGTGAGAATGATTATTTGTATGGAATTGGCAATTGGCCTGCTATTTTTGCATTTACGGCATAGAAGCTACTAATTTAGTGCCGTGTGCAACTTTCTCTCAAACCTAATCCCCAACCCCTTCCCTACTAGCGTTGGGGAGCAAGAATCAAAGCCTCTCAGGAGTGGGGGAGAGGAATGGAAGCGAGGTTCTAAGAATAAGTTGCACATCGCGTAATTTAACCATTGCTTACCCAAGGGCCAGATGCTCCTTATATCTTGCACCATTCTCAAGAACCGGAGGGTGGGCACTGCTGACAACGTAAAAATTAGGGTTTGAGCCAACATTAGGCAGTGTCCACCCTACAAAAATAGCAATAAAGCAAGTGGTGCAAGATGTGAGGCTTTGCGTCTCGTGCGTCATATTTAAAAGTATCATTTATTCTTGCCCTTATATCCCCCTATCCACTGCCTTGTTGCATAGTGTGGTATTAGTATGGTAGTGTATCCACTTCTAATATCAGGCTAAAAAAATACTACTATGTTTGGTAATTGGTCTTGGCGTAAAGTCTTAAAAACTTTTAGTGGCTTGGCTGTTGGCATTGCAAGTATTAGTATGAACAATTTAACTAGTCGCCATGTAGCTTTAGCAACACCAAATTATTCTCAACTCCAGAACACTAATCAATTAACTATTAGCGAAAACAAAACTAGATCCTCAAATATTTTAGTTGTTCAAAATCAAGTTCTTCCAAATACTACTACTCGAATAATTGATGGTATAATAGTTACGGCATATGCATTTTACCGTTATTATAATCCATCAAGTTCTGACCACTTATATACAACTAATTTTGGTGAGTTAGAAAATGGTAGCGGCGGATATATCCCTGAAGGAATTGCCGCCTATATTCCCAAACAACAATACTCTGGAACTGTTCCTTTATATCGATATTACAGTTCCGCAGCTTCTGACCACTTGTACACTACT
>NZ_CALMFY010000073.1:0-1485 GCF_937863485.1 uncultured Nostoc sp. | reverse complement strand
AGTTCCGCAGCTTCTGACCACTTGTACACTACTAATTTTAGTGAGCTGGCTGGTGGCAAGAATGGATATGTATATGAAGGTATTGCAGGTTACGTCATTCCTACCGTAATAGATAATTCTACAACTTCCTAGCGTTATCGAGTTTTGCCAAGCTTTACCAGTAGGTCGCTCAATTCGTCATGCATTTATGAAATGCTATACTTAGGGACTAGCAAGTAAAAAAATATCTAATTATTTATTGTGGGATGGGCGTCTTGCCCCATCTATGAGCTGGGCGAGCTAAAGAGCAACACCCCACAAGATTGGATAATTTATCAATTTTGACAAGGGGATGGGGGGACAAGGGGAAATTGTCTCCCCATTTCCTTATCGGGTGGCAACACGATGCGGGTTTAATACCCCACCAATGAAGGTGGCTGATCTTCAGGTGGGGTTCGTCAAGTTCGGAACGCTACATAGTGCTTTTTGTCAACTAGAAGCTTTCACCACCGCTTCCGCTTGGGAGTGCAACAACAAACCGTATTCCAAGCCCTCTACCACCGCTTGATAGGAAGCCTCCAAAATATTGGTGGAAACCCCTACTGTTGTCCAGCGTTGATGACCATTGCCCGATTCTACAAACACACGAGTTTTCGCCGCAGTGCCTGTATGTCCATTGAGAATCCGGACTTTGTAATCTGTCAAATCAAAGGTTGCTATTTGGGGATAAAAGTTCACTAAAGCCCTGCGTAAAGCCGCATCCAAAGCTGCCACGGGCCCATTACCTTCGGCCGCCTCCAAAATATTTTTCCCATCAACAGCGACTTTGACTGTAGCTAGAGCATTGCTAGTTTCTTTCCCCTCAATCAAGTCACAGTGGACTTGAAAACCTTTGATTTCAAAAAACTGTTGGCGATCTCCCAAAGCTTCGTGCATCAACAATACAAAACTTGCCTCTGCTGCTTCAAATTGAAATCCTTCGCTCTCCAAGTCTTTGAGGCGCTGGAGAATTTGCTTGGCCTCTGCCTTTAGCTGATCGAGTTCAATCCCAAAACTGCGGGCTTTGGCTAAAACATTGCTGAGTCCAGACTGTTCAGAAATCACGATGCGGCGATGATTCCCGACTTGTTCCGGCTGAATGTGTTCGTAAGTCAGGGGATTACGTTCCACGGCTGATACATGAATACCGCCCTTGTGGGCAAAAGCCGAACGTCCCACAAAGGGAGCGTGTTCATCTGGCGCGAGGTTGACCACCTCACTAACAAAACGACTAGCTTCTGTAAGTTGTGTTAGCTGGTCTTCTGTGATACAACTGTAACCCGCCTTCAGTTGTAAATTGGGAATTAATGAACAGAGGTTAGCATTACCGCAACGTTCACCGTAACCGTTAATTGTCCCCTGTACCATCTTTGCCCCTGCCATAACGGCGGCTATTGCGTTAGCAACCGCCATTTCCGAATCATTATGAGTGTGAATTCCGATTTGCGGCATTGGAGATTGGGAATC
>NZ_CALMFY010000072.1 GCF_937863485.1 uncultured Nostoc sp. | reverse complement strand
ATTTTAGCGATCGCACCTTTTTCACCCAACCTCACAAAATCGCGTTGCTCCCGTTTGAAAAAGAAACTCTGGAAAAACTATTTAGCAAGCACGCGCCCCATGTGCCATTGACTCGTGAACACCCTAGTCGTCCGCCAATTACAGAAGCGGAAAAAGAGAATTTCTACCAATATTGGGCTGCTACTGGTGGTCATGATTTGTCTATTGTGCAAGCCACTAGTAAAGCAATTTTGTTAATTCCTGACCCAGATTTGCATTTAATCTTGAGTAGACAAATTGGTGATGACGGCGCACATGCGATCGCTTTTCGTGAAAGAGTAATTGCTGTGACTGGATGCGATCCCATTGATGATATCCGTAAGGAAGCAGAACGCCATTGGGAATTTCTAGAAGACGTACCCTATCGCAACTGGTTAGGATTTCTGGCTTGGGAATTACACTACGAACATTATATTCTGCCCCAGGTGTGGTTCAATAAACTAACATCAAAAATTGGTGATGCAGTATTAGCAGCACAAAGTAGTGAACGATTCAGTGATGATGAAGCAGTGCATCGCGTGACAATTTCTAATTGGTGGCGTAAAAAGTTTGAGCAAGCCTCAGCTAATGAACGAGTTGAAGTTGCGGCACAATTATTAAAACTAGATGAAGAAATTCAGCAACGACGTGCTGCTTACATTAAACAGCGCTGGCAAGATGCGGAAAACTTTAATGGAGCCAATAGCCAAGGCATTGAACCAATATATGATGCTTGGCGTAAAGAAGTAATTTCTTACTTGCTAGATATTCCTAATCCTCAACTCACTTCTATTAGTGAGTAATTAAGTAGATTTAATCAAGATTCACTTATGTTCAATAGACTGATAAATCAGAGAAAATGGTTAAAGTTTTTTAAGCAACCAGGAATTCGCTCATTTGCTCTACTATTTGTTATAGGTTTAGGCTTGAGTTTGGCGATCGCTTCCTGCACTCCCAGTAATTCAGCTAATACACCTACAAAAAAACCCCAGACTAGCAAGTTAACAGTGTTGAAAATGGGGCATCAAAAAGGTATGGCACTGCTGAATATTATCAAAGCCCAAGGCAGCCTGGAGAAGCGCTTACAACCTCAAGGTATTTCTGTAACATGGAATGAATTTTCCTCGACTGCACCTTTACTTGAGGGGATGGGTGTAGGTGCGTAGGCGAAGCCCGTCGTAGACATCGTTTTTGGTGGCGGCGGTGGTACAGGAAGTGTCTTTGCTCAAGCCAGCGATAAACCTTTCGTGCGAGTGGCTGCGAGTACAAGTAGTAGCAGGAGTTCAGCAATTCTGGTGCAAGAAAATTCATCTATCAAGTCTCTCGGTGACTTAAAAGGTAAGAAAGTCGCTTTTGCCAAAGGTGCGAGTTCGCAATATATGATTGTACGTGCGCTAAAGAAGGTAGGTTTAAAATACAGTGATATTAAACCTGTCTATCTAACTCCAGCCGAAGCTTTACCAGCCTTTGAGCGCGGTGATTTCGATGCATGGGTAATCTGGGACCCTTATACTGCTGAAGCTGAACGTCAGCTTCGTACTCGTCTGTTAGCAGATAATACTACAGTGTTTGGTAAAAAAGCTTCTATAGAAAGCTCTGCATTCTATTACGCTGCTCCAGATTTTGTCCGCGATCATCCAGACATTGTAAAAATAATTTTGCAAGAACTGGAAAAAGCAGGTAGCTGGTCTAAAAACAACTACAAAGATTCAGCCGAACTCCTTTCCAAACTCTACAAAGTTGATTTAGCAACAATGGAAATTGTAGAGGAGCGGGGTGGCGATCGCAAGGTATTACCTGTGACGAATGAAGTTCTCACAGGGTTACAAAACATGGCAGACAGCTTCTACGAGCTAAAAGTTATTCCCAAGAAAATTGATGTCAAAGATAAAAACTACAACTGGGTTCCTGACCAGAAGTGGTAAAGCATACCTGATATCATGTCCGGGCTTTGTTGCATGAAACAGAAAAAGACACACCTTTTCTCAATAGAGTTGATAATTAGTCTTCTACTTTATAATTGTCTGGCTTGTCTAACTGAATCATGCGATTAAGTGCAGCACATAGGTAAAATCTACCATTTTTCCTATTCATGCAACAACGCCTGGAAAGTAGAAGTTTGGGCACTTTAATGTTGCTCACTTGGGACTCAAACCAGTTGTTCGTAGAACCTGGCGGCTTTTAGGGCAACATCCCATTCCTCATCATTATCCACGCTACAAGTGGCTATATACTTATGGTTTTGTTTATCCTCAAACAGGTAACAGTTGTTTGTTTATTTTGCCAAGAGTTAATACAACTTTTGAGATAAAGATTTTGCTAACTCATCATCCAAGTGGGTAGATTTTTCCTGGGATATTAGCCTGCATAATTCAACTCCTCATTGGTGGTTGGTAAGTTCTTGGGTCTTTACTTGCTGCGTTCTTACAACTTGGAAAACAATATATTTAACCCTTCGGTCATCGTGGGATGAGTCAAAATACCATCGCGCAAAACGGTGTAGGGCATCTGAGCTTGCATCACCATCTGCACCGTTGAAATCACTTCACCTGCTTCATGACACAACAAAGAACATCCTAAAATCCGACCTGTGTATGTATCCACGATCGCCTTCAGCAGTCCATCGGTTTGACCGAGGGTTTTCGCTCTAGGAACGGCTGACGCATCAATCTTCGCCACGTGGATGGCATATCCTTGTTGCTGTGCTTCAGTTTCAGTTAAACCCACATGAGCCAGTTCTGGATCGATGAATAGACAGGATGGCACTAAACGATCGCCTGTACTGCGGTTGCCCCGATCAATTAAATTGGCTTTGACAATGCGATAATCGTCGAGCGATATATGGGTGTATTGTGGGCCGCCGTTGATATCGCCTAACGCCCAAATTCCAGGTACGTTCGTCTCCAGGCGAACGTTGACTTGAATAAATCCGCGTGTATCGGTTGCCACACCAGCAGCAGCTAAATTTAAGCTATCGGTGTTGGGCGCACGACCAACGGCGACGAGCAAATGCGACCCCTGGAGGCTGAGTTCACGATCAGCAACTTGGATTTTCAGGATAGTTTGATTACCAGCGCTATCTACCCTTAACACCTTCGCCTTTAATAAGAATTCAATACCATCTTGTTCTAAAAGTCTTTGAACTGCGATCGCTATATCTGGATCTTGCTGTGACAGGATTTGCTCACTTTGCCCAATGACAGTAACGCGAGAGCCAAAGCGCCGAAACATCTGGGCAAACTCCAAACCAATATGGCCACTACCGAGAACGATCAGGTGTTCAGGCAAGTATTCTAGCTCCATAATTGACTCACTCGTTAAAAACTCAACTTCTGTGAGTTCGGGAATGGATGGAATTAACGGTCGTGTGCCTGTATTAATAAATAACCGTTCGGCGGTAAGTAAGCGATTGTTCCCTTCAGTCGTTGTTACTGCGATCGTTTTGGGAGCAACAAACCTTGCTTCGCCAATGATCAAGTTGTTATCCAGAGCCGTTTCTAAATTGTGCAAGTTCATTTCACGCGCAGATTGCACAACCGATCGTTTTCGTTGGATCACCTCTGCTAAATTAACGCTGGGTGTATTGGTTTTAACCCCATAAGCGGCACTATTTCGCACTGTGTTTGCTACATTGGCACTCGCCACCATAGTTTTAGTAGGAATGCAGGCGATATTGATGCACCCGCCACCAATCATATTTAAACTGCGTTCAACCAGAGCGGTTTTACGTCCATCAGCGACCAGTGCCAGTGCAAGTGTTTTACCCGCCTTGCCACCGCCGATAATAATGTCGTCATAGTGTTGAGTGTCCACTTCCATATCCTTTGAGTTTAATAAGGTGAATACGATGTCTAGAAGGTGTTGTGAATTTCAAAAAACTGGCTGAATGAGAAGGTTTTAGCGATAACGTATTTGACGAGCGTAACTCAAGATGCTTGCCCTAGCTGGGTTTCCAAAAGTTCATAACACCCGCTAGAAGATTCAACTTTTTCTACAAGCTTGCCGCATCAAGATACGGTTGTTTTTATACACTTCTAAAGTTCCAGACTGCGGGTTATCTAACGTGCCATCCCACACCCAATATTCATAAATTCCCTTCCGAAACTTATACACTCGAACACCTTCTGTCGCTCGGCTAGTTCCTTTACCCAAACTTAAATTACCGTTGGGATTGGTCGCGCGATAGAGCAGTTCACCGGAAGTATAATTTTGCCAAATATTGATGTTATAACCACCCTGGCATTTTGTACTCAGGATGATGCCAGCAGTAGAATCAGCAGAAGCAGGTAAGGAAAAATTAGCTAAGATACTGATTGGCAGAGCAAAAAGTAACGCGGATGTTTTCATAAGTGTTGTAAAATTGATGAGTTTGACATTACCCCATTGTTGCTATAGCTTCATCTGTAGAAAGGACTGCATTGGTGATATACCCAAAGTTGCTTAGTGCTGCCTTATAGCCGTCACCCAGTTTTGGATCTCGAGGAGCAGCTGTTACATCCTTGACGATAACGACGTGGAATCCCTCTTCGAGCAATTCGCGTAGATGAGCTAGCATTTTCTTAGTGATTCAGAATCAGAATATCTTGGTTACCAGGGCAATCAAGGTGGGCGAATTATCTGGCAGTAGTCGCCCTATTTCAGACTTTGGCACCACTGCCTAAATGCTGTTTCAAAAACGCCAACGTGCGAGCGCGCGCTAATTCTGCGGCTTCTTTGCGATAAGCGGAACTACCCACGCGATTAAACCCATGACTCACTCCTTCATAGCGATAGATTGTTACCAGGGGAAAGACTGAAACGAAGATGCCTGTCGTATTGCTTTCTGCAACAATTTCGCCTTCACGAAACAACAGCTTTTATTTCACATCCTGACGACGACTTTGCTTTTGAAAGTAGTCGCGCCAGCTTTTGGGTAAGGCTTCAAGTTGAGTAACTTGGTGAAGTAACTCTGGATTGTTCTACTCACAAGTATAAAGCTGAGTGATATTAGCAACAGTAATATTGTTATCATCCCGGCTCACCAACTCTAAAGTATCTCCGGCTCCGACTTCGCCCTCTTGCAAAACACGAAAGTAAAATCCGGTTCAACGACTTGCAAGAAATCGTTTAACCATATCAGGTCGTCCAAACCAAATGCCAAGTTTGTAACAGGGTAAGCGAGGTTGTGTCACTATCAGTTTTACAGTGCCGATATGGAAGCAATCCCCAATGTTCAGTTCTTCTTCTCTGAGTCCAGTGGTCGTAAAATTTTCACCAAATCTGCCATTAGGCAGATTTGTACCAGATAATTCACTTTGCCAGTAATCGTAATGCTCGAAGGTGATTATGATCTGAGTTAATTTTAATTATGCAAAGAATTATAGGCTTCATTGAGTTTGGTGGCTGATTCTTCTAATAAGCGTTGTTCATCAGCATTTCTTGATAACAGCAGTTGGCGCTCAATACCTGTTGAGCCAATGATACATGGAAGTCCAAAAACAACTTCACTGCCAACTCCATAGTTAGAATCTGCTCTAACCGATACTGGAAATATCTGCTTTTCATCTCGCAGGATGGTATCAACCAACTGACAAAGTACTGTTGATATACCATAGCTAGTATTTCCTTTGCGTTCAAAAATGTCATAGCCTCGTTTACGAGTTAACTGTGCGTACTCTTGCTGAATTTGTTCTAACGTTGTTCCTTGTGGTATGGGAAATTCAGTTAACAGAATTCCCCCAATAAATGCACTAGACCAAACGACAAATTCACTGTCTCCATGCTCTCCAATCACATAAGCATGAACGTCTTGTTTGGCAACATTCAGTCGCTTTCCAAGTTGATATCTCAGTCTACCAGTATCAAGAATGGTTCCCGAACCGAAAATTAGGTTTTCTGCTCTGGTAGAAGTAGCGATCGCAATCCGCGTGAGTACATCCACTGGATTGCTAACGATAAGTACGATTGAATTCGGTGCAACTCGATCCAATTCTTTGATCGTCGAACGTATAATCTCTGCATTGTCGCTCAATGTATCTAATCGGGTCTGTCCTTGTTTTTGCTGCACCCCAACAGTCACAATAATGATATCTGAATCAGCTATATCTTCATACTGATTTGATGGTATAATTTCCATCTCTTTAAGTAGGGGAATGCTGTCTTCAATATCCCATGCTTGCCCCTCAGCTTTTGATAGGGTTCGGTCAAAAAGGACGACCCTTACACATTTACCGAATAGGACTAAAGCATTTGCAACGTCTGCACCTACATTACCTGCACCAATGATACCGACTTTAGATGTTTTACTCATCAGCTATATCTACTTTTTTGTAACTAACGCAATGGGTTAATCGTCACAACTAGGATTTTTCCGTCTAGTTTTTTCATGATGATTTCTTAGGATCGGGCAGCGTGAACTTTACAGTTTCACTGGTGATTACTTTGTGCATGGGATCAGCTAGTTCGATCAGCACCTTGTGTGCGCCAGGTTCCAGTCCGACCAGGATAATCGTTTCGCCACTGGTATCAACAAAGTGCCACGGCGCGTCGTCAACGGTGATGTGGATATGCCCAATGCGCGGCGATACGTCGAGGGCACCTTTGCCAAACACTGGCAACACACGCAAATTCTCCGTCCGGTACTGGATAAAGACGCGTCCCTGTGCTAGCGGTTCGGGAAGCGGTAGATCGACAATCAGCTTGGGTGGTGCTTCGTTTTCGATCGCAATCAATGGTGATGATCCGATAATGTCCTTAGCGCTCGGTGTGTGGGTGTTCATAGCAGGTAAGTACCTGAGAGTAGTTTACTATAACGATCCATTTGAAGGTGAAGCGGCGCAGAGTCATCGCTCCAGAAAAGCCATTAACGTTTCTTTGATGCGAGTTCCCAGACCGCAGTTGCGAATGCTTTAGGATCTTCCTGGGGCAGGTTATGACCGACGTTTGGAATGACCCGATGCTGACGTTCGCCGCTAAACTTTGCTGCTGTCGATTTTCCATCGGTTGCTGGCACGACACCATCTGCGTCCCCGTCCAAGGTGATCGTCGGCACCGTAATGGTCGGTTGCGCGGCAAGCCGCTGCTCAAGTTCTTCATACATGGAATAGCCGGCAGCAAGTCCAAGGCGATGGCGGTAGGAATGAATGACGACCTCCACATAATCGGGGTTGTCGAAGGCGCTGGCGTGTTGATCGAGCGTTGCCTCGTCAAAGCGCCAGTTTGGCGAATTGCGAGTCCAGAGAATCCTCGCAATCTCACGTCTGTTAGCCGTCAATCCGGCGCGTCCGCGCTCGGTCTGGAAATAGTATTGGTACCAGATCCCAGATTCGATCGCGGGTGAAAGTGGCAGCCCTGCCTTGGCAATGTCCTGGATCAGGTAGCTATTGACGGACACCAGACCTGTGCATCGTTCAGGCCAGAGAGCCGCAACAACGCAAGCGGCTCGTCCACCCCAGTCATAGCCAGCAAGCACAGCACGGTTCAACTGCAATGCATCCATCAAGGCGATCGCATCGACACCGATCGCGGCTTGCTGCCCGGAGCGTGGTGTGGCGCTGTCGAGAAAACGGGTTGATCCATGTCCCCGCAAGTAGGGAACAATTACCCGACATCCGCGTGCAGCAAGCATTGGTGCAACGTCAATGTAGCTATCAATGGAATATGGGAATCCATGCAGTAGCAACACCGGAGATCCATCGCTCAGTCCTGCTTCGTAGTAACCGATGTCGAGGACACCCGCCTTGATCTGCTTGATGGGAGTAAACCTAAATTCAGATCGTTTGGGCTTGTCGAAGCTTGCGTGTGCGGTACCCATGAGTGCCATTTCTGTGAAAATGCTTGCTGCCGCCGTTCCCAGAAAGTGGCGGCGGTTATGTTTAATTGCTTTGAGCATAGGGTTGACTCTTTGGATTGATTAATGAGACGATTGCACAAAGCGCAGTGCCGAAGGCAAGCGCCGAGCATATTCCCCTCAGTTCGCAATCAGTTGGCGAGAATGAGATGTGGTGAATGGATTTACCGCTACAACATTGCTGCTACAATATCGTCTGTAGACAGAACGGCGTTAGCAACATAGCCAAAGTTGATCAGTGCTGCCTTATAGCCATCACCGAGATCCGGGTGGCGCGGGGCAGCCGTTGCATCCTTAACGACAAGGACTTCAAATCCTTGTTCGATCAGATCGCGCAGGTGAGCTTCAACACAGAGATTTGCCAACATTCCGAGCAAAATGACTTTGCTCAGGTTGCGCTTACGCAGTTGCAAAACGAGATCATTGCTTTGCGGCCCATAGACTTTATGGGGGCTGACCACGATCGTTTTGCCATCCTCAATAAAAGGCTTGTAGCGATCAAGCCAATCGGCACCCGATCCTAAAAAACCATTGAGGGTTAAGGGTCCACTGCGAACAAACTCCTTTACCCCAAGCATCATCTGCTCTAGGGTTCCGGCAAATTTCCAGTTGTAGTCCGTAGGATAGTAATAGTGGGGAGAGATGAACACCTGAAAGTTCCCCTGCTTCGCGGCTTTGAAAACTCGCTCAATGTTCTCGACGGTCTTATTGTCCTTGACACTGTCACCAACCAAATCCCAGGAGACTCCTTTTTCGCTCAAAACATCATTTTGTGGATCGATAATGACGATCGCGGTGTCATTTTTGTTGATATTCATGTCTCTCCTAATGTGTTCATTAGTCCTAGTGGTGGTTCAGTTAGGCTGGCAATATAGAGAATGACATTTATTAGATCGCCTGCGGCAAGCATCACTTTGCTGATTGCCTGTTCTAAGCCACGAGAACTACCAGTTATCAACCATACTTATGACATGGAAATCTCCTTTTCGGTCTTGTTCGGGGACAAGACCGGAGCAACGTGCTAGAATTACTACTTGTGTTCTTCAAACCATTGGAATGATTCGCAAATACGAACTGTAGAGTGTATCTCTGACTTACCCAACGAAAACTGAATAAGTCAGAGCAGCCTCAAGCCCACGATGCCAAAACCTGACAAGAACGAGGCTTACAGCAGAATTCAAGTATTTGAACCACGTCTGTCGGAGGGGCGCAAGGCCTTGCGCCCTACCGCGTGGTGTATTTACTTGAAAATAGCGGTAATTGCAACTGTGGTAAAAGAAACGATCACATCCTATTGCAGATATTTCTTCAATTGGGCAGCAGCTTGAACAAACAGAGAACGGGTTTCTGGCAACTCTGCTAAACCATTCAGTAGTCCGAAGTCATGAATCATACCGTTGTACTGCACAGTTGTCACCTCGACCCCAGCTTCATCGAGCTTGCGTCCATAGGCTGTGCCCTCGTCATGCAAGATATCGCTCTCTGCAACCACAATTAACGCTGGGGGCAAGCCTTTGAGTTGCTCAACCGTCGCTTGTAGGGGAGAAGCATAGATGTCTTTGCGCTTTTCTGGGTCAGCAATGTACATGTCATACATCCACTTCATCGTTGGTACAGTCAGAAAACGCTTATCGCCAAATTGGTGATAAGAATTCGTTTCAAAATCAGCATCTACAATGGGCCACATCAGGATTTGCAGCTTGATGTGTGGTCCTCCTTTTTCTTTCGCCTTTAAAGCAGTGACAGTTGTCATGTTACCGCCGACACTGTTGCCAACGACTGCCAAATTCTTGCCATCTACCCCAATCTCCTCACCATGCTCGGCAACCCATTTGGTCGCAGCATAAATTTCATTGATTGCCTGTGGGTACTGAGCATCTGGCGTGCGAGTGTAGTTGACAAAGACACCTGCAAACCCTGAAAGCACAACCAGATCACGAACCATACGCTTGTGTGTTGGGTAATCACCTAGCACCCAACCCCCACCATGAATAAAGATGAAAACAGGCAATGTGCCTTTGACCCCTTCAGGTCGTACAATATTAAGAGTAATTGAATAACCCTCAGTAGTAATCGTCTTTTCAGACTCTTCAATGCCTGAAAGGTCTACTGGAACCGAAGCCTGTGCATCCACAAGAACTTGACGTGCTTCGAGTGGAGTGAGTTTCTCCAGCGCCACACCCGCTGAATTCAGCACTTTCAAAAATTCCTTCGTTCCTTTGGAAAGACGTGGATCATCCACAACTTCCAAAATTTTTGCTGCTTGCGAGTTTACTTGAGCAACCATGACATTCTCCTTTTGATAAATAGTAAACAATCTGTTGAGATGCCACTGTTAAATTAATTGATTTAACAGTACTGCTTTATAAGTAGTAATTGTAGAATGACAATTACTTTTTACCGACATCGTTTCCCAGCCAAAACTATTTGTTACTGGTGGTTAGCTTGGTGTTCTCTACAACGTGAGTGGTTAGAAAGCGACGAATATGGTTTGCGATCGCATCTCCTTCTTCTTCCAAGGCAAAATGCCCGGTATCGAGTAAATGAAACTCAAAGTTTTTTAAGTCGCGCTTGTAGGGTTCAGCGCCTTCAGCAGGAAAGATGTAGTCATTCTTACCCCAAACAATGAGGGTGGGTGGTTGATGTTTGCGGAAATACTCCTGCCATTGCGGGTACAAGGGGGGATTCGTGCCATAGCTATAAAACAGCGCCAGTTGAATCTCAACATTTCCTGGGCGATCAAGGAAGGGTTGATCCATATTCCAGGTATCAGGGCTGATCGCTTCAGGATTGCGAACGCCGTTGGTATATTGCCACTTAGTTGCTTCCAGTGTGAAAAGGTGTCTGAGCTTGTCAGCATTCTCAGGAGAACGGTCTTGCCAGTAAACCTTGATTGGGTCCCAAAATTCGCGCAGACCTTCCTCATCGGCATTCCCGTTTTGGACGATGAGTGCCTCCACTCGCTCTGGATATTTAGCCGCAATCCGATAACAAATGGGAGCGCCATAATCCATCACGTAAAGGCTATAGCGTTTGAGATTGATCGCAGTAATAAATTTCTCCACGATCTGGGCTAGGCGATCAAACGTGTAGTCAAACTCATTTACAGTTGGCATCGAACTGTTGCCGTAACCCGGATAATCGGGTGCAACCAGATGGAAGTGATCGCCAAGCGCAGACATCAGATTGCGGAACATGTGAGAGGATGTTGGGAAGCCATGCAACAGCAGAATTGTCGGATTATTGCGGGAACCAGCTTCTCGATAAAAGATATCTAAACCATCGATCGAAACTGTGCGAAATGTAATCATAACTTTACTCCTTGAAATGAACTTTAGCTTGAGGCTCCTGCCTTTGCTGCTTCAATAATCAGATTTGCTACTTCAGTTAAGATGTGAAACCATTGAGACATGGCTTTATGGTAATGAAATGACGGTTGCCCCGATCCGCTTCGTCATAAAACGCTCTAGTTCTGGTGAAATTATGCGATCGTTTTCAGATGAGCTTCTAAAAACCATAACCGCTTATCTATCGCCCGTGAAATGTCAACGAAGAGAGCATTAATATCCATCTCACCCAGTTCATTTGTTTTATCAATGTTTTTGCGGAGGGATTTGGCGTAAATTGCCAAGCGATCGGCAAGTGTAACGACATGAGCCATACCATCAACAGTACCGTGAACTCCCCGGACAAGAGAGATTGTGTCATCAGATTGCTCCTATTGATTAATTCCTTGCGTAATAAGCAGTCATTTTGGTTGTCTGGTTAAGAATCAGAAAACTTAATGATTTGCAGTGACAATAGCTGCCATCAATTGCTCAATGTTCCAGCGATGCCTGCGGCGGGCTACGCCTACGCTATATTAAATTCCATTAATAAACAGTGCTGGGGCAGCCGTTACTCCACTGTGTAATCCACTTTCAATATCTTCATTGATGCGATCAACGTACAAGCACAAATAATTATCTCCAAAAGAAACACTAAGCTGTCACCCAATGACTTTAATCAGTCTATAAACGTTTGCACTTTGAGAACATTGATAATCCCCATACATCACCAGCACCACGGCGGCATTCAGCACCCCTTTTATGTAATCCTGTATTGAATGTGGAACTGATAACGAACTGGGATCACGGCCAAAACTCACTACTACCTCCGAGGGAAAGAATGCTCATCGCCAGCGATGCCTGCGGTGGGCTACGCCTACGCCATACAACTCTCTTTCTGATATATGTGCAAAGCAAACTCAAATCTTGCAACTAAATTGCTATCTGTGTTTACATGAATTCCATAATATGCAATTGACTCTAACTTGTCGTCCACTCAGAGTTGAAACTTTTGTACAACACAATGATTGATAAATCAGTCCATATAAAAATGGAAGGTTGGCTCCAACTGAAGTTGAAATCTGGATTCCAACTTCAGTACAACTTACTTACAAACTGACAATCCCTCGTTTAAAAGCAATAATCACGGCTTGAGTGCGATCGTTCACTCCCAATTTACTCAAAATTCGATTAACGTGAGATTTGACGGTGCTTTCACCGATACTCAAAGCAGTGCCAATTTCTAAATTACTCATTCCTTGCGCCATTAAACGGAGTACATCTAGCTCTCGCTCACTCAGTTCTGGATTGCTCATCCTCTGCACCAGTTTTGCCCCCACTTCTGGTGGAATATACTGCTGACGACGATCAACCCTACGAATCGCACTCAGAAGTTCGTTGGGTTTAACATCCTTGAGCAAATATTCTTTAGCACCTGCCTGCAATCCTCGATAAATATCTTTATCACCATCGTAGGTAGTTAGCACAACAATTCGGGCAGATTTAAATTCAGCACGAATAACAGTAATGGCTTTAACTCCTCCCATCTGCGGCATTCGTAAATCCATTAGCGTTACATCTGGTTGGTATTCACCAAAGCGATCAATCACCTGTTGCCCATCTTCTGCTTAAGCAATCACCGTCATCTCTGGATCGCGGTTAATGATGGTTGCCAATCCTTGCCTGACAATCGAATGATCGTCAACGATCAGAACCCGAATAGTCGTTGATTGGCTCATAATTATTAAGAAATTGAAAGTACAAACTTAGAATTACTAGATAAAGTCAAATTAAAAACCTTGAAGCGCAGCAGACCACGTAAGCTAAGTTTCCATCCAAGAAACTCATACACAAGGGAGCAGGAGTCAAAATTGGGAAACAGCGATCGCTACAAAATATGCTTATCCCTGATTGATTGGCATCCGATGTTTACTGACAGATGCCTTCAGTGTGGCTATGAGTTTTACCGCGACTGGTCGGCACGGTGTGTATTGGGATTGCCCAAACCTGGAATGCGGTTGGATCGATGAGATTTTGTAGGACAATTTCTTTAAATATGCCTCTTCAAACTTGGCTAAACTTACCAGAGTAAAGTTCATCAGACACTTCTTTAAGTTCTGGTTCAACTACTGTCAAATGTTGCTCTAAAATTGCCAAATTACGAATATTAGACTTATAGAAAGCATCAAATAAATCACCTACAAAAGGCACAGTACCCACAACTGCTTCCAAACCAACATTAAAAATCATTTTGGTTAAATCTTGGCGTGGAATGCCAAAGCGGGTAGCTAGAAATATGATGTAAGCTGAAAACGCTGTACTGATTAAATCACCAGCACCTGGAACTAAACCGATAATTGGGTCTATTCCAATGTGAAAACCTGTTAAAGGAATACGTATAGATGTATCCATCAAGCGGCTGAGTTTACGGATGCGATTTAGAGTAGCAAGGCGTTTGGCAGCGTCCATAATTTCCAATATTTGCACTACTTTTAAATTGCACCATTTTTAATTCTTTGTCCTGTACCGTTAGAAATAACAAGTATGAATAAAAATCCTGACGACGTTTCCTCTAAGAAAATAGCGTCACGGAATCCGGCGGGGGTGCGCTTGCTAAAACAAACCTGCATCAACGAATCAATCTCGTCCTGGCTTAATGCTCCTCTCCTTAACCCGGATTTCTCACAAAGAATGAGATAATAGGGGTCAAAAACTGCCAAAATCTATATTTTACAAGTATTCCAGCAGTTTAAGCATGACCCCCAATAAAACAGATTGTATACCGAAACAGTTCAAATTTAAACCTGTATTGTCATGTCCAGTCGTAGTTAATTTCAGAGGTGAGACTGTAACATCAGATGCCGGACTAACTTTAATTGCGCAGCTAGACCGAAAGCGAAAAATCACATCGCGCCTAGCTCAATATTTCAAAGATTACCGAGATGTAAATAGAATCGACCATTCAGTAGAAAACCTAATCGCACAGAGATACGCTCCCGGTGGGGAATGTGAAAATTCTTGTTCATGGAGACAGTGCCTATTCTAGAGAAGATATTAAGTGATTTACCGAACATGATATGATTCCGTTAGAGTCGGAAGTTCAAATAGAAGCGTGGAAGCAGGCAGTGGAGGAGGTAGGCAGTAAAGTCCCAAGTAGTAGAATAGTCAAAAACGTTGTGCAGCGGATAATAGAGAGAATCAAAGTACCAAACACCTACCAAATTGGCGAAGTCTGCCAAATCCTTGCAAAGAACAACCCAGAACTGAGAGGCAAGGAAGGGTAGGTGCTGGGGGATTGTTAGCGCAGTGAATGAGTAATGTTGTTGAGCTTGGTAATTGCTTGTTCCACTTGTCCCTACCAAACTTCGCCTTCAATATCTGCCAGAAATTTTTTGTCACTTTTAAAATAAAAATTGCATAAATTGATCCATATAATACCCATTATGATTATAGGTAGGATAACTGGAAAAACTGAGTGGAGGTAATATTTAACTAGTTTTTTTTAAAGTCTCTCGTAGAGGTCGTTCCAGCTATATAGGCTGAGATAAGACCAGACCGTTTTTTTTATATCTAGATCCTTAATAAGGATAATAAGCAAAGTTAAATTTTACTCAAACAGTCAACTTTAACAGTTTTACCCTGCTCTAAGATTGAGCTTAACCTCTTTTTTATTACTTTGAGAAGAAAAAAGTACTATATCTTTCAAATTACTTTTAGATATTATTAATATCTTTTTAATTAATTTCTGTCAAACACAGAATAAATTATGAAAAAACGTGAAAGTATTATCCAACAATTTTCAACTTTTATCAGCTTGATAAATGATAATAAAAACTTTAATTTTATTTGGAAAACTGAGATATATTTAGAACGTAATATAAGTTTGTTAGTGCAGTCAGAACCAGATGCTAAAAAAGAATATTGGGCGCGTCATTTTCTGAAAATTATCAGAGGGAGCATCCCAATTGTGCAAAAATAAAGAAAGGAAAATCATTCGCGAGATTTCA
>NZ_CALMFY010000071.1 GCF_937863485.1 uncultured Nostoc sp. | reverse complement strand
AAACAAGCTATATACGTCCCAGGTTGCAGCACCTCACAAAATCGCGTTGCTCCCCTTCTTTCTTCCCTACTCCCTACTCCCTACTCCCTACTCCCTATTAGAGCGATACAACGCTGCCAGTGTTATTTATCGTAATCGGATTGAAAACTTTGATGATCACTTGATGCTGACCGCAGCAGGATTATGGAACTTCTACTTGATGGCTGCTTAAGAAAATCTGGTGTCGCAAGATCACCATTGCCTCACTCATCTTTTATTTCCCGACAACTCTATTAACCCGATCCAAATAAGCAATGATATAAAGTACAAATAACAAGGGAATCAGCCGCCGAGTTACCTTGTCTAATACCTTTCGTTTGAATACTTCATCTGATATCATCTAAGTTGTCCCATTTGATCCAAGCGGTTACTTTTGTTTCAAAGTCAAGCGATCGCATGTAGACCAGGGCGAGATTATTGTCTACGTTGATTGCTCTACTTCTAAACACACATTACAGCATCAGATTGTAATAGGTTCGTTACACTGAGCACAACTATTACGTAACCCAGTCCAGAAAACAAAACTTAGATGTCTGCTAGAAGCTGCTAAAAGCGTCTACGCAGCGACAACCAAATATCTTCAAACGTTGTTCCACCTGCCAACAATAGGGGTAAAATTTGAGAACATTTAAAGAATATGCAAGCCTGATCTGACAAAAAGCTTGCCTTTTAGCTTACCGCCTGCACTTAGAGAGGAAACTGGAGAGAGCGGTTTTTGAAGCAGGTAAAGCGTTGATGCAGTTGTGCGATGGGCTGCGCCCCGCCGTAGGCGATCGCAGGCTTTACCGTTCGACCCATAGCACATTTGAGGAATATTGTCGTGTACGCCGCTAGGGAAGCTGAAGCGAGCTTATTTGACGGCTTTTGGAAGAGAAATTGTTGAAAGTTCTGGAGTCGGAAATTATAGTTTAGTTATCAATCTCTTAATTTCATCAAACTCATTCTGGATTACACAGACGGTGAGTGATTATTCTTATTATAAGAATTGCTGTATAGTTTGAGGTATGCCAGATTATACCTCAAGAGTTGCTCTATGATTGCGATTGCTCTACCTGGTATTGCCATCCAAGACAAAATATACGAAAGTTCTAATTCTTTAGTGTATCGTGGCATCAGAGACGATGGAGTAGGGATCGTGGTAAAAATGCTAAAGCTTGATTATCCCTCTGTCCAAGAACTGACCCGCTACAGACAGGAATATAAAATTACCCGTTTGCTCAATCTGGAAGGAGTTGTCAAGGCATATAGCCAGCAGGACTATCAACGCACTCTGGTGATTCTGTTAGAAGATTTTGGGGGAGAGTCCTTAGAGCAATGGATGCACAAGTGTCCAGATATATTCTGCCCCATGCCCTTATCCACTTTTCTAAGTCTTGCGATCGCGATTTGCGACATTCTGGGCAGAATCCATGCAGCCAATGTCATTCATAAAGATATCAACCCTGGAAACATAGTCCTCAATCTGAATACTGGCGTTGTCAAAATTATTGACTTTGGGATTGCCACCCAATTTAACTGCACGAATCCGACTTTCAAAAGCCCTCATGTTTTAGAAGGGACACTCGCATATCTATCTCCGGAGCAAACCGGGCGCATGAATCGTTTACTCGATTACCGTACCGATTTTTACTCCCTTGGTGTGACATTCTACAAATTGCTAACCGGACATTTGCCGTTTCCAACAACGGACATCCTTGAGCTAGTCCATTGTCATATTGCCAAGCAGCCACCTCTGCCTCATGAAAAAAATACAAAGATTCACAAGCCAGTTTTAGATATCATTTTCAAACTGATGGCGAAAAATGCAGAAGATCGCTATCAAAGCGCCTGGGGCATTAAAGCAGATTTAGAACTTTGTGCAGCCCAACTTACAGAAACAGGGCAAATTGGCAATATCCAACTGGGTTTACAAGATGTTTGTGATCAGTTTCACATTCCCCAGAAGTTGTATGGACGAGAAGCAGAGATTGCAGCATTATTAGCAGCATTTGAGAGAGTAGCAGGGATAGGAAATGAGAGAAATGCTCAATGCAATATTGAGATGATGTTGGTGTCTGGTTATGCTGGCATTGGTAAATCAGCCTTAGTACAGGAACTCTACAAACCCATCACAGCAAAGCGTGGTTATTTCACCTCGGGTAAGTTTGACCAATTTCAGCGCAATATTCCTTACAGCGCGATCGCGGATGCTCTACGAAAACTGGTTCAACAATTGCTAAGTGAACCTGACGAAGAATTGCAAGAATGGCGATCGCGCTTGCTTACAGCTTTAGGAAGTAATGGACAACTGATTATTGATGTCATTCCAGAAGTTGAGTGGATTATTGGCAAGCAACCACCCGTAGCAGAAGTTGGAGCAACTGAAGCACAAAATCGGTTTAACCTTGTCTTTCAGAAGTTCATTCGAGCGTGCTGTTCTCCTGAGCATCCTCTAGTCATCTTTCTGGATGATTTGCAATGGGTAGACTCTGCTACACTCAAGCTCATCGAGTTAATTTTGAGCGACCGTGGGATACAAGCCCTGTTTTTGATTGGAGCTTATCGGGATCACGAAGTCACTCAAGCACATTCGCTGATTACAACTTTAGAGAAGCTAAAACATGAAACTGTTACTATTAGTCAGATAATGTTAGCTCCGTTAGAACTAGGGGCGGTGGCTCAACTGATTGCTGAAACCTTGCACACGTATACTGAGTCGATTGCACCTTTAGCAGAACTGATATGGCGTAAAGCCAACGGCAATCCCTACTTCACCAATGAATTTCTCAAAGCGCTATACATTGAAGGTCTCATCGTCTTCGACATTAATCAACTACGCTGGCAATGGGACATTACTCATATTAAAGCCAAAAATATTACCGACAATGTAGTGGAGTTAATCATCGGAAAGCTGAAACAATTTCCAAAACAAACTCAACAGGTTTTATCCTTAGCTGCTTGTATCGGTGCTGAGTTTGATTTAGCGACACTCTCAGTTATCTGTGAACGACCAACGGTTGAAATTTTTGCAGAACTCACAACCGTAATTCAGTCAGAGTTGCTCCTTGAAACCTCAGAGTTAGATGAGAATCTGCTGATCCAAAATTACAAGTTTTCGCATGATCGCGTCCAGCAAGCTGCTTATGATCTAATTGATGAGTTGCACAAACAAGTGGTTCATCTCCAAATCGGTCGCAATCTGCTTGAAAAAATGTTGTCAGAGGAGTTATCAGAGCGACTGTTTGAAATTGTAGATCATCTCAATTTAGGGGTTGATCTCGTCGTCTCTGGGCAGGAACGAAATAGCATTGCCAGACTCAACTTAATGGCAGCCCAAAAAGCCAAAGCGGCAACTGCCTACAGTGCAGCTTTAAAGTATGCGATCGCAGGCATCGAGTTACTCGCAACCGATAGTTGGCAACATCAGTATGACCTCAGTTTGGTTCTCCATGAAGAAGCCGCAGAAACTGCCTATCTATCCGGTGACTTTCTGGCGATGGAGCAATGGGTTGCTATTGTTCTTCAAGAAGCCAGAACCATTTTAGATCAAGTGAAAGTTCATGAAGTTACAATCAAAACCTATGTAGCACAGACTCACAAGTTAGACGCGATTAAAGTCGGGTTGCAAGTGTTGGCAAAACTAGGCCTGAACCTACCAGAATCACCTACGGAATTCCAGATTCAACAAGTACTTTCAGAAACAAGAAAAGTTCTGAAAGGAAAGAATATTCAAGATTTGGTGCATTTACCTTTAATGGCAGATGCCAATAGATTGGCAGCCATGCGAATTATTTCAAATATCATTTCTCCTGCCTTTCAGGCTGTACCTGCACTGTTTTGGCTGATAGCGTGCGAGCAAGTCAAGTTATCGATTCAATATGGTAATGCACCCACCTCTGCGGTCGCCTATGCTTCTTATGGAGTCGTTATTACGGCCGCAGCCCAGGATGTAGAGAAAGCTCATCAGTTCGGTCAACTCGCCCTCAACCTTGTAGAACGGTTGAATGCGAAAGAGCTTAAGAGTAAAACCTTTCTAAATGTTGCAGAAGGCATCAGCTTTGGGAAATCCCATTTTAGAGAAGTTACATCCCTGTTGCAAGAAAGTTACTCCAGTGGAGTAGAAACTGGAGATTTTGTATTTGCAGGTTTAGCGGCTTACCAAAAATGTGAGTATTTATATTTCAGTGGATTAGAACTGACAGAATTAGAACGTCAGATGAAGAACTGTAGCTATGCTATCGCCCAATTGAAGCAGGGAGCCTGTTTGAATTACCATCAAATCTTTTGGCAGGCAGTGCTTAATTTACAAGGACACGTTGATATCCCTTACTGTTTACAAGGCGCTGTTTACAATGAGCAGCAGGGATTGAACCGCTATTTAGCAACCAATGATTCTCTTGGATTTCAATATTTCTATATCAACAAGCTGATCCTTTGCTATTTATTTGGGCAGTTTACTCAAGCGTTAAAGAGTGCAAATGCGGCTGAGGGGTATCTGAAAGGTGCGCCAGGGCAGGTAACGATGCCATTGCTTCGCTTTTATGACTCCTTGGTGCGACTAGCAATTTATTCATATGCTCCTGATTCAGAACAAAAAGTATTGTTCCTTAACGTGAGTAGCAACCAGGAAAAAATGCATAAATGGGCGCGTCATGCGCCTATGAATTTTTTGCATAAATATCATTTAGTCGAGGCAGAAAAAGCGCGGGTTTTAGGTCAGTTGCTTGAGGCAGAAAAATTCTATGAACAAGCGATTCAAGGAGCTAAAGAAAACGAATATATCCAGGAAGAGGCATTAGCATATGAATTAGCTGCCAAGCATTATCTAGGGCGAGGTCTGATAAAGTTTGCTCAACTCTATATGAAGGAAGCCCATTACTGTTATGAGCGGTGGGGAGCAACGGCAAAGGTTAAAGATTTAGAAACTTGCTATCCCCAGTTCTTTCCTCAGTCGTCTAGCGTAGACTCTACACTAATCGGCACTACTACTGGAATGACCTCTAATGCCCCGCAAGTTGCTTTTGATTTAGCGACGGTAATGAAAGCATCACAAGCGATTTCCAGTGAAATTGAACTGGAGCAATTGCTTCATTCTTTAATGCAAATATTAATTGAGAATGCGGGTGCCCAAACCGGATGCTTGCTTTTGGAAAATGTAGACGAATGGAAAATCGAGGTTGCCTGTGAACTCAATGAGGGTGAACAGGTTTGTATTACACGAGTAATGCGATCAATACCAATGGCAGATCGCCTACCCAAATCAATCATTCAGTATGTGATCAGAACGCATGAATCAGTCATCTTAAATAATGCAACTCGTGAAGGTAATTTTATCAATGAACCATACATTCAATGCCACCAAACCCAATCTATCCTTTGCTTGCCATTATTAAACCAAAGTAAACTCGTCGGTGTTTTGTATTTAGAAAATCAATTAGCAACTGGGGTATTTACAACCGATCGATCGCAACTTCTGAATCTTCTATCCACTCAGGCAGCGATCGCGATCGAAAATGCCAAGCTCTACTCAAACCTACGGAAGAGTGAAAGTAGAATGGCTCAATTTCTAGAAGCAGTTCCAGTAGCCATTGCAGTATTGGATGCAAGGGGTCACCCTTATTACGCCAACCAACGGAGAATTCAGCTAGTGGGTAAAGGTGTCGATCCTGCTGTAACACCAGATCGGTTTGCAGAGGTTTATCAGTTTTATCGGGCGAGAACAAATGAAATATATCCAAGTGACCAACTGCCAATTGTCCGTGCATTAAAAGGTGAACGCACCACGGTTGATGACATGGAAATTCGCCGAAACGACATAACTATTCCAATTGAGGCATGGGGAACTCCAGTTTTTGACGAACAGGGTAACGTGGCTTATGCAATCGTAGCTTTTCAAGACATTACAGAGCAAAGACGAGCACAGAAACTGTTAACCGAATACAACCTTACCCTGGAACTTCAGGTGGCAGAACGAACGGTAGCTTTACAACAAAGCGAAGCAGAGCTGCGCTTACGAGAACAGGAATTACGACTGATTGCCGACGCTCTACCAGTTCTGATCAGCTATGTAGATGCCAATCGGTGTTATCAATTTATCAACCGTACCTATGAGGTTTGGTTTAACCGTAGCCGCAATGAAATTCTGGGCAACCCTGTTCGCCAACTGCTCGGTGAGGCGGTTTATGAACGGGTTGAACCGTATATTAATCAGGTGTTTGCAGGGCAAACTGTCCCTCTAGAAGCAGAAATCCCTTTTCCAGATGATAAGCGGTGCATCAGCGCGACCTTTATTCCTGATTTCGATGACAATGCTCAGGTAAGAGGTTTCTATAGTCTCATGACAGACATTAGCGATCGTAAACGAGCTGAACACACTTCCATTTTAGAAGAGCGTAACCGGATGGCGCGAGAAATTCATGATACACTAGCTCAATCCTTCACAGGTATTCTGCTTCAAGTTGGAGCAGCAACACAAGTGCTGGCGGATGACCCGGAAGCAACCCAAGTACATCTGGAAATGATTGAGGAATTAGCACGCGCTGGGCTGGCAGGGGCACGGCGATCCGTATCAGCACTCCGTCCGCGGCTACTAGAAGAAGGTAATTTAGAGAGTGCCCTGCATCGTATTGTGGCTCAAATGCGAGCAACGACCGATACGATTCTGATTTACGAGACTCAGGGGACAGCCTATTCCTTACCAACCGAAATGGAGAATAACTTACTCCGAATTGGGCAGGAAGCATTAACCAACGCGATTAAATACGCAAGTGCTGGCGAAATTCGGGTTGAGTTAGTGTACAACCAGACACAGTGTATCTTACAGATTAAAGACGATGGCAGGGGCTTTGGAGTGGGCAGCATTCCTTTGAGCGGTGGGTTTGGCTTATTAGGAATGAGCGAACGAGCAGAGCGCATTAACGCACAACTATTGATTCAAAGCCAACCGGGACAGGGAACAGAAATTATTGTCACCATCAATCGAGTGGGAGAATTACAATGAGCCAATCCACTACGATTCGAGTGCTGATTGTTGACGACCATGCCATAGTCAGAAAGGGTCTAGCAACCATCATTAACCGCGATCCAGAAATGACCGTGATTGCTCAAGCTGAAGATGGGCAACAGGCGACCGACGCGTTTCGAGAATACCAACCTGATGTCACACTAATGGATTTACGAATGCCCAAAATGGGAGGTGTTGAAGCTATTATGGCGATTTGTGCTGAATTTAAGCAGGCTCGAATCGCAGTACTCACGACCTACGATAGTGATGAAGACATCTATCGCGGCTTGCAGGCGGGCGCTCAAGGCTATCTGCTTAAGGATGCTAAACCTGGCGAGCTTTTAAATGCGATTCGCGCCATTCATAATGGTCAGAAATATATTCCGCCAGAAGTGGGCGCAAAATTATTGCAGCGAATGAGCAATCCAGAACTGAGTGAACGAGAGTTGGAAGTGCTGCGTTTGATGGCACAAGGAATGAGTAATCAGGAAATTGGGACTACTTTGAGTATTGGTGAAAGCACTGTCAAATCGCATGTAAATCGGATTTTGAGCAAACTGGGCGTGAGCGATCGCACACAAGCCGTGATTACTGCTGTTAAGCGTGGGATTGTCAGTTTGTAAGTGAGGAAAAAGGAGGGAAGGGAAGTGAATTTTTACTTTTTCCCCTTTAGATTGGCTTTAGACTCCAACTTTAGTTGGAGACAACCTTCAACTGCGAGATGGACAGGTTCATCCATCACCCGATTGTACAAAAATGTCAACCCAGAGTGGACGACAAGAGGTAGTAAATTGTCTATATTAAATCCATAGTAACGTTAATGCAGTTGGGTTGTAAGGCTTAAGTTTGCTTAATACAAACCGAAACATGACTTACGACCGTGATAATCGTTCTCTATTCGTTCTGCCTTCAACCCAGGATCATATTCAAGGTGCACTGAATGCTGCTGTAGTCTTCGTCATGTATGGAGATTATGAATGTTTTCAAAGTGCCAACGTCTATCGATTGATTAAAGTCGCTCAACAGCAATTGAATGTTTCGTTTGGAGAAAACAATTTAGGTTTTATCTTCCGTCATTTTCCTCAGGTACAGATTCATCCACATGCTCAACGAGCAGCAGAAGCCGCGGAAGCAGCAGCGGCTCAAGGGCAGTTTTGGCAAATGCATGAGATGCTGTTTATCCATCAACAGGAATTGGGAAATGGCTATCTAGTAGAGTACGCCAATCGTTTAGGACTTGATATTTCTCAATTTTTGCAGGATTTATCCAAGGGAGCGTATGTCAATCGGATTAATGCGGACATCGAAGGTGGACTGCGAAGTGGAGTGGAGGCTGCACCCGCTTTGTTTATTAATGGAATTCGCTATCTTGATCGCTGGACTGTTGAGCAGATAATGGCAGCCATTGTTGCTGCAAATGATTAAGGTTTTTGATGCTTATCCCAACAAGTATTTCAGCGGGGAGTATTTCATAATTTCTATACGGACGACAAGAATCAGAGATTTCAGCAATTTAGCAAGAATGCAGAGGCGATCGCAATGATGGTTTTTACATGGAAAAAAGTTCAAAAATTGTTGCTGTGGTTATTTGCATTAAGTGTTGTCGTTGGAATATCAATGCATCCAACATCAGCCACCTCCAGGGAATTACCTCAAGCGTCCAACTCTAAACCTGCGATCGTTCTCGTTCATGGGGCTTATGCTGACGGTACATCATGGCAACACGTCATTCCATTGTTGGAGCAGGATGGCTACAGAGTGACCGCTGTGCAGATTCCGCTCACCTCGCTTGCTGATGATGTGGCAACGACGAAGCGGGTGATTGATGATCAGAAAGGTTCCGTTGTAGTAGTTGGACATTCCTATGGTGGAAATGTGATCACGGGTGCGGCGGCTGGCAATCCACAGGTGAAAGCTCTGGTTTATGTTAATGCTTTCGCACCAGATGTCGGTGAAAAGACGAGTGATTTGAATAAAAGGTACGCAGCAGCTCCGATTAGCACGGCGATCGTATCTGATGCTGGAAACTTTCTCTATATTGATCGCGGGAAGTTTCACGAATTTTTTGCCCAGGACGTATCGAAGGCTGAGGCGCGAGTGATGGCAGCAACCCAAAAGCCGATCGCTAGCGCAGCGTTTGAGCAATCAGTGAATGAAATCGCCTGGAAAACGATTCCTTCCTGGTTTATCGTGACTCAAAGCGATCGCGCCATCAACCCTGAACTTCAACGATTTATGGCTAAACGGATTGGTGCTAAGACAACCGAAGTTAACTCCAGTCATGTTTCTTTTATCTCTCATCCAAAAGAGGTTGCCAAAGTGATTGAAGCAGCAAGCACTGCTGTGAAGTAATCCCAATTTAAGGATTTGTTAGTAAGCCAAGTCCTGCGAACCAATGAGACGCAAGTTTGGTTTCTGGCAGAACATTTGGTGGATACACCATTGGTACGCAGTTAAATTCAGCAATCGGTCTTTAAATCAGTTCATTCTTAACTCCATTTATCCATTGTAGATAACAGAGGAAGAGAACTTTATGACTAATTATGACTACATTGTAATCGGTGCAGGGTCGGCTGGTTGTGTGGTTGCCAATCGTCTAACCGAAGACTATGACACAACCGTGTTACTCCTGGAAGCGGGCAACCCAGCTACAAAACCAGAAATTCAAATTCCAGCGCAATGCTTTAGCCTAATAGGCTCTGAAGTTGATTGGGGTTACTTTTCTGAGCCGGAACCCTACCTGAAGGGTCGCAAAATGTTTTGTTCCCGTGGCAAAGTCTTAGGGGGCAGCAGTTCAATTAATTTCATGATGTATATCCGGGGCAATCCTCAAGATTACGATCGCTGGCAAGAATTAGGAAATCCCGGTTGGAGTTATCAGGAGGTCTTGCCCTATTTCAAGAAATCGGAGCAGCACCACCGAGGCGCATCAGAATTTCACGGGGTTGATGGGGAGTTGAGCGTTACCGATTTGATGTCCCCTGCTGTGGTCTCCCAACGCTTTGTAGATGCCTGTGTGTCAATGGGATACAACTACAATCCTGATTTTAATGGTGTACAGCAAGAAGGGGTAGGACTCTATCAATTGACGGTTAAGGATGGTAAACGGCACAGTGCTGCGGCTGCTTTTCTTCTACCCATTCTCCATCGTCCCAATTTGACTGTAATCACAGGGGCATTAGTGACGAGATTGCTTGTTGAGGGCACTCGCTGTGTGGGAGTGGAATATCTGCATGAAGGTACGCTCCACCAGGTCAGAGTCAACCAGGAAGTGATTTTAAGTGCAGGTGCGTTTGATTCGCCCAAACTGCTAATGCTTTCTGGAATTGGTACTGCCGAACACCTGCAAGCGATGGGAATTTCTGTCGTTGCAGATTTGCCGGGTGTCGGTCAAAACCTTCAGGATCACATTCTCACTTGTGTCGTTCAAGAAGTTACTCAAGATATACACCCCGCCATCACCAGTAATGGAGTCGAAGCCGGATTATTTTTGCATAGTAAGGGGGATGTGGAGGCTACACCTGATTTGCAGTTCTTCTTCGGCCCTATTCAATTCTTGTCACCTGGTTATGCTCCCGCTGATTTTGGATTTACGGGTGCAGTCTCTCTTACCTGTCTCCAAAATATTGGCAGCGTCAGTTTGCGATCGCCTGATCCTAAAGACACACCGATGTTGCGGATGAACTATCTGCAAAATGAAACCGATGTGAAGAAGTTGGTTGAGGGAATTAAATTAATGCGGCAATTGCTTCGTAGCAACTTCTTTGATGAATTTCGTGGTGCAGAAATTGCTCCGGGTGCTGAGGTTCAGAGTGATGAAGCACTCGTTGCTTATATCCGTAACAATTGCAGCACAGTGTGGCATCCGGTTGGCACCTGCAAAATGGGTACCGACCCAATGGCGGTGGTCGATCCTGAACTACGGGTACATGGAATTGAGGGGTTGCGAGTTGTTGATGCCTCCATCATGCCCACCATCACGACCGGAAATACGAACGCACCCACCATCATGATTGGTGAGAAGGCAGCGGATTTAATTAAAGCAGGTCGCACAGCACGAACGGTTCTCAGCAAATCTAACGTCCAAAATCCGGCGTATTCATCTATTTAGAAACGGGCGATCGTCTTTAATCAATCTCAGATTATCATACCTGTTGAGCGTTTATCGGTCGATGTTAGGCAAACAGAACACTCGACCTCTGTAAAGGAATACACAATGGCACTGATTACAACACCATTCGGACGACATTCCGCCGCCGCCGAGGTCGTAGAAGGAATTGATCTTTCCGGCAAGCGGGCGATCGTTACGGGAGCCGCATCGGGCATTGGCGTAGAAACGGCGCGGGCACTGGCTCAAACTGGAGCGATCGTCACACTAGCTGTGCGTAATACCGATGCTGGAGCGCAAGTCGCGGCTGACATTATGGCTACTACTGGGAACCGGAATATTCATGTTGCTCCGCTTGATTTAAGCGATCGCAACTCAATTGCCAAGTTCATTGCTGCCTGGCGTGAGCCGCTGCACATCCTCGTTAATAATGCAGGGGTAATGGCACTGCCCGAACAGCGCACACCCGAAGACTGGGAGATGCAATTTGCCACTAACTATCTCGGACACTTTGCCCTAGCGCTCGGACTACACGACGCTCTCGCTGCAGAGGGTGCCGCCCGTATCGTGTCGGTTAGTTCTAGCGGGCACCTGATGTCGCCCATTGTGTTCGATGATATTCACTTCATGTTCCGTCCTTATGATCCGTGGTTGGCGTATGGACAGTCCAAGACCGCAAGCATCCTCTTTGCTGTGGGTGCTACTGCGCGCTGGTTCAAGGATGGCATTACCGCTAATGCCATGATGCCTGGGGCGATCGCAACCAACCTCCAGCGTCATACGGGCGGTCTTAGAACCCCACCTGAGCGGCAGAAGACAATAGCGCAGGGTGCGGCAACTTCCGTTCTGTTGGCAACCTCTTTGCTACTAAAGGACGTTGGCGGACGCTATTTCGAGGACTGCAATGAAGCCACTCTCGTCACCAACGGGAACGGCTATATGAGCGGAGTTGCCCCCTACGCCCTGAACCCAGACAATGCCGATCGGCTCTGGAATGAATCGTTGCGCCTGCTCGCTTGACCTGGCAGTAACAGTGAGCTTCACGCTGTTGATGAACGAATTGCCGGTCGTAAGCCTGCCAGCCTTTCGTCCATCATGCCCGAATGGCACGCTTGTTAAGATACAAAAGACGATCGCCCTAGCTCCCCAATACAGGCTGACTATTCTTCCTCCTGACTCCACTCTCCATTAGTAACTGACCGCTTTAAACCCAACAATCAAAGGATTAGCATAATGAGAAAACTAGAAGGAAAAATCGCCCTTGTCACGGGTGGCAACAGTGGTATCGGTCTTGCCACAGCCAAACAGTTTGTTGCTGAAGGTGCCTATGTCTACATCACGGGTCGTCGCCAAGTCGAACTGGATGCTGCTGTAGAAGCCATTGGTAAAAATGTTACGGCTGTACAGAGTGATGTTTCTAATCTGGCAGACCTTGATCGTCTGTTTGCCACCATTAAGCAAGAGCAAGGACACCTCGATCTCATCTTCGCTAATGCTGGCGGTGGACAAATTGCTCCACTTGGAGCAATTACAGAGGAACACTTTGACAAAACATTCAACATAAACGTCAAAGGTTTGCTGTTCACCGTACAAAAGGCACTGCCACTGTTGCCAGAGGGCGCTTCTATTATCCTGAATGCTTCTCAGACTTCTATAAAAGGTACGCCAGCTTTCAGTGTTTACAGCGCCACCAAAGCCGCCGTGAGATCATTTGCTCGGAATTGGATACTCGACCTCAGAGAACGCAAGATCCGAGTGAATGCCATTAGCCCTGGTGTGGTTCCGACTTCTGGTTACGATCATTTGGGACTGAATGACCAGCAATTGCAAGAATTCGTGGACAGTCAAGTCAGCGCCATCCCACTGGGACGAGTCGGCAAACCCGATGAGATTGCCAAAGCCGTTGTCTTTCTCGCTTCAGGTGACAGCAGCTTTGTAAACGGGATTGAGTTGTTTGTCGATGGCGGTATGGCACAGATTTGAAGTCCAAAAGGAGTTAAAGATGAAGCTTATCTCTGTTAATGTCGGACTGCCGCGTGAAGTGACCTGGAAAGGAAAACCCGTCCGCACTGGAATTTTCAAAGAGCCGATCAATTCGAGAGTGATGGTGCGTGAACTCAATTTAGACGGCGATCGCCAAGCGGATCTCACCGTTCATGGCGGAGTAGATAAAGCAATTTATGTTTATCCATTTGAACATTATGAGTATTGGCAAAGTGAATTGCCTAACACAGAGCTAACACTCGGTATCTTTGGCGAAAATTTCACAGTTACGGGATTTAAAGAAGAAGAACTGAACATTGGCGATCGCTTCAAAATCGGTAGTGTGGAACTAATGGTGACTCAACCGCGTTTACCCTGCTATAAACTAGGGATTCGCTTTGGGCGATCGGATATGGTGAAACGATTTCTCGCCAGTCGTCGCAGCGGATTTTACTTTCGGGTTTTGCAAGAGGGCGAAGTTGGAGTCGGAGACACTTTAGAGTTGATGAGCCGGGATGACAACAATGTTACTGTTGCTAATATCATTCAGCTTTATATGCGTGAGCAAAACAACCCAGAATTACTGCACTGTGCCGCGCAACTAGAAGCGTTACCTGCAAGTTGGCGAGACTATTTCCAGGAGCAGATCCGCCGTTCGGATGTGAGATAGATCAACCCGAATAAACAATCGCATTTCACTATCATCAACCGATAAACTATGGACACTATTAATCTGTTTACAGAGCCGATCAGCGCGATCGCTCATGCTCTCTGGATGGCGTTCAACATGTTTTGGGAGATTTTGTGGGCATTAATTTTGGGATTCACCCTATCCGCGATCATTCAGGCTGTGGTATCAAAGTCTGAAATGGTACGGCTCATGCCCGATGATGCGACTGGATCGATCGCAATAGCCTGTGGTTTAGGTGCAGCCTCGTCATCCTGCTCGTATGCAGCGGATGATGAATCATCCTGAACGTGCAATGGCACACTCTCACCACCATCATCGTGATTAGATGTGAGGTTTTGCACAAACGTCTTTACCTGTTTCTGATTCGGCTGAACGAGTAATCATTGATTTTCAATTTAGAAATATCGCTTTTCTGATCACTCACGTTGTAGATAACACCAAGCTAACCACCAGTAACAAATAGTTTTGGTTGGGAAACGATGTTGGTAAAAAGTAATTGTCATTCTACAATTACTACTTACAGCATATTTGGAGTTTATGAGGTACAGTAGCAGCAATTTGTAAACCAATTTTTGAGATGTTCCGGATTAATTAATTCAAGTGCTATTTTTATTACAGCCCGTATGCAGTGACTGAAACTATTGATCGCTTTGCAGCCATTATTCAAGCAAAAGGCATCACCGTTTTTGCCCGTATTGATCAACAGGCTGAAGCCGAAAAAGTCGGACTAAGCTTGTGTCCGACGCAGTTGTTGCTATTTGGCAGCCCGAAAGCCGGAACTCCACTCATGGTGGCAGAACCAACAATCGCCCTGGATTTACCCTTGAAAGTACTGGCATGGGAAACTACTGATGGCAAGGTGTGGGTGAGTTATAACGATCCTAATTACTTAAAACAGCGATTTTCTCTCTCCGATGAGTTGGCGAAGAACATCGCTATTATTACACCTTTAATTCATCAAGCACTCTTTAATTAACTTATTTGTTAATTCAATTTAGATACTTGACTATTGACCCAATTTAAAATTACCATGAAACTCGTTTCTGTAAACGTCGGACTGGCGCGTGAAGTGGCCTGGAAAAGAAAAACAGTTAGTACTGGAATTTTCAAAGAACCAGTCAGTGAATGGGTGATGCTGCGATCGCTCAATTTAGACGGTGATAGGCAAGCCGATCTCACCGTTCATGGAGGAGCAGACAAAGCAGTCTATGTATATCCGTTCGAGCATTACGATTACTGGCGAGGTCAATTGCCTGATACAGGGCTGCCATTAGGTATTCTTTGGCGAAAATTTCACGACCACTGGGCTGAGAGAACAGGAAGTGAACATTGGGGATTGCTTTCATATCGGAACTGTAAAACTGATGGTGACACAGCCTCGTCTACCTTGCTACAAACTGAGGATTCGGTTTGGACGACCTGATATGGTTAAACGATTTCTTGCAAGTCGTCAAACTGGATTTTACTTTCGTGTTTTGCAAGAGGGCGAAGTTATATCTGGAGACACTTTAGAGTTGGTGAGCCAGGATGACAACAATATTATTGTTGCTAATATCACTCAGCTTTATACTCATGAGCCGAACAATCCAGAGTTACTTCACCAAGCGGCTCAACTTGAAGCCTTACCCGAAAGCTGGCGCGACTACTTTCAGGAGTAAAATCGCCAGGATGTGAAATAGATGCTGATGCTGTTTTACTTTTATTGGATTGAGTTCCTACTAGGTACATTTTGCTAACTTCGCGACGTGGAAGCCCCCGCTAAGGTAGCCGCCGTAAAAAGCTAATGCGACTACCAATACCAATCTTTGTTTTATCTGGCTGATGCTCAAAAGACTGGCAACGAATTAGATATCAAATGGATTCTATAGTGCCACCAAAGCGGCAGTTGATGCGATCACAAAGTCGCTCTCCAAAGAGTTAGGTTCACGCAACATTCGTGTAAATGCCATCAATCTTGGTTTTGTGTAAACAGAAGGCACACACGCGGTTGGCGCAGTCGAGGGCGATTTCCAAAAGCAGGTTGAAAGGCAAATCCCACTGGGTCGGATCGGACAACCCCAAGACATTGCACCTGCGGTTATCTTCCTGGCATCTTTCAATTCAGCCTGGATCACAGGGGTAACACTACCCATTGGGGGTAGTTTTGCTTGATGTATTTAACTTCATAACTCTGACTTTTAAGGAGTGATTCATGACTACATTTCGCACGGTATTGGTCAATGGTTTAGATATCTTCTATCGCGAAGCTGGCTCCCACAATAATCCGACAATTCTGCTATTGCATGGCTACCCAACGTCATCTCACATGTTCCGCAATCTCATACCTGCGCTTGCAGATAAATTCCATCTAGTTGCCCCTGATTACCCTGGCTTTGGTTATAGTGCCATGCCTTCTGTGGATGAGTTTGATTACACCTTTGATCGCCTTGCCCAAGTGATGGCAGGCTTTATCGATGCGATCGACTTGAAACATTATAGTCTTTACTTAATGGATTATGGCGCTCCGATTGGCTATCGCCTTGCTACGCAGCATCCAGAGCGGGTAGAAACGCTGATTGTGCAAAATGGCAACGCCTACGAGGAAGGATTGGGCGAATTCTGGAAGCCCATGCGAGCCTATTGGCAAAACCGGACACCTGAGAATGCTGATTGGGTGCGCCAGACGATGACAGCGGATGCCACAAAACGTTATTACACAACCGGAGCCAAGAATCTAGAAAACCTCAGCCCCGATACCTGGATTCTGGATCAAGCGCTTCTCGATCGCCCTGGCAACCAGGAGATTCAACTGGCACTAAAATACGACTACCAGTCCAATTTGTTGCTGTATCCCCAATGGCAAGCTTACCTGCGTCAGTATCAACCACCCACGCTGGTGGTGTGGGGTAAAAACGATCAGGGCTTTTTAGTCGAGGGAGCCTACGCCTACAAACGCGACTTGCAGAACCTTGAGTTTCATTTGTTTGATACCGGGCACTTCGCGCTAGAGGAAGACGGCAAGGCGATCGCAAACCATATTGCTCAATTTCTCACGTTGCGGCTGCAACTGCATCTGTGAAGTAGTTCTAATTTATTTGGAATGCTGTTTTACGACCAAGAAAAGTAGTCTTTTGGCACAGGTGAAAGACATAACAAATTGATTCACAAAAAAGGAGATTCCCAAGATTAAGTTAATCGATGTACTAAGTGAACGAGTGCAAACACTGGGAAGTGTGGCGATCGCTGACCCACGCCATCTGGTAGAAGTCACTAAAATTAAGCGTCCTCCAACGGCGTTGAATCGGCTGCTGGCTTTGAGAATTAGGATACAGAACTTGATTTTCGAGAGGTTTGAATTGCTGTTAAATCAACAGATTGAAACTTTTCTGTTCTGCTAAATTGCACTCGTCCCTTTTTGATAACAACAGCCAGTACACAGGTATTGCTCTTTTTTGCTCAATTAAACTAATTACGAATAGATTTGGTGAATGCCCGAAGTGTTCTATCAATAGCGAATATTAATCGTTTCTCTGTTGTTTTTTGGCGATTTTTTATCCATTTTTTAATTAGCGCGAACCATAGATATTGAATTGTCAATTGTGGCAGGAATAAAAACCTTTGTATACTCCGTCGCCGACTTTCAAATCTTATCGGTTGTGAAAATACTGTTGCCAGTTTCTCATGTTCTGCTAATACTCCTCTTCTGATGAGATGCTCTGTTACCTTTCCTACAAAAAATTGATGAAACAAATATGATGGTGCTCTTAAAAACCCTAGACAATTCAGAATCATTGCTTTCACCATTTGCCCTGCACTCACTTTTTCTAGAGGATGAGTGGGTCACATCAGATTTACACAAAGGATTTCAGGCAAAGAAGCTGCTATCTGCTTCCACGTCAAGCCAGCATCATTCGAGAAGAAGATTTGACCATCACAAGTTCCGAAAGCAGCTATATTCCTGAAAGTGGCAAGGGTTCCTGTGTTGATATTGTCTTTTAACCACTCCGGTAGCCCTGGCTCACACTTCTCAAATGTGCCTGGTTCATCAAGTAGACGGCGATAGATGGCTGCCTTACCACCTGATGGGCCCATAGAAACGGTCATCAAAATTGTCTCACCACACACTGCCACGGCTCGTGAGTAGTCAGCATGTAGATTTGTGCGGTCAAAGCTCCAAGAGTTCCCTCTATCTTGACTAATCGCTAGTCCCTCAGCCGTAGCTGCCAACACGAGATCCCGACGAGCCTGAATGGTTCGTACCTCGTGAACATCTGCATGAAAGTCAATGGTGGGTTGCCATGACTGTCCCTGGTCGTCAGAGCGCAGAATGCCTCCGACATGCACATTTACATAAAGTTCGCCGGATTGACCTACTGCCATCGAGCGAACATCTGGAGGCCCTCCCCACGGTGTATACCATTGGGAGCGTCCCTCAACCGCCTCAAAGCAATTGATCCGATTCGTGCTTCCATCATCAGTAATGCGGAGGAGATGAGCTTGCGACGTTCCTACCAGAACTGCATCCTCGATCGGCAAGATGCAGTTCAATCGCAAATCATTTATCGCAGCAACTTGACGCCACTCGCCATTAGGGTCGCGATGCCATATTGAATTGCGATCGGCGATCACCCACAGTCCATCTTGGCTCAAGGCAAGAGCAGTGATGGAACAACCTTCAAGTTCTACATATTGTTTGGAGTCAATAAACAGCAAGCCATCAGATGTTCCTGCTATTACTAGAGGTTTAGGCATCGCCTGCTGGGCATTGGCAAAGTCTGTATGTGTTTGCTTGTGCTCAATCGGCTTCACGATTTGCTGCTCCGTCTTGTTCATAATTTGAATCTCCTTAAGTACTGTCATTATTGGTTAATATTAGTCCTACAGCGCTCGTTCTAATGTTAGCGAACGTTGTCTGATTGACGAGTTTGTTTATTGATACAAAGCTTTAGATTTGCATAGTCCGTTTAGTTAGACATGCCTAAGCTTCATGTTATTAAAGGCTTTACATGTGTTCATCTTTCTTGAGAAGTAACCTATATAGAGCTTTTGCAGGATTTAAAGCAAAATTTCTATATTCTTGGGTTTATTGCCATTCGTGCATTGCAATGGTAATTGATCAAACCGGGGAAGTATGCAAGCCACTGAACCTGTACATTATTCTGGTAGTAGGCTTTGAAATTCCGGTAACAAAACGCAATGATTGCCGATCACAATCGTAATGATGGAAAAAAAGCTTACCGTTAGATATAGAGCTATATCAGCACGCTGATTCATTACCTGAAGGGAAACAAGACTCAGAATTTGAGAAGAAACCCCAATGAGCAATTAAATTAATAGACCAGACTTGAAACCGTGGTTATCAACCAGGAATAGTAATTGTAGATGCTGGCTACGGCAACAACACGTCCTTTTTATTAAAGTTAGAAAATCGTCAATTAAAGTATTTAGGAGGATTAGCTAAAAATCGCAAAGTAATTCTGAATGTGGAAGATAATAGTCAACAAATAATTAGGCTAGATGAATTAGCACAATCTCTACCTAAAAAGGCTTTTACAGAAATTCAACTCAACTTAGATAAACCCAAAACATGATGGGTAGTAACTAAAGAAGTAGAAATAACAGGTCTAAGTGAAAAGCGAAATATTGCTATCGTCATGTAGGTGGAACACCTTGCCGAAGGCTGCGCTGCGACTTTCACAGATGCCACTGAATATTGACTATTTAATCACTAATTTTTCTGGTTCATTGCTTCTGTGGCCTGACGATATCGAACCAAAAGTTCCTCCGTACTCATATAGTTAACGATGTCTACAACGGACTACGCCTACGCAATCCGTTTCGGCATAAGACGTAAATACACTGTAACAATTCCAGCTTTATTATAAGTATTTATCCGAACTTGACATAACACAGACTCCCAACGCCTGTAGATGAGAGAAGAACCACAAACTCTTAATACGGTTCGGTTAAGCTCTAAGTAGTATTGGGTACAGAAAAAAGAATGTTTTAAATTTGACTCTTGTACCTTTGTGTACTGGCTTCTTGGACGGAAACTTGGCTCTAGTTTTTTTAACCACTCGGGGATTACTTCTTCCTTCAGGCTCTGGTATCTTTTCATCCAAAATTTCTCTCATCAGCCAAGTGAAAAAAAGGTATTTCTTCTGGTTGCAGACCCTGAAATTTGGGAATAGCTCGACGCACGACATTAAGTCATAACTAGCCCTTTCAAGGTGTTGTGTGATGGGCAGATTTGTAGTTTGGTAAAAAGA
>NZ_CALMFY010000070.1 GCF_937863485.1 uncultured Nostoc sp. | reverse complement strand
CAAATGCGTTGGCTAGCAAGAACCGCAGGCATCGCCATGATTGCAACAATTTAGCATCGCGCCAGCGTAACGCACCCTTCTCAGGACAGGAGACGCTCTTGCGTTCGGGCTTGGTGCATTCGCCTGCGGAGGGACGCCAGCCTCCCCTACCTGCCTTAACAGATAGATTTCCTTAACTGAACTGTATTGCACCGTAGCCTACAAGGAGAGGGAACAAGAGTAAGATTCACAGCCTCTTTCCTCTTATACCATTTCACTTTAATAATGATACAAATACGTTGGTAAGGGCATGGCAATGCCATGCCCCTACAAGAAATCTATCTGTATCAGGGTTTTCGTGAATTGGTATTAGGAGCGCCCCACGGGCGGCGTACCACCCGCTACGAATGAAATAAACAAGTCAAATCCTCTTCCCTCCTGCCTCCTGCTTTGTTTCTTGAAAGAGAGGTTAAAGTGTATTGCAGGATAACCCCAGATTTGAGTCTGGGGTTTATGGATGTGATTACAAACCAACTAATTCACGAGATTCTAAATCAGAGAGTTGTTGAACAATCGCTAATCTTGCTTCCAACTTAGCTACACTAAACTGGTTACGCAGATATTCCAAATGGGCGATTGCATTTGCTTTATCGAGAGTTAATCGAATCTGGGTGTCTATTGACTTTTGATATTCCTGATTCACAAGCAGCACTTCAAAGCGACGAGCCTTGCGTTGAGCATCATTTTTCAAATCCATCTCAAAGGCGGCGGTGCGGTCTGCATTGCCTTCAAATCGGTTAACTTGGTGCTGCACTGCCATCAACTGAGAGTCTATTTCATTAGTCCGTTGGGCAGCTTGTGCGATCGCAGCTGGATAATGACTCAGTTGCATCATTTAATAATTTTCCTCTCATGTCAAGAATCTAGTGTTTAAGCATAAGACCAACCCTGGAATCCATTTTCCAAAAGGCTGTCACAGAGCAGTTTTACACTTAACCAAGCTGGGTGGATGCTATATATACTATTATAGTATAAATGTACTGAATTAGGGGATTAAAAGCTATGTCTAAGGTGCAGATATAGCGATCGCTATTCACCAAAAACTTACAGTAACTTTACTGTATCCCAGTAAAAATGAAGTTAAAATGAACTCTCAATAAATTTTCAATTAGAATCTCCTATTTGTATATAATGTTTGCTAAACAACTGTTTTGAGTTTAAGTATATTTTCATAACCCTCCAGAGTTTGAGAGGTTAATTCCCTAGAGATTTGGCTTTGAGAATCAATAGTTTTGGTTGAGTAGTCGCAAAACCCAATTACATTTTGGGCAACGTACCTCACCAAATCCTGTGACTGATTTATTGCACACCTGACACAGCGCTGTTTCCGGCAGTGTACTGCTTTTTAGTGGTTCCTAAAATACTCGAACCGCTACAAGTGCGAGTTTTTAGCCGCATCTTTTAATTCCCCTGAGAATGAGAAAAAATCGGAGTAACATCAATGTCTACATTTACCGTCACTAACACCAACAACAGCGGTGCTGGTTCACTACAACAGGCAATACTAAATGCGAATGCTCTAACAGGAAAGGACATCATTAAATTTGGTGGGTTGTTTACTGATGCGATCGCTGATACCATCACCCTTGCTGGTAGTAGTCTGAGTATCACAGATGACCTGAAGATTGACGGTACAGGGGCGGACTTGCTCACTGTTAGTGGTAATAATGCTTATCGTATTTTTGAGATAAGCAGTCATGCCACTGTTGAAATCAAAGGATTGACTATCACCAAGGGCAATAGTTATAGTGATAATTCTGAAATTCTGGGGGGTAGTGGCATTTACAATAAAGGCACCCTGACGTTAAGCAACGCCAGCATCAGTAGTAATAATGGAGACACGGGGGGCGGCATTTACAATACTGGCAGCCTCACGGTGAGTAACAGCACCATCAGTGAGAATATTTCATATTTCCGCGGCAGTGGCATCTACAATACTGGCACTCTGAAAGTGAGTAATAGCACGATCAGTGACAACACGGCAAGTTTCTACGCTGGCGGCATCTACAATGATGGTGGTATCCTCACAGTAAGCAATAGTACCATCAGTGGCAATAATGGAGGATCATCTTACGACTCACCCGGCTTCGGCGGCGGCATCTACAATAGTGGCGGCACTGCGACCGTGAGTAACAGCACTATTAGTAACAATGGTGGAGGCAATGGAGGTGGCATCTACAATAGTGGCACTTTGTTGGTGAATAACACCACCATCAATGGCAACTCTATATACGCTTTCGTTGGTGACAGCGACATCGGTGGCGGCATCTATAACAGTGGCATCGCAACAGTGACTAACAGTACCATCAGTGGCAATAAAGCACACTTTGGCGGTGGTATTTACAATAATGGTGGCACCTTAACGGTGAGCAACAGCACTATCACGCTCAATACTGCTTTCGGGCTCGAACTTGTACATTATAGTGGTTACGAGTATGGCGATGGTGGCGGCATTTACAACTCCAACTCTGGCACCATCATAGTAAAAAACAGCATTGTCGCTGGCAACTTTGACACCCCCAATGACGATCCAGCTAATGCTATCAACCTTGATCTAGTAGGTAAGTTCATTAGCAACGGCTATAACCTCATCGGCAGCCTCGGTAGCAGTACAGGCTTTAATGCTAGCGAACAGTTAACTGTTGCCATCACAGAAGTTATCGATACTACCTTGCAAAATAACGGCGGCCCGGTTAAAACTCACGCCCTAGTCACGGGTAGCCCTGCCATCAACGGTGGCAAGAATGCAGACGTACCTCTTGATACCACAGATCAGGATGGCGATGGCAACATCACTGAACAAGTACCATTTGACCAACGTGGTTCTGGCTTCGTTCGCATCTCTGGCGGTAAGGTAGACATTGGTGCATTTGAGGCAAAAGTCAATGTCATCAATGGCAACTGTGGAAGCAATACTCTCAATGGTACTGCTGGCGATGACATTATCACTGGCTACCACGGGAAAGATACGATCACAGGTGGTGCAGGCGCAGACTCGTTCGTTTATACAAATATCCAGGATGCGGGCGATACGATCGCTGACTTTAAAAAAAGTACTGACAAGATTGTCCTACGGCAACTTTTCCAAAATTCTGGTCTAGCCAACCTGAATTTTGCCAGTGCGCTCGCCAACGGCTATTTGCGCTTCGAGACTAAGGGAACTAGTGCGATCGTTTTAATTGATCCAGATGGTTCATCTGGAAAAGGTCATGCTGTCAACTTTATTACCGTCAGCAATGTGTCTACCGCTGCTTTGAACAACGCCATTAATTTTGCCTTCTAAGATTAAGTCCGCTCATATACCCATGATTTCGTTAGCCGTCAGACTGAAGTCTGCGGCTACACGAAGTAAGCCTGCTTATACAGGCTAATTATTCTCTATTAAACTCTGCACTATAGCTCAAGCCGCTTCCCGCAGTTGTGGTTGTGAGGGCACACTCACCTCTGGAAATGAAAGCGAGAGTTGTTCTGCTTGAGGTACCGCCGCTTGCTGCAAAACTTGAACTTCGATATTCACGCTCACCAAATAACTGCCTGTATCAGCACCAACCGCTTCAGCAATTAATTTGGCAATGTCTGGGCGTTTTGCAGTCAGCGGGTCACGTAAAATACACCGATCCCATTCATGCTTGGCAGTCGGATTGAGGTTGAGAATGTAATGCTTCATCATCGAACTAACCCTTGAATCCATCTTCCAGAAGGTTTTCACAAAACCGTTATGCATTTGGCTAGGCTTTGTGGACGCTATCTATATTATAGTATATTTGTACTAAATTGGGGCGATTCTGAGTGAGAAAGTAGAGAATATAGACCATTGGTTGGAGCGCACAACTGTGCATTAGCGATATTCTTGTGCTATTGACGCGAATAATCTAAAGTGTGATGCCGTACCACTTCCCTACGGGATGCTCCGCGAACGTGGAAGCAAGCTATGCGTAGCGTCTGTCTGCGACACGCTGCGCGAACGCAGAGAAAGCAGGCAAAGCCAACGCCAAATTTATCTATTCTTTTCTTCTCTAATTTGGTAGCCTGTTTGAATCGCCAATCCCTAATCCGAAAAAATCTGTCCATAGGTAACTTCTAATACAAAGCTATTGCAACTAAGCTTATAAAGCAACACCTAATTTTTATATAAATCGCTATATGGTAGATACCTATATTATTGACCTATTTGTGGTTGGTCTACTTTTGCTGATGGTCACATTAGGGTCAGGTTGGATTGCTCGCCTACCTCTTTCTTTTGCCCTTATCTATCTACTAGTTGGTATATTTCTAGGGCCTTACGGCTTAAAACTTGTTCAATTACGTCAAAATGAAGTTTTCAACGCCCAACTGCTGGAGAAAGTAACAGAACTTGTAGTAATTATTTCTGTGTTTGGCTGCGGCTTAAGAATTATTCGTCCTCTAAAGTTGGGGGTTTGGGATATTACGGTGCGATTGATTGTATTTCTGATGCCAATTTCAATTTTTGCTCTGGCTGTTGTGGGTAAATTGTTTTTAGGGATGAATTGGGGAGAAGCAATTTTATTAGGAGCAATTCTTGCACCCACAGATCCAGTATTAGCATCAGAAGTACAACTGACCGATACAAATGACCAAGATGAATTGAGATTTGGTTTAACTTCTGAAGGTGGTTTAAATGATGCTTTAGCTTTTCCCTTCGTTTATTTTGGCATTCATGCATTAGAAAATGATAACTGGGGCAACTGGTTTAAACAGTGGATAGCAGTTGATTTAATTTGGGCGATCGCAGTTGGCATCATTATGGGAATTGTTGTTGCCAAATCTATAGTTTGGATTGAGCAAAAAATTCAAAAACGCCGTGCTACCGATAAGGTAATGGAAGATTTTATTGCTATCAGTACAATTTTACTAACTTACTCCTTAACAGAAATGTTGAATGGCTATGGATTTCTGGCAGTATTTATTGCTGGGTTAGTTGTTCAACGCAGTTACAGAAATCCTGAAAAACCGCTAGCAGAATTGGAATTTGTTGAGCAAATTGAAAAGCTGTTGGAAGTGGGGACAATTTTACTATTAGGTTCAATATTATTATTAAAGCCAATGCTCAATTATGCTGGGCAATCTCTGATAGTGATAATTTTATTATTCTTGATAATCAGACCTGTAGGAGTTTGGATTAGTACAATAGGTAAACGTCCTGTAGAATCACACCGTCGAACCATGCACCCAGGAACTCGGTTGTTATTTGGATGGTTTGGTATTCGCGGTGTTGGTTCTTTATATTATCTTGCCTATGCGTTTGGTCATGGCTTAAAAGGTGAAGCAGGCGAACAAATTGCTTGGATAACTTACACTACTATTATCGCTTCTGTGATTATACATGGGATTAGTTCAACTCCATTAATGAAGTGGTATGAGCGCAATCTTGCTAATCATAAAAAGACTACTCCTCCCGCCACAATAGATGAATTTGAATAAAAGTAATTTTTGTAAAGTGGGCACTACTTACCCTTCTACGTTGTGAACAGCTTGGGTCTAGTAGAGTTTTTACCTCACTCCATACCTCTCTCCTTTTAGGAGAGAGGCTTTGAATCTTACTTTGCATCCCTTGTCGGGAAAGAGTTAGTGATTAGGTCTATATTTCCTACTTACCTGTCACCTTTTCAATAACTTGTTTCGCTTTTTCACCAAAAGTTTCTGGGGGATTTTGTTCTCTCTCAGCCTTCAAATTCCTTTCGTAAGCCTCCTCCATAGTATTAAGGCTTCCTGCATCTTTTATTGCTTCCTCATAAGCTTCTTCTCGTTCTTCCTCTTGAGCGCCAACGCCTGGGTCATATTCGTTAGCTCGATTAATTTTTTCTTCAGAAATTGGTTTATATTCTGGAGGTACTAGCTTCAATTCTTCAAGAGTAGTTGCATAACTAGCTTGCTGAATGAAAATAAACGAACCTGACAGGCTGATGGAAATCATCAAGGCAAGAACCAAAAAGCTGGAACGTAATGCTTGCTTTAAAGTTAATAAAATTTTTTGCATGAAAAAATCTCCTCTTTTTATTTTATGAGCCTTGGTCATGTATAAATATATTCAATATTTAAGGCTCACAGGCATCCTAAGTGTTTAAGTACAGTTCTTCCTTCTACCGCAGGGTATATTAATTTTTACCTATAGTTCAGTTAATGCTATCTGAACCTTTTAGGTTTTAGCACTACCTACATTTTTGTAATAGTCAAATTGTCGTGCTTACTGACATCCTCTCCAGAAATAAATTTCAGCACCTCATAGCTAAAGTCTACTCAAGTGGACTCAGTGGTAAACAGGAGTGGAAGTTACAGGAAAGGAGGAGGTGATTCAGGTTTTGACAGGTTTTCTAAACGCAATGCACCCCATATTAAAGGTATCCTGAATCTAAGCATTCCCCTTGATGAGTCTCCCATCTGGATTTTGGGGCAGTATCTTTCACAACGCCGGTCTGTCTACTGAGTCACGAAGACCGCTTGAAGAGGGCAAGTGGGTAAAGTATTATCGGTTAAATCCAGAGGATGTGGCTTTTACCATTAGTAATTTTACTTTTTATTACTTTTTCTGACAGATAGATAAATCTTTTAAATAAATTACTGACTATATATGTCTTTTTCAGGCTGGATCTAAAAGAGAAAAAGTCTATTATCAATTCAGAGTTAAACAAAACTTCTGAACACGGCAATACTCATAACTAAGACATTCTTATCCAAAATAAATCACTTTTTCAGATTTATTAAGTAATCAAAAGATTGACTTGAGTTATTAGCAAGGAACTTCAGTTACTTGTGGAACATGAGTTTTAAGTTAAGTTGACACTTATGGGTACTGCCGTGCCCTTACATCTCGCAATATAATGTTGTACCGCATCTGAATGGGAACCTCTATATTGTTACTAAAGAAATGTTGGGTTTAGATCCAATGTTTATCTCAACAACATTTAATTAGTTAATTTACTGACAATTAACAAAGGAGAATAACTACAATGACAGTCAATTTTAAAACCTCATTAGTTCAACCAGGTAAAGGTTCTACATTTTTAGTTTTGGGTGACTTGTATACTCTTCTGGCTGAAGGGAAAGATACAGGCGGAAGATATGGGTTAGCAGAGGTTTTAATGCAACCGCAAAGTATTGCACCACCCCATATTCACGAGCAAGCGGACGAAGCACACTATGTTCTTGAGGGAGAGGTTGAGTACCAGCATGACGAGCAGACTATCGTTGCAACTGCCGGAACTTTCATGCATTTCACTAGGGGTCAATACCACGGTTATAAAAACATCGGGTCAAAGCCTGCCAAAATCCTGATGTGGGTGACACCAGCAGGGGGTGAGCAGTTTTTTGCAGAGGTAGGACAGCCTGTCAATTTACCATTGAATGAGCAAGAACGCAATCTTTTGGGAGTCATTAATCCCGCCGACCTCGAAAAAGCGATCGCACTTGCTTCAACAAAATATGATCTGCAATTTCAACAGTGATTGCAACACATGAATTGGTTGTAGGGGCGTACCGCTGTACTCCCCTACCTATGTATCTGTTTCTGATATTTGGTGAAATCAGATAAAATTTTCACCCGGTGTGCTTAACTCAAGCGTATTAAGCTATAACCAACTGTGATTAATTTTAATTCCTCGGCTTTGCATTGCCTCTTCAAATAAATTTGTTGGTAGTGCTTCTTCGACAGGAAAAACACCTGGTTTATTGAGTTTACCTTCTAGCATTAATTGGGCAATACTACCTGTGCCGCAACCAGAAGCTATCGCTGTATTTTCATGCACTACAGTTGAACAATAAACGGCGGTTTCACCATTTTTTTGCCCTGTAACTTCTGAACGAACTGCTACCCCAATTCCAGTAAAATTATTAGTGACATCTGTCATTGAATGGCTGACATGAGACAGAAATTCAATCATGTAACGACGCTGCATTAACCACTTGGGAAAAACGTGTGCCGCAATCCAAGTTAGGTGATTGTAAAAATCGGGAACAGAGCCAAACTTAGTAATTACAGTTTTTACTGATGGGAAAGCTTTGGGCAGTGTAAAGGTTTCTGGCATATCAAACCAGTAAACTCCGGTGCGTCCATAGGGAGGTGGAAACTCAACTAATTCTCTTTCACTGTAAGGCTTGATTAGCTGCCATTTTCCATCTATCCAAGTGTCAAAAGGATACTGCAACCCCAAAAAAGTTGTCCGCATCACTGTAATGCCAGCACCACCAGAACCCGAAACCAAATAACTTAAATGGATCTTTTCTGCTTGATCAAATTGTTCAACACCTTGACGTACCATGCTGTTAGAAATACCAGGGAAAATGCCAGTATTAATAATTGCTGTTACACCAGCAGTAGCAGCTTGTTCATTATACTTGAGAGCTTTGCTGGTATAGGAACGATGGTCGCTGACATCTACATAGTTAACGCCTAGAGCAATACAGGTTTCGAGAACATTAGTATCTCGATAGTGAAATGGCCCAGCACAGTGGATGACTAAGTTAGAGTTTGCGATCGCATCTCGCAGCTTGTCTACTTCTGCCAAGTCCAATAGCAAAAACTGCACTTGTCCTCCCGAAGACAAGCTAACAGCCTCCCCAAACTCCGCAGAACGTCCAGTAATCGTAATTTGTGCCTGCGTATGGGTAGCTAGATCCTGAGCAACAGTGCTACCAATCCGCCCCCGTCCACCAATAATTAAAACGCTGTCTGTCATTACTCCAGATTAGCAATACTAATCTTATTTCACCAGTTTTCTGTCCCGTTTGCCATCGGTTACAAGTATGACTTGCCTGCAAACGAAGGAGGACTTATCAATTACTAGTAGTTGATCAGTTTTGCGCCTCAATTTGCCTGACTACTGTTAGCGCCGAATAACTTACCCCAGCAGTACCTTCCCCTGGATGGGTGGAGTCACCAACTAACCACAGATGCGAGATTGGTGTCCGATTGGCGAACCCAAAGGGGCCAAAGGTGGGTATTCTTTGACCAATGCCACCAACTATACCGCGATCGCGGGCTGTGAAATGAGCAAAGGTGCGCGGTGTTGCGGCTTCTTGATGAATAATCGTTTCTGGTTTGAGATAGAAGTATTGGGCAAGACGAGCGATCGCTTCTTGGGTAAACTTTTCTTTTAGTCCTTGATAATCTTCAGTCTGCCACCACTGTGCAGGATCGACAAATGAAGAAGCAATAATTGTGGCTTTACCATTTGGGGCGCGGCCGTCTCCAGGATGACTGACGGAAACAAATAGGGAATTATTCTCGCCAATCGGGCCATCAGCATCATACAGAAATTGCAGATGGGGAGGGCATCCAGGCGGAATCGCGCTGGCATCTACACCCAAATAAATCACAAACGCGCTCGATGCTTGGGGCAGTTTTTCCACCCGGTTTTGATAACCAGATGGGGCTTGTCCCAACAACTGCACCAAGTTTTGCACGGTGACGTTGCTAACTATGTGGTCAGCGGCTTCTGTCCAGACTTCGCCAGTTTTCTGATTTCTAATCACTACAGCAGTAGCTTTACCGTCTTCTACTTTGATTTCTTCTACAGTGTGGCGCATCAACAATTTGCCGCCATCTCTTTCTAAGGATTGTACTAGGCGATCGCTTAATACTTGCATACTTCCCTGGAGGTGAAACAATCCTTGGGGCAGTTGGGATACACTCAACGCTGTTGCAGCATAAAGTAATGCTGTCTGTTCTGCATCCACCTGGGAATACAACTTCAGTTGCAAATCTAAAAAAGTCCTCAATCGTTGGTTATTTCCCAGTCCACATAACCGTAAAGCGTCTCCTACCGTAAACAAGGTGAAGGGTACAGTAATTAATGTACTGGGACGCACCGCTTGCATTAGTTGCCACAAATCCCATAAATTACGTGGTGGTAGCACCGGATCGCGTCCTTGAAATTCCCAACTGGCATTAAATAAAGTTGCCATCAATTGCCAGAATGGTTCGCTACCGGGGAACTGTTTTTGTCGTTCCTCTTGCCATTTCTCTTGGTCGCGCCAGACATTAATCGGTGTGCTTTCTCCAGGTAAATATACCGCACAAGCAGGATCACAAGGCGTTGCTGGCGGTAAATCTATTGACAATTCTGAGAAAATGCGGTGGTGAATTCCCCCTGGTTCCAACCCCGCCACCTGAGTTGCTCCCACATCGAAGGTAAATCCCTGCCGTTTAAACGTCGAAGCACAGCCTCCGGGGACAAGGGCCTGATCCAAAATTAAGACGCTGTAACCTCTATGAGCTAATAATGCTCCAGCAGTCAGTCCACCTATTCCGCCACCGATAACGACAACACGAGAGTTACTTTTGTCAAGAGAAATGCTGGACATTGATTAGTTTATTTAAAATTCTTAATACTTTTACTGATAATTTTACCTTAATCTCAAAGTTGAATGGGGTCGAAGGGTGCGATTTATTAGTTAAGTCCAATACAGACCTAACCCTTAACCACAAGGGAAGGGGAGTAAGATTCAAAGCCTCTTTCCTCTTAGGCTACGGTGTACACACAAGTCTGAAA
>NZ_CALMFY010000069.1 GCF_937863485.1 uncultured Nostoc sp. | reverse complement strand
TGCAATCGAGTTTGTCTTGAACCTAGTGTCCTAATCACCTTGGCGATTGCTATATCTTCTAAAAGGGTTGGTAAGTGTTCTTTTGCCTTCCAGCGTTCTCACAATGATTATCATTCTTATAGTTTTGTGATTTTATTGCTTGGAAGTCCCTAAGAACGATCACCAGTTTGATTTAACGGAACCATCAGGCGACGCCGAATAAGCCGTTGTAGACATCGCTCTTTTTACTTTGCTATAATAAAGTACTAATTCTCGATTGAGTTGCAGTTGTTTTAACCTTTAAAATAGTTGATAATATCTATACTGCAAAAGTTTTGAATTAGGACAGTAGATTATGACATTGAAAAACACCTTTGGTGAATATAGCTTTGTCACTAAAGTAGATGTTACCAATCTGGAAGCTAGTGTCGAGTGGTACAAGGACAAACTCGGTTTAGTTCCTGAATCCAAATATGACTCGCCTAGCTGGAGACAGTTAAGTATCCCTGATATTGGGAATTTTGCAATTGGATTGAACTTAAGTAACTCTGTTGTTGCAGGTAGTGCTGTTAGTACCTTTGTTGTAAACAATATAGTTGCTGCTCGTCAAAGCCTTATTGAAAAAGGAGTTGAAGTTGGGCCAATTACAGATGTCGGCCACGAAGTTCAATTGTCTGTCTTCAAGGATATTGACGGAAACTTGTTGGGGCTGAGGCAAAATCCGTAGTCAACACCCAAGCTTCCTGCACAGCTTGGGAATTAGGCAGCAACTGAACTCATGTTCTTGGCTAATCCCCAAACTGTACATATACATATAGCGTTGCTCCCGCCAAGTTATTTTCACCCAGCTTGCTCCCTTTACTTTTAACCTGATGTCAGCGTTAATTTTTCACGCTTCTTGCCGCAGTTAACCATTTCACCAAATGCTGATTTAAATAACTTTGTGCTGAAATAATGTAGAGACTTTCCCAAATCTCTTAATTATGGCTAATTTTTGTACCGCCTGTATTTACTGGTGTTTTATATAACACTAAGTATTTTCGGAAATAGTTAGTCCACAAGTGTTGGAGGAAATATAAGGCGAATTCATTAAACGGCAGAATCCATTTCATAGTCTTGATCCAAAAATACCCTTAAGGATGCAATTATCGGTAGTGCCAAGTCGGTTGAGGCACTAAAACCAAATGAATACTTACTATCCGGCAATAACGTGCTTTTACTGCAACCCTACCCCCAACAAGATAGCCCTTACTGTCTTTTAGTTAATGTTTTTGGTACGCACAATGCCAAAGTTATTGTTCTTGCTGCCATAAATAAAGACATCGTTTAATAGTTTAACAAAGCCAACGTATTGTGAATTTAAAGTCACTTCCTCTGTTAAATCAACTATAATTCGCTTCTGAATTTTGCTCAATACTTAACTAAATAGATGATTAAGCATTTCTTGAAATTGGTCACTAACTAATGTTGTTGGGTTTTCAAAAAATTTTTCGGTATTACCTCCAAAGAAGTGATGAATTCGATTAGCAACTGCTTTTAATTCTGAAGGATTACCTCTATAAATTTTGATTAAATCATTGCATTTTTCTTGATCTACTAATCCTTTGCTAGATAAAAGCTGTAACGCAGCGTCTGCCTTTAACCCTTCAATTCTAAGAAAATCGATAGGTAATTCAGCTGCTATAAGCTGTTCCACATTTAACTTGCTATAATAGCATTGCCTTTGTTTTTGAGTTTCCGATACCATTTAATAATTAGTTGTCCTTGATTAAGCAGTCGGTCTAATAAATTCTTTAATTGCTCAACTGATTGAAATAATCGATGAGCAATATATTCCTTAGCCGAATGCCATACTAACTTAATTAGATTAGAATCGGGACTATAAGGCGGTAAAAAGTACAGTTGAATATTTGGTAAATTTGTCTCAACTTCGGCTAGCATTGTTTTCTTTTTGTGATAGCTAGCATTATCTAAAACAATGAAAATCTTTGGCCCTTTTTCAGTAAAATCTTCGGATTCATTACCCTGTTCTACCCATTCTTGCTTTACCTGCTCATATAGTTGTTGTAATGAGGAGTAGAAAATATCACTGTTTCCTTTCTCTACAAAATAACAAATTCTTTTCCGGTCATGAAATCTGACTGCTCCCATGATATTGACTTTGCCACTACTCCGTTGTCCTGTAACCCTTGCGGGTTCGCCAGTTGCTTCACTTGGGGAAACCCCAAGACCGCACTGGCTCACTTTTTTCCTTTGCCCTTTTTGGTTCCAATTTTTCCGTCGAATTACTCTTAAGCTAAAACCCGACTCATCCCAAAACCAGACCTGAAGCTTTGTTGGGGAAGCTTTTGATACTTCTATATATCCTCCTAACTTCTGTTGAAATGCTGCTCTTTTAGCTGGGTCTTGCTTATCCTCCAAGCTATATTTTGCCCAGAGGTAAACGGACTTTTTTTTAAGCAGTATCCTCCTTATTTGTTCTCCACTTAACTTTATTCCTGTTTGTTCGCTTAAGTACGTCGCTAATCTAGCTGCTGTCCATCTACCAAATTCATACCCTAGCTCTGATGGTTTTTCAATTGTTTCCATTAATAATTTAATATCCTCATCCGTCGCTTTAGAATGATTTCCTTTCTCACGTTGATCCTTCAGACTTTCTATGTTGTCTGGATCACCATGCACGCACCAATATACTACTGTCCTCAATCCGCATCCGATAAATTCACTAATTTCTGCATAAGTCTTACCATCGTTCATCAGCAGCAACATTAGCGCTCTCTCTCTAAGTAACGCACAATTATCTTCTCTGACTGCTTTTTGTAAGTTTTCTCTCTGTTCTTGCTTGAGGAATCCCTTTACTGCCATGATGCATAAACTGGAGTTTATCTTGTTGTTATTTTATGCGATTTAAATGTGGAACAGCTTAGCAACCCTAAATTATTTGTGAGAAATTACCGTACTCATACAGCTTAGGAAAGTCAAAAAATTGACCATTCACGGCTAGCTCAAATAATGCTTTAACTACAGAAAAAGAATGACAGAAAAAATAAAACTCTTTAATCAATTTTTTTGCTTGTAACCAAATATCTTCTACGGGATTTTGTTGTGGAGCATTTAGGGCAAACCGTTTAAAGTTATCAATCATTGTTCTTGTTCAAGCTGACGATTCAAAGAGTCTAAATAGTCTTGAATTGCATTAGAACGATGATAAGAAGCTCCATCCCAAATTATTAAGCATATTAGCTCCTGGACGCTGTGATTGAAGATATTCCAAGAAATTTATCGTGTTTTGGGAGTCTCCTTTTTTAGCTGCGTAAGTTATAAATTCGTAGGTTTTGTAATCTATAGCACCAAAATATGTTTGCTTATCACGAGCGTTTACAACTGGAACTGATATGCGTTCGCTAGTTTTTCCCTAAACATATCCACAGATATCACCCCACAACAGATGACATTCATCAACTATGAATACCACTAACTCTCCTGACCGGAGGCGGAGCGTCTCCGGCTTTGCTCGATTTCAAAACGTCTCGCTTCCAGTAACTCACAGATTTCTTTTTTTTTGATGCTAAGTAAATCAACTTAATTAAAGGTAAAATGCTCCACTGGGTAATTCCTTTGTATTGCTCTATTTTTTATACCTGACATAATAGCGTTCGCCAAATCATATTCGTCTTCAAAAACTCTTGAAGCAAGCTCGTCACGTTTTAAGTGCAACCATTCATCTTCGATACAGTTCATCTGTGGATTATAAGGCGGCAAGAAAAATAGTATCAGTCCTTGCTCGTAGCAGTGCTGAAAATGCTCGCGTGTCAATTTACTCCGATGAACAGAAGCATTATCAAGAACAATTACCGTTAAAACCCTAGTTAAAGCCAAACGATGTTGCGCATGAGTGGGCTTGCCAATTCATGATCTCCAAGAAAGTTTGAGTATTTAATGTACCAAGCATTAAAGCATAATCAAATGAAGCTTTAGGTTCCCAAAGACCAAGTATATTGATCCGCCTACCTCTTTTACGGGATTGTTTTCGCTTTTTTTGTTGACCGCGAGGTGCGTAAATATAGTCAGTAGTGCTGTGGCAGTAACAGCCAGATTCGTCTAAATACTTGAGACAAATCAGTCCCATTGAAGCCCATAGTTTTAAAGTCTCCAAATCCGCTAGTTTTGCTTGTACTCTTTGAGGTTGAGAGGAGTTTGCCGGACTATTTCGGATTCTTTTCCACCGCCAATCTTTTTTTTAAAATTCGGCGTACCTGTTCAGTACCCAATTGAATGTTTTTTTCAGATTGCAGTCTCTGACTTATTTGTCGCGCACTATACCTACGTTCTTCTGTCAACCATCGTTCAACAGCTAACCAATCTTCATCCGCCCAACGTCTTGTTCTACCACGACCAGAAGCATCCCTTTGCCCGATTAAACCTAATGACGACCACCGATGAATACTTTGTCTAACTGTTTTCTCTGCCCAATCCAGATAATCAGCAATTTCTCGTACATTATATCCTTGTGCATTCAATCTTAATGCGATCGCTCGGAGTTTTGTTCGTCGTGGAACTCCATTTGCACAGATGAGCTCTAACAGCGTCAGATCTTCTTCTGGAGTTAGTTTTATTTTTAACGGCGCTGGCATCGTTTTTTACGTAAATGCTGCCTTCATTCCATTTTACCTTTTTTTAGGTTGAGCTACTTACTAGTTTTTCGTCATACTTGGGGTTGTGAGCTTGAGTTTTCTTCCAACTAATCCCAGCTGTATCAAATAAGTCGTAGTAGCTCTGTTTCGACTCAAACACTACCCCATACGAAGATGCTATCTCGTATTCTAGTTCGCTCAAATTCCACTTATCCTTGGTTTTGAGCCATTCAATGAAGGACTGCACGCTGTTGTGAATTCAAAAATCCCTGACTTCCCTTGTATCTAACCCTCTTTTGTCACTCTAGGCAGAAGAAAATTGGAAATAAGGGATATTGAA
>NZ_CALMFY010000068.1 GCF_937863485.1 uncultured Nostoc sp. | reverse complement strand
CAATTCTGTATGAAGATGCGCCAAACGAAATGAGGAACGAACCGCAAAGGACGCATAGACACGAAGTGGCTTCCCGCAGGGTAGGACACAAAGAAAGAAATAAGAAGCCAAGAAAATTTGGCGCAGCCTCACAAAGAAATGGTATAAGAAATAGGTAGTTTATACCACTTGAGTAACTTTATAACCCTATGGTTAATAGTTAAAGTCTTATAAAAAAGACTGAACATTGGTTTCAGTCCATTTGAATAGACTTTAATTTAGCTATGATTTATTTTTGGAAATATCTGAAAATATCCAAGATGTAATTGGAGCAAAAATTTATTAATCTAAGTTTTTTCATCCAGTGCATGCCCCCAGCTTATCTATCTAGCGGTCTAAGTCTAGTCGTGCCAAATCGGTTTTGGTAATTGTAATATGTGGAGTTAGAATTCTATATTTTCATCTTTCAACTTCCATTATTTGAACCTCGATAAATTCGCTCCAGCTGCTCTGGAGAAAGGCGTTTCATTGGAAACCACTCAAAGGGAGAAACAGACCGTTTCTCATAAGATTGAACATCATCCAGCTGATTTTGAGTGGAATGCGTTACTACATTGGTATTTGGAAATTGACCCCTGAGGGACTCATCTATTTCTAATTCTGGAACTTGAGTTTGAGGCAAAACATAAGCGTGCTTCTGGGGATCGTATGCGTAAACTTCTCCTGTTTCAATGTGATAAATCCAAGCATAAATGCTGAGTTCTCCCTGATAGAGCTTAGAGTGAATCACTGGATACGTCCGCAAATTCTCAATTTGAGTAAGAACATTTTCGGCAATCATAATTTCTAGCAGTTCTTCTGCGTCGTAGTGACTGTAGTGGTCTAGAACTAGCCTTCGAGTTGCCTCTGCATATTTAAGCCAATCATGTACGAGCGGCATTTCATCGCTGAGGTTGTGTAACTTCATTAGTCCTTTCATTGCGCCGCAATGAGAGTGACCACAAATAATAATTTGGCGAATATCTAAAGCTTGAACAGCATATTCAATTGTCGCACCTTCACCGCCATTAGTTGCCCCATATGGTGGAATGATGTTGCCTGCATTGCGAATGACAAATAATTCACCAACTTGGGCTTGTGTAATTAGATTTGGATCAAGACGCGAATCAGAACAGGTAATAAATAAGACTCTAGGCTTTTGAGCATGTGAAAGTTCCTCAAACAATTGTTGATGTGTGGAAAAATAGCTAGATTGAAATTCGCGCAGACCTTTAATTAATTTCTTCATTACTAAGTTCTACAAATATTTTCAGGTTAAGAGCCAAATCACAGATAGCAGATTGAGGTAGTAAAGAGGGATTTCTTTCTACGCTTTGACAATTGTAAAGATTACTATATTATAAGTTCCTTTGGTGCTTTTAATATCCTTTGGCATTTGGTTGAGTTGCTTTTTTCCCTTGCTCCCCTCTGTTCCTTAACAGGTCATGTTACTGTGTGAGAACGCCTAGAGCGTGTTTTAAAACTTGTTATTATATCCTGAAATAAAAGATGCGATCGCCTTGTGGTAAGCCCTTCAGGTAAGCCAGTCGCTCATGGGGAGCCACTGCGGTGAGGCAGCCCCCGTCTTCTCTACGAGACGCTCCGCGAAGGCGGTTCCCGTCGATAGCGCAGCGTTAGCGAGTCTTCGAGCGTCTGGGGGACTGCCGAACCCGAAGGGTCTTCTCCCAAAGGGAGAGGCTAGCGCCTGCCGTAGGATGCCCGTTCGCCGCAAGGCGTCCCGTTAGGGAAGGGCTGTAGGGGTCTCCCCAAGTGAAGCAAGTGGCGTGGAAACCCCCTGTTGCCGTAGTGGTGGCTCCTCAAGACCGCGCTGGCTTACTGCAACGCGTCTATAATGATCCCCAATTCTCCTCTCTACCCTCTTGCGAATTTTTAATTAGTTGATACACTTGTTCTTCATTAGCCCAGTGAACCAGCGCCTATGGTGCACATCAAGCGCGTGGAACTTACGAACTTCAAATCCTTCGGTGGCACTACCTCAGTCCCTTTGCTACCGGGGTGTACTGTCATATCTGGACCAAATGGTTCGGGTAAATCTAATATTCTAGATGCCCTGCTATTTTGCCTGGGACTCTCCAGTTCTAAGGGAATGCGAGCCGATCGCCTCCCAGATTTGGTAAATAACACCCAAACGTCTAAAGGACGCGCTTCTATTGAAGCTAGCGTCACTGTGACGTTTGATTTGTCAGGGGAGGATATCTCACTCAAAGCCACAAAAGCGCAAAATGAGGAAGACCTAGAGACAGTTGAGGAAGTTGAGGAAGTTGAGGAAGCAGAGGAAGAAAATCCAAAATCCAAAATCGTTCGACTGAGCAAAGCTGAAATCCAAAGTCCAAAATTGGGAGAGTGGAGTGTTACTAGAAGGCTGCGGGTTACTCACCAAGGGTCTTATACGTCAAATTACTATATCAATGGTGTATCTTGCACCCTGACGGAATTACATGAGGAACTAAGTAACCTGCGGGTTTATCCCGAGGGCTATAACGTGGTGCTGCAAGGAGATGTCACCAGCATTATCTCGATGAATGCGCGGGAACGGCGGGAAATTATTGATGAATTGGCGGGGGTGGCGGCGTTCGATCGCAAAATTATCCAAGCCAAATCAACTTTAGATGAGGTGAAGGAAAAAGAAGATAGTTGTCGGATTATTGAGACGGAATTAACTGCACAGCGCGATCGCCTTTCCCAAGATCGGGCTAAAGCTGAGAAATATCAAAAACTCCGTACGGAATTTTTGGCTAAACAATCCTGGGAAGCAGTTTTATCATGGCGATCGCTACAAGCACAACAAGAAAAATTAGTTAACGAAATTCAAACAGGCGATCGCAATTCTGGTGAACTCACTACCCAACTCACCAACCTAAATTCCGAAATCGTTCAAAAAACAGATCAACTTGAACAACTCAATGCCCATGTGAAAGCATTGGGAGAAGATGAACTTTTGGCGATACAATCTACCCTCGCTACCCAAGAAGCAGAACGAAAACAACTCCAGCGTCAGCTAACGGAATTAGAAACAGCAACGCAGGAAACTGCCAAACGTCTGGCTCAAACTCAGCAAGAGATTCAAAAACACCGTCTTTCCCTAGAAGAAATTGCCGAAACACAGATTGTAGAGACGCGATTTATCGCGTCTTCACAACAACAAAGGAATGAAGCGCAACAAGCTTTAGAAACCTCCCGCGAAGCCGCAGCAGAAATCGCCTCGGCTTCGGAAGCGTGGGTACAGCAACAAACGGCATTCAACCGTCAAATTGAAACTTTGCTGCAAACTCTAGAACCGCAACGCACCGAAAAAGCACAACTCACTGAACGCAATAATCAGTTACAGCAACTAATTTGCGAACAAACCCAGTTAATTGAACGCGACGAACCCCAATTAGCCCAAAAACAAGCTGAATGCAGTCGAGTTGAAACAGAATTTAACGCCTCTAGTGAACCCATCCAAAATTTAGCCCAAAATCTCTCAGCCACAGAACAAGAATTACAAATCCAACAGGAAACCCAAAAGCGGTTACTTTTTGAACAACGAGAAAAACAACGCCAGTTGGATAAAATAGAAGCGCAAACGCAAGCACAGCAAGAAGTCCAAGGAACCCAAGCTAGTAAAGTCATTTTACAATCGGGAATGCCTGGACTTTGTGGCTTAGTTGTGCAGTTAGGAAAGGTGGAACCCCGCCATCAGCTAGCTTTGGAAATGGCGGGCGGTGGACGCTTGGGACATATTGTGGTGGAAGATGACAGCATCGCCGCAGCAGGTATTGAATTGCTCAAACAAAAACGTGCAGGGAGGGCAACTTTTTTACCGCTGAATAAAATTCACGCTGCCAAATTTACTCAAGATGCAACGCTGCGTTTTGCCAGTGGCTTCGTTAATTATGCTGTTAACTTAGTCGATTGCGATCGCCGTTATAAAGATGTATTTAGCTATGTTTTCGGTAATACGGTAGTATTTGCCAACCTTGAGGCGGCGCGGAAAAATTTAGGGTTATATCGCATCGTCACCCTAGATGGGGAATTGTTAGAAACCAGCGGTGCAATGACTGGTGGTAGTAACACCCAGCGTTCAGCCCTACGTTTTGGCAATGCAGAAGTGGCGGAATCTGATGAAGTGATCGCTTTAAGAAGTCGCTTGCTGGATATTGAGCGGGTTTTAGAGCGTTGTACTGAGGCGATCGCTACTTTGTCAACCCGAACAAAAAAACTGGCACCAGAACTTACAGAAGCACGTCAGGCGCGGCGCGAACAGCAATTGCAATTGGAACAGTTGCAGAAAGACATTAAAAGTTTGACAGCGCAATTAGAGGGGACGCGATCGCAACTTGCACAAAACAGCGAAAAGTTAACCACTGCTCAATCCCGATTGGAAATTTTAGAGCGGGAATTACCGGGACAAGAAAATCAGTTGCAACAATTGCGACACGCTTTAGCAGAGTTGGAAGCATCTCAAACCCCCAGTGAATGGCAGCAAATCCAGGCGACGATTAAAATTCAAGAGCAACAATTGCAACAACGGGAAGCAGCGTTACGCGAAACTGAACAAAGATTAAAAAATTTGGAAAATCAGCAACAACGATTGCAAGAGAAAAGCCAAGAAGCAGAGACACGCATCGCAGAATACGAAACCCAACAAATCTCATGTAGAGACGCGATTTATCGCGTCTCTACACAAATCACAACGATAGACGACCAAATCACCCAAACCCGTCTATCGTTGAGTCAAATGGAACAGAATTTGGGAGAAGAGAAACAAAAACGCGACGCTACAGAACAGGAAGTGCGATCGCACCTTTTGCGTCAACAACAATTGCAATGGGAAATAGAAAAACTTAGAGAAACCCAAGAGAAGCGGCGGGAGGAATTAATTGCTTTGCAAAGCCAGTTGCGGGATGTGGGAGCAGAATTACCAAATCCATTGCCAGAAGTTCCAGATCAGGTAGATTTGGAAGAATTGCAGAAAGAATTGCGATCGCTTACCAAACGCTTGCAAGCGATGGAACCCGTAAATATGCTGGCGTTGGAAGAGTACGAACGCACCCAAAACCGCCTTCAGGAACTGACGCAAAGGTTGCAAACCTTAGAAGGGGAACGCACCGAATTACTTTTGCGGATTGAAAACTTTACAACATTACGCCAACTTGCTTTTAAAGAAGCTTTCGATGCTGTCAACGAAAATTTTCAATCGATTTTTGCCATCCTTTCAGACGGCGACGGCTTCCTGCAACTGGAAAATCCCGAAGATCCCTTTAGCAGCGGACTAAATTTAGTCGCGCATCCCAAAGGCAAACCAGTACAGCGCCTAGCTTCCATGTCTGGGGGAGAAAAATCACTCACAGCCTTGAGCTTTATCTTTGCCCTTCAACGCTACCGCCCATCGCCATTTTACGCCTTTGACGAAGTGGATATGTTCTTAGATGGGGCAAACGTAGAACGATTAGCTAGAATGATTAAGCAACAATCACAACAAGCGCAATTTATAGTTGTGAGTTTGCGTCGTCCGATGATAGAATCAGCCGAACGCACAATCGGCGTTACTCAAGCACGAGGAGCTTACACTCAAGTTTTGGGGATTAAGTTACAATCATCCAATACACCTGCTTGAGTTTTTGTTAATAATAGTGTATAGATAAACCGGATTCGAGATCAGGACTCGGTATAGAATGACCTCTGAACAGATAATTAGGCGTTCCGACATATTAAATACCCAGGTGATTACCCGTGACAACGGCAAGCGGCTAGGCATCGTCAGTCAAGTCTGGGTTGATATTGATCAACGAGAGGTTGTGGCTCTTGGTTTGCGAGACAGCCTGATCTCTATTTCGGGCATACCGCGTTACATGTACCTCAACAACATCAACCAGATTGGTGATGTCATCCTGGTTGATAACGAAGATGTAATTGAAGATATCGAAGTTGAATCTCTCAGTAATCTGATTAACTGGGAAGTAATTACAGAAACAGGTGAAGTATTAGGGAAAGTTCGGGGCTTTAAGTTCAACGCCGAAACCGGGAAGCTTAACTCCATAGTCATTGCTTCTTTAGGATTGCCCCAAATTCCCGACCAATTTTTGAGTACTTACGAGTTCTCAGTCGATGAAATTGTCAGCACCGGTCCCAATCGGTTGATTGTGTTTGAGGGAGCTGAAGAACGGGTAATCCAGTTGACAACTGGTTTGCTAGAGCGCCTAGGTATCGGCAAAGCGCCGTGGGAGAGGGATGCAGATGAAGAATATGGTTATACTCCACCACGCACAATTGCAGCACCCAATCAACTGCCCAGTGGAGTGCCATTGCAGCCACCCAAGCAGAGAGTTCGTGCCCCTGAACCCGTAGCGCGGGAAGAGGAATGGACAGAAGACTATGTGGAAGAGCAAAGGCCACAGCGTCAGGTAATGAAGGCGCGGCAGTATGAATCTATTCAATACGAAGAAGACGAGGAAGAAGATAACTGGAGTGAGGCAACGGGCAACGATAGGTATCAACAACCGCAACCGCTAAAGTATGAAGCCCAGCCCTACAGCAAGCCATACGTTGACGAATACGATGATTATGACGACGTAGAGGGCGATGCTTGGGAAGATGCGCCGAAGCCCGTGAATATTCCTAAGAAAGTCAAAGAAAGACAGCCAGAATACGAAGAAGAAGGCGGATATTAGGCTAGCCGCACCCCTAACCCTCTCCTCGCAAGCGAGGAGGGGGCTTTTTTTATGAACAAAAGCAAAACAAAACGCACCGTCTAAACTAGTACTCCACCACAGGGATTATGACAGGTTAAGGTAGCTTCTAATAAAGCGAGTTTACATACCCCACTCTTAAGCAAGCTACGCACACGTCTCGTAGAGAAGTGACAGGACTATTTTGTTAATGCTGCATTCGCAGTTTCAGAGAGTACCCTCTAGGGTACTATTAACCTCCAAGTAGTCATGCTACGGTGTAAACAAGTAATCAAGGGTTAATTTATAGATTTAAGTAAGTAGAAAAGTACAAAAAAAGATAGCTATGTAAAGAAAACTAACGGGCTAAAATCTTCTTCGTTTCTGCCTTCTCCTAATGGAGACGCTCTTGCTAGCAATGATCCCCATAGGGGTACGATTACTCGCTACCGCCGCGCTAACAACAGTTGCTCATGGAAGAAACCCTTAAGACTGCACTGCTTTACCTTTTGATAAATATCTAGTACAAGTCGGCAAAAATCCAGATACCATCTCAATTAACCAAGTAAGGGGCCAAATCCCTTGTTAAAGGTATGCAAACTTCTGCCAACTTGTACTAGTACAGCAGGGCGTAAATAAGCAGACCATTGAAAAGCCCTAAAGAGCTTATTCCATAATACTTTTGGCTTTTGACTTTTGACTTTTGCCTTGCGGCTCTAGTAGTCTGCAAATCAAATTTTACTTAGTATAGCAGACTTTAATTACTTCCTAAATAAGCATTTTGGCTTCAATTACCTAGCAAAGTTGTCTTGGTATATCGGCCTAAAATACCTAGTACAGCAGGGCGTAAATAAGCAGACCATTGAAAAGCCCTAAAGAGCTTATTCCATAATACTTTTGACTTTTGAACGCCAATTGCTTCTCCCAAGGGGAGACGCTGCGCGAACAAGTCGGCAGAGCCGCCCAACGCACTGGCTCCTTTTGACTTTTGACTTTCGCCTTGCGGTACTAGCTTATCCGCTATTTTGACTAGGATGAGCAGAGGTTATTTTTCACTGCCTATACCTGTAGTTTCTACTATAGCCAACAATATTATTTTTAGAGATTAATCATGGTTTCAATAGATGAATCACCCCTACCTAATATTTTGGGATTTTTATCATTAGCTAGTTATATATTCACATTAATTCCCACAATTATAAAAATTGTTTTTCCGCAAACTAAAGAGACTGGAATTCCCCAATGGCTGCTCAAACACCGCCGAATCATCGGTATTATTGCTTTCTTTTTGGCTTTAGGTCATGGTTTCCTAATGGTTCAAAAGAGAAACTTTGATTTTTTGGACATCAAGACATTTTGGATATATATCCAGGGTATAAGCACTTTCATAATTTTTACACTTCTGTCTATAACTTCTAATAATTGGAGTGTAAAAAAACTGAAAAAAAATTGGAAGCAATTACATAAACTCACTTATATAGCTATGGTTCTTTTGATTTGGCATATCTGGGATAAAATGTCAGGTCATTGGACGTATTTAACACCGATTAGCCTTGTTGCTACTACCATAATCACAGTTTTATTTATCATCAGACTTTGGATTGAACACCAGGGTAAGCAACAAAAAAATGCAAATAAAGTAACTAAAGCAGATTTAGCAGAAAAAAGCACTAGTACAACATGGCGGAAGTAACTAATTAGTTAAAAAAGCTAAAACAAGCTTTCTTTTCTTTTGGCTTCTGTTTTCTTGTACTATTTGTTGCTCAAATTGTGTAAATGGAGAGTCGCTCTGTAGTGTCAAACCCAATTGTTAAGAAAATTACAGTAGTACTGGCAATTACATCTACAGCAACCTTGATTGGGTTTAGCTCTTATCGTTTACTATTAGCGTTCCAGATGGTCACACCTGGCGTTATCTCCTTGCCAATCATTCAACCTTATCAAACCCTGAAAGGACATTCAGCGTGGGTTTATGCGATCGCTATCAGTCCAGATGGTAATACTTTAGCTAGTGGTAGCTATAATGGCACGATCAAGATTTGGAATCTGCACACTGGCAAATTACTCCACACTTTTAAAGGTCATGCTGATGCAGTTGTATCCTTGGCGATTAGCAATGATCACCGTATACTCGCTAGTGGCAGCTGGGATAATCGAATTAAACTGTGGAATCTGGAAACAGGAACTCTCATCCGTACCCTTGATGGGCATAGAGACGATGTAGAAGCAATTGCGATCAGTGCCAATGGAAAATTGCTGGCTAGTAGCAGTGCTGATAATACCATTAAGCTCTGGAATCTGGACACAGGCAAAGAACTCTTTACGCTCTCGGATGTAGGCTGGGTAAAGTCTGTTGCTTTTAGCCCCGATAGCCAGAAGCTAGCCAGTGGCAGTAGAGATAACTCGATCAGAATTTGGCAGCTAAGTACTGGCACTCCGACACTCATACAGACTTTCACAGGGCATTCCCAAGAAGTATATTCTGTTGCCTTTAGTCCTGATGGGCAAACCCTTGCCAGTGGCAGTAGGGATAAAACCATCAAACTGTGGCGTCTGGGCGATGGCAAATTGTTGCACACTCTAGCGGGACATTCCCAAGCCGTATGGTCTGTTGCCTTTAGTCCTAATGGACAGACCTTAGTTAGTGGTAGTTATGACACAACAATCAAGCTCTGGCATCTAACTACTGGCAAACTCCTTGCTAACTTCGCCGGACATACCAAGTCTGTATGGTCTGTTGCCTTTAGTCCTAATGGGCAAACCCTAGTAAGTGGCAGTGGTGACGAAACCATTAAACTTTGGTCTATACCCCGTGATACCACTGCTCATACTCAAACACTTGAAAAGATGAAACACAATCAAAGATATTTAACCCCAGTGACATCAAGCCTTCGCAAATAGCATTCCTAGCTACGCAGATGCAGTCCACCTCTAGGGACTAACAAAGAATCATCAATATATTCTGATTCGACAACGCCACTTTTTGGAACTAAACCGCGTCCACCTTGAAAACTGTAGTTCTTTCCGTATGAAAAGAAAAAACCCTCATCCCCCAGCCCCTTCTCCCAAATTTGGGAGAAGGGGAGCCGGAAAGAAGTCCCTCTCCCTACTGGGAGAGGGATTTAGGGTGAGGGCAAAAACTACGGTTCTCAACATAGATGAGGTTTAATTACTTAACTATTCAGAAACTCCCTAAAAGCTGATAGCGTCAAACAAAGGAAAGATATCGTTGTGGACCTTCGAGCTTGAAAACGCGTTCTAATTACTGGCAACTTCTGCCTTATATCCGACTCCAGTGGCAAACCATCACCAAGGGATTTATTGGCATCTTGGGATACGTACTGGCGACATTAGTGTTAATCAATCTCGCCGGTAAATTGGCAATTCCCTTTGCACAAGGTAATGTAGTAGCGATCGCTCAAATAACTGGCAGCTGTGCCTTAGTCTTTCTTGTCAGAGGCTTGTTTCAGTCTATACAAGATATGTACATGGCGAAAGCTGCTTTGAGAGTTGCTTTTCATCTCCGCCAGGAAGTCTACGCCCATCTTCAAAAGCTAAATCTCAGCTATTTTGAAACGGCAAAAGCAGGTGATTTATCTTACCGCCTCACAGAAGATGTTGACCGGGTTGGCGAAGTGGTAAATAAAGTATTTCACGACTTTATCCCTTGTATTTTGCAGTTGCTAGCAATTCCAATTTACATGGTTTACCTGAATTGGCAACTGACACTAGCGACGGTGTTAGTTGCGCCACTGATGGGTATTTTAGTCGGCTGGTTTGGTGAACGGTTACGCAAGTATTCCTTAAAAAGTCAAAATCGCGTATCAGGTTTATCAGCCATCCTCGCGGAAGTTTTCAACGGTATTCGTTTGGTACAGGCTTTTGCTGCCGAAAATTACGAAATCGCCCGCTTTGGCCATGAAGCAGAACGCAGTCTCAAAGCAAAATACTCAGCCGAACGCCTGAAAGCGATTCAGATTCCGATCGTGGGATTTCTGGAAGCCTTAAGTGCGTTATCGTTACTGATTGTGGGAGCGTGGCAAATTTCCCAAAATAACTTGACAGTGGCGAATTTTTTCAGTTATCTGGCGGCGGCGGCGCTGTTAATTGATCCTATTGGTCACACTACTAACAACTACAACGAATTTAAGCAGGGTGAAGCATCTGTTGATCGCGTTTTTGAATTGATGGCGATTCAGCCGACGGTGATCGAAAAGATCAATGCGATCGCTCTACCCTCAGTCAAAGGCAAAGTAGAATATCGTCATATTTCTTTTGCCTATAAACCAGGTGAACCTGTATTAAAAGATATCAGTTTATTGGTATCGCCAGGGGAAGCGATCGCTCTTGTGGGTGCTTCTGGTGCTGGTAAAACCACATTTGTCAACCTCCTCCCCCGTTTTTACGACCCGGAAGCTGGGCAAATATTGATTGACGGTGTTGATATTCGGGATGTCAAGCTGCATAGTCTGCGGCGACAAATTGGGATTGTTCCTCAAGAAACCATTATGTTTTCGGGAACAATTGCCCAAAATATTGCTTTTGGACAAGACGTTTTTAAAATGAAAGCAGTTACAGAGGCGGCGAAAATTGCTAATGCCGATCAGTTTATTAGCAAACTGCCAGAAGGTTATCAGACTTGGGTGGGTGAACGTGGGGTAAACTTATCCGGTGGACAAAGACAAAGAATTGCGATCGCTCGTGCTGTTCTGCTCAATCCCCAAATCTTGATTCTTGATGAGGCGACATCAGCATTAGATTCCGAGTCAGAAGCACTGGTACAGGAAGCGCTGGAAAGATTGATGCAAAAACGCACAGTGTTTATTATTGCTCACCGTTTATCAACAGTTAGACGGTGCGATCGCATTTTAGTTCTTGAACAGGGACAAATTGTCGAATCAGGAACCCATGAAGAATTATTAGCTTTAGAGCGTCGCTATGCGCGGTCTTATGCCCAGCAGTTTAGTTAGGCAGATTAAATGCTCATTAGCTTATTACCCACATCTGACAATCCCCGCTTAGTTGCTATCCCGCCTCGGAATAGAATTCCAAGGCTAATAGTTAAAGTCCTCTAAAGCGGACTAAGTAGATGATTTTAGTCCACTTGAGTGGACTTAGGCTATTAGCCTGGAACTTCAGTTCCGAGCGGGATGTCTCTAAGCACGACTATTTGACTTTGACTATCTCCTAGACTGAATTGTCTTGATTAACTCATAAAAAGGTTGCCAATTATCTTCCTGAGCAATTGCTTCCCAAATAGATTCAATCACAGGTCTTAATAATGCCGTTTGCGGATTATGAACTGTTAGAGTTTGGGCAATTACATCGATGCGATCGTACTCCAAATCATTCAAAATTTGATGATACAGTATGCACCAATCATCAAAAATTCCTGACGCACCCGGTACTGGTACAATATCTGAACTGTTCATCACAAAACCTGGTTCATCTCGCCATTTAGATGAAAAAGTACGAGCCATCTCATAAAAGAATTGGTGATAACCAACTTGGCTCTCTTTCAAGAATTCAATCGTTAGATTCAAGAGTTCCTCAGCTTCTGGATGTAGCAAATCCTCAAAACCCAACTTTTTCAACATCAAAGAAACGTATTCAGCTTCATAATATTCACCAAACCTGACTAATCCAGCTTCCATTTCACCTTTATCAATAATCGCCTTTAAAGGTTCTTGGAGCATTTGTAGATTCAGCTGGCAAATACTTGGTTGATTACCGTAACAGTAGCGTCCAGAATAGTCAAAATATGCAGCTATAAAGTAGGGATTATAACTAGGGATAAACGCGTAAGGGCCATAATCAAAACTTTCTCCGGTAATTGACATATTGTCAGTATTCAGGACTCCATGACAAAAGCCAGCAGCCATCCACTGCGCTGCTAATTCTGCAACTCGTTTCACTAATTCGGCGTAAAACAAGGCATATTTATCTTGTTCAGCACTTAAGTGTGGATAATACTGCTCAATTACGTGGTCTAACAGCTTCTTAGTTAAATCTGGACGCTGGAAATAGTGCAGTCGCTCAAAAGTGCCAAACCGAATATGAGAACTGCTCATTCTGACCATCACAGCTGAACGGGTAGGCGAAGGTTCATCGCCCCGCCAGAGTGGTAAACCTGTTTCAATCATGCTCAGACAGCGCGAGGTACGTACACCCAAGTAGTGCAGTGCTTCCGCAGCCAGAACTTCCCGCATCCCACCTTTGAGCGTGAGCATACCATCGCCACCACGGGAGTAGGGCGTTCTCCCAGAACCTTTCGTGCCAAAATCGTACAATTCCCCATCGTTGGCGCGTACTTGCCCGTAGAGAAAGCCTCTACCATCACCCAACTGTCCGTTATATTCACCAAATTGATAGCCGTGGTAACGCAGTGCCAACAAGGGTTTACGCCCCTGAAATTTGCCAAAGGCTGTGATGAAATCTTCGTCTTTGACTACTTGGGGGTCTAAACCTAAACGGGGCAGTAGTGCATCGTTACGCCAACGCAGGAGGTGTTGTGGAAATTCCGCTGCTGCAACCTCATCATAGTAGTCATCGCCTAGAGATTCCAAGGCGCTTTCGTAGTTGAGGGTGAGAAAAGGATTGCTAGAATTCTTGTAGTTTGGAGTTTCAGCCAGAGTCATTACGAGCAAAGCTTAATTCATTCTTCCCTTAATACTACCTCTGGCTTCAAACATCAGCATAGACGCAAAAAGCGACCCATATCTAAAATATGGCAGCGCCACCATCAAAATCTGGAGCGCATAATGGATAAAGTTTTACAATTAAAGAAAAAATTGACTCAATTAGCTATTTTAGACGCTACATGTGAGGTTTTTGGCTCAGAATCACACCAATATCAATTTAAACCTTGCTTAAATAATAAAGATATTCAAGTGTTTGAATCCAGATACAATATTACACTACCAAGTGAATATCGAAATTTTCTCTTAGAAGTTGGTAATGGTGGTGCGGGGCCAGGATACGGCTTATCTGGACTGTCGGGAATTGAATATGAAGATGTCATCCCAGAAAAACTATACCACCAGAACTACGAAATTCTCTCTAAACCATTTCCTTTTACAGAAGCATGGAATGATTTAGATATAATTGTCAAGAATAATACAGGTTTGATTACCAACAATGATGCCTACTTCGATGATAAATTCATCCAGGGCACTCTTCCCATTACAAATTATGGTTGTGGAATTTATGGGATGTTAGTCATTACCGGGGAGCAGTCAGGAAAAATCTGGATAGATGACCGGACTAATGATAATGGAATATATGCTGCTTCTTTGAGTTTTTGTCATGCTTTCCATAACGTTGACCCTGATGAAAATCATCCAAATAGCGATGAAGATAAGCCTTTGAGTTTTTCTGATTGGTATGAAGACTGGCTCAACCGAAGTTTGGATCAAATCCGCCAGTCTTCCGAAACTTAACCTTAATTAAATAAAACTAATTTTTATTTCGTAATTGGTTGTGATGTTGGTGGAGTAGCTGCTGTTGGATTTAATGTTGGTTGTGATGCCTGTGAAGATAAAATTTGTTTCACTTGCTGGTTATAAGTTTGCAAAATTGATTGAACCTTTTTCTGTTGGTCTTGATTCAGATTCAAAGATGTTAACACTGTTCTGACTCTCTGACGGGATTGCAGTGCTGTCTTAAATTTAGCAGCTTGGGACGGGTTTAATAGAGCCTCAATATCCTTATCTCTTTGCTGGCGAGCCACTTGGATTTGTAGGCGTTGTTGATTTGTGAGTTTGATTTTTTGGTGTGATGCAGGACTAGTCTGAGTTGTTGAGGCTGGTGTAGTGACGGGACTTGGAGTTGGTGCTGCCAAGACAACTGCATGTAAGATTGTAGCAAAGGCGAAGATAGTAGAAAAGACAGATAAGCGCTTTATAGAATTAATGGACATTTTGAAAAACTCCTCAATCATTTAATAAAATTGTACACATCGGCTAAAATGAACCTTGGTAATTGAGCCGCAGAGTGAACAAACATTACTATTGCATTTGCTTGTGGAGTTATTGTGTATTTATTATGGATTTACGATGAATTTATAAATATTGCCAACTGATGTCTCGAATTTGTTAATTAGCTGTGTATAAATAAACATAATACCCAGATCCCCAATTTATCTGATAAGTTGGGGATTTATCTCCTAGTGTTTTATCTTTCAGTAAGTTGAGCTACTTAAAACAGCCTAAATAATCAAAATTACAAGGATGTCGGTTAGTAAAATTCAATCGCTAAGGCGAAGACCGCGCTAACTCACTAGAAACTTTAATTAATTTACACCTAGTACAGCACGGCGTAAATAAGCAGACCATTAAAAAGTCCTAAAGAGCTTATTCCATATACTTTTGACTTTTGACTTTTGACTTTTGACTTCCGCCTTGCGGTACTAGCTACTTATTTTCTAATAAAAATAGCCAATTAAAATTTAGGTGTTTGCCAGTTAGGATTTGTCAGACTTGTGAGAATATGATCTTCCCATTGCCCATTAATTAACAAATAGTCTCTAGCATATCCTTCAATGACAAAGCCTAGTCTTTTAAGTACATTGCCACTGCGCCGATTGTGAGGCATATAATTAGCCATGACTCTGTGAAAATTTAACTCTTGAAATAGATATTGAGTTGCGGCTTTTAGTCCTTCTGTCATGTATCCTTTACCTTGTTTACTTTCAGCAAGGCTATATCCCACATAGCAAAAATGAGCGGCTCCTCGGACAAAATTACTAAAATTGATAGTTCCAATAATTACATTGGGATTTTTTTTGGTAAAAATAAATAGCTTTAATGATTGACCATTAATAAATTCCAGAAAACTATTCTCTATCTGATATTGCCAATATTCTTCCGTGAAAAAACCATCAGCCCAAAGAGGGTAGAATGGAGTCAGATAAGTTTTATTATGAATAAAGTATTTGAGAATTAGGGGTATATCTTCATGGATAGCCGCTCGTAAGAACAGGCGATCGCTTGTAATTAATGGCAGTTCTGATATCATAAACTACTTAATCGACGGGATCTCTTTCCAAAATCTTCTCGCTAATTTTGTAAATTCTCTCATACCTGCGGTTTAGCAACAGTGAGATTAGCTGTATTATTATGTACCAATTTGGATAATCAGTGGTGTAGGCATAGGTCTTTTGCCAAAAACGCCATCCTTTTGCTTTACTTGCAGGTGAGTATTTTTGCTGTGAATCTGTCATTCAACCAAAATCTTGATAAGCTGATGTCTAATATCTAGAGCGGAAGGATTGAGAGCCAATGGGTAATAAAGCGCAGTGCATGGCATAACTTCAAGAAAATCGCTTTGCCCAAAGGCGGTACCGCAGGAGATTCTACCAAAAGACAGCTCAAGATTTAACCCAGTCTACAAGAAGGATAGTGATGTGGTGGGAATACGCTACGATTGGCAGGAATTAGAGATTCGGGCGATATACAACACGCCATTGCTAGAGCTTATTTATCAAGCTGCTAGCGTACATCGCCAATATCATGACCCAACAAAAATACAAGTTTGTAAGCTCATATCGATTAAAACCGGAGGTTGTCCAGAAGATTGCAGCTACTGTGCCCAATCTTCCCGCTATAAAACAGAGGTAAAGGCGCAAGCACTCCTAGAAAAGGAAACGGTAGTTAGCATTGCTCAAAAAGCTAAAGAAACTGGTGTTAGTCGCATCTGCATGGGTGCTGCTTGGCGCGAAGTCCGGGATAACTCCCAATTTGAGGAAGTCCTGGAAATGGTCAAGGATGTAACCGCAATGGGTTTAGAAGTGTGCTGCACGCTAGGTATGTTGACAGCAAATCAGGCTAGGAAATTGTCAGAAGCCGGACTTTACGCCTACAACCATAATTTAGATACCTCGCAAGAATATTACAGCACAATTATTACCACGAGGACATATAGCGATCGCTTGAACACAATTGAGAATGTCCGTCAGACAAATGTTACTGTATGTTCCGGTGGTATCCTTGGTTTGGGCGAAACTGTTGATGACCGGGTTGGGATGTTACAAACTTTGGCAAACTTACATCCCCATCCAGAGTCAGTGCCAATTAATATTCTTTCACAAGTACCAGGCACACCCTTAGAAAATCAGCCTGATGTTCCCATTTGGGATATTGTGCGGATGATTGCCACAGCCAGGATTTTAATGCCGGCTTCCGATGTGCGTCTTAGTGCCGGTAGGGCTAGACTTTCTCAAGTTGAACAAGCTTTCTGTTTTATGGCGGGAGCCAATTCTATCTTTTCCAGCGACGACAACAAGATGTTGACGGTGACAACTCCCTGTCCAGATTACGATACTGACCGAGAAATGCTGAATTTACTTGGTTTGGGAATGCGTCCGCCTTCCCAAAGACAGGAGAAGGTTGCAAGTCCGGCTGTTGTGGGATAAATATTTTTTTGTGGGATGGGCATCTCGCCCGTCCTTATTAAACTGAGGGCAGGCATCTTGCCTGCCCCACAAGAGTCTTAGTTAAATTATTTTGGCAGTCCGCAGACCGAAGAACAGAGCGACAGCCAAACCAAAGAATAAAGCTAAAAAGCCGATGTAAGCTGCAATTGCAAACATTTATTTTTCTCCACAATACTTCCTAAATCTATTGAATCATTAGTTGTTGGGTATTGGGCATTGGGCAATTCCATTTTGGATAATGGAATTGATGATTTTAGATTAAATTTCAATCTAAAATCCAAAATCTAAAATCTAAAATTCTTACTCCCCACTCCCCAGATTGCGATAGAATACAGCCCACTGGCGCTTGTTTGGGGTTAGGCAATGACTTCTGTAATTAATGTAAATTTACCAGAGCAGTCTTATGAGATTGCGATACCTGCGGTAAGCTCTGCTAACGCACCTTCGAGTTTAGATCAACTGGGTCAACAGATGGCTAGTCTCAAGCTAGGCAAGAAGGTATTGCTAGTTTCTAATCCGACGATTTTTAAGCATTTTGGGGAAAGAGCGATCGCATCCCTTACATCTGCTGGATTTGAAGTTGCTAGCTGCACCTTACCACCTGGTGAACGCTACAAAACCCTCAATTCCATCCAAAAACTCTACGATATCGCCTTGGAAAACCGCCTAGAACGTTCTTCTACTATGGTGGCTTTGGGAGGAGGTGTGATTGGCGATATGACTGGCTTTGCCGCCGCAACTTGGCTGCGCGGCATCAATGTTGTCCAAGTGCCTACCACTCTCTTGGCGATGGTGGATTCGGCAATTGGTGGCAAAACTGGAGTGAATCATCCCCACGGTAAAAACTTGATTGGGGCATTCCATCAACCACGTCTAGTATTAATTGACCCAGATGTGTTGAAAACTCTTCCTATGCGCGAGTTTCGCGCAGGGATGGCAGAAGTTATTAAGTACGGTGTGATTTGGGACGCCGAATTGTTTGCCCAGTTGGAAGCAAGTAAACGCCTCGACCAACTCCGCTATCTAAAACCTGATCTGCTATACAACATATTAACGCGCTCTTGTCAAGCTAAAGCCGACGTTGTTAGCAAAGATGAAAAAGAAGGCGGATTACGGGCGATTCTCAACTATGGACATACCATCGGTCATGCAGTGGAAAGCTTGACTGGTTATCGGCTAGTGAATCACGGTGAAGCGGTGGCCATTGGCATGGTAGCAGCTGGACAAATTGCTGTGGATTTGGGACTGTGGCAAAAGGAAGACACAGAACGTCAAAACGCTTTAATTCAAAAAACGGGTTTACCGACTCAGTTACCATCTGGGGTAGATATTGAAGAAATTATTGACGCGTTGCAGTTAGATAAAAAAGTCAAAGCGGGGAAAGTGCGGTTTGTTTTACCAACGGAAATTGGTGTAGTGACAGTTACCGATGAGGTGCCATCGGATATCATTCGGCAAGTGTTGCGGGGAATGTGAACAAGTTGAAGAAGAATTTAGGAGTCAGACTGCGGTCTAAATGATAAGTCTTTAGCCGGACTTGATATTACTCAAGGCAAGGTTTCTCTGCTGAGGCATCCGCTGCTCGCCGCGCTTCTTCATTCGCTTTTACTCCACCTTTCACCCTCTTCGTTACACAGATTTTCTCTGGTGTGATCTTCGCTACCGCCAGATAAGACGTTCTTTCATTTGGTGAATTGGGATTCTCATTGGCATACACCCGCACGATCAAGGCGATAGGCAGCACCTTTCCTTCCCTCCTCTCTACTCGCCATTCTGCTTTCTTCTCCAAGGTAGAGAAAGCTGTCGTGATGACCTGCGGATATTTGAGCGAATGCTTTTGCCCATCTGCTGTCAGCACGGTCACGGACTCTCGAGCATCTGCATCTTGAACCAGCAGGCTATAACCCGCCACTGCTGCACATTTCCGCACAGAAAAGCTGGTCTCCTGGTCAACTTCGATGGTTTTGCAACGATTAGATGAAAGATCAGTATAAATGCTGTCAATGGAAGTTGCAAAAGCGAGATTGGGAAAGGCACAACTCAAGGTGCAAATAGCGATAAAATTTCTCACAAACATATTAAAACTCTCCTTTCAGATAACTCAAAGGCGCATAACGGCATAATTCAGCCGTCGCTAATCATCTTGATCGCTATTGGCAGCAATCACTGTTTTCGGACTTTGCCAAGCCGAAAATCCGGCTGCGATCGCGCCCATCAGCATTACCCTCAGCGCAATTGCCCCCAACTGAATTTGCCGATTCGCTTTGTGGTTCGCCTCTGACAACACCTGTGCCTGCTCTTTTGCTTGCGTCAATATTTGTCGTTGTTTCATTTTGTCTTTATTAGAACAGAAGATTTGCCATAACTTTTCTAAAACCTTTTTGCCTAAGAATTTTCCTGGTTAAAGATTTGCTCAAGTAAAAGCATCACAGAATGCAAAATATCCTAATGTAGGCGTAGCCCACCGTAGACATCGCTCTTGGAAGAAAACTTTTTGGTTTACTGAGTTTAGCTGTATACGGCTACAACATTAATTTGTGGCATTCCGGATTTGGCGAAAACACTTTTGTTATTTTTGCCGTGGCAAGCGGGTATGCGGCAATTTCCTCTTTCCACCGCACCAGGGCATGTCACAAGATTTTGCATTGCTTTTGAAGTTTATTAATTAGGTTTGCTGATCATAAAATTATTCAGAAAAATCTAGAAAAATATATTTAAAAATACAGTGAATTAGACAAAAGTCTGTTTTCCAGAGCCTTCGCAAAAGTTTTCCGTTTACTAAATATAGTTATCTGCCAATTTTCCAGTTACTATATCGGAACTTCAGCTTCACAACTCGAAATTTCAAGCTCTTTAGCAGAATTGCCGAGATAAACTCTACTTTGAGCTATTTACAGTAACTTTTATTTATTTATTTAGACCACACGATGAAGGCGCTTTTCTTTGCCTCTTTTCCTCTCAACGTCCACCGAAATTTCGAGTGGTGGCTTTTGCTACTCAAACTTCTATCTGCGTGAGATTTTCATATCTTTAATTAGCAACGCTCTATTTTTGAAACTCTGGTTCTTTCTGCGGTTGCTGTTGGTTATTCGTTGGTTGCAGTTTTTGAAATAAAGCTGGTGGTGTTGCCTTGCGAAATGCACCGCAGTAGTGCATAGTCATAACTGCTTTAAAAGCCCAATGGTTTGCTGGCACATCACTAAAGGGATTTGGTAAAGTTTCTGCTTGATTTTGGACACAAGCATTCAAAACTTGATTCGATTTTGCTGAAGTGTCGGTAGTAGGTTCTTGAGATTTAACAGGAGTAACAAAGCTAGTAGTAGCTAGCACTACAACTGTTGCCAGAATTTTGCAGTTCATAATTTGAGTTTTCTAGGGATGAAAGTCTACCCTATCTTAGTTCCCAGGCTGCTGCCCAGGAACTAGAATAACCTTGCTGAAATTAAGCGTTAGAAAACGTTGTAAGCATTACTAATAGAACAACTAATGCACTGATCCAAAGGGCTAACGATCCCCAACTAACTGAATCTTTTTGTACTTTTTGCCAGAAATTGGCGACTAAATTATTCCGAATTGCCATTTTATAACCTCCAATTTGTATGAAACTTGTACTGACTCAATGCATTAAGCCTGCATTGAGTAAAAAAAAGTTCATCTTTGGGGGTATCAGCCTTGATTTGCTGATTCCCAGAGATTAACCAACAGAGATTTAAATAAATCCATGCAGCGATGTCTCCGACGGGCTACGCATACGCCAATGCATATGTCTCAACGCATTACTGATCTAAAAAACAAAGATTTACAAAAAGACATTTGTTGATGCTTAACTTGATTTTCCCATACGTAAGTGTTTACACTCCCAAATTTAGTGATTTTGAGAGAATTCTTAATGTTGTGTTAACCACGGATAAAAGTTAGTGTTTTTCAAATCCCAAACTACGTAAATAGTGAGTCTGTTTCACTTTCACTTGCGATTTCTCTAAACTTGAAGATAGACACAATTAACAGTGAGATTGGTAAGTAAATAATGGTGCAACAAATAAGACATAATGAACCGCAATATATCTGTATTATTCCAGTTGAGATAATTACAGCTAACCAAGACGAAGAATTCATCACCTTTGGTATATCTGCCGACGAGGCAAAAAAACAAGGCGAGGAATTATTAGCATCTACCTATGGTTGTAATCAATCGCAAGTTTTGGAATTGATGCAGCAAGCACGAATTGAACCAATAGCTCAGTGGTGTGCCCCTCAAGAGTGCTAAAACTAGTTATGACAGTCTTGGCAACAGCAAGTATTAGCAACCAAAATGGTATGCAAATATTTGGCCAACCTGCATGAAGGAGAATCAATCTATGACTGACACTAAGCAAACTTCCCTGCGCCGCCGTCGCTCTTGGGCAGAGCCATATAAAATCAAGGTGGTTGAGCCATTAAAAATCACTACTCATGCTGAATGCGAACAGGCGATGTCTACGACGGGTTACGCCTACGCTCAAGTGGGTTACAATACTTTTCTGTTACGTTCTGAAGATGTTTACATTGATTTGCTGACTGATAGCGGCACCTCAGCCATGAGTGATTACCAGTGGGCAGGGATGATGCTGGGTGATGAAGCTTACGCCGGCAGCAAAAATTTCTACAATTTAGAAGCAAGCATCTAGAAGTATTACGGCTATCGCCATATTGTGCCGACTTACCAAGGGCGTGGTGCAGAAAACATCCTTTCTCAAATACTAATTAAACCAGGTGACTAGATACCTGGCAATATGTATTTCACTACAACCAGGCTGCATCAGGAGTTAGCAGGCGGTACCTTTGTAGATGTGATTATTGATGAAGCCCACGATGCCCAATCATTGCATCCATTCAAGGGCAATGTAGATTTACAAAAGCTTACAGACTTAATCGAGCCAGTTGGGGCAGAACGTATTCCCTATATCAGCGTCGCCGGAACTGTGAATATTGCTGGCAGACAGCCGATTTCAATGGCTAACCTGCGGGCGGTATATCAGTTAGCCGAAACCTACGGTATCCGCATTATTCTTGATGCCACCTGCGCTGTGGAAAACGCTTACTTTATCCAGCAGAGAGAAGAGGATTATTCCAACCAGGCGATCGCAACTATCTTACATGAATTTTGTTCCTATACCGACGGTTGCACCATGAGTGGCAAAAAGGATGCACTAGTTAACATTGGTGGTTGGCTAGCTCTGAATGACTATAACCTTTACGAAGAAGCACGCAACCTGATAGTAATCTATGGATCTTACTGCTGAGGCAGTTGAAGAAGTTTATTATAATCGCGATCGCCTACGTGGACTCAAAATGATTTACGAGCCAAAGTATCTCCGCTTCTTTCAAGCAAGATTTGAATTGCAGTAAAGGGGGCATTGGGCACTTGTACTGAGCGACTTGTGCCGAGCAAAGCCGAGGTAAGCCGTTGGCGCAGCCTCTCGTAGAGAAGTATTGGGCATGGGGAATAGGGAATAGGAAACGAGTCTTTGATACTCGTGAATGAGTCTTTAATACTCGCTGACGAGTCTTTGATACTCGTGAATGAGTCTTTAATACTCGCCGACGAGTCTTTGATACTCGTGAATGAGTCTTTAATACTCGCCGACGAGTCTTTAATACTCGTGAATGAGTCTTTAATACTCGCCGACGAGTCTTTAATACTCGCCGACGAGTCTTTAATACTCGCCGACGAGTCTTTGATACTCGCCGACGAGTCTTTGATACTCGTAAATGAGTCTTTGAACTCCGTTAATCAGTCTTTGATACTCGTGAATGAGTCTTTGAACTCCACTCCTTGGCCCCCCTGCTCCCCTGCCTATTTCTTATGCGGCATAGAAAACCAATGTTCGCAACTCAATACTCTTACGTGGCGGGGCATCCGGTTGGCTTGTTGGGTCATCAAATGCAGTGTGGGCGGTGAACCGCGCCAAACCTTTCTCTGCTGAGTCAAAACACTTGATGAGTAGCGACTATTTGAAATCCCTAAAGAGCTTATTCCATAATACTTTTGACTTTTGAACGCCAGTTGCTTCTCCTGTCGGAGACGCTGCGCGAACAAGTCGGCAGAGAGAGCCGCCCAACGCACTGGCTCCTTTTGATTTTTGACTTCCGCCTTGCGGTACTAGCCTATTCCCTATTTCTTGTCTTACTTTTGAGCAGAAGCAACGGCAGTAGGCGCACCAAGAATCTTGGCAAATCGTTCTAAATAGAAGCTTGCAGGATTTTCCACAGCCCGAATTGACTCGCGATCGCGCACAGTATTCCACCATTTCTGCAAGCGAGGGGTTTCTGTTGGTAAGGTGAAATTGCGGAAGTGTTCCAGGAGGGGCAAGCGTTCAAACCAAGGATAAAAGCTAATATCGACTAAACTCAGCTGATCTCCTAACCAGTAAGGGCCATTACCAGAGAGCTTACCTAGTCCTTCTTGCTCAATGTACAACAGCGATTCCAAAAACTCTCTTTGTCCCTGTCCCTGTTCTTGAGCATCTTTACCACGTAGGAGTTTGTTAAAGGCGGGTACAAAGCGAGTGTTGGCATAGTCGATCCAGATCCGAGCGAGCGCTTTAGCACCTGGATCGCGGGGTAATAAAGCTGGTTCTGGGAAGACTTCATCGAGATATTCGTTGATGATGGCAGACTCATAAATTTCGATATCCCCATGTTTGATGGCAGGGACTTTGCCGTAGCGCGAAATCTGGGTGTAGCCATCTGGTTTATTTTGTAAGTCAATTTCAGTGGCGCTAAAGTCAATTCCTTTTTCCAGTAAAACCACACGGGTTCTTTGGGAAAAGGTGGAGGCTTTAGCAAAGTAAAGTTGTACGCTGCTCATAAAATACTTTCCTTGTAAATATTGTGTAGACGCGCAGTATCGCTAATTGCCTAGTTGGCACGCAAAAAAAAGTGCTATCACATACAGGAGAATATACTACGGTTTATCGGTCGAATTAGCGTACAATTGGTTAAAAATATTTCATAGTCTTTACAAAAATACAAGTCCCAACAATTGCAGACGGCTTGGCAAAAGTCACCAAAGCCAAGTATCGATATTCTTGATAACCACTGCTAAAGTTGATACAGCATACAATTATGATGTTATAAGTGCAAAATTTAAATCTGTAGGAACTGCAATCAAAATTAGGTCAATAAATCAGGATTTTCAAGTCAATATTATGGAGCCAATTCAGCCACAACAGCGCCGCGCCGCTGATCAAGTGTTTCAAGAATCCCTCGATCAGTTGGAGGATATCTTACAAGAAAGTTCAACTGAGGAAGAAGAAATCCCACAACTCCCGCAACTGGATACTAGTAGTCTCAGTGAAGTCGAAGCTCAAGATTTGATAAATATTGATTTAGCGGCTCTTGAGGACGCAGTTGCTGATATTGAACAATATCTTGAAGAAATAACAAAAACGAAATAGGGGTAAAAAGTTAAAATTCATTACTGACAAATCATTTGCCGCCGAGCTTCGTACAACATTAAAGCGGCTGCGATCGCCACATTCAAAGATTCCACCCCAGGACTCAGAGGAATTCTTACTTGCTTGTCTGCGATCGCTGCCAAATCTGCTGACAATCCAGCACCTTCATTTCCCAGTAAAATTAGACTGGGCTTTCGCCAGTCCACCTCCCAATAAGTTAAAGTCGCACTGGGTGAGGTTGCCACTACCTGCATTCCTGCCTGCTGACTTTGTTGAACTGTAGCTTTTAAATTTTCGGTTACCGCCGTTGCTAGGCGAAACCATTGCCCTGCTGAAGCACGGAGAACTTTGGGGCTATCTAAATCTACACTATCTCCACTTATCCACAACCCAGATGCTCCAGCGGCAGCAGCGGTGCGGATCATCGTACCCAGATTCCCCGGATCTTGCACTGTTTCTAAAGCTAGGATTAAACCAGTCAATGGTAGTTGAGTTTGGCCAACGCTTCGTTTTGCCGTTGCCACCACACCATCCGGTTGGACTGTAGTAGCGATCGCATTTAATACTTCCTCGCTCACAATTTCGGTGCGATCGCTTTTACTACAAGCTTCTGACCACAGTAAGGAGTGGGCTGCTTGCCAACCTGAAGTACAACACACTGTTTCTAGCGGGTAATTAACCGCACAAGCTTCCTCTAACAGGTGCGTCCCTTCTAATAAAAATAACTGTTGCTTGTGCCGCTCCTTAGTGGAGTGGAGTTTGCGAATTTGCTTAACTAGGGAATTTTGTAAACTGGTCAACACGATTTTAGATTTTGGATTTTGGATTTTGGATTAATCTAAAAGACGCTCTCTACGAGACGCTCTTGCTAGCAAGATCCCCGAACGCAAGAGCGTCCCGTACGGAAGGGGTACGCGGACTCGCTCTAAGCGTTGGCGCAGCCTCTCTAAGAGTTCCTATGCCGCAGGCTTCACGCTGCGCTATCGGCAATCTAAAATCCAAAATTAATATGCGGAACCCGGGACTTGAACCCGGAAGCCTTGCGGCACTAGAACCTGAATCTAGCGCGTCTGCCATTCCGCCAGTTCCGCTGACAATTGTCTTTATCGACAATTTCTTACTATTGCGTAATTTTTTACCTTTGTCAAGTGAAAACATCACACTTCCTTAAAAATCTCTACCTGGAAACGAGTTTTTCAGGGGATAGGTGGAATCAAAATATTAACTGAGCAGTACAGCATTGATTTTTAGAGAACACTTAAGTTATTTTACTGAGTATTTAATTTTGCTTAGACTTACTAATTATTAGTTCTTTTTTATTAAATTTTTCAAAAGCTCAAAAAGCTTGCCATTGCTTGTTGT
>NZ_CALMFY010000067.1 GCF_937863485.1 uncultured Nostoc sp. | reverse complement strand
AATTTTAGCGATCGCACCTTTTTCACCCAACCTCACAAAATCGCGTTGCTCCCGTCGATACCTCGTTATGGCTTCGGACACAGACATGCTCCCTTCTGCGTATATCGACGGGAAACTCGGTCCCATGGCCGGTCCCGACGAGCTCTCGGTAATACGGCTTGATCGGTCCCCTGCTGCTATGAAACCCATTACGGTGGAGGTAACAAATTCAGTGATCGGTCCCCCTTCTTCGGTCGCCCTCACACCGGATGGCAGGTACGCCATCGTGATCGAAACCCAAGGTCCACGTCCTGGCGAACTGCCGGATGCCAAGCTGAGTGACCTTCCTCTTGGCCGCACAATCACGGTCGTCGATCTTTCCGACCCGGATCACCCGAAAGTGGTTCAGAAGCTCAAAGGGTTCGATAGTCCCCTCTCTGTGTCGGTCAACGCAGACGGCACACTCGTAGCCGTCGTCTTCAAGAAAACGCCTCAACGGAAGCAGCCGCTTCTGGCCATGTATCGTCTTCAACAAGGGAAACTCTCTAAGCCTTTCCTTCCAAGCATTCCTGGTCCTGAGGCTGGTGATGCCCTTGTGAGTGCGGAGTTCCATCCAAAGAAAAATGTCCTTGGGTTGGTCTACAGCGAGCATCCGAGGCTATCTTTAGTTCAGGTAGACGCGACCTCAAAGGCCGTAGTGCTCTCAAGCTGGGGCGATCCCGTCAACCTTGACATTGCTCCTTTCCTTGTGCGTTTTACCCCTGATGGTCGGTTTGCCATCGTAAACGCAATGCTGCTCGGTACTGATATTCGTGGAACCGTTTCCAGTATTCGGCTTGAACAAAGCACAGCTGCGGATGGTACCCCGCACCATCTTCTCGTTTCCAGGGCAGACACTGGCGTGATGCCAGAGGGTTTGGCCATAAGCCCCAATCAGCACTGGATCGCTACGACGAATCCCCAGAGTTACTCGTGGTGATTAGTACCTTGGTTACGAATTAAGTAAGCTTCAATTTTAAGCATTAATTCCCGAAGATCACCTATTTTTTTTCCAACATCATTTATTTTTTCCTCAACATCATCAAACCCCGTAGAAATGCCTTATGAAATTTGTTTTTGATTACCTAAAAGGTGTTTAAAATTACGCTCGTCATTAACCGCTTGTGCAGACGCAGCTTTTGCTTCTTGAATAGCCTGTTGTCTTTCAAAACTAGCTTGCTGCTTTTCAAATTTTTGTTTGTCACTCCATCGAAAAAACCAACCTGATGTAGCGACAATGAAGGAAAGTGCAAAGCCAGCGAAGCCTAGATCAAATTTCATATAAAATAATTAGGGAAAGTTATTTAAGAATTGCTTCCCAAATTTTGACTTTACAATTACCTACCGGAAAAGCTAACCTAAAACGCAACGTAAAAGGTGAAATTCCATCAGGAAATATAATAACCCTTGGTATTTTGTTGGGTAACGCATAACTGCTTGAAGTTTGTGCTATGCCACCTACTTGAAATAAATTGACTGTTTGCACCAAATAGCCTGCTATATTCCTGGGGTTAATATTAGTAGTAGTAGCGAGTACGGCTACTATTCCTGAGGTAAATTCTCTGGGAATATCAAAATTTTGATTGCCTAAAATAGACTGGTCAAATCTGACATTCCACAGATAATCATTTTTAAGGTTACTAGAACCCTCAAACAATTCCATCCTAATTGCTCTTTAAAGTGCAACTGTTGATGTTGTATTTTGTTCCAGCAATTATTATTTTCTTACTGTTCAATTTCCCGCCGGTGGTCACAGCACCGAGCTTATCTGGTTCACAAAATCTGACAGTACTTTTGCTATTTCCATTTCCATCGGTATAGCCAATGCGTACCTCAGCAGGGCGAGGACTGTTAGCACCAAACATCAACCCAGCGTCAGTATCTTTGGCGATCACTACCCCCAATTCCTTTGCAACGTCCTTTGGATATGCATCTTTTTTGCCTCGCCAGGCAAAACGCATAGCACCAACGTTACCCACTGTTCCTCCCAGGTTAATGTAGTAAACCTGGGATTTTGCTTCCTTAGCCATTTTCACCTCAAGATATTAATTATTGCTTGCATCAAAGATGCAGAGAACTCATCCCACAACTAAGGAAGGTATGGTGTAGGTGCGGCTACTAATGCACCAGTAGAGCCAATGGCGATCGTCGCTGGCATGGTAACAGTGATTGAAACAGTACCATTTTCAGTGTCAATCGTAATTTGAACATTGTTAGGACGATCAGCCACAGGGATAGCTAGTTCGGTAACTTGAGCGCGAACAGCGGTTTCCCATACCTGACCTTCAAGAGTAGTAGCGACAAGTGTTGCAGCAGCTGCCATAAGTGTGTACCTAAAGTTGGTTGCTTTTAATACATCTAAGCTAGTGCCTCAAAACCAACTCTGTCATCACTTATCGCTTACTCTCCCGATGGAGCCTTAACCCTCAATCGGTTTGTCGTTAGCGACTTGCTAATTTACTGCTGTTCCACTTAGAGAAAGTTTCCACATCGTTTTTATTTAGCCACCATTTACCAGCTGCCTTAAATGCTCTTATCCGTTTGCGGATAATGTGGTAACGAATAGTACTGCTATCAAGATAAAGTAGCTTGCAAGCATCACTCATTGATATGTATGTAGACTTACCGTTATTGTCAGGCTTATTGTTTTTATCGCTTTGACATTTTATGCGTCTAGGGCATCTTTGCATTAGGAAAAATCAACCCTCCAGTCGGGCTTATTGTTCTTCTGACCATTAGCAAAGTATCTACCATACTTGGGATAAACTTGTGCTATTTTAATAGGTACTTTGGTGACAATCTTTCCACCTTTGAAATAAGATCCCTCTAATTGTTTTGAGTCTATCCAAGGTTTAATGGCGTTTAATATTTTTACACATTCAGATTCATTTTGAGCATTGATTGTAACCTTACTGTTATCAGCTAAAACTAAAATTCCCTCCCAATTACCTTTTTTATAGGGAGGTAAGGATGGTTTATCATTCTGCCCACCCTTCCAGTGCGGTACAGTAATTGGGTACATTGCACTGGCATATTTTGCAGCTTCCTTAGCAGTTGCAGCACTCTTTCTTTCAGCACATTGAATCACCATCTGAGGTTTATCACCCTCATGTCGCAGTTGCCAAGAAAGAGGTACAGCGGCTGTAACATCAAGCTTTTTTACAGCCTCTTCAATCATTGCTTGAATTTTTCTGTAATCAATATCTGGGCAACATTGAGCCATACAATCACAATCCTTTGGTGGCAGTGGAGGTGGAGGTGGTAGCGGTGGCGGCTTCCCTATTGGGCAGTCCTTCGCCGATGGATTTGAAACATCTATTTTGTAAACTTCGGGTGTATAGCCTCCGGAAGAGAGACTATCTAGAATTGCCCCAATTGATGTTTTTGTTTTTAGTCCATTAACGGCAATGGTTGCTTGAGAGGCATAGTAAAACGGATAACCATCACCATGGGGGTTACCGCCGCTATACACGCCGTTACCTTGTCCAAGATATTGCTGATAACGAACGCCGTTGCCCAGATTGACATTAGAATTACTACCAGTGCCACCGCTGCTCTCTAACCATTCAACTAAAGTAGTATTGCCTGTAATACCCTGTTGGGACTTCCAATTTAGCCAAAGACCATATATTTCATCGAGTGAACTGGGTACAATTATTTGCTCAAAATGCCCACCAGTATCAACCCCGTTTACTAAGTTCGGTACGTAATAATTCCCCAATAACTTAATCGGGTAAGATATCCCAAATGAGATACTTCCACAAGGCGATAATTCCAGTTCCCTTAGTTGCCTAATCAAGCTTTTTGGTATTGGCTTTGGAATAGGTTCTTTTAAACGAGGAATGTCCTTTTCTTTTGATTCAGGTTGTGGTTTTTGTTGGGGTTCTGGGACTGTCGGCTTTGGTTGTCCCGGCTGTACGGGTTCCGTTGGTTTAGGCTGTGGATTGAATTCTGGTATCTTTGGGATGTCAATTTTTGGTAGTTGTGGAAAACTGAACTTTGGGATTTGGATTTTTGGTATCTCAAAGCGTGGAACCTTTTCTAGCGAATATTTTATGACTTTGGGGATACTTTTTATAGCAAGTCCGGCACCCGAACCTGCCTCATAAAACCCTCTTTGTGCTAATCCAGGACTACTGTTTTCAAGTATTATTTTGTTTCCAAATAACCTATCTATTATTCCTGCTGTATACCACTGAAACTCACCTTTCATTTCTGATATTAAAGGTGAAGCAGCCCCACCAGTACCACCTTGAAAAGCCCACCTTAATCCAATATTTCCACTACCACCGTTATCAGGATTTATTGACGATTTTCTGTTAACAATTACGTCACCCACGGGTGTTGCTGTCTTCTGTCCAGACCGAATATTTTCTTGTACAGGAGGCAAAAGTCCCGGGCGGATATGGTCAGGTAAACCCAAGTTTCTCTCTAACTGTCTTCTCTGCTCTGCAATATCTGGTACGTCTGTTCTTGTAGGAGTAGCGCTTGGAAGTCCGTAAGCTAAATTTCCCATAGTTTTGTTAACTGCCCTGGTGCATCCTGGTTAACAGTAAATGACTGTTTTGTGGGATTGGTGGTAGTAATTGGTGATGATTGCTCTATTGGTGGCAATACATCAAAATGTAGCGGCGTTCGTGTGGTTGGTTCAGCGTAAGTTACATCTGCCATCTTTATGAAAACGACAATGATGGATAATTACTTTTAATAGTATTTTTTACAGCAACATCTTTTGTTGAATTAGGAGAAATATATTCTGGGTACACCAAAAGTGTTGCAATGTCACCAGTAAAAAGTTTATCCTTGGTTCCTATCCTGAATCTATCACCAGGCGTAAAAGTACTTTGTTGTTGTCCTTTGCTTATTCTGTCCACCATTACTTCGTAGGTATTGAAATCAGCATGAATACTAACTAAGTGACTGCCAGTGCTAGGCATACTCGCAGGATAGCCATCAAAACGGCTATTTCTGAATGTTCTGAAGTACCCACTACCTGATACAAACTTCCAGTAATCATCAAGTCCAAAAGTTCTAACAAGATTGTAATTATCTGCTTGATAGATAGTGAATACACAATAAATAGTTGCGCCTACTGCATTCCCTAAAAAGGGTGCAATTTGTAGCTCTTGTGTACCTGAACCATTCCATCTAAGCACTGACTTGCCGTCTATGCCTGTAGCTAGTGAAGGAGAATTACTGCCAAAGGGGGACGCATCCCTAGCATTATTTGATTTATCAACTAAACTTCCGCCCTCAAGTAACAATGCCATCCCTGCCGGATAGCCGGAAATAATAGTCCCTGTATTCCCACTACCACTGCCACTGCCACTACTACTACTACTAGTCAACCCTGCCAGTAAATCAGCTTTAGAGATTTTATAAAGCAAACCATCAACATCAATACCAATAAAATAATCAGAGTTAGCAGCAACAGTTTTTATTGTCGTTGGAACACTAAATGCACCACTACTATTGCCACCTCCCCCTGGTGTACTAGATAGTAAATCTATAATTGATTGAATGGTTGTTTTTCCTAATATCGGCTTACTGCTAACTCCTCCATCGATATCAAGTGCAGGTAGGATATCATTTAAACTAAGGTTAACAATAGTTTTTAATTTTGATACTTGCATATTTTTATTCCACTCTTAATACTGACTGATCGTAAATAGGCGATTCCTCGACAACAGTTCCCAGTATTAGAATTCTGTCGTCATCCTGCAACAAGCCATACCCTACGTCCCTTATTTGCGCTGTTATTATCGCATCAGGAGCAACATCAAAAGTGTTTGCACTGGTGAAGTAAGGTAGCAAGCTTAGATAGTAAAAGGGGCGTTGGTTGAATAAATAGATATCTGTTACTTTGATTAACGGTGTAGCAGATGTTTTCATAAACAATGAAATACATTTTTTAGCGTTGTTGTTGAAAGTTGTTTTCGCGTTCTCAGCAATAGTGTCATCTGATGCCAAGGTGTCATTCTCTACAACTTCTAATTCATCAATGCTTGTAATATCAATTGTCAATCGTAATGAAGTAATAAAACCGCTATACTTGGCATTGCTCACTACGTCCAAACTATTAAGTAATCCTGGTTGGTAAAGCTCTACCATGTCTGTACTATTAGTTGCATTTAGCTCATGCAAGATGTTGACGTTACGAAAAATCCCAGGATTAGCCATTAGTTATTAGCTCCTACAATCCCAGTTAAAGCTAGCGGTGTTTTGGTAAGAATCTGTCCTGAAGAAAGTACAAAACCATTTACTGCTGTGCCCGTGGAAGCTTGGGGAAATGCTGCTAATCGTTCACCGATTGTTTGATTAGTGTTGACTGTTACTTGGGCACGCGCTGCACACTCTCTAAGTTGATATAAAGCTTGTACTACTCCGGTGGCAGATTTTGCATTTACGGGAGTGGGAGTGATAGCAGATAATCTCAGCATTAATCCATATGTTGGATCTACGACGAATAAATTAGTTAAACCTGATGCTGTTTCTAGTTGCTGAAAAGTCAAGTCAGTGATTTGTGTCATGAAAGCAGATTTGATGAAGTGATAAATCTTTTGTATGGCTGATTGAAAAATAAGTAAATGTTCTACTTTTATGTAAAACAGGCACAATCACTGAAGACGTGTAAGCCTTGCTGTGATTACGATTAAGTCGAATATTTCTAATATTGGAAGTTAGGAATATTCCGGTTTAACCACTCTAAATGGTTAAACCGGAACAAGAGAACAGTAAAAATTAAATGAAAAATAATCGAAATGGACAAGCCGCAATTTTAAGCGACGCGGATTATTCCAAAATTCGTAAGCAGATCCGCAGTCAAAAATATAAACTGCTTTTGGATCTAGCTTGGTACACCGGAGAAAGGTGGGGTGCGTTGGTAAAGTTGCAACTTCTCGACGTGTACAACCTTGATGGTACACCTTGCGAGTATATCAACTTTCGCGCCAGAACTCGCAAGGCTACGCCGAACGGAAAACGACTTACTCGCCAGGTGCCGGTTCACCATACTTTGGCTGAACTACTCACTGCATATAAGCCACCGCCAGATTCAGTTTGGTTATTTCCATCTAGGGGAGCAGATAAGGCGATGGGGCTTAGGGCGGCTGACCAAATTTTACGCGCAGCTGTAGACAGAGCCGAATTAACAACTAGGGGCATATCAACTCATTCCACCCGCCGGACTTTTATCACCCGGCTGGCAAATCGAGGTGTGAGCTTGGCAATCATTAAAAAAGCCACTGGTCACACTGACTTGAAGGTGCTTTCCCGGTATATCGAGGTAAGTGACGATGACGTAAAAAACGCGATCGCAACTCTATGAACTCCAAACTCCTATTCCTGCAAATCGAGATATTCTTTGAGCGTTTGCAGGGTGGGGAGTATGACCATCCCTTGCTCTTGGCGATGGCACTGGAAAATCTTGCTAACCAGGCTTGGGATGAAGTTGACGAACTATACCCAAATCTGTGACGAACCGAAGTCACAGCGAATAATCTAGTCGAATCTACATTTTTGCGATGCCGAAGGCGGTTCGCTTCGCGACCATCGCGCCAAAAAGTGCGATCGCTTTCTTTGGGCATTGAGCATAACTCGCGTTGACTGTAATATGTGCTTGTAACACGCATTTTCAGGCAATGGACATGAGCAAAAAAGCGAGGGTCGGCATTCCTTGGCAACCGGGCTGGAACAGTGGCAAAACAACCTCGATCCGCGTACCTATTGCCCTCAAGGATGACATTTTAGCTTACGCTAGGGCTGTTGACTCCAAAGTGATAAACGATCATGGTCAGCAAATCCCCTTATTGCCAGGGGATTTTTTGCAGGAATTTACCATTGGTCTGATAGAACGCTACATCGAGTACAAACGCACTATCTACCACCCTAACCAGAATTCAAGAGTTCTGGACGTTAGTACTCGTCCTTGGGATGAGTTGCGGCGGTTTCAGAAATTGATTGCTGATTCTCCTGAATTGTTGAGTTAGGGGCAAAGGTCTTTCGGCATCGTTGACAAAACCAGCGCTGAATATGACGCCCCTTGCATTTGTAACTACCATGTTTAAAAACCAGCAATCCCTCACACATTGGGCACGGCGGACGATTAGTCATTCAGTTAAGCCTCGGATCAAGTTCTCAATCTCAATCGGTAATCTACCATCTGCGATCGCAATTTCTACATCTGCCTTTTTACGCTTGGCAATGATGCTATTCACACTACCCAGGTAAAGCCGATTAATTTTCCTGCCAGTCATCCAACAGTACCGAAAATACCAATATTTATTACCAGACCGCTCGACCCAGTACTTCTCTACCCAGTGAGTATCGTGTTGGGGGGCAGATTTTTGAGTATCAGATGCAACTTGCTCCCCAACACTTTTGTACGGAGACTCGGACTCTCTGATTTGCCCCCCAACACTATCACCTTGTTGGGGGGCAGTTTCAATTTTATCCCAAGACGGATCGTAAACGGGTGAAAACTTTGTAAAAGCTTCTAAATCAAAAAGTGTGGGTTGGTTCATAATCACTACAGGTTTTAATGTCGCTGCTTCCAAGTGGAGGCAGTTTTTTTATGCACTTACTCCCTAGTAATCCCTTGGGAGCTTGCTAGGGAACCAAGATTTTATAAACATCTGGAACTGACTCAGACCGATTCTTTGATCCATCCAATAACACTCACGTAGACAGGCAATTAACCATCCTTGAGGCTTGGGAATTCTTTCATGTCCACCACTAAAAACAAAGTGGTTAAGAGCTAATCGAACATCTTCAATACCAAACTCAAATAGATGCTTGGTTGTTCGTTTATTGGGGTCAAAGTATATTTGGTACTCAGCACAAGCTGTCAGTATGTCGTGTTGCCTTTCTAATTCTTCAAATTCGGCCGTGGTAGGAGTAAGATCATTGCTGCTGCTGTTTAACCCCGTTTCGGTAGAGAGGTCATTTAAGGGGTCTGTTTCGTAACTAGAATTATTGTTTTGTAAATTTTGTTTTCGCTTCTTTTTAGGTGGATTTAACCAGGACAATGGTCTTACAAGTAACTTTGATATTTTCCAACAGTAGCGTTTGATTACTTGCAAAACACGAGCAGATACCAGTATTTCAAATATTCTTTTTGAGGTAGTTGTGAGCATATGGTTTACCTCGGTTTTTGGCTACCCAAGCATTAAACTCTGATAAATCAGGCTCAATCTCAGATGCAATTTGTCCATGCCTCATTAACCATTGCCAAAGTGATTTAGCTGCTGGTGGAATATGGTGTTGGTAACAGTATGCTTCGTGTGCTTCCGTCCACGGAAGTGCATTTTTAAATGAGTTTTCTGGCATAATAGTATTAGTTATTTTTCAGAGAGCCACCACGATCAGCAAAATCACTTGGTGGCTTTTTGGTTTTCTTGTCTACTGTTTTACGTTTAACTGGTGGTTATCGGGGAACCAAGTTATTGCTTGGTAATCGGCATGATTACACCCGAACATTCCCCAAAAGGCTAGCCCATCCTGTTTGGCAAGAGCTTCTCCAACCTCACCCGCTCTCTGTTTAGAGGTGTGCCAGCACAGGGGCATCAGTCCTTGATCACTGGTTATGGCATAAGCAACGTAAATTAGTTGTCTGGTCATTGGTTGCGGCTCTAATCTGCTCCCAGCTTTCACCAGCGCTTCACTAAAAATTTTTGGTTTTTCTGCAAACAAGTCAGGCAGTGCCATGATTATCTGTTCAGCTAATCTTTGGCGATGGAGGTCTAAGGTGATTGCTGGCATTTCGGTTTTGATGTATTCCACCAACGGGCGGACTAGAACAGCTAGGTCATCATTATTGGTCATTGGTTATTGGTCATTGGTAATTGGTCAACTCGCGATCGCACTCCCTCCCCCAGAAGCGCGATGCCTGCGGCGGCAAGCTACGCAAAAACAAAACCGCCCTAGCCACAGTGGATAGAACGGTTTTATTCTTCTGTGTTATCAGAGGATTCTGAGATTAGGTCATAGATTTCTTGCTCTAACTCTGCTATTTCCTGTGTAAGCTCTAATTTATGGGCTTTACTCTCGCTTAATTGCGCCTCAAGCTGTTTTTGATGGTTGTCAACGTAATTTGAGTATTTAGACTCAATCAGTTTGAGACGCTGGAGGATTTTCCCATTAGTTGAATTTCGTTTGAGGGTATTTGTCCCACAGGAATTTTTCCTTCGACAACCATCCTCAGCAAATCTGCTTTGCTGTAACCCATAGCTTGAGCTACCGTCTCGAAATTCTCCCAATCCGCCCGACCGATACGGACTGACACTATCATCGAATCTTCCGCTAGTTTCTTGGGCCTTGCCATCTAAATTTAAAATCACAACGTTGTCCCCACCATATTGTATTACGGAATAATTTTGTTGTACAAAACCATTGACTAGTTATGTATGACAATATAATATTAGAAAAGTTTTGTATTACAAAACTTTGTAATCCAACTGCTCCCCAACGCCTAACCCTTTGCGTTGCAAAGATGGAGCAAGCACCCGCGCCACTGCGAAAGCCCCGGCGCGGAAACACCCTAAAAATCACCTGTGAACCGAGCGCGGCGAACGAGTTGACTGCGCGGTGATTTATATTGATGTCTGCACACTTACCAACTTAGGAAACCACATGACAACCACAGTTCAACAACTGGCTCAAAAGCTGCAAGATTTGCACGACAACGCGGTGATAGCGGTCAAGACTGAAGACGAGCAAGATTTTAGGATCGTCGATCTTCGCCTTGAAAAGGGATCTCTGAGCATCGTAATCACCAACGAGGATGAGGACGATGAGGAGGAGGAAGCAGCATAGCTATTGAAAAGGCGATCGCCTACCTGGGGTGCCGAAGGAGCAATCGCCAACTCTACTATTATTTGCATTAAGGAGATTGTACCAATGTCAAAGCCACTAGGCCATTACACGGGTTATACCCCAGGTGACGATACACTTCTTGCGAAATTGCAAGATAAATATGGTGCAGCATTCGAGAAAATCAGTAAGCGAGAAAAGCTGGTTATTCTTACCGTTTTGGCATCACACCTCGGTTGTGCGTTGGAAGGTGATTGTCGGGCTGAAATTTTCACCGTTGCCAAGCAGATAACCGAAGAGATAACCCTCGCTGACCAAGCAGGAATCATGGAAGCGATTATTGGTCAAGTTCGCTGGGGTCAAAATTTTGTCGTTACGCCAGGAGAACCGCCTATGGGATAACTAACCACTCCAAGTTTACTTTCAAAGGATTATAAGGAACAATACCAGCTTAGGCTGGGAAGCTTAGGCTGGTGTTTTTTTACACATCTAAAATTGAAAACTATGAATTACCGCGATGAAATCAGACCGTGGGCAATTTTTCAATGCTTCCCCAATGCCCAGAACACATGCGTTGCTCGGCTTCGTACCCGTACCGATGCTGATGCTTACGCAAGCCTTTTGCGCCAAGGAGGTGGGAAATTTGAGGTGATGTTTGACAGACAGTCCCAGCAAATTCAAGGATAACTCAGAATTTATGTAGCGATCGCGGTTTTTAGGCGCGATCGCTGACTCGATTCAAACACTTTCATTCTTGTACAAAATAAAAATATCGTGATCGCGATTATAAATTATGACCAAACATGATACATGGGTGAAGCTAAAACCTGGTAACCCTTATGAGCCAATCATGCACTTATTTGCAGACAGCATGATGCCCATGCGTGACCCGTTCCCAATCGAACTATCAGCAAATGCAAAAGCTTCCTTGTGGATGATTGACCTAGAACGGCTTAAAAGTTCTCAAGCTACTGCTATCACTCAACTTATTGCCACTAATTGTGGAGTTAACCCGATTGAAGTTCAAACAGAGGCTATGAACAAAGGCGGGTTTGCCATGAATCATCAGTGGGTTGAGTCGATGCAGTGTGGCAATGAAGGTTTTCAAAGACAAAGAGAACTGGCTGAATTTCTTGAAACTGCACCCGAACCAAGCCCCCAGGCTTGGACAGAATTTATTAACGGTCAGATTGAGCGCTGGATTGAAGGTAACGAATAGGCACCGGCAATTAATTCCATTGAGGACGTTCACCCCAGTCTAAGAACACCGGAACTCGAACTTTCTTTAAAAATGAGGAAAATCGAAACTATGATCGCAAATGGTAACTACTCGGTAATGGACGCTTTGAGTGGTCAAGCAATGACTGAAGTTCTTAATCAAATTGACCCCGAAAACTCATACTCATTAGTTGGTGATGACGAATTTGATGAGGATGAAATTTATGAATAATGAAAATTTAATGACTAAAGCACCAAATAATGAGTCTGTTACTTTGCCCAAGAATTTCTATGTGCTCAACATTTTAGCTATGGGAGTGGCTATACAAATTCTTGCCAAAATAACTGGAGAAAGCATAGAAGCATGGAAGGACTATATAGGGTCAAAAGCTAGCGAGCAATACCGTCAATTATCTGCTGAAAAAATTCAACAAATAGTTGATACTACGGAAATTCTACAACCGCCTGATGAGCCAAAATGACTCACCGGCGAAACGCGATCGCTCGTGCAATCGCGTCGCGGTCTGGAGTCCAAACCTAGACGTACAGCACTCTCATCACAGCAGCTTAGGGCTTTTTCAATGAAACAAGCTGTAATGGCTTTCTAGGATTCATAAGCTCGACTGCTGTGACTGCGCTGTTCCCTCCCCTATGTCATCAGAAGTTAGCGTTTCTGGTTTTGCCTTGAGAGTGAACTAGGCTGATTGGGCCTTCGGGTGATTCGCAGGCATGGCATCAGGGACATAAGACAGAACCACCCAGGAGGAATTAAATGATTAGAATCTTAGGACTTGATGTTAGCAAGTCCTCAGTTTCAGCTTGTCTGCTAACAAACAAGCCCTCAGACCCACGTCAATTTTATTACGAATGTCCGTTTTTTTGTTTAAGCGCCAATGTGCATGGTATTCAAGAATTACTCGCGCTCAAACCGGACATCGCACTGCTAGAGCCAACTGGCAACAATTACAGCAAACTCTGGGGTACTCACTTGGCCCGCGCTGGGGTCGAAGTTCGGTTAGTTGGTCATAAAGAACTGAGGAATTATCGAGCTTCGCACTTAGCGTTACCAGATAAAGATGATGATGCTGATGCCCTAGCGCTGGCTTGCTACTACTTCGACTACCACACAGAAGCGCGTCGATTTGTCCAAATTCGCGATCGTGCTATTGTCAAAATCCGGGAATTGGTATTAAGACTTGCTCACCTGAACCGCGTTCAATCACCGATCATCAATCGTGCGCGGCAAGATTTAGCCTGGCAGTTCCCAGAAGTTGCACTGGTGCGATCTGTCAGGAGTGAATCAGGTGAAGTGCCGTTACTGTGGGGGTGGCTAGCAAATGAACGCAAAAGCACCCGTTACGACCGCCTTTACTCCCAATCTGTGGGCTTGGGCGTCACTGACACCGTTCGCCAACACGCAAAACGTATCTGTGACCTGCAACGCGAGGAACACGACATCGAGGTAGAATTGCTTGAATTGCTTGCTGATTCTCGGTTTGACCATTACCGCACAGTTTTTAAAAAGTTTGGATTTGGCGCTCGCCTAATAGCGGTAATCATCTCTCAGATTTACCCCATTGAAGGTTTCTTGGATGCAACGAGAAAACCAGAGGTGAAAATCCGCCAGGGGCGAAACTCCAAAAAGCCGACTAAACGTCACCTTTCACTAAGAAGATTTCAGAAGGCTTTGGGCGTTGCTCCATCAATGATCGCGTCAGGAGATAGCAAAAAAAGCAAAGTTGTAGGGGGTTCCGACTTGTGTCGCAAGTCTTTGTGGCAGTGGGTGTTTACGAGGATTGAACCAAAGCGATCGCGACTCAAGAATGATATTGGTAAAATTTTGGGTAGTCAAATAGATACTGAAAAAGCAGCCGGTCGCCCAGTGAAGCTGGTTAGAAATCGCGTTGCAGCCAAAGGAGCGCGGTTATTGTTTCGGGAACTGGTTAAGGAGTTGAGTGAATGAAGCTTGAAATATACAAAGATGGTGGTTTTTACATCAGAGTAGGCAAATTGAGAATCATCGCTTCAACCAGGCACGATAAACCCCCTTCGCACTATCCATTTGGGTACTTTTGGGTACTCTGGGAAGCAGGAGATTATACTTATGCACTGATTGATATAGGGAAGAAAAAATTGGCTAGTCCAGTGGAATAATCAAATGTTACAAAAAGGGAATTACGACTAATGGAAGAAGAATATCCAGTTTACTTAAGACTTTCAGCCCAAAAACTATCACAGCTAGGATTTGATGCTTATGATAAGGATTTTGAAGAGTCAGAAATTCGACGTGTGCCAAGTCCTTTTAACCAAAGACTAGAAAATGCCCCCAAAGTTGGGGAAATTTGGATTAATCGTAAGTGGGAAACCAGCAATCAAATAATAGCTGTAGCACTCAATATATATTTTGCAGAGTGGGATATCATTTTTCGTGAATTAATGGAGGATGGGAGCCAAAAAAGTACAACATCTAGCTGCTTCCTTCAGATGTTTTTAGAACTTTATAAAAAATCTCCTGATACCCACCTTCCAAATTAACTGTACGAATTAAATTACTAGAGTGAATCTGGAACGCAGCGCGCAACCATTGGATGACCCCAAGCAAGGCTTCTTCTCCTCCGTCTCTCTGCTGCGGCTGGACCCGCAGACCGGGAGCATTGATCGCGTGGGAGAGTTTCCCTTCGACGGCATGTTACCTGAGTCCGCTGTCTTTGACAACACGAGTCGCTTTCTGGCTGTGGTGTGTTTTGCACATTTTGACCGCTCAAAGCCGAACGGATCAGTCGATTTCTGGAGACTGACACGTGATTTCGCTGACCCCAAGCGTACAGAACTGGTGAAGACTGACTTCTCGATCACGGTTGCACGAGGTCCACAGTCGATGGTGATAGCGCGGTAATTTAAAGGATTCGCTATGTTCGCTAACCTTCCTTCTGTTCTGTTGAGCTGTACAAGCAAAGCTGAAATGTCACCCCTTTGCATCGGGCGAACGCACCTACATTCAGTAAATCGCAAACTTTGTCATATTTATCTGAATTAAACAATCTGCTTGGAAAGCAAACACTGCACCTGAGTCTGGGCGATCGCTGCTCAAACTGATTTTTTCCAGAAATACTCAGTGATTGTTTTTCGGGGATAATTCTTTTCCATAATTTCAAATCTAGATTTTTCTAGTATCGGTTTAATAATTCAATTAGAGGTTTACAACAGTTATTCTGAAGTAGTAGTTTGAGTAGAGCCGCCACTAACTAAAAGCGCTTGTTGTTTTGCCAGCACTTGTTCGCGTAATAAGAGTAATTGTCTATCTTTAATGCCTTCTGCGATTAATCCATCGACAGTTCTGATGAGATAATCAGCGCAGTCACCGAATTTTCCAGATGCGGTGGCAATACTATCAACAGTGGTTGTGAATGGTATATGATCAGCGTACCTGGGATGTTGACGATTGGCAACAAAGGCGATCGCTTTGAATTCTTGCGTACCATCAAACATCTTTACCCAACGAGCAACGTAGACACCAGCTAACATCTCGCGTCGCCAAATCAGCAGTAATTCGGATGGTACATCGGCAGCAGCAATTCGATAAGCAATACCCCGACAACTACCGCCCCGATCAAGTCCTAAGAGTAATCCGGGATTCTCTGGAGTCCCGTAACCGAGGATCATCCATGTACAGAAGCGCCGATGCCAACCATAAATGATCCCAGCACGGCGCTCGACATATGTAATTAGGGGATTCCAAATCAGCGAACCGTAGGCAAATATCCAGATATCAGAATTTGTTGGTTGCTGTTGTAGTGTTTCATCGAGCGATCGCTGTAACTCATCTTCACTCAGGGTAGTTAGCTTTATTCCAGAGTGTGATGCTTCTAATAGTCTTGTCTGTTCATTTCCGGCTTCAAGGTCGCTACGACTGAGTGGCATAATAGACTTGTCGGGAAATAAGAGAGAATAGACAGCAGTCGTAGGGAAGGATCA
>NZ_CALMFY010000066.1 GCF_937863485.1 uncultured Nostoc sp. | reverse complement strand
TAATACCATTTCACTTTAATAATGATACAAATACGTTGGTAGGGGCATGGCAATGCCCAAAGTTTATAGTAACTGAACGCCGATAGTAGCTAGTACACTGAGGCTGAAGTTTGCCTACCTTTAATAAGGGGATTTTGCATATATTTGGGATCAATTTATTGTGTGTTTGTCCTTCAATTTTTCCCGGTTGGAAGAACTTATTTTCAAAGAGGAATAGACTTCATAAACCGTGGTTTTAATAGATTATTGACCTTTATATGGATGGTGACAATATGGCAAGTAATCAAATTTCTCTGCTAGAACTCATCCAAATTTTTGCAGAATATCGCAACAATATCATCATCAATATTAAACATCTGCAAGAAGATTATCAAAGAACAGGTATCAAGCGTATTAAAGGTGTTAGAAACGAAAACGGGGAACTGCTTCAACCTTGGTTGCAAACAGAATATATAGATAATGCTGAGTATGTTGGTATGGGCGAATTTCAGTTTAATCGCAATACTGCTACTATTAACATGCTTGTCAAACGTCAAGTCAAACTTACCAAATTTGAAGACCAAACCCCCACTATTGAGGTAGCAGGTTTGCTGGTAAATGACCTCAATAGTTTTAATAATTACACGATTGTAAGTGACGGCAAAATAAATGTGAAGTCCTTAAAAATCAAAATTAGCAGTAAAAAAGCTTTTGACTTGCTCAAAGAAAAGGGTGTGGTGGATGCAAAAGATTTTGACTTCAATGCTGAATATTCCATCCAGCTAGATAACTTACCGCTTGTAGCCTTTGATAGTTGTTACTCTAGCATTGATGGACTATTTTATCAGCTAGCAGAAATTAAAGTGCTTGCTAGTATTATTTCTGCTCACTTGAAAAAAGAGTCAGATGTATTTATAGCGGCACAGTTAGATGAGTTTCAAAAGCACTATTTGTCCAAGAATATTTATATCAACTTTCCTACAACTAACGAATACACTGATGTCAATCAAGCTTTACTTCATGGGACTCTTGACTCAAGATTGAGCTATAAAATCGACATCGGTAGTCAAGAGATTCTTAACCTCAGTAAGTTACCTTCTGCCAACAGGTTTCTGAATAGAATGTATCGTCTTTATGATAAAGAAACTGGAGAAATTATCATGAAGCCGAGTTTTGAGATGGCATTTAATGAGAATCTCACTGTTAGGCACAGGCTACTGTCATCACGCACCAAGATTACGAAAGTTGACGAGTTTATGAAACCAATTTTTGATGATTTTCTTGGGCTTGAGCAAAATAACATAGTTTTAGGTATTCTTAAAAAAGTTGGTGCTGATAGTTTGGCGCAGTTATTGGAGAATAAACAAACTGGTAAGCAAATCAGCAAAGAGGAAATGGTTGCTGCTTTGACAGTAGGGAATACTAAGCTAGAGCAATATGTAGAAAAAATCTACCGAGATCAGATATCTCCTTTGGTATTTTACATTGGTTGTACTGGACTATTGCCGGATCAAATGAAAGCAAAAGCCATGACTGCTGCGGAAGTTGCAGCTAAATATCCAAATTTACAATTTTCTAAAGATGAGCAAGAAGGTACTTTTTTTGCAGTCGGTGATAGTATCATCAGCATCTATGCAAAAACTGAATATTACAGCAAACTTATTTCTGTCGGTATAGACAATCAGATTGCATAGCAGTTCTAATTTTTGCTTATTACACAATTGATCGCATCCATCACGCCAGAGATATTTTGTTACGGAATATCAGTAATCCACCTTCATTAATCGAACTAGCTCGACAGGTGGGTATTAACGAATGCACTCTCAAACGTGGATTCCGTCAAATTTTTGGGAATACAATGTTTGGTTACTTACACGATTATCGCATGGAACAAGCTAGGCAATTACTATCACTGATATTTCTAATGCCCAACTGCGTTACAAGAATGGCGATCCGTTTACGTATCGCTCTGATAGTCATAAAAAATATGAGATTATTTTTCAATAAACTTGAGAAAGATTTAATTAACTGCAACAATGACAATTACTCTTTCATCCTCAGACTATGATGAACTATGGGAGCAAAGCTGGCAGAATACCCATCGTCTATACCAATCAGACAACTTCGACGATATCTTTGATTACCCTAAGGAGTTAGGGACAGGATACAGACGATTAATTTGGCTTCAGGATGGGTTCTGGCTTCGCGTTCGGGAATTTGAATGCCGAGAATTTATTCGTCTGTAATGATTATGAAGAAGGATGGACGGCATCAGTCTTGACATTTTTTATTTGCGGCGATGCTGGAGTAGTGATTCACAAGACAAACGATTACTTAAACGAAATTAGCGGACAGAATTCTTTAGAATTTGGCTCTGCTATGGAGACAGAAGAGTGGCCTGCGAACCAACGAATCTTCCGAGTCCAGATTTGCATGGAGCCTTCTTTCCTGAAATCCTATGGTAGCAACCAGCTTGACTCTCTGCCATTGCAGTTAAAAAATTTGATTGAAGGAAACAAACAGGAGGATTTCATTCTGCCGGGAACAACCACTCCAGCAATGCAGCTAGCAATTGGGCAGATTCTAACTTGCCCTTATCGGATGGAGAAAGCGCGGCAGTTGCTTTGTGAAGGCAAGTTGAGCGTAGCGACAGTGGCAAATATAGTGGGCTACGCCAATACTGGGCATTTTGCTGTGGCTTTCAAACGCAAGTTTAGCATTAGTCCCAGCGCCTGTCGCTTAGGAGAAAAGCCTACTATTTGAAATTTATCAAAGATTTGGTCTTATTAGAGTTGCAAGCGGTCTTCTTTGAGCGGAAATAGTCACTGAAATCCTGTATGCTCCCTATAACTTAATTAATTGCCAATTAATTCCAACAACTTTGTGAGTCAAAGAGGAAGTTTTCCTGGATGAGTTGCCAAGGAGGGTATTGGCTTTTTTGATGTGTGAGGAGCTATGAAGGTTCAGCGATCGCCTAGTTTATTATCTTTTGTTGTCAGTTTATCTGGATGGATCACGAGTGTCTTGATGCCACTTGTTGCTCAACCTGTTTGGGCGCAAAGTACAAGATTTGAGTAACAAGCTGTCTGCAACTTTGGCATTATTTGACTTGACTCGCTCTAACGTGCTGACGACCGATCCCAATCCCAATAATTCTAATTTTTCTATCCAAACTGGGAAACAACGCAGTCGCGGCATCGAGTTGGACATTAGTGGTGAAATTCTGCCAGGATGGAGCATTGCAGCTGGTTATGCCTACATTGATGCTCGCATTACCGAGGACAACGATTATCCTGTAGGCAACCGCTTGGTTAATGCACCAGAAAATTCCTTTGGTTTGTTCACATCTTACAAATTTCAATCCGGCAGTTTAGCAGGATGGGGGTTCGGCTTGGGTTTATTCTATGTTGGCAAACGAGAAGGGGATCTGAATAATAATTTTACCCTACCGAGCTATTTTCGCACCGATGCTTCCATTTTCTATAAACGCGATCGCTTGCGAGCTGCTGTCAGCATCAAAAATCTCTTCAACGTTGATTACTACGAATCATCTTCTGACATTCTAAGAGTCTTTCCAGGGGAGCCTGTGACGGTGCAGGGAACAATTTCGTGGCAGTTTTGACCCCAATAGAATACAAAGGAGTATTCTTTATGCACTCAAAAAAACTCCGAGACTTTGTATTTAGACTACACCGTTATATCGGGTTAGCTGTAGGTCTGATTGCGATCGCTATCGGTCTAACGGGTAGTTTGTTAGTCTTTCATGATGAAATTAGTGACTTTTTATTGCATCATCAGATTGGAACGATTACTCCTGGTGGCGAACGCTTACCTGTGGAAGTTATCCTCAATCAGGTGAAAACAGCCTATGCAAATCAACCAGGCGTAACAATCGATCGGATTTATATGTCTGCAAAGCCAAATGCTCCTGCGCTCGTTGTTCCCAGAAAACAGGAAAGCGATTTGGCTGAACTTTATGTCAACCCTTATACAGGAGTGATTCTTGGTAACAGTCAGGAAATTTTTTCCGAGCGCTTTTTCTACGTTGTCTACGAACTCCACTACAGTTTATTGGCAGACAAAACTGGATATGCGATCGCTGGGATTGCTGCCTTATTGATGTGTATCCTCAGTATTACAGGCATTGTCCTCTGGCCTGGTTGGAGAAAACTGCTTAACAGCTTCAAAATTAAGCTTGATGCTCATCCAAAACGGGTTAACTTTGATATTCACAAAGTTGCAGGCATTGTTACAGCTATATTTATTGCCCTCACAGGCTTCACTGGTTTCTGCTGGAATTTCTCTGATTTCACTAAACCGATCATCTATGCAGTGACATTTACCCGCAAGCCAAAGCGGGAACGCCCAAAAGTAGAAACGCTCCCATTAAACATCTCTGAAAACTATGAAAATTTCTCTTTGCAATAATACAGACAATTATATGTATGCAACGCCGCAATAGTAGTTACAGTGTTCCTCCCAATACATTGGGCGATCGCATTACTACCACCCAAACAGCCAATTATATGATAATTAGGAGAAAATCTCAATAAATCACAAAAATGACTCTGTTTATTTCAACGAGAGAAGCCTATCACCAACAGCAAAATACTACTCCAATCTCTGAACCTACAAAAACCAACTCATATCATACTGGGTATTTAGCAGTGTTGAACGATCCAAAACAGCAAAGTTGGGGTTATCAATATGTAATAGCTTTCCCCACGGGTATCAACTTGCTAGTAAAACAGTATGACTTAGCCGAGGATTTAATTATTGAGACAAATTTTTATAACCTTCCCTTAATAGAGTTTAGTTTCGCAGTTATCGGAGACAATGAAACGGAAATGATACCTGCGGGAAAAAATTTCACAGCAACTTATTTTGACTTTGATCGGGAAATTCCTGGTAGTGGATTTTATTGGCGGGCAGGTCAACGCATTCTGGAGGTAGAGGTCGGGATCAATTTACAGGAATTCTTTTGCAGAGATGAAGTTAGTAGCTTAGATTTTCTACCCAAATCACTCCAATTGTACCTAGAAACTGACAATATATCCTTTCTAAACTACTTCCGCATGGGGCAAACTACACCCGAAATGCAAATTATTTTGCATCAAATAGTTAATTGTCCTTTCCAAGGTTTAATTAAAGAAATTTACTTGCAAACCAAATGTCTAGAATTAATCGCTTTGAAGTTGGAACCCGATACATCTGGGGAACGGGAATTGATGCGATCGCGCATTTTGCGAGGAGATGATATTAACCGAATTTACCACGCCAGAGCAATTTTAATCTCCGATTTTGACAATCCACCCTCGTTGCTAGAATTGGCACGACAAGTAGGTTTAAACGATTACAAGCTCAAAATCGGGTTCCGTCAGGTTTTTAACACAACAGTATTTGGCTATTTATGGGCATACTGGATGGAAAAAGCCAGAACACTGATCATGAGTCAGCAAATGACCATAAAACAGGTAGCTAAGATAGTGGGTTACGACTGTCCTAGTCGTTGTCAGCAAAGATAGCATCATTCCAGTAGGACGCAGACTGGAAAATACTGCTTACCACGGTGCAAGTCTATGGACAACATATCAGATTCAACAGGGGAGTTTAAAAGGATTACAGTTTGGAGGCGGCATATTTTTTGTCGGTTCGCGCATTGTTAACCAGAGCGATCCGGATACTCTTCCTTCTTATTTGAGAACTGATGCCGCAATCTCCTACAAACATGATAACTGGCGAGCGGCGCTCAACTTTAAGAATATCTTCAATGTCAGATATTACGACACAAATGGCTACTTCTTCGTGCCTCAAGCACCGTTGACTGTGTTGGGAACGATTTCGTTTGAGCTTTGACATTTATTTAGCACGAATATCTACCATGACTTACAAAACCCTGCGTAACTTCGTATTTACTTTACACCGCTACATTGGGTTAGGTGTTGGACTGATTGCGATTATTGTTGGTTTAACTGGTAGCTTGCTGGTCTTTCAATCTGAAATTACTACTCATCAAAAGCATGACCAAATTGAAACCATTACTCCTCAAGGGGAAATGCTGCCGATTGAGGTCGTTCTGAATACAGTGAAAAACAGCTATGCTAGCCAGCCTGATGCCAAGCTCAAGCGAGTTTATCTGCCGACAAAACCAGATGAACCATTTAATGTCATCTATGCAACCAAGGAAAATGATTGGATTGAAAATGACGTTCATCCTTATACAGGAGCGGTTCTCGTTAATAATCTTAATCCCAATCTTGTAGAGCGCTTTTACAAAGTTATTTATGAACTCCACTACAGTCTGCTAGCAGGCGACATTGGATATAAAATTGTTGGCACTGTTGGTTTACTTGTATGCATTCTGACGATTACAGGAATATTTCTCTGGCCTGGGTGGAGGAATTTACTCACAGGCTTTAAAATTAAGCTTGATACTCATCCCAAGCGAGTGAACTTTGATATTCACAAAGTTGCTGGTACGATCGCAGCTGTGTTTCTTGTTTTCACATTTTTTACAGGTTTTTGCTGGAATTTTAATGAGTTTGGTGAGCCTGTGATTTAAGCAATTACCTTTAGTTTGAAACCAGAAGTTTTTTCTCAACCGATCCCTACTCAGTTTCCCCTGAAACTTAGCGAGCAACTTCAGACAGCTCAAGCTCAATTACCTGGTGCAGAACTCAGAAGCGTTTATTTTCCGGAAAAACCAGATAGCGCCTTGATGATTCGCTACAAATTTCCTCAAGAAATAGGCGATTATGGAACCAGCTATGTCTACCTCGACCAGTATAGCGGCAAGGTCTTGCGGGTGGATAATGCACTGAAGCCATTATTGGGCGATGTCTAGCGACAAGCCGCAAAGCGGCTACGCATTCTCAATTCTTTTCCTCCCCTACACTATGGCACATTTGGCGGTTTGCCTACTCGCATTCTTTATGTGTTTGTAGGACTTGCGCCGTTAATCTTATTTATTACTGGCTTCGGAATGTGGCGATATCGCAAAAGACCTACCCCGGATTTCTCACCAGTCAGAAAAAATTCCTGGAATTAGCAAAATTTAGGATTGAATCCTGAAGTAAATAAGATATGTATTGTAAATTAGTCAACACAATCGGCTTAAATGCTCTATGAGTAGGGTTTTCGAGTGCCAATATGAGTAGTAAACTGCTCTTTTTCATGACTAATTGCGATCGCTTCATACCCAATATTGCTCGGTTAAGAAGTAGGTTGAGTTGAGGAACGAAACCCAACCTAGACACTTTTGTTTTTTACGGCAAAACTTACGCAGTATTGGCTTCATAAGCTGTCGCACTATAGTTTGATCAAGGCGGAATTTGTCAACCCCATAACAAGATAGGATTTTGAGGCAAACAAATGTCTGACTAAATAAAAATAATAATCATTATGATAAAAAATCAGTTGTATATCAGTTAGCAAAGTTAATTTTATTACCTGAAATAGCAATAGATTTACTAATAATCTTTAAGAAAATTACGCAGAAATCAACTTCAATGAGACAATCTGACCTAATCTTCTCAACCCAAAGGAAGACATGAACGATCGCACAAAAGCTCTCCAGGCTCTCGCGGCTGAACGTTGGCGAATATCCCTGATTCTCAGTGGAGCCATGATGTTTATTTACTTTGGCTTTATCTTGCTAATCGCGTTCAATAAGCCCCTGCTGGGGTCATTAGTAGTTCCTGGCCTCAGTCTGGGAATTTTACTGGGGGCGCTGGTAATTGTCTCAGCATGGGTATTAATTTTTATCTATGTGCGTTGGGCAAATAGTACTTATGACGACCAAATCGCAAGGCTGACACGCAAGTGAATTAGCTATGAGCAATTTCTAGTCCAAAATCCAAAATACTAAACCAAAAAAGCATGAATAGTGTGTGGTTCGATCTGCCACTAGCGGCGGATATTACCAGTCTTGGTAAGTTTAACCCGTTGGCGATCGCTTTCTTCTTTGTGTTTGTTGCAAGTTCTTTAGGCATTACCTTTTGGGCGGCAAAGCTGACCAAAAATACCGCCCACTTCTATACAGCTGGCGGCAAAATCAGCGGTTTCCAAAATGGGCTAGCCTTAGCAGGAGACTTCATGAGTGCAGCTAGCTTTTTAGGTATCGCTGGGCTGGTGGCACTCAACGGCTTTGACGGCTTAATTTATTCTATTGGCTTCCTGGTGGGCTGGCCGATTGTGATGTTTTTAATTGCCGAACCACTACGTAACTTAGGTAAATACACTTTTGCTGATGTGGTGGCTTATCGCTTACAACAAAAACCAGTCCGCATCGCATCTGCGATTGGAACGCTGGCAGTGATTAGCTTTTACTTAATTGCCCAGATGGTAGGGGCTGGGGAGCTAATCAAACTGCTGTTTGGCTTTGATTATGAACTAGCTGTGGTGATCGTCGGTTGCGTGATGATGGCCTATGTGATTTTTGGTGGGATGATTGCCACCACTTGGGTACAAATTATTAAAGCAGTTCTGTTGCTGGGCGGAACTATCTTGCTAGCTATCTTGGTACTGGCACGATTTGGTTTTAACCCGATCGCTCTTTTCGCCGCAGCCGCAGATAAGTATCCAGGTGTATTAGCTCCGGGCAAACAGGTTTCTGATCCCTTTGATGCTATCTCCTTGGGGATGTCGTTGATGTTTGGCACCGCTGGACTACCCCACATCCTGATGCGTTTCTACACAGTACCCGACGCCAAAGCAGCGCGGCTCTCTGTTACTTATGCTACAGCTATTATTGGCGTTTTTTATCTCCTTACCTTCATCCTGGGCTTTGGAGCGATGGTGCTAGTAGGTCAAGATGCGATCAAGCAAATTGGGACTGGTGGTAACATGGCTGCACCGATGTTGGCAGAATTTCTCGGTGGTGATGCTTTCTTAGGTTTTATTTCCGCTGTTTCCTTTGCAACGATTTTGGCGGTTGTGGCCGGGTTGACACTCTCAGGAGCCGCTGCACTGTCTCACGATTTATGGGTGAACGTGGTGCGATCTGGTCATGCTGACGAGTCAGAACAACTGAAGGTAGCTCGCGGTGCGACAATGGTTTTGGGGTTAGTGGCGATAATTCTGGGTATTTTGTTTAAAGGACAAAACGTCGCTTATATGGTTGGTTTAGCATTTGCGATCGCTGCTAGTGCCAACTTCCCAGCCTTGCTCTTATCAATGCTTTGGCGACGCTTTACCACCAACGGGGCGGTTGCGAGTATGTTAGTCGGTACCTTCTCCTCGTTACTGCTGATTTATTTGTCACCTACTATTCAGGTGACAATTCTCAAGCACGCTTCTGCACCCTTTGGGCTAAAAAATCCTGGATTAGTTACTATTCCCCTATCGTTTCTGGTGGCGATTGTCGTTTCCCTATTGACTACTGAACAGCAAGCACAGGAAAAATTTGCCGAAGTTGAGGATCGCATCCACATTGGTTCTGGGATGTAATTTTGTCAACACAGAAACAAGTCCAATAGAATTCGCGCGCCACTTACACTTAGCTTCTCCCTACAGCCCTTTGGGCATCCTACGGCAGGCGTTAGCCTCTCCCAATGTGAGAAGGGGAGACGCTGCGCGTAGCAAGATCCCCGTAGGGGTACAAGTCTCTTAACCGCAAGGGCGCACTGGCTTCTCTGCGTCCTCTGTGGTAGCCTGCGGCAAGACGCTTCTCTACGAGAGGCTGCGCCAATGCGTCTACGATTTTCCGTTACCTGTGCGTAAGTCCTGGGTTTTTTAACCCACCTCCGTGGGTTTTGCCTGTTTAGACGCGGTTTGTAACCACCCTTTTGCCTACCGTCCAAGTTCTTTGATGTTTTTTGTCACTTGTTGGTATAAGTCGTTGTTACCCTGACTTTGAAAAATGCTTGCTGCTTGTTCTAAGTCCTTGAGTGCCCCCTGTTTGTCTCCATTGGTGGCGCGAGCATTTCCTCGGTTATTGTAGGCAGGGGCAAAGTTAGGATTGAGGCGAATGGCTTGATTGTAATCTTCGATCGCTCCCTGTGGATCTCCAGCAGCACGGGCATTTCCGCGGTTATTGTAGGCGATCGCATATTTTGGATCGAGGAGAATAGCTTGGTCAAAATCATCTAGCGCCCCTTTTTTTTCCCCATTGGTGGCGTGGGCATTCCCCCGGTTATTGTAGGCTTCGGCATAGTTGGGATTAAGGCGAATCGCTTCACTGTAATCTTTAACTGCTTCTCTGTTGTTTCCTAGTGAGGCGTTGGCATTCCCTAAGTTATTGTAGGCTTCGGCGTCGTTAGGGTTGATGCTAAGTGCTTGATTGTAATCTGCGATCGCTTTCTCCTTGTCTCCTAAATCAAAGTAGACTAATCCCCGGCCGTTATAGGCAGCACCATATTGAGAATTTTGATTAATTGCCTTGCTATAGGAAGCGATCGCAGCTTGTAAGTCGCCGTTTAAATGCTGATTCTTTCCCTGAATATAAAATTCCCCACCTTTAGATGTTGTAGCTGAACGACGGCTAGGTTGACTGACTCCTATTTCTGTTACCAATACATTGTCATTCTTACTACAAGAAACACTACTAATTGCGGTCAATGTAGTAAAAATAGCTATGGTAAATACTTGATTTACCCTTGTTCGCTTTTGCCTAAATAAACGCCGTCTCATAAGTTAATATAAACTGCCATAACACCTGAACGAAATTAGTACTGAAATCTAGATTTTAATTCTTTAACTCAATAATTATTCTAACTTTTGATATACATTTAAAGTCAATTGACAAATTTCCCTGATATTTTACCGATTTATAAGAGAAGGTAGTTCTTGCTGGACGAAATAATTATGAAACTTCAAGATTTATCCTTAACAATAACTCTATAAATTTTGGCATTTGTAGCCTGATGAACAATTTACTCATCCTCAGTTTCACTCGCTTGAGTTTTGGGAGTTAGCCTCCAAGAGGTGGTTTTGTCAATATCTACAGACAGTTGATCCAGATTTTGCCCTAAATCTTTTTGGAGTTTCTGAGTTAGTGTAATTGGAAAATCTAAATTAATACCTTGAGTTTGTGCTAGTCTTGCCAATTCTGTAAATGCAGCTTTGACTGTAGTCCGCTCATAACTAGTCAGCTTATAATCAGAAGTTTCCGATATATTCTGAGCCTGCATGGCTTTTTTTATACGTTCTTGCAAATGCTCAAATTCTGAATTCAACAACTTCCATTGCTGCTCAAGTTGCGAGTATCTAGTACTTAGTGATATTAAGTCTTCCGTTGTGGGTTCGGGGCTGGCTTGGGCTTGTAATCCTAACAAATTTAAGTGGATTTGAGCAAGATAAATACAATCTAAGTAAGCATACTCGATCTGTTCTTCAGTCAGGGGACGTTTTCCCCAAGCGCTTTCTTGTTCTTGTTTGTCAATATTGTTAAAGCTACAAAGTGCTGTGGCTATGGTTTTGAGTTGGTAGTTAGGTAATGGCAAAAGATAGTAGGGAATTTTTTTTGCCATTTCCAAAGTGCAAGTTATATTTTTGGCTTTCTTGTTACCGAGAAGCTTTATATCATAACTGGCGTTGTGAAAAACTTTTTCAATGGCAGAATTTATCATAATTTCTTCAATAAATTCAGCTATAATATTAGGCTGATCTAGGACATCTAAAAGATAGACGCGATCGCCACTCATATCTTGAGGATTATCTAATACCTGAATCAGCGATAGTCGGGGATTACGACTTTTATAGTCAGCTACTTCTGTATCTATCCACAGCGTTTTAGCATTGGTATATTCAGCAACAATGGCACTAATTTCGCGGGCGGAAGTAAGGTACGGCATTGGCTAATCTTTCCTGATATTTGGGGCATTGTAAGCAAGCCATAGTTTTATAAAGTAACATTTTGTTGGTAATTTTGCTGGTACAGTATTGCAAAAATGCTGAAGTTTTGAGTTGCTTAAGCGTAGACATCGCCAAACTTGCCTCAAATCTGATAACATCGAGTCACCACTGTTAGGCTGCATAGTCTACCCTCAAAAAAAGCTCCTTAGCATCTACGTTAAATTGACAGAGAGCCACAGACTCTATGCACTATACTGGTTACCAGCCGTCAGAAAAATTGAATTGGCGCTTCTCAAAAATGGCTGCAAAATCTTAGCCTGAAGAAATCGTCCAAGTTTCAATTTTCAGTAACCTGAGTGCTTGCTTGGGAACTTTTGCTACTTCACCTTTAATTGCTTTTTAACATCTGCTCCTCACCATGACACACACCTCAATTAATCGTTTCAAGTACTCAATTCGGAGATAGATAATGAAAAAGCTAATTCTATTACTAGTTAGTAGCATTTTGGTAGTTGGTACTTTTGGTTGCCAAGAGGCTTCTAAAACAGGTTCGGAAACTCCTAGCACTACTAATGAAGCCGCTCAAGCACCAGCCAAACCAGCTTCCCAGACAACTCAAACTGCCAAAATTCCCGGAACAGCAACGACTCCTTTAGCAGCTAGTACAGATACTAAAGTTAAAACCGATTCTGAAAAAACGGCAGCAACAAAAGTTAAGAGCGACTTAAAAACTGAAGTTAGCAAAAAGTTGAACAAAGGCTTACCAGGCAATAAGTTACAAGTTGAAAACAAAGAGGGTGAAATTATCCTCAAAGGCACAGCAGCTTCTCAACAAGAACTCAATAAAGCTGAAACCTTGGCTAAGGAAGTTCAAGGTGTAAAGACAGTGAAGGTAGAAGCGAAAATTGATGCTGTGAAAAAGCCATAAAAGAATAACTGAAACTTTCAGTTAACATCGGCATAAAAGTCAAACAGGGACTTACACAGATGTAAGTCTCTGTTTTTTACTTACTTAAATAAAAGTCATACCAATTCTGTATGAAGATGCGCCAAACGAAATGAGGAACGAACCGCAAAGGA
>NZ_CALMFY010000065.1 GCF_937863485.1 uncultured Nostoc sp. | reverse complement strand
TCACCAACCAGCCGCAAATACCAATAGCTAACCCCAACTGAGTGACATTTACCCCAGCAACAAAAATCGCCCGCACCAGCAGCACTATCAAAGCATAAATAATTATAGCCGCAGTCAAACTAATACTTAAGCTGCGGCGTAGGCGTAGCCCGTCGTAGACATCGCGCCGATCTTCCTCGCTGATCGGATTAGGCTGTTGGGAATGATGATAAACAGTAATAATAGTTGTGCCGATCATTGCCAGATAAACAGCAATTAAGGGAAATCCTCTTAATTGCCAACCCCAATGCAGATAACTCAGCCCCAAAATATTTGCTAGAGGTAATTTGCTGGTATGTAAATTGGCAAAAATAGTCCGATTTTTGGAGAGTAAAACAGTTATAGCAGTAAGAGTCGGGCAGGCGATCGCAACGACAATCCAATCCACAGGATTTTGCCACAACCGAAAGCTATCCATTGCCCAAAAGTTCACTGGGATTAACAAAAGGGTGACAATCAGCAATGTCTGAGCCGTCAATCTGAGATTACTTTGCCTAATCGCCCAAAAGCTTAACCCCCAAAAACTCAAAGTATAAGCAAATAAAACTCCATACTGTCCAGAAGCAGGAAACCTCTCCCATTGACTCGCAGCCAGTACCCCAGAGGATACCACTACCAAGAATACCCCTAGAAAAAGCAGCCAGCGGACACTCAGTTCTGCCCCCAAGGACTGCAACATTGTGCTGATAAAGTTGGGTTTAACTGGTTTTTGTTGCGGTTGGCTACGGTTATTAGATTGTAAAGCTGCTACGGGCAACTGCCGCACCGGGTCAGAAGTTACAAATGCTACCTTTGTTTCCGCTTCCGGCTGGGGTTGCAACACCAATATACACACCAGAAACTCTTGGCATAGCTGCTTGACTTGGGTATCAGATATCAAACCTAAGCGCAGCCATATATCTAGTCCTTCTAATAACTGAGGATGGGAGGATGGCAGTCTGATTTCAAATTTTAGCGGGCGCTCAACGGGTGATGACATAAGCGGGAGCAGTATAACTATATACTTAAATCATGATTTAATTAAAGTATATTTCCGCTCTAGTTGTGCCACTTATGAGGCTAATTGATATTAATTTTTAACCTACGAGCGATATTCAAATGCCAACTGTCTGCTTTTAAGTTGCACCTTATTTAGAGGTAGGGGAAAAAAAGACCGCCCACAAGAAGGCGAGGAGTATGTCAAGTGGATTTTGTTATTTTCCAGAGAATGTCGTTTATTTGCTGTAACTTTGAGTTATAAATTTTCTCAATTCCAGCTTTTAAGAAGTTAGATGGATTAAACAAGAATATGTCAGTAAAACCATTAGTAATCTCTGGTAAATGATTTTTAGTGACGATTTGAAATTGCACTTTTGGCTCAAGTAAGTGAGCAAGTATTTGGATTGGAATTATGTCAGCGTCACTAATTAAAAGTGGTTTATTAGCTTGACTAATAATATTAGCAGTTTGAGGATATTCGTGGTTTCTTTCCGGTAATTTGTTCCACCACATCTGGGCTTGAGAACTGATTGTACAAGATATGACTCCGCTGATAATTACTATAGACGCTACCAATGACCAGAGCTTTTTTCGCCAAATTTTAGGAGAATTAGACGTGATTTTAGTGGTAAATAGGTAAGCAACAGCTAACTCTATACCTAAAACTGAGGGAAGTGTATATCGAGTAGTAGCGTATCGTTTTTGAAAGACGAAATCCATTATTAGTAGGGGAACCCCTACAGACCCAATTAAGGTTAAGACAAATAACCAAACTTCTTTAGTGCTTCTTCGACAAATAACATAAATTGAGTAGATAATTAGAGTTAAAATAATTAAAATAAAAGGAATTAAGGCAATCTTAAGTTTTCCTGGGTCGCTAGGGCTAATACCTAAATCGAGAAACGTCCGACTAAAGATACCAGCCCACCTGATAGCTGACGGAAAGAATGTTTGTTTAGTACTTGCCCAACTTACTGATGCTGGCTGAGGATGGGTAATAATAATCCAAATCCAAGGTACGAAAGTCAGAACTCCCGCAAGCAATGAAAGCAGGTAAGATATTAAGGTTTTACTGAATCGGAAGCGTTCGATTACAATTACATAGATTCCCTGTGCCAGAGCAACAAGAAAAAGAAATAAATGGCTATAAAACCCTAGTGACAATGTTGCTGCATAAATGCACCAACTAACTTTTGTTTTAAGGCGCATGGCTCGCAGTAGTGCTGCACTCGACATTAAGACGGCTACTATTGCTAAACTGTAGGCTCGTGCTTCTTGTGCATACAAAACGTGAACAGGTGAAACGGCCACCAACGCCATGGCCATCCACGCTACTAATGAAGACTCAAATAATTCTCGACATAGCCAATAAATACAAGGAAAGGTGAGCAAACTAATGACTGCTGAAAAACTTCTTGTCACTGCTACAGAATTGCCAAACAACTCTATCCAAAACCGAGTCAGCAAAAGGTATAGCGGCAAAATCTGTGAGTCTTCTAAAATAACTCCTTTAATTGTATCAACTGCATTTCTTTCAGGATTGGGATACTGGTATTTCTGCAAATCTTTCATGGTGAGCAAACGACCATTACTTAACTGCTCTCTCGTTTCTGACGCCAGATAGCCAGATATGCGTATTGATGAGTAAACTTCATCACCCCAATAAATTTTTTTGTCAAGATTTACAAATCGAAAAAATACACCTATTACTAATAGGATGATGATTAAAAAACGTAACCAAGATTTAGAAATAAGCCAGTTCTGTGATAATTGCTTTTTCATCCAGTTTTCAATCTCCTCAAAGTCTTAATAAACGGTGGTAAAATTTATTGTCAGAATCGGTTATTAGCATACATTTTGGTTCTAATGTTACTCTAAGACGTATTGCAAACCGCTACAAATATTTTATGCTGGTCAATTCCCAAATTCAGTTTCTGATTAAACCAGAAAGTACAAATTGTATATGTTATCACCCACTGTGATAAATATGAATTATGATAATAAAATATTTTTAACCACATTTGTAACAGGCAATTCAGAAGTTTTTAATAGCTCATTGGTAATAGCAAAGTAAATTAGAATCTCTGAAAAGCTGTTTTCAAAGTCTTCTTGTTGGTATCAACAAGTGCTTAAAATTACAGAAAAACACTTTCAAAATATCCTTTGAATATAGTAAAAGACATAAATTAGGATTTATATAATTTACAAATTAAACATAAGGGAGTTTTGATTGATTATTACTATATAAATTTTCCTAAGTTGAATTTGAATAATTACTTGGAATTTAAACCATAAGATTCCGTTATAAAAATAATAGCAAAAGTTAATAATATTTTATTGGTATTTTTCTAACTATTTGTGTTTAACATAATGATCCAATTTAGCAAGTAAACATCTGAATTTTATCTCCAAAATTAATATTTAATCATCAGCAAATCGTCTATAAATATTTAAGCTAAAAGTATCCTAAGTTTACAAAGTCTCAAAAATTTTCCAGCTTTTGGCAATAAGATACCATAATAAATGCAATTGTTTATCTGTAATTGCATAGTATAAATTAATCTAAATATTAAATATTTTTGTGAAAAATAAAAAGATTTGGTAAGTTTATATGAAAACACGATAAATACGCCTTCGAGTAGGATTGAAACCAAAGGTACGTTAACATTTCTTTAAACCCCAACCTTGCAACAGCGGAAGATCCTGAGTCTGGTATATCGAGTAGACTTGCGCTAGCGATCGCTCCGTAGCGCGGATATTTATTATTCATGCCTTACCTGGCTGATTCGCCCCTACGATAGTATTGCTCCTATAGTTGCGATCGCGCCTATCAACCAGGAAAAGAAAATTTTTGTTGCGGGGAAATTTTCCCCCCGCCCCTTCACCCCTTTGCTAAGAGCAGCCTAACTCAGCACTACTGAAACAGTCAGGGCCACCAGTTCAAGCCTATTTTGCCAGCTTCTCTACTTATTACCATCTTCCAGTAATAGAATTAAGGACGAAGCCAAAGCCTTCAACTATCAAAAGATAGAAGTTCTAGTTGCAGATTTTACCAAATGTGAGTAAATCGAAAATCTGTATCCAAAATAGGCTTGTAGCATATAAAACGCTTGTAAGATTTTTATGACTTCCCGTATTCGCTTTTTGATGTGCCCTCCTGATCACTATGATGTGGACTATGTGATAAATCCCTGGATGGAAGGGAATATTCACAAATCATCGCGCGATCGCGCCGTGGAACAGTGGCAGGGATTACACCAGATTCTCAAACAACACGCCATTGTAGACTTAGTACCACCTGAAAAAGGTTGGCCTGATTTGGTTTTTACCGCCAATGCTGGCTTAGTACTTGGGGATAACGTCGTCCTCAGTCGCTTTTTGCACAAAGAACGTCAGGGAGAGGAGCCTTTCTTCAAACAATGGTTTGAGGGAAATGGTTATACAGTCAATGAACTTCCCAAAGATTTGCCTTTTGAGGGAGCAGGAGACGCACTGCTGGATCGGGAAGGCCGCTGGTTATGGGCGGGATACGGTTTCCGCTCGGAATTAGATTCTCACCCTTATCTAGCGAAATGGCTGGATATTGAGGTGCTTTCCCTGCGACTCATAGATGAACGTTTCTATCACCTGGATACCTGTTTTTGTCCCCTAGCAAATGGCTATTTGCTATATTATCCAGGTGCTTTTGATTCTTACTCCAACCGCTTAATCGAAATGCGAGTCGCACCAGAAAAGCGAATCGCAATTGAAGAGGCTGATGCAGTCAACTTCGCTTGTAATGCGGTGAATGTGGATAGCATCGTCATCATGAACAAGACGAGTGATGCTTTGAAAACCCGCCTTGCGGATGCAGGTTTCCAAGTGCTGGAAACGCCACTTACGGAATTTCTCAAAGCTGGTGGCGCGGCTAAATGCTTAACTCTGCGGGTGACAGAACCAGTAAGAGACGAAATTCATGCCAATGTCTCGGTAGAAAGCCGCGTCATTCGCATGGAAGGACACTTGCTCGACGCAGGCTTAATTAACCGCGCTTTGGATTTGATTATAGATGCCGGGGGAAGCTTCAAAGTCCTGAATTTCAACTTGGGAGAACAACGACAAAGTACCTCAGCCGCTGATGTGAGGGTATCAGCACCATCCCATGAGGTGATGGAAGAAATCATCTCAATGTTGATTGATTTGGGTGCAGTAGATTTACCGCATGATGAGCGAGACGCCAAACTGGAGCCTGTAATCCAAGATGGTGTAGCGCCTGATGATTTCTACGTCAGTACAATTTATCCCACCGAAGTCAGGATTAATGGACAGTGGGTGAAGGTGGAAAATCAACGGATGGATGGCGCGATCGCAATTACCGAAACTGCTAATGGCTTAGTTGCTCGGTGTAAAATACTCCGCGATTTAAAAGTTGGCGAACAGGTAATTGTAGACGTGCTAGGTATCCGCACCATCCGCAAAACGGAATCGCGGGAACTACGCAGCACTCAAGAATTCAGCTTTATGTCGGCGGGAGTTTCCAGCGAACGGCGCGTGGAATTGGTCGTTGAGCAAGTGGCTTGGGAATTGCGGAAAATCCGCGATGCTGGTGGTAAAGTTGTGGTCACGGCTGGGCCCGTGGTGATTCACACTGGTGGCGGTGAACACCTAGCGCAACTGATTCGGGAAGGATACGTGCAAGCGCTGTTGGCTGGTAATGCGATCGCAGTTCACGACATCGAGCAAAATATCATGGGCACTTCCTTGGGTGTGGACATGAAGCGAGGTGTCGCCGTGCATGGTGGACACCGCCATCACCTGAAGGTAATTAATAGTATCCGCCGTTATGGCAGTATTCCCAAAGCTGTGGAAGCGGGGGCAATTAAAAGTGGCGTGATGTATGAGTGTGTCCACAATAATGTGCCTTTTGTGCTTGCTGGATCGATTCGGGATGACGGGCCTTTGCCTGATACCGAAATGAATTTGATTAAAGCACAGGAGGAATATGCCAAACACCTAGAAGGTACGGAGATGATTTTGATGCTGTCATCAATGCTGCACTCGATTGGGGTGGGGAATATGACTCCGGCGGGGGTAAAGATGGTGTGTGTGGATATTAATCCAGCTGTGGTGACTAAGTTAAGCGATCGCGGTTCTGTGGAATCGGTGGGTGTGGTGACGGATGTGGGATTGTTCCTTAGTCTATTGATTCAACAGTTGGATAAGTTGACAAGTCCCTATGTTAATAAGATAGGTTAAGGAGACGAACCGCAAAGAACGCGAAGGACGCGAAGAAAGGGAATGACAAGAGTAGCTTTTAGTGAAGAGTTGCAAGTTAATTGGGTCAGTTTGATTGCTGATTTTATGCTGGCGGGGATGGTTTTTGGCCCGCCAGTGGCTCCCTTTCTGGCTGCGTCTGGGGTGTGGTTACTTGGAGAGATTGCGGACATCATTTATTTCATGGGTAATCATGTATGTCCGCAACCAGCTATGGGGTTAGATTTGGCACCACCGTTTATTATGGCTGTGTGTATGCGCTGCTACGGCACTGTAACGGGTTTGCTGATTACTCGTCTGCTGTATGGGGTAACTGGTGGTCAAGGTTTTTACTGGTTGAGTCAGTATGGCTTAAGTGGTGCGGCGAGCGCAAGTGTGCTGATGATGGCTTATCCTTTGGAATTGGCAGCACAGATTTTCGGTTTTTGGAGTTTTAATAACTATCTGGTTACGCCTTTTGGATTGATTACGGGTTTGGCGTGGGGATTGTTTACTATGCCTATTTTGCACGGGTGGCGGGGTGCTAAAACCAGCTTAACCCAATTGTAGATTTTATATCACAACTTGTAGAGGGGATTAATTTTTGCAGGTCGATGCAATCGCATTGTCAGTCGAAACAATGGCATTGTCAGTCGATACAATTGCATTGCAAGTCAAAACAATCGTATTGTCAGTCAAAACAATTGCATTGCAAGTCGAAACAATTGCATTGTTAGTCGAAACAATTGCATTACAAGTCAAAACAATCGTATTGTCAGTCAAAACAATCGCATTGTCAGTCGATACAATTGCATTGCAGCAGGTTGCATTTAGATAGCACGGCGATGCAAATACAAAAATGCAAGTTGAAAAACTTCCATTGTTATCCCAGCTATTAAACTCTGGTCTAATTTGAATGCGATGTCTACGACGGGCTATTTGGCGTCGCACCATTCGACTAACAGCCTTGGTCAAACTCAAAGTCACTAATCAGCGATCGCTAGTATTTACAATATTAGAACGCCAATTCAGTAATCAACTCGTCGAACTCACGTTAATATGAATATCGTCATTATTGGTGCGGGCCCGGCTGGCTTATTCTTAGCCCATCGATTACTTGCCCTTAGCCAAAACCATACAATACAACTATATGACTCTAACCAAAATCCTACTGATTTAGAATATGCAGACAGTCGAGGGTTCAGCTTGGGATTAGGCACAAAAGTACAGCAATGGTTGAACAGTATTGAAGGGTTACAAGAGAAGAGGAGCAACGCGAAAAAGTGGGAGCAGACGGGATTCACTCGACCATCCGAAATGCCTTAATGCTTTCAAAACCAGACGAAATCGATTTTCAACAGCTGCAACGACCACATGTGTGGAAAGTACTGCAACTATCGATGCCGCCAGAACTACAACAATCTCCACCTCGCATCATTCGACTTCAAGAGCGAAACACTCAATTTGGGCTTGTTTTTGGTGGCTGCTTACCGCGAAAAGATGGCGATTTGACTGCACTGATTTTCTGGCAACCAGTAGGCAGTAACGATCGGATTAATCCTTATGGAATTACAAGCCCAGAGGAATTACAGCAGTTATTGCAGGAGATGTTGCCAAAAAACTTCCCTGCACTCAAACTTAATAGAGATCAAGCTGCGGCATTCCTGGCAGCCCAGCCAGGGCATGAATAACTGGAGTCAATGTCGCTACTATCATGACTTGCAAGGTCAGGTAGTATTGATTGGGGACGCTGCACACTCTATGTTCAGCTTTTTGGGACAAGGTTGCACCGCAGCGATTAAAGATGCAGTTGTCCTTGACTCATTGCTTAGGCAGCACGACGATCAATTGTCGCTTGTGTTACCTCAGTTTTCTGCTCAACAAGTCGAAGAAGGTCATGCTGCTTCTGACCTTGGACTGATTGCATTAATCTTTTACCACCGTTGGCTGGGACTTCTCTACAAAGTCACCACGTTGCTATGGGTTGTTGTACTCAGACAACCAATCATCTTTGCTCGGCTCAATCAAGTGGATGCTAACTATGTGCAAGTACTCCACGAGAATAGATTTTGGATCTGGCTTGCTAAGAAAGTGCTTTCAAATCCACCCAAAGTGGCAAAACAAAGTTGTTCCAAGCAATTGTCAGTGGATCGATAATATTGCGGTGACTGTAACCATAATTGGGTTGAGGAACGTAGACCCAAAGGGGCTTCCCGCAGGGGAACCCAACATTAACAAGAAGTAAATATTGGGTTGAACGCTAGTGAAACCCCAACCTACATTGACAGATTTTATTATAAGTAATCACCCGAACTTGATATAAACCGCGTCCACCTTGAAAACTGTAGTTCTTTCCGTATGAAAAGAAAAAACC
>NZ_CALMFY010000064.1 GCF_937863485.1 uncultured Nostoc sp. | reverse complement strand
CCTTAATGGATTATTGTCGGTTTGAGGTACTTCAAAAACTGAGATGCTCCCCTTTAAAACCTTCATCTTTCGCAATCATTTTTCAAATTGGTATCGGATGGCATTCAGCAGTTTTATTGTTGCACAAAAAAACTTAAGTAAGGATAAAATTTAGTTATGATCAAACAAAAAATAATTATGGCTGCGCTTGTAGCCATTGGCGCATTTTCCGCTGCATCTGGACAAAATATAACCACTGCTCAGTCAAATCAAACTCCAACTAGAGCAACTCAGAATGCTATCAGTTCTACAGATAGGCAATTTGTTACCCAAGCTGCTAGGGGCGGTATGGCAGAAGTACAGCTTGGGCAGTTGGCTTCGCAACGGGCGCTAAAGAATGAGGTGAAACAGTTTGGACAGGGTATGGTTCAAGATCATACTCAGGCAAACAATGAACTTAAAGAATTAGCTGCCCAGAAGCGTATCACTCTTCCAAAAAGCATCGGGCGTGAGAATAGGAAAGTTAAGGCTAATCTCTCAAAGCTTTCTGGCGCCACCTTTGACCAAGCATACATGAACCAGATGGTTAAGGATCATGTTAAAACTGTATCCTTATTCCAGCGGGAGGCAGACCAAGGACAGGATCAGGACTTGAAAGCTTGGGCAACTAAAACTTTGCCGACTCTGGAAGAGCATTTGCAACACGCTCGCGCCCTTACAGCTCAATCTACTAGAAGTACCAAGTGATCAGATAATGTGATCGCTTAATTTTACCTCACCACTACGGCGATAGAGCAGTTGTCAAAAAAGCAATTGCTATAAATATCAGTTTTAATCACTCTTGGATTTGTATGTAGACGCCAGTAAGGTGTCTACATATTTACTTTATCTTTCATATTTTCCGCGAGGTCTTATGAATTACCTTGTTGCAGTTTTACCAGATCGAATACAAGCAGAAGCCGCCAACTCTGCTCTAGAAAAAGCAGGCTTGCCAACTTCACAAGTGAATATTTTAGGCGATGGTTATCTAAGTGCTGATGAATTTGGACTAATTGATCCCGACAAGCAAGCCCGCAAACAATCAAATCGGCTCTTTTGGTGGCTTGTACCCTTTGGATTTGTTGCAGGTTATGCCTTCAACTATCTCACAAAAATTGAAATATTTCCCCAGTTTGCTCGATTTGGCAATGAATTTCTGGCTGGGATCTTAGGAGCTATAGCCGGGGCTTTGGGCGCTGGTTTAATCGGTCGAACTGTCGGGTTTACAGTTGGCAGTGGCGATGCTTTACCCTATCGTAACCGTCTGAATGCTGGCAAATACTTAATTGCAGTTACCGGAAATGAGGATTTAATACGCGAAGCTACGCGCGTACTGCGTCAATTTGAACCGGAAAATATTCAAGGCTATACAGACAATTCACAAAAGAGCAAACTTGTGGGGAATTAAGTCAAAATTTGGGAGTTATATAATGTGCGAATGTGCGATCGCTATTCTGTCATTGCGTTCGCCCTTTGCTGCTTTCTTTACTACCAAAGATTGAGTCGCGCCGGATGAATGCTCTTTCTTGTATCAAGAATAATGGAATTGAATTATTCAATTCCATTATCTAAAATTTAAAATCTAAAATTCGGTAAGGTGTTGCGTCTCTAACAATATTTGTGTTGAAACCAATATTTCTCAAGCCTGAGTCTCTTCAAATAACACTAAGCCATACTTCTCGCCAGTAGGCAAAAAGCCAATTCCTCGATAAACGGCTTGAGCTGCTTGGTTATTATCATTTAGTAAACAGGATAGCGCGTTTTACTAAGAGCGATCGCGCATCTAACAATGAGCCTGCTACCACACTTTTGGCATAGCCTTTACCGCGCAGGGCTGGCAGTGTCCATACTCCACCAATTTGCACAATATCAGGTAGGCTGGCATTAAAGGCAGAGTAAGAAACAGGAGTATCTTCTGCTACCAAAACCCAATGCATAGCCGTAGATTGACGTGCTTCAATTACGAGACGGCAAGCTGGACGTAAACTGCAAGTATCTGTTTGTCCTAAAGTTTCCACATTATAAGCAGCACACCATTCGGTGAGTAATTCCAACTCCTCTGCATGTGGCAAACGACACTGCACCTTTGCCGATGCTAAGGCTTGAGGTATTTGCAAGTCTTGCAGTGTTAGAGAAAACAATATCTCTGGCTCATTAAGCTGAGTTGGTCGGTTGCTAAATCCCAAAATACTTTTTGTTGCTTCGACTTGTGCTGCTGGCCCACTAATTCCAGAAATAGCACGCCCAGATTGGGCCACAACTGCTTGCACCACCTCTGGCAAATGTACAGGGGCTTGGACTATTACCATCCCATTCCAAAAGTGGGCTGCAACTGCCACTATAGTTTCATCTATGTAGGCCGCTATGTAAGTTCCTTGAAATCTTTCACCTTGGTCAAGCAGTCCCGCAGCTCGCCAATTAGAGCGCAAAAACATAGAAGTATCAGTGTGTTGCAAGAGAAATGCTTCCAACGATACTTCATCTCCAGGTTGCAGGGTTCTCAAAGTAGGCACAAAAAACTCCTGAGTGTCCAATTTAGTTTACCGATTGAAGAAGAATACATTCGCCAGAATTTAGCAGGACGAAATTATGAAAAAACGTAGATGCAGAGCAGCTTGCCGCAGGCTACCGCATTCGCGCAGCGTCTCGTTAGAGAAGGACACAGAGGAATAAGAGTTTGGGAGAGTTTTTACGTAAGTCCTATTTAGAATTCAGCAAGCTTTTAGTGGGGTAATTGAAAGGGACACAGTTATGCTATGTCCCTAAATAAAACTACTTCAAGATGCTAATTGCTAATGTGGGTTGATGACTGGCGATAGCAGGCAAACTCCATTGAAAAAGTAGCCATGCCAGAAGTGATAGAGCGCAACTCTGTAGAATACCCAAACATTCGTGCCAGCGGTACTTCTGCTCGAATCACCGTGTATCCCTGCATTGTCTCGGAACCCAACAACAAACCTCGACGGGATGAGAGGTCACCTTGAACCCTTCCCATGAACTCGTTAGGTGTTTCCACATCTACAAGCATAATTGGTTCGAGGATGTAGGGTTTTGCTTTGGCGATCGCACCCTCAATTGCTTGATGGGAGGCTGACCGGAAAGCCAATTCTGAAGAGTCAATTGGGTGATAAGAACCACCATCCAGAACGACTTTCACCCCAGTTACCGGATAGCCTTCCAGCTTTCCTGATTGCATTGCCTCACGGAAACCTTTCTCGCACGCAGGAATATATTCTTTGGGAATCGCACCCCCAACCACCCGATTTTCAAAGACAAACGGCTCGTCTGTGGGTTCAATCCATCCAGTAATATGGGCGTACTGACCGGGGCCGCCTGACTGTTTCTTGAATCGGTAGTCAAAGGTAGCTCGTTGCCCAATGGTTTCCCGGTACGCCACGGCGGGAGTACCGACGTAGACCTCGGCATTATATTCACGTTGGATACGTTCCACGTAGATTTCTAAGTGGAGTTCGCCCATCCCAGAAATCAGAGTTGCACCTGATTCGGGGTCGATACTCAACCGGAAGGTGGGATCTTCCCTTTGAAACCGATTGAGTGCTTTGGAAAGGCGATCGCTATCTTCCTGCTTCTTGGGCGTAATCGCCAAAGTAATCACTGGTTCGGGCACAAACATCTTTTCCAGAGATATCAGTGGTTCCCCAGAACAGAATGTATCACCAGAAGCACAATTCACACCCAACAGGGCAACAATATCCCCCGCCACGGCAACTTTTACCTCTTCTCGCTTATTAGCGTGCATTCTCACCAAGCGACCGATTTGCACCCGCTGTTCAGTCCGCGAGTTGTAGACGGTATCGCCTGGCTTCAGTGTCCCGGAGTAAATGCGGGTATAGGTCAACTGCCCAAAGGACTCGACGGTGAGTTTAAATGCCAATGCCACCAAAAAAGCATCGGGGTTAGGGTAGATACTCTCCGACTCTGCGGTTTTAACCACTTCTCTATCTATCGGAGATGGTAAATAGAGCGCAACTGCATCCAATAAGTTTTGCACTCCTTTATTTTTGAATGCCGAACCCAGCAATACAGGCGTAAATTCTAGGCTCAAAGTTGCCTGTCGGATGGTTTGCCAAATTAATTTTTTGGGAATCTCCTCACCCGCCAGTAGCATCTGGGTCATGGATTCTGAGAACAGCGATAAAGTATCTAGCAGCTTGTCACGTGCCTGTTGTGCCTCATCCCTAAGAGGTTCGGGTATTGACTTTTTCACGCAGTTTTCCCCGTTTTCAGCCTCAAAGTAGTCAGCAGTCATTTCTACCAGGTCAATCACTCCCTGGAATTGGTCTTCACTGCCAATAGGATACTGGAGCAACATCGCATTTAGTTGCAAGCGATCGCGTATTCCCTGTACTACCCGAAATGGATCTGCCCCCGTCCGATCCATTTTGTTGATGAATGCTAAACGCGGCACACGATAGCGCTTCATTTGCCGATCCACCGTAATAGACTGGGACTGGACACCCGCCACAGCACACAGCACCATCACTGCCCCATCCAATACCCGCAGGGCGCGTTCCACTTCAATTGTGAAATCTACGTGTCCAGGTGTATCAATCAGATTAATTTGAGTATCGTGCCACTGGCAAGTGGTAGCAGCGGAAGTAATGGTTATACCATGCAGTTTTTCCTCTGGCATAAAGTCCATTGTTGCACCCTTGCCACCTCCCCGCACCTCCTCAATAGCGTGGATTCTGCCCGTGTAGAAGAGAATTCGCTCTGAAAGCGTAGTTTTACCAGAGTCGATGTGGGCAGAGATACCAATATTACGGATGCGTTTTCGGGGAATCATAAAATTTCCTTTTGTTCAAGCGACAAACAGCCACCACTTGAGTAGTGACATATTCTGTATTATATATGTAGTACAATTAAAAGAAAAGGCTGATAATACAGAAAAACCGTTGATTGTTGCCCTAGCTAACGTTTAAAATAGGTATAGCAATCCTAAATCATTTGTAAAAAATCACAGTTGTTGATACTCTGAACA
>NZ_CALMFY010000063.1 GCF_937863485.1 uncultured Nostoc sp. | reverse complement strand
CCCCAATCCCCAATATATAAACTATGTCTTCCACTACTGCTCGTCGTAAATCCAACACGTTATATGTCGTTTTGATTGCTGGTGCTGCTGCTCTCGGCGGCTTTCTGTTCGGTTTTGATACTGCTGTAATCAACGGCGCGGTTTTATCTCTATCAAAAGCTTTTAATACCAGTAGTTGGGTAACAGGGCTGGCAGTGTCCCTAGCGTTGCTGGGATCTGCCATAGGAGCCTTCTTTGCCGGACAGATTGCAGACCGTTATGGTCGAGTCAAGGCAATGGTGGTCGCTTCGGCGTTGTTTACTATCAGTGCCATTGGCTCTGGGCTTGCCTTCACTATCTGGGATTTTATCTTTTGGCGATTATTGGGTGGGATTGGAATCGGCGTTGCTAGCGTCATCGCGCCAGCTTACATTGCGGAATGTTCTCCCACGCATTTGCGGGGAAGGTTAGGATCTCTGCAACAATTAGCGATCGTAGTGGGAATTTTCATCGCCTTATTGAGCGACTACTTTATCGCTGTGTCAGCAGGTTCAGCAGACTCCCCGTTTTTGTTTGGGGTTGCAGCTTGGCGCTGGATGTTTTGGACAGCAGTCCCGCCAGCAGTATTCTACGGGATGGTGGCTTTAACAATTCCTGAATCCCCCCGTTACTTAGTTGCCAAAGGACGAGAGCCAGAAGCTGCTAACGTTCTGACCAAGATTTTGGGGGGTGATGTGCTGCCAAAAATTGAAGAAATTCGGCAGACAGTGCTTCAAGAACGCCAGCCTAAATTTTCTGACCTTTTAAGCAGAAGTGGCGGACTCCTCCCCATTGTTTGGATAGGAATCGGCTTATCTGTATTCCAGCAATTCGTTGGTATTAATGTGATCTTTTACTACAGCAGCGTTTTGTGGCGAGCTGTTGGCTTTTCAGAACAAAGTTCCCTAAGCATCACGGTGATTACAGGAGCCGTAAATATTATTACAACACTGATTGCGATCGCCTTCGTGGATAGATTTGGTCGCAAGCCCTTGCTGATACTAGGGTCGATTGGCATGACCTTGACCTTAGGGACAATGGCTTCTATTTTTGGCAACGCTCCCCTGGATGCTGCTGGAAACCCCACTCTCACCGGAAGTGCAGGGACTGTGGCTCTCATTGCAGCCAACCTGTATGTATTTTGCTTCGGTTTCTCCTGGGGCCCAGTAGTTTGGGTACTCTTGGGAGAAATGTTTAATAATAAAATTCGAGCTGCTGCACTTTCAGTTGCTGCTGCAATCCAATGGGTTGCGAATTTCGTTATTTCCACAACATTTCCCCCCATACTGCAATATTTCGGTTTAGGTTCTGCCTATGGACTCTATACAATTGCGGCGGCTACCTCATTCTTTTTCATTCTGTTTTTTATTAAGGAAACTAAAGGAATTGAGTTAGAAGATATGTAATTGGCATCTACCTAATACCGCTTGGCGTAATTCATAATTCGTATCTCTGTGTTCTCTGCGCCTCTGTGGTTTGTTAAAAAAAATGATTTTGGCAAATAGTTTTAGCCTTATACAGATTACCTGTGAGGTTCCATACAACAAGGGGCTTAAGCCCCTTGTCTCACCAAGCTTGATTTTGTACAGTTTCACAAAGAATTGGTTTGGAATTAGAGTTGAAAACAACAGTTAACAATTCAAAATTCAAAATTGACGCATTCAAAGATTTTAGATATTTTCAGACGGGGATTTAAACTCCGACTGTAGCTTGCTTCCCGCAGGGTAACTGGTGTTACGTGTATGGTTGGGGTCTTAAACCTAATAAGTTTATGATAAATTCCAACCTCCTGCTTTCTGCCTTCTTCACAACTGATGACTGCAAAGTAATTGAATAAATATGCAGCAGTATGTTTAGAAACCCAATATTTTCCTAATTCGCCTAATAAGTTTACATTCCCATCTGTGATGCTACATCTCGGAAAAAAATATCAGACAACAATTAAATACAAACTCTCGCCTCAGTCAATTAGTAAAAAGATGGAAACTATCAATACGGCTCTTTGTTTTTATGGTTTGTCCGGTAGGGTATTTCATGCGCCGTTCATTGATTTGCATCCCGGATTTCAATTAGCAGGCTCCTGGGAAAGAAGCAAAAAGCTGATACAGAAAAATTATCCAGGAGTAAAAAGCTATCCTTCTTTGGAAGCATTGCTAGCAGATCAAAAAGTAAAATTGGTAGTAGTAAATACACCCACTTATACCCATTACGATTATACTAAACAGGCTTTGCTTGCAGATAAACATGTAGTGGTAGAAAAAGCATTCACTACAACGGTAGCAGAAGCTGAAAAACTGAAATAATTGGCACAAAAACAGGGAAAAAATTAAAAAAGTAATAAGTTCACAAGGCAGTTATTTAGATTATTACGATGCAGTGTACAAATCAATCGTTAATAATCAGCCAATTGCTGTTACCGCCGAAGACGGAATTAATGTAATGCAGATTATAGAAGCGGCTATGAAAAGCAGCAATGAGCAAAAAGTCATAGCGTTGCTTTAAGTAACCTAAAACTTAAACTCAAAATATGTAACTTTCATCTTGGTTAGCTTATAACCTGGAAGCTTTCGTTCGAGTGTAATCTCTTTAGTTACAAAGTCATAATTAAACCATTTTCAAGTAATAAGTCAATGATCAAAATTCTTGTTCATAGCTTTTTTATCCTATTTTTTGCAGTTCCAGCCGTTTGGGCAGCACCTCCAGAAGATAATTCTAATGCAGCAGATGCTAATAGGAATTTGGAGGGACAAGTCAATTCTGTTTCCCAGTTTTCTGATATTAAACCGAGTGATTGGGCATTCCAGGCATTGCAATCACTGGTTGAACGTTATGGTTGTATTGCAGGTTATCCTGACGCAACCTATCGTGGCAACCGTGCTTTGAGCCGTTATGAGTTTGCAGCTGGTTTAAATGCCTGTTTAGATCGGGTGAATGAATTAATTGCTGCGGGTACCAATGATTTAGTTAAGAAAGAAGATTTGGCAGTGCTGCAAAAATTGCAAACAGAGTTTGCGGCAGAATTGACAACTCTCCGTGGGCGGGTGGATACGCTGGAGGCACATACAGCAAGACTGGAGAAACAGCAATTTTCCACCACTACTAAGCTGAATGCTCAAATTATTACCGCCGTTAGTGATACTTTTGGTAATAGGGTGGGTGGCGAACGCGATGAATCCCGTATCTACTTTGCAAACCGGGGTCGTCTCAACTTTGAGAGTAGTTTCACCGGCAAAGATTTATTGCGAGTCCGGTTGGAGTTTGGCAACTTTGCTAATTCCAATGGTGCAAGCCAAATTGCCGCAGCCACAGGCACTGGAATGACACGCCTGAACTTCGACAGCGACAGCAACGATACACTTTTTGTTCCCCACATCCGTTACTACTTCCAAGTCAGTGATTCTCTTAACTTCGTTGTTGGGCCCACAGGCATTGGTTACACTGACATTTCAACCACCGTCACTCCCGCCACAATCGCTGACGACGGCAATGGGGTTCCCTCACTATTTGGGTCATACAGTCCCTTATTCCGGCGAGGTGGCGGCGGTGCAGCCGCTAACTGGAACATTAGCAAAGACTTCGTTCTCACCTTGGGCTATTTAGCAAGCAGTCCCAATGTCCCATCGGCTAGCAGCGGGTTATTTGATGGCGGCTACAATGCCCTGGCGCACTTAGCCTATTATGGTAAGCAAGGAGCGATCGGTGTTGCCTACTCTCATGGCTATAGCCCTGGTGGAGTAGTCGATATCGCCGCTGGGACGGGTAGCGTTCTGTCAAACGCTCCCTTTGGCAACAACATTGCTACTTCCAACAACATTGTAGGCGCACAGGGATTCTATCGCTTCTCCCCGAATTTCCAAATCCACGGTTGGGGTGGATATATTTGGGCAAATGCCAAGAACTCTGGTTTGAGTGATATTTCCAATGGTAGGGGTGGAACAGATTCTCTGTTTGTAAACAGTGGTGACAATGCCAATGTCTGGTTTGGGGCGATTGGGATGTCGTTTCCCGATGTGGGGGGTAGGGGTAACTTGCCGGGAATTCTCTTTGGTATACCACCGCGTGTCTCTAACAGTGATGTCCGTCAAGACCGAGACAACGCTTATCATATCGAAGCATTCTATCGCTACCGACTGAACGATAATATCTCAGTGACTCCTGGTTTTTGGGTGATTCTCAACCCGGAAAACGACAGCAGAAATGATACCCAGTATGTGGGTGTGATTCGCACAACCTTCGATTTTTAACTGAATGTGAATAGTTTCCTTGATTAACAGAGTGCTGATTTGAAAAACCACATCTATCGTAGGGGCACAGCAATGCTCATTGATATCAACTTAAGGTAAAAACTTGACTGGAAACAGCTTTCAGAGATTGCTTCGTTACCTTGTTAAGAGTCTCAGACTGGGAATGTTAGTTCGGAGGCGGAGCCTCCCTCTCCTGGCGGCTCTGCCGCCAGAGTATGCATTTCCAGCCAGAGACTGGAAACGAGATTTTACAAAGGTTGTAGCTTAAGTTGACACCAATGAGCATTGCTGTGCCCCAAAAGTGCAGTTTACTATCAAAGAATGATTAATAAAAGCCTGAAACGACCTATGCATGGTAAATGCATACCAAGATTAATTTGTACAGTGTGTAAGTCCTAACTTTATACAAAAATTTCCCTATAGTACAGATGCATTTACCTACTTTCATGGTATTCAAGCTTTTTTATAGCAGTATAAGTACATAGGCTCCTGTATTTTTTATATAAAGAAGCTTTCAAAATGTGGTCATTTTTTTGAACGTGCAAGTACCTTGTAAATACTGAAGTACCAAAGATTGTTTCCCAGCTACGACTTATTGCTAGCCTATTTTCTGGCAGGATTTAAAAGCAAATTTTCAATGTTGGGTGCAAGATTTGTAATTTCAAAAATTGTAGTAACTCGCACATTAACCTACCAAAAATATTTTATGAAGACAAGGTACAAATTAGCACTTGCAACCGCTAGCATTGCTTTGGGTTTTGGTGTAATCCAAGCTAAACCAGCAGAAGCTGCCACACTTAGTGGCCCGGTTTACATCTATGCTGCTGCCAGCTTGACGGATACCCTACCCCAGGTTGAGGAACTTTACCGGCAAAGCAACCCCGACGTCACCTTTATGAATACCTTTGGGGCTTCTGGTGCTCTCGCTACTCAAATCCTAGCGGGAACAAATCCAAATCCAGTAGATATCTTCTTCTCAGTATCCCAAGCACCGTTAGACCGTCTGCAATCTGCCAACAAACTAATAGAAGGAACCAGGCAAGACATACTAAACAACACCTTGGCTATAATCACGCCGATAAATTCAACCTTACGTATATCAAGCGTTCAAGACCTATTACAGGCGCGTCAAGTGGCTATTGGTGATCCTGCGTCTGTTCCAGCAGGAGTATTCGCCCAGCAATTATTTGCCAATTCCGGGATATCGGGGAGACTCAATCTTGTCTTGGGCACGGATGTGCGTGATGTACTAAATAAAGTCTCAAGCGACACTAATGATAGTATAGATGCGGGCGTTGTTTACACCACAGACGCTCTAACAGCACTTGATAAAGTCAAAATTGCATACACTCCGCCTATCAACCTTTACTCTCCGATTGTTTATGGCTCTGCTGTACTCAGACAAACTCAAAACCCAGACGCAGCTAGGGACTTCAACTCCTTTCTGGGTAGTTCTCAAGCGTTAGGCGTGTTTCAGGTATCTGGATTCTCGCCTATCCCCGAACCTATGACTACTGGTGGCTCAATAGCAGTAGGTATAGTCGGCCTGATGATGAAGCGAAAGGTAACGGTAAAAGCCAAAGCTAAAGCTAAAGCAGCAGTGGATTAAAGGTTTTTGGCTGTATTCTCAATCAAAATTGAACTCACGACTGCAAATAGGAATCAACCCAGGTATAATCTTGACTTTTCACGGGATGTGGAAAGTCAGATTATGCTGAATCAATAGTTGCAATTCATTATCCAAAAATATTGGATTGTAGATTACGGTGCATTGGCAGACAGACGATTTATCGGCAATCCTAAACAGCCCACACTATCGATTTATTGGCTAGTTGAGGGTGAGTAGCAATTAAGCCTGTTTCGTGGAAGCGATCGCTTCTAGCGGATGGGCTGCAATAGCGCATCAGCAGGGAAATCAACCTGGACATAGCCATCTCACCCGTAGGTCTAAGAATGGGTTTGTTTGAGCAAGTCAGCCGCTAATTGCAAGTCTCGCGTAATTAAATAATCATAGTATGAATCGTTCCGTGACATATTCCATTAGAACTGGTTGCAAGAAAAATAACCCATCTGTTTTTTCGAGCAGCGTAGGCTTTGCCTTCTCGATTAGAGATCGCCCGATTAGCGAGTTAATTAGATTAAGTACGCTCTGCTGATAGACTTGATCAACAACATTTTCTACGAATCTCTGCAATCGAGACTGGCTCATGATGAATCGCCTGCCAAAACATCGCTCTCTGTTCGTTATCGGGTAAGGAACTTCCAAATAATAAAATCACTAAATACAATAATAATTATCATAATTTAGCTGATGAATTTCTTTTACCCCCAATTTATTGGGGGTCGCCGCAGGCGGGGGGATCTTAACCGAACCGTATTAGATATACGGCAATCTGAAATTTACACAACAGGAGAAATATATGAGTCAACATTTCGTCCTCATTCATGGTGCATGGCATGGCGGTTGGTGTTGGGACGGCGTGATTCGAGAACTCGAAAATGCAGGTCACACGGCGATTGCTCCAACGCTCCCTGGAAACAATCCTGATGATGACTTGGCATCGGTAACGTTTGCTGACTATCTAGACGCGATCGCAGCTGTGCTAGAGCAACAACAAGAACCTGTTATTCTCGTCGGTCATTCCAGTGCAGGTTTTCTTCTGCAAGCAGTTGCACCCAGAGCAGCCAATAAGATTGCTCATCTCGTCTTTCACAATGCCTTTATCTTGCCAAATGGTGCTTCGCAATTAGATATGTTTCTCCCCGAAGTCGCCCAAATTTTGATTGATGCTGCGATGGCGGTAGGCACTCCCTACGGGAGTATCGCTTCTCCTCATAAAAGCGTACCTATTTTGGAAGATTTAATTCGTAATGCTCTAATGAAAGATGACTCAACGGAAGTACAAAATGCAGTGCTGAGTCGTCTGGTACCACAACCATTCGTTCTCTTCAATACCAAGGTCAACACCAATGACTTCTTTGCCTTAAATATCCCTCGAACAGTGTTGTTCTGCAAAGATGACCGCTCGCTTCCACCGGGAACCTATCTCAAGATGGCACAAAGCCTTGGCACGTATGAGCTAATTGAATGTCCCGGAGGTCATGAAACGCTGTTCATTAATCCCAAAATTATTGCAGATGCACTGACAAAAATCACCATTAATCCTACATTTCATGCGATCGCATAGTGTGCTAGTAACTCAGAGAGCATTCGGGAAATAAGGAATCTACATCATGATTGAGTCAGAGCGTGAACATGCATTGGCGTTGTCAGTGGATGCATTGACATTACAAGCCGATGCAATAGCATTGTAGGTTGATACATTGGCATTGTAAGCCGATACATTGGCATTGTCAGTCGATACATTGGCATTGTCAGTCGATACATTGGCATTGTCAGTCGATACATTGGCATTGTCAGTCGATGCATTAACATTGCAGGTCAATACATTGGCTGTGAAGTACTAAAAATGGCTTGGTATTCGTGTACAATTACATCCTACTCATGGAAAACTCTACCTACCTGCTAATGTTAAATTAGCTTTGCTTTCAGAGTCAGGTGCTATTAAGCCATTTGAAGCCCAATATCAAAGGTTGCTGCGTAGCCAAGGTTTGTCTTAGTAAGCTTGAGCAACATTTGTTCGCCACCATCTTGAAAAATTCCGTCTTCAGCGTTCTTCAAGTTGCGTTGTCCCTTGCTGACGTATGGTGTTTGGGTGTGTACTCGATCGGTGATCGAGTCATCAAAGTATAGCTGCGACGTAAACTCATAACTCTGGGATGATGCCGCATCTGTGCGAACCTTAAAGTGGATATGGACGGTTCTGCCTTGATACCAACCAGGATAATTAGTTGTGAACTGGACAGTTCCATTCGCCTCCGTCACTTGATAGCCGCGCAGGAACTTTTTGCCAACGGTACTAAAACCTGGGTCTGTCACGTCCGAATAAACGCCTAGCGCATCACAGTGCCAAATATCCACGATCGCATCTGCGCGTGGCGTACAACCACTATTGCCAATCTGCAAAACCCGCAGCGTCAGTTGGACTGGTACGCCGTCTTTCACTGAACCGTCCCCCGGATCGGAACGGATGTCGGAGCGGTTGAGCTTTTCGTCCACGAAATAGGGCCCTTCGGTCTGCTCTGGAGTCACGACACATGCAGGCAATGTACCATTGGCTGAAGATGATGCTAGGACGGCTACACTCGATTTTACTTGTGTGGATTTAGACTTTCTAGGTATGCATCCAACTAGAAGTATTGCGGCTCCAACTGTTTTAAATAGAGCAAGTGCCTTTCTTCGACTCAGAATGCCACTTATTTGACAATCATCTTTTTTCATGCTGTGTTAACTATGCTGTTTTCAAGGTGATATTAAATACTTTCCCAGGAGTTCTAATCACTAAGAAACGTGGATTAAATAACCCGCCACTCTTCTAAGATACAAGGGTGCGTTACGGCAAGCTTGAGAAGAAAAAATCAAACCGCAAGCGTCCCAACTGGAAAAAGTCAGTTGCGGTAACCGTCCGCTGGAAGCGATCGCTGATTTTTCTCTAAGCTCGACTTTATCCATTTTTTTCGCAACAGCCTCACTATCGCTAAAACTTTTGTGGCCCAGAAGTTTTACTTTTTTAACTTCATCGATAATCTGTGACGTGGAAAAAGTATTTGCCAAAAAGCCAAGGTTTTGGCCGGATAAAGAAAACCGAGTTCTTAATTTTGGATAAAGTCGAGCTAAACGCGATCGCCTATGTCCAAATGTGAACTGTTTTAATTCGATCCTTGATTCTCAGGGAAAAAATCTTTACTCAAAATTCAATCTATCAAAATAGTGAATTCGTCTAACCACTTATGACGCAAAAACCTCTATCTAAGGAAGGATATGGCTAATAAACTAAATGAAGTAGAAATAGGATACTAAATCAGATGAAAATTGTATTCTATGAAACTGAATTATTTGACAAAACAGCTTTCCACAGTAAAACGCTGGATGGCTACAACACTGCTTTGTATGTTAGCGATCGCTTTTGTTTGGCAAGGTGCGTTTTTCTCAAACACCTCAGCAATGGCTGATCCTGCTGGAACCTTGATTGCATCGGCCGATGCAGGCGATCAAGTTAAAGACAAAACCAGTAAAGATGCTGGACGAGCCAAAAATTTCATTGATGATACGGCAGATAAAGTTAAGGAAGCTGCCAAGAGCAACGCCAGTAAAGTTGATGAAGCAACAGACAATGGTAGTTTTGCTGAGCGCAAAGCCAAGAAAGATGCAGCTACAATTCAGAAAAGAGCAGACGAAGATTCGGCTCGCACTAAAGAAGCAGTAGATAAGACAAAGAATGTTGTTGAACGCACTGTTGAAAACATCAAGGATGCTTTTGGTAAATAGAGAATAGATATATAGCGATTCTCATTTGAATGAGGTACACGCCAATGCCGTCTCCTACCTTGTATCTGTATTCATCTGTGGTTAATTATTTTTTCTGTACCTTACCTATGTGGGAACCGCTATAGCAATCCTATTTGATTTCGTTCAAATCGAAAGACCTAGTACCGCAAGTCAAAAGTCAAAAGTCAAAAGTCAAAAGTCAAAAGGTTTTAATTTTGGGCTTTCTGGCTGTTTTGAATGGTAGGTTTATTTCCGCCGACCTGTATAAGATTCCCGACTTCTCTAAGAAGTCGGGAATCTTATTGTTTAAGAAGATTATTTTATTAAGTGAATACTGAATTTAGCTCCGATTTAGAGTATTTATATATACATGTGTGTTACGCCCAGATGAACTGGCGATAACTTCGTTAAGCTTTCCTGCGGAACGCTGCGCGAACGCTAACGCTGATAAAATTAGCTGCTGTTAGCGAATAAGAGAAAAAATAATTGCTAAATATTTACCAGCAATTATGCTGAATATAAATTTATAAATGAGATATTTAGCTTTCTTTTGTACTAGCTTGAAAAGACAAAAATGAATGATCTAGTTGAGGAATTTCCGCAGACTGCTCCTAAAACGCTTGGTTTTTTATACAAAATAAAATTCTTTTTAAGTAGCATTACTTATTGACAAATGTGCTATAGATTTAGCTGATTGCAACCTTATTTTGACGAATTGTTAATGGGTGACAAATTTTTCACGATTATTAATTACGAAGTTATACTTTCCACTACAACTTAGTAACAATATAAGAGTCTGATTATGTGGATAGCCCGACCGTGGGAAAATCAAAATACCGAAAACCTAAATTTAGAGAGGAAAACCCTATAATATGCATCTGAGCGAAATCACCCATCCTAATCAGTTGCACGGTTTATCTGTTCGCCAACTGCAACAGATTGCCCGTCAGATTCGAGATAAACATCTCCAAACCGTAGCAGTTAATGGTGGACACTTGGGGCCAGGATTGGGTGTTGTAGAATTAACACTAGGACTTTACCAGACACTGGACTTAGATCGGGATAAAGTGATTTGGGATGTAGGACATCAGGCTTATCCCCACAAACTGCTTACAGGACGCTACGATCGCTTCCACACCCTCAGACAAAAAGACGGAGTTGCGGGTTATCTCAAACGCTGTGAAAACAAGTTTGACCACTTTGGGGCTGGACATGCTTCTACAAGTATTTCAGCGGCATTGGGCATGGCTTTAGCGCGAGACTTGAAAGGAGAAAAATTTAAAGCCGTTGCTGTTATTGGCGATGGGGCGCTGACTGGGGGTATGGCTTTAGAAGCGATCAACCATGCCGGACACTTGCCGAAAACTAACCTGTTGGTTGTTCTCAACGACAACGACATGTCTATATCTCGCAACGTCGGCGCGATTCCCCGCTATCTGAACAAAATGCGCCTCAGCCAACCGGTGCAATTTATTAAAGATAATCTTGAGGAACAGTTTAAGCAAATTCCCTTCGTTGGCGAATCCCTGTCTCCGGAACTCGGACGCATCAAAGAAGGTATGAAACGCTTGGCTGTTCCCAAGGTAGGTGCAGTTTTTGAAGAACTCGGCTTTACCTATATTGGACCAGTGGATGGGCATAATCTAGAAGAATTGATTGCCACTTTCCAACAGGCACATCAGATACCAGGCCCAGTTTTGGTACATGTAGCAACAGTTAAGGGCAAAGGCTATGAAATTGCCGAACTAGATCAAGTTGGCTACCACGCCCAAAGCCCCTTCACCGTAGCAACTGGCAAAGCCATTCCTTCCAGTAAACCCAAACCCCCGGCTTATGCCAAAGTCTTTTCTCACACTCTGGTGAAACTTGCCGAACAAAACCCCAAAATCATTGGGATTACTGCGGCTATGGCAACGGGGACAGGTTTAGATAAACTTCAAGCAAAACTACCCAATCAATATATTGATGTCGGGATTGCTGAACAACACGCTATTACTCTAGCTGCGGGACTTGCAACCGAAGGGATGCGCCCCATCGCCGCCATTTATTCTACCTTCCTGCAACGCGCCTATGACCAGATAATTCACGATGTCTGCATCCAAAACCTTCCAGTCTTTTTCTGCTTAGATAGGGCAGGAATTGTCGGATCTGATGGCCCCACCCACCAGGGTATGTATGACATCGCTTATCTGCGTTGCATTCCCAACATGGTAATGATGGCACCTAAAGACGAAGCAGAACTCCAACGTATGGTAGTAACTGGTGTTAACCATACTAGTGGCCCGATCGCTATGCGCTACCCTCGTGGCAATGGCTACGGCGTTCCCTTGATGGAGGAAGGTTGGGAACCGTTGGAAATTGGCAAAGGCGAAATTCTCCGCACCGGCGATGACGTGTTAATCGTCGGCTATGGCACAATGGTTTATCCAGGGATGCAAGCTGCTGAAATTCTCAGCGAACACGGCATTGAAGCAACTGTAATCAATGCGCGTTTCGTTAAGCCCTTGGATACCGAGTTGATTTTGCCTTTGGCTAAGAAAATTGGCCGCGTCATCACCTTGGAGGAAGGCTGTGTGATGGGTGGCTTTGGTTCTGCGATCGCCGAAGCCTTGTTGGATGCAGATATTCTCGTTCCTGTCAAGCGATTCGGTGTACCAGATGTATTAGTAGATCATGCTGAACCCAATGAATCTAAGACAGAATTAGGTTTAACTAGTCATCAAATAGCAGAGAGAGTTTTGTCAGCTTTCTTTAAGCAGCAAGTATCTGCTGTTGTCTAGTTAATTCTAAGTCAGAATAGTTTTATGAAAATAACCCCAGCCTTTGGGGTTATTTTCATAAAGGTACTGGAAATCCCCAATTCATACCAAATTGAGAAAACTAAAAATTAGACTATTGCTGCTCAGAAAGTGCGAGTCTATTTACTATCAAAGAATGATGCAGAGTTAACTTTTATTTCTGCTTTGACCGTCTAATTCAAATAGGACTGACGCAAAAAACCTCTCAAATCATTCCTCCGTGTCGCGCCAGTTGCTTCTCCTAAGGGAGACGCTGCGCGAACAAGTCGGGGAACCCGCCCAACGCACTGGCAACTCTATTGTCTCTGTGGTTCGTTCTTTCATAACCCGTGCGTAAGTCCTGACAATAATGTCCTGGGTTTTTGACTCGTGACTTTGTGGTAGTCGTTCCCCTTCTACACCGATAACTTTGATACCAGAAAATATTTCTACTGTTTGACAAAACTTTTTGAAATATTTTAAGAAAGTATTTTTATAATTAATAATTCCTGTGAAAAGTCAGACAGTTGGTTCCTGGTATTTAACTCCTCGTTTTTCATGACGGTTATCAGCAACGATATGATAAACAATGCTGCGTAATCGATTGATTGCACCGACAGGACGATGCACTGCTAAACCATTCCCAGGAGAAAAACTAAGATTTTCCCCAAAGTCACTTTCTTTAGGAGAATTAACTTGCTGATGCTTAACTATCAGCCGACCAACTGTAAAGAAGGGTGATTCCTCTTCATTCCAAACAATGGTGGTATCATCAATGGACATTTCTGGGCTGGTTTGAAATTGGATTTGAAAGTCCCAACAATATTCAGCATCAGGCTTTGCTAAAGCTTGAATGATATCCTCTCGGTAGTAATTGTCCTCTGAACCTGAAGCTTTAGCACGCTGAAGCTCACTTTCTGGTCTGGACTCAAGAGGAAGTTGTTGATGAGGTGGTTGACTGGAAACTGGAGTAAATCCATATTTAATCACAACCGGATATTCCACAGGAACTCGACCTGGTTGAGATAGATCAAAATCAGATTTGAGTCCCAAAGAATACGCTGAAGCACTCCAATAGCGTTCTGTGAGTAAACTTTTGGGAAACCGTTTGAAACTGTTTTTTAGAAGTGTAGCTTCGTAGGGATGCGACTTTAGCCATAAAAGTACCAACAGCTTAAAAAGCGGAAACAGCCCTGCTCGATAAACCGTCAAGAAAAAGCTGTGGAAGTCTTTGATGGTTCTAACAAAAAAGAATTCGATATTATGGGTAATAATATCTTGGGTTTTTAACTCGTGACTTTGCGGTAGTCGTTCTCCTTCTACCCCAACCACTTTTACGGACATCGAGCGTGTATCTCCTTCATAATCATTCTTTACAGAAAACGCACCATTTGCAAATCGTAGCCAAACCGGATATTGTTTCGGTTTAGCAAATAAACCTTGTTTTAGGGAAATGGCTTGAAGTTGAGCTTCAGTTAATGAAGCGCGTTTGCTCAATTCCTGCTTAATTGCTGCTTCATCAAAGTCAAAAATTTCTAAAGTTCCTTGTACAGCAGCGTTAGTTTTAGAATGGGTATCTCTCTTTGCAGTTTTTTTCTTCTCACCGCCGTAAAGATTATCCATGTTCTTTTTGACTAATTCACTCATGCGATCGCAATATTTGGCTTCGTCTTTTTCTGGATATTCGGTAAATAGTTTCATTTTTTAAAAGGTAGGATTAATTAGAAAATACTTTATGTGTCTTTAACAAATAGGGTGTGTTTTATTATTCGTAACACACCCAAATTCATTAGTTAATCAAGCAGGTTGCCAATCTTGGCGATAAAAAGAAATTCTATAGTTTTTACCTTGAGGAATATTGCGATGCACCACTTGGGAGAGGGTTTTTGTATTCTGAATCTCTTCCCAACCTACTGGTGAAAAAGTTTCTGGATTGAAGATATTTTCCGCTAGTAGAGGATTGGTAAACGCTTGAGAAAAAGCATCAATTCCTATTAGTCGTCCGACTAAAGGTGGTAAGGCTGAATTTGGACGCAAATCTTCTGCATAGAGTCCGACGTACAGCTCAATGTTATCTACATGACCGTACAATCGTTGCAGTTCTTTTTGGACTTTTTCATTACTACTAATCTGATTGAAGTCGGTCACGCGGGGATAGCTGCATAAGTCACGGTAGTCGTTATAGCTTCTTAATTTTGCCGTCCGACCTAAATGAATACTAGCTATTTCGGTGGGAATTAGAAATTCAGGTGTATTGAATAAACTCAGTTGCGCTGCGGGTTGGGAACAGCTTTCCTCAAAGATGGCTCCTAATCCCTTGTTGATAATCATGTCGTTGTTCCACATCGAGGCAGGCATGGGAAGCTTTTGTCCGTTATACATTAAAGTATCGGGTAGCATACTATGCCAACGATAAACTAAACTAAATTCCACCGACATCCAATTATGGCGATACCACTTTTCATTAGTGAACGCGGGGGGATCGGTGAAAAATTGAAAGTGATAGGGAGTTATGTGGTTGATGTAATCTTCTAAAACAATCTTGAGAAATTCAGCCATGACAATATTTCTTGCCGTTTGGAAAAGGCGTTCATCGTCCCAAGTTGGATAATTTTTTGTCAAGAGATCGCACACGCGATTATGTTCCCTTAAGGAAAGAACATTCAGCATGACATAGCCGATTTGCACGTTTGCTCGTTCTACTTCCAACCCCATCGCAAACAACTTCTGTTTCTTTTCTGGAGGGAACGTTTCTGCTTTTGGGGTGGATTCATCGGTGTAAAGATGGGGCAACCCTCTAAATTCTTCTTTGGGTTTTCCATCTTCATCATAGTAAAAGAGAGGATATTCTTCTCCATTAATAATTTGGCTTTTTAGCTTCCCGCCTTTATACGATCGCAGCAAATGTGTAATCTTTGGATTTAACCCATAGACATTGCACATATCGATGTGGTGGTTGGAACTATTCCTGTGTGGATCGTGGCGATCGGTTCTAAGAAAGCTATCTGTAAACCATTGAACAAAATAGGGGAAAATTAGAGAGGATTTAGGCGAGTATTTCGTTTCCCCAGTTTTGCGATACAAAATCTCCAAATCTTGAATCGGCGGCAGATTTTTCTCAAACTTTTCCGCAGGTGTTAAATTAATGCCGATATAGTTTTCATTGGTCAAGGGTTTCCAATCTAGCGGTGGTAGTTGGAGTCCCGAATATGTTCGATCAATCAACGAATCCCAGGATGTATAGGGAGACATTGTACTAAACGGATATGGACGAGTCGGAATTTTTAAGATGGCATTGTTAGTGAGAGTTTTGTTTACTTTTCTAGCAAGACCTGGGTTGCTTTGAAAAAAGTTCCAAATTGGTTTAAAGCCAGTTAAAACAGCAGTCTCAAGTTTGTTTCTAAACCCATCTTTTGATGTGTCTCTTTTTGCGGTCATAATTTCTCCTTTAGAATCGCTTATTGACTTAATCGCTTACTTCTGCTTAAAAACAAGGGTTATTTCTGCTGATGGTTTTGGCAAGATTAAAACATCAGTAGGAGCGCTAAAGCAGCAGCTACTCCTGGAAATAACATTATTAAGAAATTAATTCAGTTTATCAATAATCTTTTGTAGATTCTTAGGTCGATAGTCCTTGCGACTTTTCAAACGGTTGATCGTGCTTTCATGAATATCTTCAATGACATCGCCGACCTCACGAAACTTGATTCCAGCTAATTTAAAGAATCCAACATCGTTCTTAAAGTCACATTCATAATTGGGGTTAATGCCTGTCGGAATCACACTTGGATCTAAGTCAAGCCCCAATCCCAGGACACCGACCGAATCAATCATCCACTGTAAGGCAGCATCTGATAACCCGCTGTATTCTTCGGTTCCACCGCCAACGCAACCATGCCCACCTGGAAACCACTTTTGAATCACCCGCTGCTTTTCAGCCTCAGGATGCTTTTTCATAGGAGTGACGTCAAAGATTTCGCGGATTTCGTCGATCGCCACAGCGTGCAACGCATTCTCAACACATTTGTTTAAAGTAGTATCATGGAATCTGTACCGCTTATTTAGCTGCTCGTTCAACTTGCTGAATGCGGCCATCCCAGGAATCCCAAGGGCACCAACGGTGTCAAAACAACCGATCAAGGTGATAGGAACGCGCTCCCCATAGTCTTTACGGTATTCTACTGCTGTCTTATCCTTAGGTTTAATACCTCGGTTACGGTAAAGCTCGTAAGCTTCATGTGCTTTGGGAGCATCCCAATTGTGCAAAAATAAAGAAAGGAAAATCATTCGCGAGATTT
>NZ_CALMFY010000062.1 GCF_937863485.1 uncultured Nostoc sp. | reverse complement strand
AATAATCGTCAAATAATTTACTAGCAATCTTTTTGAGATATCTCATCAAGATGATTTCTAGTGCAATTACGTATAGTAATTGCAAATAAAATTACCTCATACACAAATGTAGGTTTTAGCGATACCTGGGGTACACTGCGTGAACGCACCTTTTTTGGCCGACCTCACAAAATCGCGTTGTTACCCACAATACCTGTAGTCAGTTCATTAGACCTCTTGCAAAAATAAATTATGGTACAATAATGGGTTATCAAAATTTGCTTTCTATCTCTATCAAACATCCCAATGAGGTAACAAAAGTTCTCTGTATAGATTCTGATATGGATTTTTTATAAAATCCCTAATCATACCACAAAACTTTTTTGCAAGAGGTCTACTTTCCTCAAGAACTGGTTTTTTCTTACTGCGACCAAATCCTTTAAACATAGCTTTCTTCAGTAAACGCTATTTTAAAATGCCCAAAAATGCAGCAGCGATCACTCTAGTAAGCTGCTAACAGGTTTAACTCCATCCAGTTGTGGGGAAAAGCAAGCGGGAGCAAAGCGTCTCCAATAGTTGGCGTGCGGGTACTCCATCACATTCCAATTTTTTATTTACTCCTGAAACATCAACTCTTGCAGCAACGCATCATTTATCCTTTGTGCCTCTGTCCCACTACTTTCCCTAATATCAAAAGCTTGCTGCACTATGGTTTGAATTGACTCTGATAATGATTCAAATTTTTCCGAATTGAGTATGACGAGGCGGCAACCAGGATCAGGCATAAAATCAGTAAATGGTTCAGGGCTAACACGTTTAAATTATACTTTTTTACCACTGAGGTTAAAAATCAACGAAAAATCAGCATTTATCGTTTGATTTGTTTTCCAACCCTCAAAGCGATCGCTTAATCCTTTGTCAATAAACAAGACTTAATGAGATTAGTTTTGGTTTATTGAGAAGATAGTAGTCTTATTGACATGATGTGTTCGCCCTGGCGATAGCGGATCACTCTTTCTTACTGCTTTATTTTTAATTCCTGCTTGCTCAATTGCATCACAATTTTGCTTTGTTAAGAAATCGGTTTGATTTCTGGTTGAATCAGGTTAAGAACAGTATAAGGATCGCGACCAGAAAACAGCAGTTTAATCACAATCGCTGCGGCAGCCTCTACCAACCGAGCGTACTTTAACTCCCCCAAATCGACCGGCTCACTGCCAACATCTTCAATCAGCGAAGCCACTTGACGTTTGGCCTGGGCATTGTCGCCACAATAGAGCGTTACTAAGAGCCGACCATCGAAAGTAGGCGGCTGCATCTGCCAAACTTTTGCCTGACACATATTAAACGTTTTCACTACCTTAGCCTTAGGAGAATAAGCAGCGATCGCTTCTGATAGTGATACTCCATGATAACTTTTTGTTAAGTAGTCGCCGTTAGAGGGTTCAACAGGATTATTTATGTCTAAGACCAAATGAGTTTGAACTTCAGGGCGAAGGTACTTATATTTTGTATTCAATCCTGAATGGACTTCCACAGCTTGATTACAAAACTGAAAAAATTTCCCGACATTTTAGTGGTGGTGAAATTCAGACATTAGCCACTGATATCGGTACATTGATCACGGTAATCATTAGCAAGCCACCAAACCCTGATTTCGAAGGAAATATAGTCAGACTCAGCTTCCTCTTACCTACTGTTAACCTACTTATCGGTAGTAAAGAAACTCCTGTTCAAACTCAAGCGATTCTAACTACTCAAGAAACAACAGGATTTATTAAGAGACCATTGTTTGGACAATTACAGTCATATCAGGGCTTTGTACTGAAAGGAACTGCTACATACCGCTAGATTCAGATATTAATTTCCTCTCAATCAGTTTTGGGACAAATCTCTGCTCATCCTTAACTTTAAACAGATTAACTTCCTTGCGTACTTAGGAAGAGGTTTAATTCTCAGTATTGAGCAGGAGCATGTCCCATTCATTGTGAAATTATCGAAAATATCACCTCATATCTAATTTTGTATTTTGACTAGCAAAAATGAAATAATTTACTTATTAACTGGGTCTAAGAAGGCTGTTCCTGGTTTTCTCAGCTGAAACAAGACCAGTGACGCAGGTTCTGTTGTACTAGTATTTCTCGCACGAACAACAAGATTAATTGGTTCGATAATTGCTTTCCCAGCAGGAACTATAATTGAAGGCTCTCCAGATTGAAAGTCTACTGAATATGAACCGCTAATTGTATAAGCAAATACAGGTGAGGCATATGTATGCCAAATACTTATTTCTCCTGGTGCGAGAGTTGCTGTCAGAATTTCGCTTTCTAAGACTGGAACCTTGGGTATGTCCTTAGTCTTAACATTCAGAACAGTTAAACTAAACGATTCCCTCACGAGAACCGCTCGTCTTCAAAACCGGACTTGAAACTTTCGCTTCATCCGGCTCCTCAATGATTTGGCGTTTGTCATACGTACCTCCAATTGAACCATCTTCAGTTGTTTTGACATCATGGCAGTGTCTATGTAAAAGCTGGAAGTTTTAGTATCAGTAAACCAAAAAGTTTTTCCCAAAGAGCGATCGCTAATTAAGTATACTTAGTCTAAAGTGCTATAAACTACTTAGTATATAATTAATGCTTATATTTTTTTTAAAGGGTTTAAAAAATGAAATGATCAGAGTAGTATGTAGTATATTGACAAAAAAAATTGAGCGTTTCATCATCAGAACTAGCTATAACAGATTCAGAAACTCTTGATGAGGTTATTGAGTGTTTAGTAGAAAATTTTTCCATTGAAACGCAAGGGGTATGTGACCAACAAACTTTATTCGAGATTCTCATAAAGGCAGCTAGCAGTGAAGATAGTATCGAGAATACAGCTAAACTTTTAAAAAATATTCCTCCAGCGAATGATATTAGATATCATCTCAACAAACTTAATAATTTTGATGAATTAGAGACCCAAACTAATCATGCATTGAAAAGCCGAATTCCTTTGGGATTGAAAAAATGTTGCTTAAAAATAGCGATTGATTTAAATTTAATCTGCTACTATGGTGAG
>NZ_CALMFY010000061.1 GCF_937863485.1 uncultured Nostoc sp. | reverse complement strand
CACCCGTTAATGTACTGATATCACTGTACCTCAGTTACCTGCAATCTGCTGTATCAGCAATCAATCTTCCCGATGCGATCGCTAATAAAAATCTGATGATTAACATCCAGGCATAGATACGTTGCATGAAAATATTTTGGCTTGAAATGGTTTATCTATAAATTAACGAAAACTTCTGTATTGATAAATACAAAATTTTGAAGAAAATAAAAGAAAAAACTTTTTATTTATAGCAATTATTTTTGCCATACGTATGGTATTCTTGCTAAGAGGGAATAAAAAACAGTAACAAACTAACAAAAAGTCTGAAATTACTTGACTTCCCGCCCACAAAAACATAAATCTGGCAAGTATATTGATAATATGTAGGCAAAATTGCAAAAGCATTAATAAAACTTCCACTAGAAAAGACGCAGATTAGAAGACCTTGCTATTACTTAGATAGTTAAATTTGTCTATTACAGCTTTTTGTAATGGACATTTCCAGAAATTAGGTTTTCATCTAAACAGGATAAGGGTTTGAGATTCTTTTTCGGAGATGTCTAATAGACAGATATAGCCTCATGAAGCAGGATATGAATATTTGCAATAACCTGAAGGCACTTAGGAATCATCTGAGCATAAGTCAGCAAGAACTAGCTAATATAGCTGGCGTAACTCGTCAGACTATTGGTGCTGTGGAAACGGGACAATGTGCTCCTTCTGTTACTATTTCCTTACGTTTAGCTAAGGCACTTGGTTGCCAAGTTGAGGACTTATTCTGGCTAACAGAGGAGGATTTACCTAAAATTGAGGCAATTCTTGCCGATTCGACCTCTAATCCACGGCAATCACAAGTTATTCTAGCGCGGATTGGGGATCGATGGATAGCTTATCCCCTATTAGGCAGAGATGCTTTTCACATCGAAATGATTCCATCTGATGGTGAGACAGTTGCAGTAAGCCACCCCCTTGTAGGGGTTCCCCCCGTTGTAGGAAGTGGCGTTAGCGCAAGCGGTAGCGACGTAGAAACGTCACCTGTTAGGGTGGATGGGTTCTCCAGTATTAAGCAAACTACCATTAGCGTCAGCAGTAGCGATAGCGCAGCGTTAACGTACCCGAGTGAGGAAGCAAGCTATGCGCAGGATCTCGTAGAGAGAAGTGAGCGTCGGAACGAGCTTTACCCCAAGAGTGAAGCACAGAGCCAGACAAGTACAAATAAAGTCCTAGTTCGGCTTCTGGATAATATGGACAAAGTGCACAAGACAGTTGTGATTGCTGGTTGTACACCTGTGCTTTCGGTGTTAGCAAGAGCGACTGAACGCTGGCATCCGCAACTGCGAGTTCATTATCGTTTTGCCCATAGCAAGCCTGCATTAGGTAGTTTATGCCGAAGTGAAGTTCACATTGCAGGGATGCACTTATATGATCCCCAAACTAAGGAACATAACATTCCCTTTGTGCGGGAAGCTTTAGCTGGTAGGAGTGCTGTTTTAATCACCCTTGGAGTTTGGCAAGAGGGATTGTTAGTCCCACCAGGAAACCCAAGGGGAGTTAAAACAGTTTCCGACTTAATAGAATTTGGAGCAACTATTGTCACCCATGAAGTGGGTTCTGGCAATCGGATGCTTTTAGAACGGAAACTCCTTGAAGAACGAGTGCCATTTGAGGCGATAAAAAGATTTGACCAAATCGCTCACAACCATCAAGATGTTGCCTTATCTGTAGCCTCAGGAATCGCTGATGCAGGTATCAGTACGGCATCTATAGCTGCTACCTTTGGTTTGGGATTTATTCCCCTTCATAGTGCGCGATACGACTTAGTGATTCTCAAGGAATACTTACAAGAATCACCAGTACAGCAGTTTCTCAATATCTTAGGAAATCGGCTAGTGCGATCGCAATTAGAAATTCTCGGCGGTTATGACATTAGCAAGACTGGAGAAGTTGTAGCAAATATTTAAAGTTATGAATCATCACTTCACTGTGAACAACCATGTCATTAATCTTAACGACATGACCTTGCGAGATGGCGAATAAGCCGCAGGTATAGCTTTCAACTTTGAGGAAAAAATTGTGATTGCTCCTATGCTGTCTCAATGTGCTTTTGTATAACAGCTTATTACTGGTCAGTGCGTAAATTATATTTTTAGGGGTTCCTATGATTCGGAGAATTTTCATTGCATGTTTAGCGTGTTGCTTGGTAATTCTGAGTGCTGAAGCTAGTGATATACTGGTCAAGGAAAAGTCAGCTATTGCACAGTCCCCAACGAATAAAAATGTGATTGTAGCGATGACAACCAGCATTGAGGACAGTGGGCTACTAGATGATCTAGTTCCGGCAATTGAAAAGAAAACAGGATATACGCTGAAAAAGGTTGCAGTCGGCACCGGACAGGCTTTGGCTCTGGCTGAAAAAGGTGAAGTTGACGCGCTATTCGTCAACTCACCTAAAGCCGAACGCAAGGTTTTGGCAGGCGGTGCAGTGATTAATCGGCACTTAGTAATGCACAATGACTTTGTTATTGTCGGCCCAGATGTTGACAAGGCAAAGATCCGAGGGAAAAAGAATGCTGTAGAAGCATTTTCCCTGATTGCCAAAAACCAAGCATTGTTTATATCGCGGGGTGATGACTCAGGTACTAATAAGCTAGAGAAGGATTTATGGACACAAGCAAATCTCACACCATCTGGTAGTTGGTATCAGCAAACAGGTTCAGGGATGGCAGAAACTTTGCAAGTTGCTAATCAAAAACGGGGATATACCTTAGCAGATCGGGCGACATATATATTTCAAAATAAAAACCTGTCTTTGCCAATACTGGTGCAAGGAGACAAGAAACTGTTAAATCTCTACCATGTCATGGAAGTAAATTCTCAGAAATTCCCCAGAGTGAATAGTGCAGGAGCTAAAGCGTTTATTAATTATGTTTTATCTCTTGAAGGACAGACACTGATTGCAGCCCACGGTAAAAAAGAGTTCAAACAACCTCTCTTTTATGTTGATGACGGTAAAACGGAGAAAGATTATGGCTTTTAAAGTAACTTGAGTATCAGACAATGAGCCAAAGTATTCTTAGAATTGAACATAGTAGAAGTTATTCTTTTTTATCTCAGGAGTAAGCTCATGGCTATCCAACAAAACTCTCCCGAAACCAACCCACAACAACATACAGCGAAAATCAAAGGTAAGTTAAACGATCTCATTACACACTTGCGTGAAGATGTTAGTAAAATCGAAGATCCAAAGGCTCAGGCTCTTTTTGAGACTACAGCCGAAGTACTCAAGGGTTTGGTGAATGCTTACAATGATTACGAGAAACATTCAGAGGAAGCCTGGAAATAAATTACTATAGCCTTTCCTAAGCAACGGAGGTAAACCCAAATCTTTTTTACCAAACGCCATCTACTCGAAGATGGCGCGACGATCATTTTGGTGATGATTTTTGTAGTTGCACGCAAAGTCGGGTTTTTATAGCAAGTGTTCTTATTATTGTGTTGCAAGCCATTGCAGTTCTAACCACAAACACGAATCTTTCTGCTTTAGCTTAGACATAGGATCTCGCAGCAAATGTGTAGCATTTAGGCAGATAACCTCAACTAATCCCGCATATTCTGCTACTTACCTGAGTATAGATATCTGGGCTTTGATAGCAGCAATTAGATTGTCAGGGCAATAAATTGTGAATACAATCATCGAAGGAGCTGTGAAAGCTTTTGAGCTATTAATCAGTGGCGATAGTGACGTTTTCCAAGTCATGACAATGACATTGTTCGTATCTGGAACAGCTACAGCTATTAGCGTTTTACTGGGGCTACCATTAGGAATGTGGCTGGCATTAGTGAATTTCGCCGGCAAGCAGATTCTGAATAGTTTGATTAACTTTGGGATGGGATTGCCACCCGTTGTAATCGGCTTAGTGGTCAGTATATTTTTATGGCGGTCTGGACCGTTAGGAAATCTTGATTTGATTTATACACCCACAGCTATGATTGTCGCCCAAGCAATCATTGCTTTTCCAATTGTAGTTGGCTTCAGTTTTACAGCAATTATTAGTATTAATCCGAAACTACGCTGGCAACTGTTGTCAATGGGGGCGACACAGTGGCAAGCAAACTTGTTGTTGATCAAGGAAGCACGTTTAGGATTAATGGCTGCTGTGATCGCCGGTTTTGGTCGCGTCATCTCGGAAGTTGGTGCATCTATGATGGTGGGCGGCAATATCAAGGGACAGACAAGAGTTTTGACAACAGCGATCGTTACCGAGGTAGGGAAAGGAAATTATGATGTTGCAATGGCAATCGCATACATTCTCCTGATCATCACATACACTGTTATCGTATTGCTAACTATCCTACAGCATGAGAGGAAAATTCTATGAGTACTAATGAGTATGTCCTAAATATGCGACAGGTTAGTGTAAATAGCAAAATACGTAAAAAGATCCTGTCGATTGAAAATTTTGCAGTTCGTCCAGGAGAACTTGTCGCAATAATTGGCCCCAATGGTTCTGGTAAAAGCACTTTGTTAAGAACAATCAATCTCTTGCAACCTTACCGTGGTGAGATGCAATTATTTGGACAAGATGTCCACAACACTAATAAAACATTGTTGCGTCGTCGTTCTGCTCTGGTATTTCAGGAAACATTACTACTGGATGACACTGTTTTTAATAATGTTGCCAAGGTATTAAAGTTTCGCGGAACACCAACACACAAGATTAAGCAAGCGGTACATACTGCACTTGTAACTTTTGGTTGTGAACACCTGGCAAATCAGTCAGCTCGTTCTTTGTCCGGTGGTGAAGCAAAGCGGGTTTGTATTGCCTGCGGGTTAGTTGCTAATTCAGAATTACTACTTTTGGATGAGCCTTCTGCCTCTTTAGATGTGGGAATACGTGCCGAGATAATCGAGAAAATTAGACAATGGGCCCAAGCTAGGGGATCAGCAGTCATATTAGTCAGTCATAATTTTACAGATATACTGCATTTTGCTGATAGAGCGATCGCTTTATTTGACGGCTGTATTGTACAGGATGATAACTTAGAAACCATCATCCGCCGACCAGCTAACGAACAGCTTGCAAGACTGGTAGGGATAGATAATATTATTCCGTGTCGGATAGAACGGAGTAGCCGTGGAAATTTTATCAAACTTGCAAACGGGATAGAGTTTTTATATCCTGGGGAAGTCACAAAGCCAATTACCGTATGTTGTTTATCTGGCGATACTTTCAATCTTTACGATGTAAGTTCTTCAATATTGCATAAACCTTGGTCAGTAATTCTTGAAGGGTTAATAGAAAGAGTTTTAAATGGTATTGGGATTTGTAGTATTTGGGTTAAGGTGGGAGAACAAACTTTAATCGCTAGAGTGCCTCGGAATCATATATCCGGCAATGTATATCCCCATCAAATGATTAAGCTAGCATTCAATGCGGCAGATGCACATTTCGTTTAGAAAAATTAGACGATTTGGCATTGCACAGACAAGAGATGAGATCTATAGCGCTCTTCCATCACTCTCATGAGAGAATAATAGGTTAAAGTATCGTAAACTCTTTGCTGGACTATATTTTGGGGAAGAAAGTCTGGCGAAATTATAAAATTTGTAGATGATTACTGTGAATGTTATAGAAAGCTGTTTCCAGAAGTCAGAAGTTTTGAAGCGTTTAAATATCTTCATGTACGAATGATTTCAGAAATTAAACACAAAACGCTATCAGAGATAGCCAGGGTTAGCGCGTCTCAAACCCTACTGATGTACAAAACCTAAGACCTTTAAAAGCAGAGGTTTCAGCACGTCCTCTGACAATTCCACAAGTCATCTCCAAAGATATCCAACCGTCTTCGACTACCCCGCTGCCAACACTACAACCCCAATAATTGTCTCGACCTTTACAACTTCTTCCACCTTCAACTTCTACTCCTAATCTTACGCCTGAACAACAATTTCCTGAAATCCCTATTTGATAAGAGTTTTGCTAAATCCGACTCTGATTCAGGCTCGTCAAGATTTAGATGCGTTTGCTCTGGGTTTTCCTTCGAGATCAGTTGACTTTCCACATAAAACATGGTAAAAAATGGGTTATATTTTTATTTCCAGTACAACCCTTTTGGAAACTTTAAGTACTATCTACTTTAACTTCTCCAAAATTAATGACTAAACTCATGCCTATACGCATGAGTGCATAAGTTTAGTCACTGACGCTGGAATACAAGATTTAAGACATTATAGTATTTTGTAATTTTCTGCTATTGAATCAATGAGGCTTTCTACACAAAAACCCCGATTTTAGTTTGGGAAAAAGATTTATATTTATAATTTCATCAATACGTATATTTCTGTTATGCTTTATGATATCATTCAAGAGACTACTAAATAATTTGCGGAATAAAGATTATTGGAAAGTTTTTAAAAATTGATTTGATAAAGGTACAGTGGTAAAAACATTATATTTAACAAAGTTGAGAGTTTGACTCGTTAAGGTAAATATGATGAAAAAAGCATCAAAATACAAAGTCTGGCATTTAGGTTTTTCTATAAGTGTAGCTTTAGTGAGTTTAGCTTTCGTAACTCAAATAAAGACTCAAGTGCTTGCCTCTAATAGCATTCTTTTGTCAGATAACACAGGTAATTCCTTAACCCCAGATATTTCTGCACTTGATATTTTTCGCAAAGCATACGAAAACCGTTACACTTGGAACCCTCAATTTCCAGGTTATACAGCAGTAGTAGAACTAAAGCATAACAAAAAATACTACCGAGGAAACGTTCTTGTAAAACCAGATATAAGTTTAAAAGTAACTGGTATTAATGAGGAAGAAGCACGTCAACTCGTGGAAGTTTCTTTACAGACCATACTTACTCATCACCGACGAGTTCCATTTAGTGAACAACATAAGAATAGTACTTTTAAACTTATTGCTACTGATAATACCGGAGTCACAGAGATTTTTGAGCAAGGAGAGAAAACAGAGGCTCGGTATAAAATATCTCACAATCAACTTACGCAAGTCAATCGTCTTCTTGGGAATACTGCCGTTAGCGTCGATGTGTTGGACTCAGAGAAAACATCAGAAGGTTATTTAGCAATTAGATATCAATCAACTTTCCAACAACCTCAGACTAAACAAGTCATGGGAGTGGAAGAGTCGAAAGATACTTATGTAAAAACTGCTGGTTACTACGTGCTAACACATCAAGTGACCCAAGACTTTCAAAAAAGAAAACTAACTGATACAGCAGATTTTACCTATAGTAATATACAACTATTACCAAGTGTTCCTTATATTAAAGATTAATTGGACTCTTACTTATAAAATACAATAAATTATTTGTGAGATTCAAAAAGTTTTACTTTATTATTTTGAACTGTGCAAAGCTTTACTGAGGTTTGAGAAAAGCTAGATTAGACTTGTCGGGAAATAAGAGAGAATAGACAGCAGTCGTAGGGAAGGATCAT
>NZ_CALMFY010000060.1 GCF_937863485.1 uncultured Nostoc sp. | reverse complement strand
GATGGCGACAGTGGCGGATGTGGGTTCTGGTGCAGTGGGATATTGAGTTGGGGGAAAGTTAGCTGAGGGCGGGTTGAGGGTTTGGAGTACTTGACGGGCTGATTGATAGCGATCGCTTGGTCTGGTAGATAGCATTTTATCTAATACCTGTGCCAAAATCGGACTCAGGCTTACTTCCCGTCGCCACTGCCAGGTAAGATTGTAGTTATCAATTAATTCTTGGGGTTGTTTCCCTGTCAATAAAACCAGCATTGTTGCAGCCATTGCATACAAGTCGCTGTGGGGAGACACTAACCCAGTTTGCATCTGTTCTGGGGGAGCAAATCCTACTTTACCCAATAGGGTTGGTGACGGGGAAGATGCAACTACGCCGGGTTGGTAATATTCGGAAGCAACCGTTGCTACTACTTGTTTGACACCGCCAAAATCAATTAACACTGGCAGTTTGTCAACAGTGCGAAGCATTAAATTATCTGGAGAAATATCTCGATGAATTACTCCTAGTGAGTGGATGTATTCCAACACTGGCAAAATTGAAAGCAACAATTGGCGTACTTCCGCCTCTGTAAAACGCAAACCCTGCTGTATCCGGGCATTTAACAACGAGTTGTAAGTTTCCCCTTCGACATAATCTTGCACCAAAAACAGATATTCTTTGCCCCCTAAGTTCATGCGAAGCAGTTCCCGGAAGCGGGGAATTTGGGGATGTTGCAGTTTATAGAGAACACTCGCTTCTCTCTCAAACAGTTCTTCAGCTTTTTGGACAATGTAAGCGGTTTGAACTTGGGGGGAAAATTCTTTTAAAACACAAAGTTCGCGGAAACGGTTGATATCTTCAGCTAAATAAGTCCGTCCAAAGCCACCTTGGCCTATTTGACGCACAATTATATAGCGATCGCCTAAAGTTAGTCCCGGTTGGATACTATAACTCATGGGCGTATCCAACAATTTTTCACCACACTGGAGACAAAAGCGACTACCTGGGGAATTTTCATGTCCTTTAGAACAATAGATTGAATTCATAGGAAAATGAGCAGTTAGAAGTTAATTCATAATTCATCACTTATAACTCCTAACTCTATTTTTGTACTTTACTGACTTGATCAGCTGCGATCGCATACCAAATTTGACCAAAAGTCTGTTGATTCAGTTTCCCACGCTGCTGACCAGGAAACAACCGATCAAATTTTTCATTTGTCTCTTTGTTAAGTTGATTAATTGTATAGTTCCCGAATTGCCCCGATCGTGCTTGTCGTCTCCATGTTTCGTAATTTTGTGCAGTATATTTACCCAGTTTTCGACGAGATTCTGTACTGAGGTTAGCCTGTTCTAGTTTATTCAATAAATCGTCAGCGATACCAGACCATTCATCTCGTAAACCAGTGTCTTCAGGTTTAGATGTGAGGCTACGTCCCTTTAATTCTGGTTTTTTTGTATAAAATAAATTATCTACGAAGGGAATAAAAAATCCTTCAGTAATTTCTAGCTGTTGGCGACGACTGACAATTTCCTGGAGATCACTATTTTTTCCTTTGTCGCTGACTGGTTTACTACTCGGATTTGGGAATTGTGGAATTTGCGGTAATGAAATTGATGGGATAGTGATTGAAGATACGCTGCGAATGACTGCATTCCCCACCGCCAAAGTTAATCCAACTAAAGCTGTTCCCCCTAAACTGATCACAAAAGGGCGAATCCAAACAGGCCAAGATATCGGTTTAGCGATCACTTGGGTTTTGCTCTGGAATCCACTCACAACAGCACTGGCACGTTGTCTTCCCGGAGCAACTACCATCGTCTTAATCTTGGCGCTAATATAATTACCTGTGGGTTTAGTAGCAGTTGGCGATGGTAAATCTTTGAGGATTTGCTCGGCTCGTTGATAGCGATCGCTCGGTTTATAAGCCAGCATCTTTTTTAACACCGCTTCCAGTTGCGGACTAACTTGAATTTCCTTTGCCCATCCCCAAATTCCCTGATAGCTGTCGTATAATTTTTGCGGTTCTTTCCCTGTGAGCAACACCAATGATGTTACCGCCAAAGAATATAAATCACTACTTAGAAATACTTTCCCCTGCCGTAGCTGTTCTTCTGGAGCGTAGCCCTTTTTACCCAGCAAAGTGTTATTTCCAACCAACCTAGTCTGCCAAAAACCTTGATAAGCTGGCAATTGCTTGACACCACCAAAATCAATCAGCACTGGCAGATGATCAGAACGCCGCCAAATCAGATTATCAGGAGTGATATCACGGTGAACCACATCTTGTGAGTGGATGTAGGATAACACAGGTAAAATCTGTTGCAGTAGGGTGATTACTTCCTCTTCACTGAAGGTCTTTCCTTGACTCTGACGCTGTTCTAATAATTGGTAGTAATTGTCACCATCCACATAATCTTGTACTAAAAAGAAAAAATCTTTAGTGCCTATCTTCACTTGTAACGAGGCGTGAAAATGCGGAATCTGTGGATGCTGGAGTTTTTTCAGAACATTTGCTTCTCGCTCAAATAACTCTTTAGCTTTTTGTAAATCTTGCTGTTCTTGTACTTGGGGTGCAAATTCCTTCAGCACACATGTTTGATGGGATTTACTTCTATCCTGTGCCAAATAGGTGCGTCCAAAGCCGCCCTGCCCTAAATGACGGATAATTTGATAGCGATTATCCACCACCTGTCCCACAGCAAGAGGTAATGGCTCACCACAATGGATACAAAAGCGGTTACTACCATTATTTGTGTGTTGTTGACTGCAATAGAGCTGCATGGTGCTGAAGGATAAGTTAAGGTTTTATTGATTGACTACGACGTGCATACCCTCATTTTCGGATATTTTAGGAAATGTTAAAAGTAGGGTGTTCCTATATGAAATCCGTGTTGTTAAGAATTACTGGAGTTTTGAAGGTATTAGATAACAGCTAAAATACTGGCAGCAAGTAACGGTGTTGGTTCTACTTCAGGATAAACAACAAGCGTCATGAACTGCAAATCACAACAACAGCGGGCAATTAAAGCATTTGAAGATTTTTTGTCTACCCCCTTAGAAACGCTACTGCAACGGCATCTCAACACTCAAACTTCGACAGCTTTGAGTTTATTTCACGATGTGGCGGCTAATGTACCAGCCTACAAGGCTTTTTTAGCAGAAAGGGAAATTAATCCCGCGACTATTCAAACCTTAGAGGAGTTTCAAAAACTCCCAGCGATCGCTAAACAAAATTATATACTGCGTTATCCTTTAGCTGACTTGTGCCGCAACGGGCAACTCCAAGCGTGTGACATGATAGCTGCTTCATCAGGTTCTAGTGGAAAACCGACATTTTGGCCCCGTTTTTTCACAGATGAACTCCAAATCGCCACACGCTTTGAACAGATTTTTCACGATAGTTTTCATGCAGATACTCGACGTACCCTAGCAGTGATTTGTTTCACTTTGGGCACTTGGGTAGGTGGAATATTTACTACTAATTGCTGTCGTTATCTTGCTAGCAAAGGTTATCCCATTACTGTAATTACTCCTGGTAATAACAAAGAAGAAATCTTGCGAGTTGTCCAAGAACTAGGTTCAGCATTTGAGCAAGTGGTGCTGTTGGGATACCCGCCATTTTTAAAAGATGTGATTGATACTGGTATCGCCCGTGGTGTGGAGTGGCAGCAATATCAGATTAAGTTAGTGATGGCGGGAGAAGTATTTAGTGAAGAATGGCGGAGTTTAGTTGGCGAAAGAGTTGGTTCACAAAATCCTTGCTCTGATTTTGCATCACTCTACGGCACTGCGGATGCGGGAGTTTTGGGTAATGAAACACCGTTAAGTATCTGCATTCGCCGTTTTTTGGCAAAAAATCCTGATGCAGCTAGAGCTTTATTTGGGGAATCGCGTTTACCCACACTAGTACAGTATGATCCTTGCAGTCGCTTTTTTGAAGTTCACGATGGCGGATTGCTGTTTTCTGGAGATAACGGTATTCCCTTAGTGCGTTATGACATTTTGGATACTGGCGGAATAATTAGTTATGATGCCATGCTGCAATTTTTAGCAGAATGGGGATTTAACCCGCTCGAAAATCTCCGTTCTAACACTCAACAATCACCTAGAGGTATTCATCAGTTACCTTTCGTTTATGTCTTCGGTCGTTCTAATTTTACAGTTTCCTACTTTGGTGCAAACATCTATCCAGAAAATGTGACTGTGGGATTAGAGCAACCAATAATTCAAGAATGGGTGACAGGTAAATTTGTATTGCAGGTGCAGGAAGATGCAGACAAAAATCGATTTTTATCGGTGGTTGTGGAGTTAGCAGTAGGGGTAGAGGGTAGTGAAGATCGAAGAGAAGCGATCGCATCTTCTATTCTTTCACAACTGCTCCGCTTAAATAGCGAGTTTGCTAATTATGTTCCCGCAGAATATCAAACACCACAAGTTACATTAGCCCCAATGGGTGATTTTGAATATTTCCCGATTGGGGTGAAACATCGTTATACCCGTCAATAGAGTTTGATTTCGCTTTCATCTCCAAAAAGCGTTTAATAATCAGCCAGATATAATTAACGGCATAACAGCACCATTGCCCGATTAGCGCTCAAACTGGATGGAAGTAGAAGGCAGCACCCAGTATAGCATAGGTTGCTAGCAGCAACATCCCCTCTAACCAGTTAGAGCGACCATCCAAACTAATTAAGTTGGCAATAACCACTGCAATGATCACTGCAACAACCTCAAACAAGTTAAAGTTTAGATCCATTGGTTGTCCAATTACCTGCCCAACTAGTACAAGGAGCGGCGCAACCAACAAAGCAACTAGTAGACTCGATCCCATTGCTACAGATACTGACAAATCCATATTGTTCTTAATCGCTACTCGGACAGCAGTTACATATTCGGCTGCACCTCCAACTAGTGGTAATAAAATTACTCCGGTAAACAAAGGTGTCAATCCTAGTCCTTTTGTTGCCTCTTCAACTGCACCGACAAAAATCTCAGACACGAAAGCTATACCAATCGTTGCCACAAGCAAAATACCAACCCAAAGGCTCAAGTTTGGCTTTGAATGTTTATCTTGCTCTGTGACGGCCTCGTCTTCAGAAACACCTTCTAGTTCTACAACCCCAACATCGTAGAGGTAGCTGTGAGTCTTCAAGGAGAATAACAGCGTAAAACCATAAACTACAATTAAAATAACTGCTACAAAAATCGACAGATTAGTAATAGCGCTTTGCTCGACCACATTAGATGTAGTGATCACCATTGCAGGCAGGACAATTGCAGTCACTGCTAGTGTCATTGTCGAGCCATTGACTCGCGCTGCCATTGGCTGAAAAGTCTGCTCTTTATAGCGTAATCCTCCCAGCAACATAGATAGCCCCATTACCAGCAGTAAATTACTGATAATTGTCCCAGTAATGCTGGCTTTAACAATATCTACCAAGCCTGCTTTGAGAGCTACTAGACCAATAATTAGCTCAGTTGCATTACCGAAGACTGCATTTAACAAGCCTCCGATAGAAGGCCCTAAAACCACAGCAATCTCTTCTGTGGCTTTACTCAGCCAAACTGCTAACGGAATAATTGCAAGTGCTGAAAGTCCAAACACCGTTAATGCATCCCATTCTAACTTTTCTGCCACAATAGCAATAGGAACGAAAACTAGCAAACCTATTGAAATTAGATTTTTAGTTTGTATATTTTTGAGTTCGGTTGGCATGAGTATATAACTCTAATAATAATAACTATTGTTTAATTCATTGAAATACAGCAGATTGCAACAGGCGTGAGGTACAGATTATCGTAAGGACACAACATTGTTGTGCCCCTACCCGTGTACTTCATTTACCTGAAATACGCTGTAACTGCACAATAGAAGCAGTTTTCCTTGTCTGTAACACTTACTAAAGAACTTACAGTATATAAATTTCCTTTTCCTAAAGAATTTTATCTGCTGCGAAAAACTTTGCTAACTGGCTAAAGATGGATGAAGCTGGTAAATAAACTAATCCCTTTGACTGCTGTAATTGCTACTTATTACAATTAACGCTTTTCCATCACTCTTAGGAGAGCGTTAGGGATTTCCAAGAAATAAATTATCCAAATAAACTAACCGCAGAGACGCAGAGAACGCAGAGAGAGGAGAAATAGAGAAGATTTTTGCGTCAGTTTTGGGATATTTTTTTATTTGGAAGTCTTTTAATTAACTCATCACGGCGATCGCAAAAACGAGCGCATTCCCATTGTGTTTACAATATCTGTTTTATTAGGGGCGATGTCTGCGACGGGCTACGCCTACGCATTCCCTGGATTGCGGAAATATCGGACGCGATATATTTAGGAGACGCTTACGAGATGCGATCAATCGCGTCTTTACAAGGGATTCCGCCTTCAGCAAGGAGACTCACCAATCAAGGTTTTAATATGGATGATTAACCAGTGTATTCCAGTCCTGAAACAAGCCAGCAGTTTCCAAGAAAAACAGAAAAAGAGCTTGTTACCCAGACGGCGTAACAAGCAACAAGTAGGCATCATTGCACCGTAAATGATGCCCATTGCTTGGCGTAGGCGTAGCCCGCCGTAGGCATCGCTGCTCGTCCCCTTGTCGCCTAATAATAAGTCTGACTTTTCACAGTATCTGGAAAACCTCTTCTAAATCTCTCTCCTTCTAGGAAAGAGACTTTGAATTTTCCCCCTTTCCGATGATTTGGGTGCCGTACTCAAGGGCGATAACACAACGCCAGTCCGCTCAAGTCGGGAAACCCGCTGTTACAAGGCTGGCTCCCCTACACATACTTAGATTTTTTCATCAATCAAATCGGATTCCTATAGTTTTTCATTTTACCAATATTACGTTTTAGAATGCGGATTGGTATCACTCTATAAGTTCGCCCATATTAAAGTCTATTCTTATCCAACCTTTGAGTCTTCGTAAATTGTCGAGAATCAGTAAGGGAATCTGCCAATGATGTACTATCAGGAAGGGTAAGGGATCACCCACCTCAAAAATTGCTTCTTTCCCCCGCCTGATGTTTCTTACCCAGGTTTGCAGTTGCTTAAACGATCTAATCTCATTCAGCCGCCAAACTTCGTGGTACAGCCAATAGGTTGGCTTACTATCACCAAGAGGCTGCAAAGATTCAGCCAGAGGCTCTTTACCAAGATAGGCATCCGCTACTCCTGGATGATTGTAAAACATAGTAATGGCGGAGTGAGTCCGGGGGTTACACTCAATCGCGTAAACAGTTCCGTCTTCTGCCTGGATGAAGTCAAAGGAAAGTTGCCCGGTTTTTCCCAGTTCTTTGGTAAAATGACTCGCCCATTGCATAATTTCTAGCTGATCAACGTTTTCGTAGTTGACTTGAAAGGCGGATGACTCACAGCAGCAGTACATTCTTGACTCTCCATCTCGTGCGGTAGTGTGAGTGCAGTATTCCTTTCCAGGGATGAATTCCTGCATAATCCAAGGATTCTCCTCACTGATGGGCAGACTCTTGACAAATGCTGCTGTTTGTAATTCTGTATCGCAAGGTAGCTTGGTGAGATTTAAGCGACGTATTTGATCGTAGGGGATGCTTTTAAGAATGTATTTGCACTTCTCCTGAGAAAAGTCAAAGTTGATCACTTGTTCGGGATCAGTAATTTTGAAGGATTTGGGGACAGATAAACCGAACGATCGCGCTGTTTCAGCAAAGGCAAACTTGTCATCCAGGAGCTTTGTGACATCAGCATCGAAGTGGAAAAACTCACAAAACTCTGGTAATGGTGGCTTGCCGTGATCGTAATGGATGACGGAAAAAATCGCTACCGGGATAAAAAAGTCGATCTTTTCTTTTTTGGCGATCGCGTGTAGGGTTTCAACGTAGCCTTCTAAGTCTTTGCTTGGATCAGGAACGGTATAAAAGCCTGCAACGGAGTTGGAATATTTATTACCACTTGACCAAAATTTTTCAATGTCAATTATAATAACCCGATGCCCTGCTGCATGAAATGAACGCGCTAGCTGAAGGGTTTTAGTCATTCTAGCGCCAGCAATCAAGATATTTTTGGAATTGGGGTTAACAACAGTTGACTTACTGAATGGTTGCTTAAGAAAGTTCCACAGTAGCGATGTTAAGACGACGATGCAGTTTAAGGGAAATGCGATCGCTAGTAATACAAGAGTGCCCAAGTTTTGGAACACTACAAAAATATGCTTTCTCATAATTATAATTGTTACATAATAGTGGAATCATTCGCTGGTGGATCGGAAAAGGTTAAGGAGACAAGCAGATACGAGCCTGACCTTACTTCCATGCTTTCCTCCACTCGCATATATGCTCCTCAAGCCGTCTCGAATTGACACCGAACACTTACACGGGACTGGGAATCATCTTTGACGATGCAATTGCAACAAGCGATCGCCTCTCCATTTTTGGTTCGCTTCTCTGAGCGCAAGTAAACTTGCCCTTGAAGCAATGTGTTGTCCCCACAGATGAATCCAAGAAAAGCCAACAAATTGTCGTTGGCCGTGACCAGATGAATTGACATAGTGATGCTGTCATGCTTCCAAAATGCAACATTTACCTCATTATTAAAAATACAGCATTTCCGAGCGCATTCCAAGCAATCTGGGATGAACACTCCTTAGTTTGCTTTATCGAATGGTATTTAACCTGGGGAGCAAAGCGAAAGATGGCAAGCAAACTCATTCTCCAAACTGCACGAGTTTCCCGATGTTGAAATCAATCCTTACCCAACCTTGTAACGAGCGCAAATTATCGAGTAATAGTAAAGGAATGTGCCAGTGATATACCATTAATAACGGTAGTAGGTTGTTAACTTCAAAGATTGCATCCTTTCCTCGCAAAATATTTTTAAATCAATAATTGCAACTGCTTTAACGAGCTAATTTCATTAGACTTGTCCAGAATTTTATAACTCAGTCTGTACAAGGGTTTTAAAAGTTAACTATATGTCTTCATTCAACGTAGCAATCAGGGTTTGGCATAGTTGATGATAGTTTAGAGAGAAAAAATAGGATTTTTAAATTTTGAGCGGGAACATGATTTATTATGCTATACAATCCGCAGAAACTATATAAGATAAATATTAGTATTTATAAAGATAAAATTTTATATTCTATCTTTACGCAAATTTAATTTTAGGAGAGGTCTATTAAGTCTCTATTCGTGACCAAGCCGATAACTAGGTTTACTATTACTTAGGGGTTATAGAGGTAGAGGTTCTATATTTTACGTCTTCTCCAAACTGGATGAGTTTCCCGATGCAAAAATCAATCCTCACCCAAGTTCTTAAGGAGCGCAAACTATCGAGTAACAGTAAAGGAATGTGCCAGTGATGTACCATTAAGAACGGTAGTGGGTCGTTAACTTCAAATATTGCATCTTTTCCTCGCCAAATATTTTTAAACCACTTTTGCAACTGCTTAAACGATCTAATTTCATTAAGTCTCCAAAGTTCGTGATAAAGCCAATAAGTAGGCTTACTATCACTCAGGGGTTGTAGAGGTTCAGCCAGAGGCTCTTGATTGAGATAGGCATCCGCTAAACCTGGATGGTTGTAATACATTGTAATTGCAGAGTGAGCGCGAGCGTTGCACTCGATCGCATAAATTGTTCCATCTTCCGCCTGAATGAAGTCAAAAGAAATTTGTCCAGTTAGTTGTAATTCTTTAACAAAATGACTCACCCACTCTTGAATTTCTGGGTGATCAACGTTTTCGTAATTGACTTGAAAAGCAGATGATTTACAGCAGCAGTGTACCGTTAATTCACCATTTCTCACTGTACTATGAGTACAGTATTCTGTTCCGGGAATAAACTCTTGCAATATCCAAGGGGTATCTTGACTAATTGGCTTACTTTTGACATGAAGTGCCATTTCTTCAGGAGAATCCATTGGTAGCTTAGTCAAATCTAAGCGTAAAACAGAGTCATAGACAATAGTTTTGAGAATGTACTTGCGCTTTTCGTTAGAAAAGTCGAATTTAAAAACTTGTTCAGGATCTGTAATTAAGAAGGTTTTCGCGACAGATAGCGAGAGTGAGCGTGCAATTTCTGCAAAGGTAAACTTGTTATCCAGTATACTCATTGTATCAGCATCGAAGTGGAAATTCTCACAATAGCCTGATAACACTGGCTTGCGCTCGAAGTCAAAGTAGCTGGCTGCAAAAATGCCTACCGGGACAAAAAAGTCTATGTTTTCCTTTTTAGCGATCGCCTGCACGGCTTGAATATAGCCGTCTTTGTCTTCTTGCGAGTCAGGAACTGTGTAAAAGCCAGCCACAGAGTTAGAAAATCGATAACCACTGAACCAGTATTGGTGGAGATCAAATAAAATGACTCGATGCCCAGCAGCGTGAAATGATCGCGCTAGCTGAAGGGTTTTGGTCATTCTACCACCACCGATCAAGATATTTTTCGGATTTTCGTTCAAAACCACTTGCTTGCTGAACAGTCGGCTGAAAAAATTCCACAGCAACGATGCGAGTACCAGGGTGCAGTTAAAGGGAAATGCGATCGCCAGTAATGCAAGAGTGCCCAAGTTTTGGAATATTGCAAAAATCTGCTCTCTCATAGTTGTAATTGTGACAAGTTAATGATTAAGTGGCGTCGCTAGATAAAAATAAAGGAAATAAGCAATATGTTGCGTTAAATGCTTATTAGCTTCTTCCAAGTTAGAAGAAAGCTAAAAAGGTGATTTTCCACAAATCAGTTCATGCTCAACGCTTGATTGATCATCGTCATAAATAACTCATCTAAAGGAATTCCCAATCTGTTCGCCGTACAGGAAATCACCGCTTTGTGGTCAAAAATACAAAACAATCCGGCTTCTAAAAACCAAGGTTGTCCCTGTGGGTCGATCCGAAAGTCAAATAAACTATAATGGCGACAGCCCAAAGCCAAATGACACTTCTTAACTTCTTGCTGAACCTTTTGCGTGATTGGGTCATTAATATCTACAATCCAACCTGGGACATAATTTTTAGCAGTTGAAGCCAAGTCACCCTCGATGGGTATTTTGAATTTGTCAGTATAGCTGCGGATGGGTCTGTTTTGGGGGTCTATTTGATACTCTTCAAGGGGTAAACCGATTAGCTCTCCATCTTTGACAATGGCACCGCATCTGACTTCTCGACCGGCTTCAATGAATGTTTCTACGATCACCTCATCTGCAAATTCAAATGCTTTCTTCAAGGCAGCCTCATACTCACTCTTTTCTTTAACTAAGGACACCCCTAAAGAGTTGTCGGCATTTGCGGGTTTGATGACTGCTGGAGGTGTAATTGTCGGAACGTCTCCTTGGCGGAGCAGTTCTCCAGAAGGCACTTTCACCCCTGCTGCTGCGACAATTGCTTTGGTTCTGGCTTTGTGAGCCGTTAATGCCATGACATCCGCAGTATTGCCTATGTAAGGGATCTTAAGCAGGTCGAATAGTGCGCGGTACTCAGTCATTCCAGGGAGACAAAACATTTGTGGCAACATAACGTCAATGTTTTGCGCTGTTATAAACTGTATGGCATCTAACAGAGAAACCGGTTTGGCGACACCAATATCTTCAGGACTGAGGGAGGAAGGAAATCGCCATTGACCATCAGGTGTGATGTATGCAATCAGAAAGTCATAGAGCGATGGATTTGCCGTAGCCATTATACAGCTTTGGGCGTAGTTACGTGACAATTCACAATAAAAATCATTGGATGCAGACCCAGCTAAATGAAGGATACGAAGTACTGGCATGATTCACTTTCCTAGTTACTGTTATATTTTATATAACAACTGCGATTGTAAAAAATAACTTGATGTGAAAAAATTTTTAAAACGGAATTGGAAACTCTAAAAACAAGAGTAATAGTAAAATTGCATCGCTATTTTACTATATAAATATACTTTTAAACTGAATAATCCTCAGTCGTTACTGGAGTTTGGATTAATCAGGAGTGCGAAACTGCTAAACAAATCAGATATAGAACTTTGTTAATAATCAATAGTTGCATGTGCTAATTATTGATTATTAATATAGCAGTCCTAAATCATTTGTAAAAATAAATTAACCGCAGAGGCGCAGAGGAGGGCAGTTGCATGGGCGGGTTTCCGACTTGAGCAAACTGCCCGTAGCGCAGAGAGGAATCGGAGATTTTTACGACTCATTTAGGATTGCTATAAAGTTCAGGGAGTATGGAATTTAGTCAAAGAATTTGCGTAAGCGTTCCTTAGGCGTCTCGTAGAGAAGTTCGTCGTAGACATCGCCTATCCATTGGTGGGGAATTTTAGACTGGTTTTAACGATAAAGAAAATCTCTTGCATTGTTGGTGGTTCCGTCAAACGGCTCTAAAAAGCCGAAACCCTATTGTGGCAAGGGCAAGCAAAGGCAGCCCAGGCTTTGTTTACCGATTTTTGGGTAAGCAGGCGAAGAATTTCTGTACTTATCTTGAGCGACACCGCCTGAGAATTGCCAACTACTGTTACAGTACGAGCTGACTAAAGATAGCGAAAATAAATATTGTTGTAAAAAGACGATTGCAGACAATGTAACAATAGCGATCGCAAATACTTTTAGCCATACCCACCAGTGAACGCCCCTACCAATATCTCTGCACAAACTCAGAATCGCAAAGCCGATCACATTCGGATCTGTTTAGAGGAGGATGTTCAGTGTGATCAAATCACCAATGGACTAGAACGCTATCGCTTCACCCATTTTTGCTTACCCGAATTAAACCTCGACGATATTGATATCAGTACAACTTTCCTGGGGAAACACCTTGGCGCACCCTTGTTAATTTCTTCCATGACTGGCGGAACAGAACAAGCCGCAATCATTAACCAACGTTTGGCCGAAGTGGCGCAATACTACAAAATTGCAATGGGTGTTGGTTCCCAACGGGTAGCGGTGGAAAAACCCCAGGTGGCTGATACTTTTGCTGTCCGCAAGTATGCCCCCGATGTTCTGCTATTTGCGAACTTGGGCGCTGTGCAACTTAACTATAAGTACGGCTTAGATGAATGTTTGCGGGTAGTTGATATCCTAGAGGCTGATGCCCTTATTTTACACATTAACCCTTTACAAGAGTGCATTCAACCCAAAGGTGATACTAATTTTCGGGGTTTGCTTGACAAAATATATAAATTATGCAGTAAAATGCCAGTGCCAGTGATTGCGAAGGAAGTTGGTAACGGCATTTCAGCAGCGATCGCCGAGAAACTGATCGCCGCTGGGGTAGCAGCAATTGATGTGGCGGGTGCGGGGGGTACTTCTTGGGCAAAAGTAGAAAGTGAACGGGCAGAAAATCCCTTGCAACGTCGCTTAGGGAGAACTTTTGCCGATTGGGGTTTACCGACGGCAGAGTGCATTACAACTATTAGAGCGATCGCTCCATATGTGCCCTTAATTGCTTCGGGAGGTTTGCGTCATGGATTGGATGTTGCAGCAGCGATCGCCTTGGGAGCAGATATAGCTGGTTTAGCAATGCCTTTTTTGCAAGCAGCAGCAACATCAGAAACAGCAGTAGCGGAACTCGCTGAAGTATTAATCGCTGAAATCACCACAGTCTTATTTTGCACTGGCAACGCCACCTTGTATCAGTTAAAGCACTCTGGCAGTTTACAGCGCATAGAATAAATTAAGTAGGTCATTGGGCATTGGGCATGGGGCATTAGTCTTTTGTCATTTGTCATTAGTCCTTTGTCCTCTATTGGTTATAACCAGTGACCAATGACCAATTCCCAATGACCAATGCCCAATAACTAATAACTAATGCGTAATTTTATCAAACAAACTTTTGCTAGTTTAATTGGCACCTTACTAGGACTAATTATTTTCGGTGGTCTAGGAACCACTGGACTGTTCTTGCTAATAATGGCTGCTACCTCCTCTAAAGATAGTGGACCATATGTGAAAGATAAGTCAGTGCTGGTTTTTGACTTGTCGATGAAAATTACTGATAGCGAACCTAGTTCAGGCGAACTGTTTCAAAACACAATATCAGGTGTGGATGACGAAAGGATATCACTCCGCAAAGTTGTGGAAACTTTGGAAAAGGCGCGGCGCGATCCGCGAATTGTCGGGATCTACCTGGATGCAACTAGCACAAGCCAAGTTAGTAATGTCGGCTATGCCTCCCTTAAAGAAATTCGGAAAGCGTTGGAGGAGTTTCGCGCTGCTGGGAAAAAGATTGTGGCCTATGGCAGTGATTGGAGTAAAAAGGAATATTACGTCAGTTCAGTGGCAGATTCCATTGTACTTAATCCTCTGGGAATGATGGAAGTCAACGGTTTGAGTTCACAATCGATGTTTTTAGCAGGAGGATTGCAGAAATATGGCATTGGTGTTCAAGTTGTGCGGGTGGGGAAATTTAAAGGAGCTGTTGAACCGTTTATCCTCACAAAATTGAGTCCAGAAAACCGGGAACAAACTCAGAAATTATTGGATGATGTTTGGGGAGAGTGGCGCACTGCTGTGGGCGCAAGTCGGAAAATTGAACCTAATCAGTTGCAAGCGATCGCAGATAATCAGGCGCTACTGGAAGCCACACAAGCCAAAACTAGCGGTTTAGTTGATCGAGTAGCATACCCCGATGAAGTTGTAACTGACCTGAAAAAGTTGACAGATAGCAATAAAGACGACAAAACATTCCGACAAATTAGCTTGAATAGCTACGCAGAAGTTTCCGGCAAATCTTTCGGTGTAGAACGGAACTCAAAAAATCAAATTGCCGTTGTTTATGCTGAGGGTGAGATTGTCGATGGTAAAGGTGATGATGGGCAAATAGGAGGCGATCGCTTTGCCAAAATCTTCAACAAACTCCGACAAGATAAGGATGTGAAGGCTGTTGTATTACGGATTAATAGTCCTGGTGGTAGTGCTACCGCAGCTGAAGTGATGCAGCGAGAACTGAAATTAACTCGTGAGGCGAAACCAGTTGTAGTCTCAATGGGTGATGTCGCCGCCTCTGGTGGTTATTGGATTGCTAGCGACTCTAACCGCATTTTTGCCGAACCAAATACCATTACAGGCTCAATAGGTGTATTTGGGTTACTATTCAATGGGCAAAAGCTGGCGAATGATAATGGCATCACCTGGGATTCAGTGAAAACTGCACGCTATGCTGATAGTCAAACAGTTTCACGTCCGAAATCGCCCCAAGAGTTGGCACTTTATCAGCGCAGTGTTAACCGCATTTATGATATGTTTCTGAATAAAGTTTCTCAAGGTCGGAAACTCCCAGAACAAAAAGTAGCAGAAATTGCCCAAGGAAGAGTTTGGTCGGGTGTGGCGGCCAAAGAAATTGGTTTGGTGGATGAAATTGGCGGTTTGAAGACTGCGATCGCATATGCTGCCAAGCAGGCGAAACTAGGAGAAGACTGGGAAGTGCAAGAATATCCTCGCACTAACAACTTCGGAGAACGGTTTTTTGGGCGTGCAACTGAAGAGGCGCGGACTGCTTTAGGAATTGAGGGGGCGCAACTCAAACCATTTAATCCCCTTACCGCTGAATTCCAGAAACTGCAACAGGAAGTAGAGATTCTACAAAAGATGAACGATCCACAGGGGGTTTACGCCCGCTTGCCTTTCAACTTGAAAATTGAGTAGATACTTTTTTGAGCATCAGTAAGAAGCAACTCACCGACTACGGCGAGGCGCATGGGTTGCCCTCGCCAACGTCGTAATCAGACTTATCTTTGCGTCAACCTAAACAATAAGTTTTGTCTCGTTGTCTCATTAGAAAACACTCCCAGTCGGCTCTTTTTGTCAATGCGTAAGTCCTATCAGAAATTAATTGTCAAATTTTTTACTTGGTAACAGGAAATCAATGTAGTGTTTTCTGATGATTTACTTAAAATTACGATATTTGTGTAGTGCTTGACAATCTAATGGGAACCATTGGTTGCCAAAATCGAGTTAATAATCATCATTCTCAATGCATTCCGGAGAGGATAGATAATAGACATCTGGTGAAATTAAATATGCGTTAATCCAGAACCCTTGTAGAGACGTAGCACTGCTACGCCTCTACATTCTTTTTCACTCCTATGTCTAATCAAATAGCCCTGAATCTTATCCGAACTGGATTGTAATCCAACCATATTTATGAATGGTTGAGGATAATTTCTAGTTCTAGGTAACCTGTTTGTTTGTCAAAAGTTCTATTAAAGCCTGTACTAATGACTTGATTAGCAAAGCGAATTTTTGCTTTTTCTAGGCTACCAATGGCACTTAATATAAACTCTGCTTTAATCTCTTCCTGTTTGACAAAATTCTTTAAGCTTTGTTTTAAATCATCACGGGGTTTTATTTAATCTGATCGCAAAACTTTTCATTAGTCAATAATCTTTAATTAGTCGTTTAGGTAATATCCAGCAACTAAGCAGCATTAATTTTATCAGAAATTTTACTGAGCCATAGCCCCAAGAAATATTACTAATATATACATAAATATTATCAGGATGCTAAATATGTCAGATTTACCGCTTCAGTGCCAAAATTTGAAAGAGCAGGTTGAATCTATATTACAACTTTTACAGCAAGAACCCACGCTACGTTCCCAAGATATTACACCTATACAAACTTCTCTAAGTAAGGCGATTTCTCCAAAGTTTGAGATTGTGTTTGCGGGTGCATTTAGTGCTGGTAAATCAATGCTAATCAATGCACTGTTGGAGAGAGAATTACTGTACAGTGCAGAGGGACACGCTACAGGTACAGAATGCAAAATCGAGTATGCAGAAGTAGATCAAGAACGTGTTGTTTTGACGTTTTTAAGTGAAGTAGAGATTCGAGAACAAGCAGTTTATTTGTGTCAGCAGCTAGGATTTAAGACAGTAACTAATATTAACCAAGCTGAGGTAATTAACTTGCTACGTCAAGGTTGTGAAACTATTATTCAGCAGGAGGGTGGCGAAAGTAAATCAGAACGTGCAAAACAGGCGAAGGCGTTAATGTTATTGCTAGAGGGATATATTGCCAACCGCGATCGCATTAATACGGTGAATAATGCTACATATTCAATGGAGCAATTTCACTTTTCTAACCTTAAAGAAGCTGCTGGATATGCCCGTCGTGGTAGTAATAGTGCCGTATTGAAGCGGATAGAATATTACTGTAATCATCCTCTACTAAAAGATGGTAATGTAATTATTGACACGCCGGGTATAGATGCACCAGTAGAGAAAGATGCACAATTAACTTATGCCAAAATTCAACATCCTGATACTTCGGCGGTGGTGTGTGTGCTAAAACCTGCTTCGGCGGGTGACATGACAAAAGAAGAAACAGAACTTTTGGAATTAATGCGCAAGAATGGGGGAGTACGCGATCGCGTTTTCTATATCTTCAACCGCATCGATGAAACTTGGTATAATACCCAACTACGGCAGCGATTAGACGATTTAATTAGTGGACAATTTGGTAATTCAAGCAAGGTTTATAAAACGAGTGGATTATTAGGATTTTACGGCAGTCAGATTAAACAGACAAGCCAACGAGATAGATTTGGTTTAGATTCTGTTTTTGCAGAAAGTATTAAAGGTTTAAATGGTAAAGAAGAAACACCACAATTTGTCTATGCCTTTAACAACTACTGTGTAAATTCAGGAAAGCTGTCTTCTAGTAAATTTCGTGTCTCTGTTAACGGCTTTGAAACCCCAAATCAAAATTACGTGCGGATTCTGGAAGATTGGGGAAATGAACTAATAGAAAAGCTAATTCAAGATAGCGGTACTGAGGAATTTCGCACAGCTATAACTCGCTATCTTACAGAAGAAAAACGTCCACAATTATTTAAAAATCTTGCTGATGATTTGGGAGATGTTTGTATTAAACTGAAGAAACATTATCAAAGTGTGCAACGTAATTTAGATAGTCAGCCCCAAGAAATTGAGACTATGAAGGCGCAAGAGTTGCAACGCCTGAATCAGCAACTCCAGCAAATTGGTAGAGAATTTAGTGAGCATATCACAGAAGAAGTTAACCATATAATTAATAATTCCTGTGATAATTTTGATACAGATTTTAAGCAATTGCAATCACGAATGATTCGCCGTCTAGATGAATTGCTAGATACTTTTTCTGTAGCTTCTGCTTATCAACGTGCAACCATCAGCCATCCTCGCAATGCTACGGCACCTTTAATTGCTATTTTAGTAGAGGCATTTTATTACTTAGCAAATCAATTAGAAGATATTTTGGTTGAATCTTCTCAGCAAGTAATCGCCAATTTTTTCCAACGGTTGATTGAAAAGATTCGTAAGTCAGAATATTATCGCCAGTTGTATCGTTTATTAGATAATGATGGTGGAATTGAACAAGAGATCAGAATTTTAGAAAAACTAGTTACTCAAGCACTGCTGAGTGCAGCTAGCGTAGAGTGCGATCGCTTTGTGCGAGAAAGTCCGAGATTTTATGATGAAGGCACTTTTTCTATATATCAATTTCGCCAGACTTTATTACAAACTTCTCAAGGTTACGATGCTGAAAGTATCGTAGAAGCAGAACCAGCAATTAGGCAATTATTGAAGTTAGATTTTGAACCAAAAGTTTCTCAAACTATTCGGAAATCTTTCCGTCAAACCATCAACCAAACACTGAAAACTCAGTTGTTACCAATGGCAGATCAGCAAGCAGATGTAATTTTGCAGCAATACCCACAGGCGCGTGCTTATTTAGAGAAAACACTGCAACAAGAAGCTGAAGAACAAATTGCGAATAATCGACGATTATTGAGTGTTCTTGAAGCAAATATTGCAGGATATAATTCAGCAGCTTCTAGCATCAATAGTTGTTTAAATGCGATGCAATTATATGACCATCTTTTGCCTATAATTGGTGATTCATTTGATACTAATGGTAAGTTTGTTAATAATGGATTTGTGATTTCAAATGTGGTACAAGAGATTTAATTTTACATATTGCAATCCTATTTGATTTGTGAAAATTCGCGGTGTTCAGATCCCTGACTTCTTTAAGAAGTCGGGGATCTAACTTTTTGATGAATGATTTAGGCTTGCGAAACCGAATTTACTCTTGGATAGGGATTCAAACCCCATCAAAATTTGTCACTATTCCTAATCCCTAGTCTCCAACTCAATGGTTATGCTTATCAAACGTCGGCAATTTCTCACAACCTGTGGACTGGCTACCCTAGCCACCCAAATATCACCATTTACCGCCCAAGGTAAGCTATCCCCAAACACCATTCGCAAGCCGCCGCGCCTGCAAGTGGGCGATACCGTAGGATTAATCGCCCCTGCGGGTATCGTTGATGTCAAAGACATTGAAGCAGCGCAGCAATCTCTTTTACAGTTAGGATTAAAAGTCAAGCTGGGGAAACATATTTTAGATCGTTACGGCTATTTAGCGGGGAAAGATGCAGATCGCGCTGATGATCTAAACTTGATGTTTAGCGATCGCTCCATAAAAGCAATTATTGCCATGCGTGGTGGCTGGGGTTGTAATCGCATTTTACCCCTACTAAACTACTCGCTGATCCGCTCCCATCCGAAAATTATCATGGGCTACAGCGATATTACTACACTGTTGTTGGCAATTAATGCCCGTAGTCAAATGATTACTTTTCATGGGCCAGTTGCCACATCTACTTGGAATCAATTTACAGTTGATTACTTCAAGCGCATCCTATTTTATGGTGAAGCTGTAACTATGCAAAATCTCAACCCTAGCGAAGTGCGAGTGGAGATAATCGCACCGGCAAAGGCGAGAGGTAAACTTGTGGGTGGAAACTTATCAGTGCTATCAGCGATGGTAGGTTCACCTTACCTACCTTCCTGGAACAAAAGCATCCTGTTTGTGGAAGAAATTGGCGAGGATGTTTACCGTGTAGATAGGATGCTGACGCAGTTAAAAATTGCTGGAATACTGAACCAAATTGCTGGCTTTATCTTTGGGCAATGCACTAATTGTAGTCTTGGGGACGAACCATCGTTTACCTTAATGCAAGTATTGCAAGATCACATACTTCCTTTAGGTATTCCTGCTTGGTACGGTTCAATGATTGGTCATATTAAGGATAAATTTACTTTGCCAATCGGTGTAGAAGTGGAAATAGATGCTGAACTTGGAACAATACGAATGTTAGAGGCGGCTGTTAGTCTTGTGTGAAGGAGGCAGGAGGTTAGAATATAAAAATAGTGACTCACATTTTATCTAATATGTAGGGGCAATATCCTGCGGGAAGCCGCTTTGCGTCTACATGAATTGCCCCTACGGTAAATCAAGGCTTTCACTGCCTTTTTGCGTAAGTTTTAATTATCTATGGGGGAATGCTTTATTTTTTGCAAGTCCCCTAATACCCCTTAAGGAATGTCTAACTTATCACCATCTCATAGTGTGTCAGTGTTTACAGAGGTGGTTCGATCAATAATCTCTACTGGGAGTGATTGGGGTGAGTGAGTTTCAACACTTTTCCTCATGCCAACATCTTCAGTTTTCACCTGCTTATTATCTGCAACCAGCCGTTCATCTAATCCTACGCCCTGATTACTAGCTGATTTGACCTCTTGGGCTGCACCCTTTACTGCATTCGCTGTATCTTTTGCTGCATCTTTTATAGCTGGTTTAGCATCCTCAACTGTCTCTTTAACAGAGTCCGCTACATTTTTAACGGCTGGTTTGACCTCTTGGGCTGCATCCTTTACTGCATTGGCTGTATCTTTTGCTGCATCTTTTATAGCTGGTTTGACTTCCTCAACTGTCTCTTTAACAGAGTCCGCTACATTTTTAACGGCTGGTTTGACCT
>NZ_CALMFY010000059.1 GCF_937863485.1 uncultured Nostoc sp. | reverse complement strand
GTGGTACTAGCTCAGGTACTGATGCTACAGGCGGTGGCACTAGCTCAGGTACTGATGCTACAGGCGGTGGTACTAGCTCAGGTACTGATGCTACAGGCGGTGGCACTAGCTCAGGTACTGATGCTACAGGCGGTGGTACTAGCTCAGGTACTGATGCTACAGGCGGTGGCACTAGCTCAGGTACTGACACTACAGGTACTAACAGGAATACAGCCATCACAACTTCTGAACCAACTAGCGATCGCGGTTTCGATTGGGGTTGGCTAGGTTTACTTGGTCTAGGCGGTTTATTTGGTTTTCTGCCTCGTAATCGTGATAAAATCCGGGCTTATAGCGATCCTAGCGATCCTAATGAAGTAACAGGTTCTCCTCGTTCTAAATAGTATTCACCACACTGTAAAAGACGTACAATCGGCGTTTGTGTAAACTTCAGGCTATTACAGCGGTTAGACCACACGCGTAGGGGCACAATACATTGATATTGCGCCTCTATAATCACACGCCAGTTCGCTCAAGTCGAGCTACTACCTTGCCCAATGAAGATTACATTTGCCAAAACTTGTATTTTTATTAGCTCACGCACAAGACGTTGAGCTTGATGTTTATAAAGTTGTATTGGTAACACTCCAGGCAAATTATTCATCCATTGCCTAGCAGTAGCAGAACTACATCCCGTAATCAAGACTATTTCTTCAGCACCATAGATTATAGCATTTGTAGTTAGAGCTTTTTCAATCTGCACCTGCCAAAGGCGAGGCAGCATTTCACCCCATTCAATTCGCTGCAAACTACTGCTTGTGGCTAAAACAATCAAGCGATCGCCAGCATAAAGCTTAACATCATACCAGGGCATCAAGGAATAATTGTCTCGCCGATATTTCTGGTAGAGAATCGGCACAACACTGTAGCCATAGGCTATTTCAGATAGAAGCAACCCATTCAGCGTATCGCCATCTTCAATCTTGTATTCCGTCACCATGACTATTTGCTCGCTCAAGTGAAACAAGCTCAGAACATTTTCTCCAAAGGCAGCACAAGCAAAGACTTCCGCCGACAAAGCCGCGCCACACAGAACTTGGGCATAGGGAAACAGAGGGGCTATATTATCACTAAAATAACGATCTTGAGAGCGGATAATCAAGCTAGTGACGGGGTTCATTGCATGAGCCATCAAACCAATTTCCAGATTTTCCATGTTATCGTCCCCAACTAAAACGATGCTTTTGGCACGGGAGAGATTCACCTTAGTTAGTGCTTCGCTAGCATTGCCAACGATAAGGGGTATATCGGGTAAAGTGTCTTGGTCGAGAGTAGTAGTATGAATTCCTACTAACGGCTGGTTGAGTTCTTGCAAAAGAGCAGCCACTCTCTGTCCCAAGCGATTTAAGCCAATAATCACCACATGGTTGCGTTGTGGCATCGGAGGACGGGAATTGAAAAACTGGAATCTTGAAGTGACAAGAGCATCAGTCAGCAGTGCATATAATACCCCCACAAAAGCTTGACCTGTCAACGTCAGTCCCAGGCTAAACAACCGCAACCACCAAGGCATATGGTCTGAGAGTTGTGATTGCGATGCAAACTCAACACCGCCAAATAAATCTCCGTATCCTCCCAAGAGCAAGACTGCTGTTGCATATAAAGCTTCTTGGAGAGTGATGTTAGGATAATATAAGCGGTAAAGAATTATTCCAACAAGCCACAGAATAAGTACAGTAATGGCATAAATTGTCGCAATTCGCCGGATTTGATTTTGGCTTTGGTAGTAAGATTGCCAAAATAGCGCTATTTTATCCTTGATATTCTTTGCTGTAATGCCTTGAACAAACTGTTGCCACTGCCACTTTTGGCTATGAGATTTCCGGTGTTGCTCAGATAAAGCCAGTTCGTATGCAATATCAATGTAAACCAGTGTGTCTCCTACCTGAACTTCTGCTTCTGGGTCCCACTCAAACAATTCTCTGAGTGGATCAGATAAAATAGGTGTGTGACTCAAGATGCGGCGAGTTGTGAGATTGAGTCTATGTAGTGGCTTGCCATTGCACCAACTATCCTTCGCTTGTACCTGATGCTTTATTACTTGCAATAGTTGCCCTTCTAAGGTGAAATATCCAATAGCTTCAGATCCCAGAGCTGCTAGAGCAAAGGCATAAGCTGAGAGATGGGTAGGCTCAAAGGCAACAAAATTGCCTAAATTTTCATCCAAAAGTTTGTTGAAATTTTGTTTGTCAGAACGTACAATCAGGCGAACATGCGGATTAAGACGCCGTGCTGCAAATGCAGCTTCTATATTCATCCGCTCATTTCTTGTAACTAAAAGTATTGAACGACACTGCCTTATACCTGCCTGCTCTAAAACGCTTGGCTGGCGGCAGTCTCCGATGATTAAGTTTTCTAGTAAGCTAGGTACTTCTGGGACTTCCCAATGTTCCGGCTGCACATCGTTAATGGCGCTGACTTTAACATCGTATTCCTTTAGGACTGCAACACAATGTTGCCCTAAACTTTGGAGTCCGCATACTAAGAAAAGGTCTTGGGGTTTTTTTGGATTGCTGGTAGGAGGGGGATGCACTTTCAGTTGATGGCAGCATTCGATACCTTGGCTCATAGTAAGCGGCTCCAGCCCTTACTACAAACTTTTAATTATTTACGCCCACTTACTTACTCAAGAAGTATAACAACATTGGGGTAAATTTGGTGACTTCTCACCCGCTTCACTTCCTACTCCCTCTCACGACAACAAACTAGCAGAATTTACGTCTAAAAATAACGTTGCTTGGGGTTGTTGACGGAGAATAGAAGCCGGACAATCCGTATTTATAGCTCCTTGTAACATCTCTTTTACCACATTCGCTTTACGTTTTTCTGGAGCCAGACAGATAATTTTTTTAGCTGAACAAATTGTCGAGATGGTGACAGTAAAAGCATATTGTGGGACAGTTTCTAGATTCGGAAAGTGACCTGTGTTTACTTGTTGCTGACGGTTCACTGTATCCAGTTTCACTAGTTTCACACTGTAAGGATCTTGAAAATTTGCTACTGCTGGATCGTTAAAAGCTAAATGTCCATTTTCGCCAACACCTAGACAGCATAGGTCAATTGGTTGTGCTTGCAGTAGTTTAGTGTAGCGATCGCACTCTGCTACTGGTTGCAATGTATCACCTTCTATATAGTGAAATACTTTAGGAACAACCCGCTTCTCTACACGTTCTCGCATATAGCGCCGGAAACTCGCAGAATGGTCAGCAGTAATTCCTAAATATTCATCTAGATGGAACAGAATAATTCGTGACCAATCTACACCACCCAATGCAATCAAAGCATCGAGAAATTTCAGTTGGGAGTTACCTGTTGCTAACAATACAGCAGCTGTATCCTGTTGCTTGAGAACTTGCTGTAAATGCTTTTGCGCGATTTCGGCAACATCTTGGGCCATTTCGACTTCAGAGTTGTAAATCTGTACTAGTAAATCATCAACGCGAAAAAAGTTTGTAGCGGCTAGCATTTGCTTACACAGAAGGTTATCAATTATACGGCAGTTATTTGAGAGGCTCTACCTGTCTGCCCTTACATGCCCTATCCAGTATAGATTTTAGGATTTAGCAGATTAATTTACGACTTTTTGCGCTGTATAAAGACAAAAAAACAATGTAAACTATTTAAATTAAGTTAAGAATTATTTACATTTTACCAAAAAATCATGCTGGCTGCAATTCTCTTTGACCTAGACGGCACTATTGTCAACACTGACCCTATACACTACCTAGCTTGGCAGGAAATGCTGTTAAATTACAGTATTGAAATTGACGAAACATTTTATAAATCCCAAATTAGTGGGCGGCTAAATCCAGAAATTGTCAAAGACATTCTGCCACAATTATCAGTAGCAGAAGGGCAAAAATTTGCAGACGAAAAAGAGGCGCTTTTCCGCAAACTCGCCCCTGATCTCAAACCGCTGAGTGGATTTTCTGAACTACTAGCATGGACAGATACACATCAGTTAAAACGGGCATTAGTAACTAATGCCCCTAGATTAAATGCAGAATTTATGCTAGAGGTTTTAGGAATCAAAGAAGCTTTTCACACAATTGTTTTAGCGGATGATTGTATTGCAGGTAAACCCGACCCTGCGCCCTACCAAGTTGCCCTAAGTAAGTTGGCGATTACAGCAGAAGAAGCGATCGCCTTAGAAGATTCTCCCTCTGGTATTTGGGCGGCGGTGAGCGCAGGTATCCGCACTATTGGCATCGCCTCCACCCACGATCCCCAACTTTTGCAGGAAGTCGGCGCATTTATGGCAATTCCAGATTTTACTGATTTGCAGTTGTGGACATTCCTGAACTCACTGATTGAGCCAAATTTAAGTGCGATCGCTTCTAATGTTTGAGCGCAAAATTTAGAACTTTCAGAGTAGAGACACCTTAAAAGCAAAAGCGTAATTTTCTATCTCTACTTATTTTTCAGCAAGAATCGCGTAAATTTCCCGTTTAACTTGTTCTAAAAGCTCACGCACCCGATTTATTCGCTCCATATTGCCACTGCGAGCAACCTGCACCACAACAGCAGCTAATTCTGTTGCAGCATTTCGTAACTCAATAAACTCTTGGGGCTTACCTGTCACGAAACTTTTGACAGTATCCCAAGGAGAGTCTGAAGTTTCTTGTTGGGCACGTTCTGCCAATAATTGTCTACCCTCATCCGTAATCGTGTAAATCCGCTTGCCACCTTCCTGTGCGCTCTTGAGATAACCACCTTCCTCTAGTAATTGGAGTGTTGGATACACTGAGCCAGGACTGAGGCGACGGAAACCACCGTAACGAGTTTCCATCTCTTTAATCAGATCGTAACCATGACTAGGATGCTCGGATAACAATTCCAGCAGGATGAACTTGATGTCACCCCGACGAGTCCGATGTTCATCTCCCCAACCACGACCAAACATTTCATTGCCGAAGTGTTTGCCATGATCTCTACCATGATGCTTGCCATGCCCAAACCAAGACCTGACAAGCAATGAATCATCTTCGCTAACTCCTGCCCATGCAGGTGCGCCAAAACGTGACCGAAAGTGTCTAAACATAAATGAATCTCACATCAACTTTCTCTACTATACGATATATCGGAATATATCGCGATATATCGGAATAGAATTTTGATGAAGATTTTTGAAGTAAAACTGTGCCAACACCATAAGCGATGCCTGCGGCGGGTTGCACCAACGCAAAGCTAGTTGAAGCTGATGAATGCTCAGGAATTCAAATAGCTACTAGCTTGCACTTGTTGCACAAAAGACTCTACCCATTGCAAATATTGCAAACCGGCAACTACTGCTGTGTCGTTATGATCTGCTCCTGGAACCAATAATAGTTGCTTTGGTTCGGGAGCAACGGCATACAGTTTTTGGGTCATGAAAGAGGGTACAGTCGAATCAGCAGCGCCATGAATGAACAAAACTGGTATTTTTAAGTTTGGCAATTTTTTAATGGAATTAAACCGCTGTGTCAAGATTAAATCCACAGGAAACATCCAAAACATGTTTCGATAAATTATTAAATCACGGATGGATGTAAAAGAGCTTTCCACAATCAAACCAGCGGCTTGGGGATGTTTCACTGCCAAATCGATGGCGATCGCACCCCCTAGAGAATGTCCATAAAGAAAAATTTGGCTGGGTGGAATCTCTTGTTGTTGCACCAAGTAATTCCAAGCTGTGACTGCATCTTCATAAACTCGCTTTTCGTTGGGAAACATACCCTCACTGCGACCATAACCCCGATAATCAATCAGCAATACCGAAAACCCTAGTTGATGAAACCGATTGGCATGAGCTATGTTGGCGCCAATATTGATACCATTACCGTGTAAGTATAGTAATACCTTAGCATTGGGTTGCTTGGCTTCTATCCACCAACCGTGAATGTGTTCTACCTTGGCTGTTTTAATTGGTACAGGTAACCAAACCTCTTCATAAGGGAGATTAAAAAACTCTGGCGTCTTTTCAATGACAGCAGAGGGAAAGAAAATGAACCGAGGTTGCCCAATAAAAAGAAATATACAGATGGCACAGTAGGCGATGACTGCAATTATCCCAGCCCAGAGTAGCAGTTGGGAAAATACTTGTATTATAAATTGCAGTTTATTAACTTTCATGCCTGATTTCTTTAATTAAGAAGTATAGATTGTAACTAAAAAATATTTAATTGTGCCGCTTTAGCATTTTAAAATGCAGGATTAAGCCATTATCAAAAAAATTTATCCGAAAAACAAATATTCAGTAAATTTACGTATGCAGATTGAAGTCTTCTGAATGAATAGTAGAATTAGCCCATACTAGGTAGAAGACTGTGACGCTCTTAAACGAAGCTCAAATAGAGCAGTTAAAGGAAATAATCCCACACTTGCGACAAGTAAGACAAGAAAAATCCATCCGCATAGAAGAAATAGCCGCTCAAACACTGATTCGAGCAGGTATTTTGCAAGCTTTAGAAGAAGAACGATTTGAAGAATTGCCTGAGCCTATTTTTGTTCAAGGATTCATCCGTCGCTATGGAGATGCTTTAGGACTGGATGGAAATGCTTTATCACATACTCTTATAAGCAATGTAGTCCGCCAAGACTCCAATAATGATCATAATGATCATCAGGATTCAGACAACAAACCAAATACATACACACCTCTTGTTGTTACCTACATTCTATTATTAGTAGCTGCATCTGCTGGTCTGTTATATATACTTAATCCACCACAAATTACATCTGAATCCCTGACTCCAAAAGTCAATGGTCAACAGTCAATGGTCACTAATCAGTGAACAGTAATCAGGCTGATAAATGACCAAAAAAGCAGGGGAAGCAGGGGGGAAATAACCAATGCCCAATAACAATTTTCAAGATATTTGCGGTTTACGCAGATGCCAAGTAGTGGATTGCTCATAAGCGTAAGCTACCTGAAACAGTTGGTCTTCTCGCAGCACATTGCCAATCAGCTGTAATCCTATCGGTAGCCCCTGATCATCAAAACCACATGGCAAACTTAAACTAGGTAAACCAGCAAGATTCACAGGAATAGTCATCAAGTCATTTAAATACATACTTAAGGGGTCAGTAGTTTTTTCCCCTGCTTTGAATGCTGTAGTGGGAGATGTAGGACAGACTAACACATCAACCATGCTAAAAGCCTTTTCAAAATCTTGTTTAATCAGAGTGCGGACTTTTTGCGCTTTTAGGTAGTAGGCGTCGTAATAACCAGCCGAAAGTGCGTAAGTGCCAATCATAATGCGGCGTTTAACTTCTGTACCAAAACCAGTGGCACGGGTACGAGTGTACATCGATAGCAGATTATCTACATCAGGAGCGCGGTAACCATATTTAACGCCATCGTAACGAGCCAGGTTTGCTGAGGCTTCTGATGGGGCGATAATGTAGTATGTGGGTAAGCCATAGCGAAAGCGGGGACAGGAAACTATATGAATCTCTGCTCCCAAACTTTGTAGTTGATCTACTGCTTTGGTAATAGCTTGTTCCACTACAGAGTCCAACCCTTCACCAAAAGTTTCTTTAATGATACCGATTTTTAGCTGACCTCTGGGTTTTAAATCTGGTATAAAGCTGGCGGCGTAGTTGGGAATGGCAACTTTGAGGCTGGTAGAGTCTTTGGGATCATGACCTGCGATCGCACCTAATAATATTGCGGCATCTTCCACTGTGTTTGCAAATGGCCCAATTTGATCCAAAGACGAAGCGTAAGCCACCAAACCATAACGGGAAACCAAACCATAAGTTGGTTTCATGCCCACCACACCGCAAAAAGATGCAGGTTGCCGAATCGAACCGCCAGTATCAGAACCGAGAGCAACCACACATTCTTGCGACGACACCGCAGCAGCGGAACCCCCCGAAGAACCGCCCGGAACCCGTGACAAATCCCAAGGATTAGCCGTGACTTGATAGGCAGAATTTTCTGTAGAACTACCCATCGCAAACTCATCCAAGTTGGTTTTGCCAACCATTACCGCCCCCGCATCTGCCAATTTTTGCGTCACCGTTGATTCATAAGGCGGTATGAAATTTTCCAAAATCCGGGAGGCGCAGGTGGTAGGAATTCCCTTAGTACATAAATTGTCCTTGATCCCAACCGGAATGCCTGCTAGCAGCCCAATTTCTTCTCCCGCAGCAATTTTGGCATCCACAGCACCCGCCTGCTCTAATGCCCGTTCTGCGGTGACACATAAAAAGCTGTGCAATTTTGGCTCTAAGGCTTGAATGCGCTCTAAAGCTTCTTGGGTAATTTCAACGGCAGAACGTTCTTTTTTAACCAGCTGTTCGTGCAACTCGCGGATGGATGCCATGATTGCTCTCTTTGTGACTCAAGTCCTTGATTTTAGTACATATTGTAATTTAGTTACAAAATCCCTAGCATTTTCAGCCTTCCCCTCTGCTTTTCTGCTTGTTTTTGTAATTTAATTACAAAATCCTTAGCATTTTCAGCTTTGCCCTCTGCTTGTTCCCCATGCCCTATGCCCCATACCCGATCATTGTAAAAATAAGACTAATACCTCTAAAGAAATAAGTAATTATGGTGATGGAAAAATTGTCAAGCTTAAACAAAATAATATTAGGAATTTAACATCATCCGCAAATAGAAGGACTACAATCAAAACGGACAAATATCTCATGCCCCAACAAAAGAGGATTACAAAGCTGTGTCCGACTTAAATCGAGGAATAATGAAATTTGAGGGTGCAGATTCCCCAAAAGTAGTCACTATCTCTACCGTGTTGCTTCTGGGATCGATCGCTGCTCTGATCATCTGGGCGCTGCAAGCTGCCTATGCGCTAAACTAAAACCATTAGTAGTCTAGAAGGACACTTGTCTTAAACGGTTTCCGTCGTAGCCAAGTGTCCGTTAAGTAACTAGTAAAAAAAAACGCTCTATTAACCATCAAAAATTTCAGAAAAACTTTAGATTTGAGATTTGAGGTTTTAGATGGAAAATTTAAATCTAAAATCCAAAATCCAGAATGTTTGAACCTTGGGGTATCTTAGTTATTTTAATTGCCTGCCCCCTCTTGGGCGGATTACCCCTGATTGCATGGATCACTTACGCGCTTACGCATAAGCAATTATCACAAGTTGGTACAGGAAACATTAGTGTATCAGCTGCCTTTTATCACGGCGGTAGGTTTGTAGGAATTCTGGCAGTCTTGTCAGAAGCTTTTAAAGGAGTTGCAGCAGTCTTACTCACCCGCGTTTTCTTCCCAGAGGGATCGCCTTGGGAATTGATTGCCCTGATCGCTCTGGTAATAGGTAGATACTGGGTAGGCAGAGGCGCAGGTACGACAAATGTAGTCTGGGGATTTGTCGTACATGATCCACTAGTAGCAATATTTGTATCTTTCTTTGCAGTCATTAGCTTTACAATTCTGCAATCAAGACGGGTAGTCAAATTTGGGGTTTTGCTTCTCTTTCCTTTGTTTGTGGCACTTTTGCACATTAGCGATATCCCCAGAATGCTTGCTGCTGTGGCCTTAGCTGGTTTAATGGGCTGGATTTATACAAAAATTCCTGATGATCTGAACCTGCCAGCCCAAGAGGCGCAAACAGAATCGCAAGCGATGTTGGAATTTTTACGCGGCGATCGCGTGATGGTTTCTCTAGATGAAGAGTTGGATGCTGCCATAGTTGGAGAAAAGGCGGCTACATTATCTCAAATTAAGCGCTGGGGCTATCCAGTCCCGAAAGGGTGGGTACTAGCCCCGATTGACGATCCTCAACTGTTGACAGAATTTCTCCAGCCATCAGAATTATCTCCCTTGGTAGTGCGTTCTTCTGCCATTGGAGAAGATTCAGAACAGGCTTCCGCCGCTGGGCAGTATGAAACAGTTTTAAATGTTACCAGCCCACAGGCATTGCAGTCAGCGATCGCCCAAGTTCAAGCTTCTTACAATCAGCCATCTGCCGTGCAATATCGGCGCGATCGCGGCTTGAATGACACAGCAATGGCAGTGCTGATTCAACAACAAGTCCAGAGTATATATTCTGGCGTAGCTTTTAGCCGCGATCCCATTACTCAGCAAGGTGATGCGATTATCATTGAAGCCCTTCCAGGAAGCGCGACGCAAGTCGTTTCGGGAAAAGTCACACCTGAACAATATCGCGCTTTTGTCCTTGAGACAGAAAATTCCTCTTCTGTGCAATTAGAGGGTCAAGGACGAGTCCCACAAGCATTAATCAAGCAAGTTGCATACTTAGCTTACCGACTCGAAAAACGTTATCATGGCACTCCTCAAGATATAGAGTGGAGTTACGACGGTCAAACACTCTGGGTGTTGCAATCTCGACCGATCACCACTCTCTTACCCATCTGGACACGTAAAATCGCCGCTGAAGTGATTCCCGGAGTAATTCACCCTTTAACATGGTCGATTAATCGTCCATTAACTTGTGGAGTTTGGGGAGAACTTTTTACTTTAGTTTTGAGTAATAGCTTCTCTACCAGAGGCTTTGCCAACGGCAACCGCAAAGCCGAACGCGCCTTGGGGTTAGATTTCACCCAAACAGCAACTCTGCATTATTCCAGAGCCTATTTTAATGCATCCCTCTTAGGAGATATTTTTCTCCGCATGGGACTGCCGTCAGAAAGTTTGGAATTTTTAACCAGAGGAGCTAAATTCAGTAAACCGTCTTGGGAGTCAACTTGGGAAAATTTGCCCGGACTAGGGAAGTTGCTAAAGCGGGAATTAAATTTAGAAAAGGACTTCAAGCGGGATTATCAAAAACGGTTTATTCCTGGGTTGTCGCAGTTGGCGCAGGAAGATATAGATAACTTGGAACCATCCAAGCTGTTAATAAGAATTGACTTTATTCTGGAGTTGCTGCGCCAAGGGACGTATTACAGCATTTTAGCTCCCTTAAGTGCTGCTCTGCGGCAGGCGATTTTTCGGGTGAAGGATGGGCAAATTGATAACAGCGTTACCCCAGAGGTGGCGGCATTGCGATCGCTGAGTGCAATCGCTACAGATGCCAAGCAGATATTGCTTGAGTTTGAACCACAGCAAGTATTTGAGCAGTTAAAGCAAACTCCAGAGGGAGAGAAGATCCTACAAGAATTTGACGAATTGCTTCAGGATTATGGCTATTTAAGTGAAGTGGGAACTGATATTTCCGTTCCCACTTGGCGGGAGAATCCCCAGATGATTAAGCAGATGTTTGTACAGTTAATGCAGGGTAACGAACCACAATCAGGCGCTAAAGACGCGATTAATAGCATTTTTGCTGGGAAACGCAAACGCTCTTTTATACAACGGCGTGTAGATATCAAAGGACGAGTTACCGAAGTTTATTCACGGATTTTGGCTGAATTGCGTTGGAGTTTTGTAGCTTTAGAGAAGATTTGGTTAAAGTCAGGCTTACTTAAGAAAACAGGAGATATCTTTTTTCTAGACTTTGATGAAGTGCGGCGTCTAGTAGTGGGTGAAGATTCCAGTTTAATTGAGCAGTTGGATGAGTTAGTGGAATTGAGGCGATCGCAATTCGTCCAAGATAGCGAGATCATTCAAGTACCCCTTTTAGTCTATGGCAATACACCCCCTCACCCCTTAGCTCCTTCTGCACTCTACTCTGACCAAATCTTACAAGGTATTGGAGCCAGTCAGGGCCAAGCTGAAGGCAGGGTGAAGGTGTTGCGAAATTTACAAGACGTGCCGGAGATTGACCGAGATACGATTCTGGTAGTACCTTACACAGATTCCGGCTGGGCACCTTTGTTATTAAGGGCTGGAGGATTAATTGCCGAAGTTGGGGGACGGCTTTCTCACGGTGCGATCGTTGCTCGTGAATATGGGATTCCCGCTGTGATGGATGTTCGAGGTGCTACATGGCTCCTGCAAGATGGTCAACGGGTAAGGATTGATGGGTCTAGCGGTATTGTAGAATTATCTAACGATTTAAGACCCAATTGACACTCTCATAGGACTTACGCTTGTGATTGCTTGACTGCGTTCGGCAATGACAAATTATTTGGAATGCTCCCAAATCTAAAGCAGAATTAACACGGATTGGCCTTTATTGGAACGATGCCTGCGGCGGGCTATTTGGCGTTGCATCTACCATTGAAATTTCCAAATGATTTATAAATATTCAAAAAATACCTCAGGTACTAATCTGAATTCCCCAGATTTCAAGCGAGAAATATCTATCCATAACGCCCTATGTTTATGAGTTTTTGATTCTGAAAAAACTAAACTTTCCAGTTGATAAAATTTTGAATCAGCAAAGTCACATTGATAAAGCTGAATAATTTCATGACCTTGCCTACCATTAAATGTAAACAGGTTCTCTATACAACCTAAATAATTAATATTCGTTAAGTCTGCTTGAATTTCCTCTTGAAACTCCCGTTGTAAAGCGTCGCGGCTGGTTTCAGCAAATTCAACCCCACCGCCCAAAGCCCGATAAAATGTTTCTTGTTTTACGGGATCGTAGCCTTCAGAAAGAAATATGCGTTCGCCATCCCGAATTAGCCCCAAAGCTATTACCCGAATTTCGCCTGCTTTATTCATTTTTGTCACTAATTATCATAAATAGACTGAGGACGACTTTCGCTATCCTCAACTGGCCAATCTGAATTTTCGCCACCAATGTATAATTCTTCAATGGTGACATATTCCTCACTTAGCTGTGTGAGGGCGTTGATTAAAATATCCAGGGCGATCGCATCACTGGTTCCTAAGTCAAACCAACAACGTCCCCATTGACCCTGGTATTCAAACTCACCGATGTTGTGCATCAGTGCGAGCAGGCTTTTTTCATACCCTTGTGCATCATAATTCATGTAGCTGATATCAAGTCCAGTGTCCTGCACCTGGAGATTCTCGGCATTAAATGCACCCAATTTACCTAGATAAAACCAGGAGTTGAAAACTTCTTCTACATATTGCTTTTCACGCCCAGAAGGATTTGTGCTGAATTTCAGCCAAATCCACATATCAAAAGGATTAATTTCGCGGAACTGAATCTCCATTTTGGTCTAATATCTCAACTACTCTTCTGGAAATAAGCATATCAAAGTAAACAATAGGGAATAGAGGAAAAATTTTTCTCCTTTGCACCCAATGCCTAATTACCCAGGATTATTCAGGCTAACAGTCCTGCTGCGTTCACGCTCAATTTGTTTGACTAAATCGCTTGGGAGTTGGGATTTTTTAGTCAATGCTTTGTCAAAATTAGCGATCGCTTCCTGGATCATCTGCTGGCTTTTTTCTTTTTGTCCTAGTTGTTTCAGGATTTGAGCTTTGAGATAATAAATTTCTGGATTATCGGATGTGGTTTTGATCGCCCGGTTGACATACTCTAGGGCTTGGGGATACCGTTTTAAATCTCGGTAAGCAAGAGCAATACCCCGATCCACGAGATACTGAGGAGCAGCATTTTGTTCTAAGCGTCCAATTGCCTGATCTGGGCTAGCAAAAGGCAAATTAACCGCCAACAGTAAATCCATATAACCCTTGATTAAACTCAGTTCTGGATCATTGGCAGAAATTGCTTCAGCTTTGTCTAAATATTCATAAACTTGCCGTAACCGACTAAAGGCTTGCGGCACACCGTTGACTGTACCCTCACGGGTGAGAACTACTGCACCCTCTAAAAAATAACCAACAGCAGTGTATAAATTACCACGCAATGGATCGCTAGGAATCAGTTTTTGCCCGGTTTCTAAAGTTTTTTGACTGTAGGTGTCTAGTTTAGCCCAATCCTTATTTCCGTATGCTAAAGATGCATTCATGGCATAAGCTAGAGGTTCATTTGGCTCTTTGGATAGTGCTTGTTGCAGATAACGCTCTGCCGCTGGATAGTTGCCCTGTTGGAAAATCGCTTTAAAAGCTGCTTCTGTTTGGTCGCCAATTTGATGAGGTTCGCGATTGCGAAATGGATCACCAGCCAGGGAGGGATTTACCCAGAGATTAAGTGCGATTGCAACGCCAAAAGCAGTCTGAGCAAAGGTAGTGAGTCTAGCAAACACTACTAATCGAGGTGAAGAAAACCTTTTAGTCATTTTAACCCTCAGAAGAATTGCGGTTGAAATAGTTGTATGTGTTACTTAGAATGCAAAAAATGGTTAATCTGAACTTGCCTCTGCTTCAACTAAAATTTTTTATATAAAGGTTGACTTTGGTAATTTTTCCATGTTCCCAGGCTTGTTGTAGCCAAAGTTTTAAGGGTGAGTCTGCCACAATGGAGAAAAAGTGGATTATTCTTGCTGCTAAATTAAGGTGTTAATCCGGGTAATGCGCTAGAAATTTTTCCAGAATTTTCCAGATGCTCTCAGTGTAGCTAATCAGTAATTTGCTGACTTTTTGGTAATTTTAACAAATGCTCTATCTCCGAAATGTAATTTATCACCCGACAGCGTGCCCAACAGCGATTCTCAAATCGATCAACTTGGAATTAGCACCCCAGCAGCTAGGTCTGATTATTGGCCCAAGTGGTTCGGGAAAAAGTACCTTACTAGAAATTTTGTCGGGACTAGCCGAACCTACTACTGGCGCACTCTTCTGGCGGGAACAAGAACTGATACCCGAACAGCTACAACAATTGGCTGGCTTGGTATTTCAGTTTCCAGAGCGGCACTTTTGCGGTGGTTCAATTTTAGAAGAATTGCGTTTAGGACATCCTGAGTTAGGGTCAGAACGAGTTAGACAGGCGCTGAGTGAGGTGGGATTAGAGCATTTATCGCTTTCCGCTGCCCCTCATGCCTTAAGTGGTGGTCAGCAACGACGTTTAGCTTTGGCAGTACAATTGATTCGCCAGCCAAATTTACTGTTATTGGATGAACCCACAGCTGGGTTAGATTGGTCAATGCGTCGGCAACTAGTAAGTTTATTGGCAAAACTGAAACAAGATTGGACACTGTTAGTAGTGACACACGATGCTGGGGATCTGTTAGCGATCGCAGATCGTTGCTGGACACTCAACCACGGTGAACTACAATCAGTAGACCCAAAGACACTGGAAGGCAAAGTAAAAGAACCCCTACCAGCAGTATGAAAGGAAAGCAGGGAAAATGATACAGATAAGGGAGATCATGGAGATGGGTAGATAAGTAGATAAAGAAAATAACTCCTAACTCCTAACTAATGACTTACTTATTGCCTGAGATGGCAGAAATTTGGCAGCAAACTCTCAATTGGCAACCAACAGCCCAACAGCAAGCGCAATTCCAAAGGCTTTATGAGTTAATCCTAGAAGGTAACCGCCAACTAAATTTAACTCGGATCACTGATCCCCAAGAGTTTTGGGAAAAACATCTCTGGGATTCTCTACGAGGAATTGCACCTCTGTTATCAGCAAATTTCTCCCCTACTCCTTTACTTCCCTGCTCCCCTGTTCCCTCTGCTCCCTCCGCTCTCATCGATATTGGTACAGGCGCAGGTTTTCCGGGTGTTCCAGTGACAATTACTGTACCTAATTGCACAATTACTCTTCTCGATTCCACTCGGAAAAAAATTACTTTTATCGACAATATACTAACTGAACTTGCCCTTACCAATGCCAAAACTCTTGTTGGTAGGGCTGAAGAAATCGGTCAGCACCCCCAGCATCGACAAGCTTACGATATTGCATTGATCCGTGCTGTAGGGGCAGCCTCTGTCTGTGCAGAATATACCTTACCACTGCTCAAACAGGGAGGTTTAGCCATAATTTATCGCGGTAATTGGACAAAGGAAGAAACCACGGATTTACAAAATGCTGTTAGCCAGCTAGGTGGTGTGATTGAGTTAATTGAAAAATTTACCACTCCTCTAAGTGATAGCATCCGTCATTGCCTTTATGTGCGTAAGATAGCAAACACAGCACTTAATTTTCCTCGTGCTGTAGGTGTACCTTCTCAAAAACCGCTTTGAGTAGGAGTCCGTGCCAGAAAGAGGGTGTTGCTGAGTGAAAGGATGAATTAGCCACATAAAATGACTCCTCCCCGCAAGGGGGAAATGAGCAAAAATCAAACTTTGTCAGAGCAGGGTTGGTAAAGATATTGTTTGGAGGAAATTAACTAGACAAAATATTAGCCCTAATTCCTCAGAATATACCAAGTGCCATTACTAGGTCGCCATACTGCGAAGTCACTCTTAATAGAGAAATTATAAATGCCAGGGGCAGGAATATCACCATTTACGCCCAATTTTCTAATAACTACTTGACCTGTAGAACTGTTAATTCTATACCAAGTACCATTACTTGGTCGCCATACTGCAAAATCAGTTCTAGCATCATCATCGTATTTACCAGGGGCAGGAACATCACCATTTACGCCCAATTTTCTAATAACTACTTGACGCGTATAACTATTAATTACATACCAAGTACCATTACTTGGTCGCCATACTGCAATATCAGTTCTACCATCCTTATCATAATTGCCGGGAACGGGAATATCACCAGCTACACCCAATTTTCTAGTAACTTGAGCTTGTGCTTTAAAATTTAAAATTCCAATAAATAATGGAATAGTTAAAGCAACCATCAATAATTTGCAATCAATCTTCATGAGAGTATCCTCCTTATAATTAAGTTGATGAAATCAAAAAATTATAATTTTATAGAATTTTGGAAAGTATAAGTAGTTTAATACGATATGTGTAATCTAAATTACAATATATATATTCATATTTTTAAAGTAAAATTAAACTATGTTAAATTTAAAAAAAGAAAAAAAATAACTGCAAGCGTTGAATAAAGCTAATTATTAAATAACACCTTCGCCAAAAATAGAGGTAGTCTAGCTTTTAATAAGGTTCGTTTCTATCCTCTGGCTAGAAACGAGGTTTTTAAAGGAGTTTTACCTTAATTTGACATGCATGGGCGTTGCCGTGCCCCTACGATAAATCTATATGTATCAAGGTTTTTGTTAATTGGTATTACACTTTTTGGTGAAACAATCTATCCTTTACACATTTGGTATTACATAAAAAACTGGCAGCAGAATGTTGTTTCTGTAGCCAGTTTTTAAGTACCTATTGCTCTAAATTATTGTCTGGTTTCAGGCAAATTTACTTGCTGCTGTGAACTGATTGTTAATCTCATCCCAATTAACCACGTTCCACCAAGCATCTAAATAATCGGCGCGGCGATTCTGGTAATTTAGATAATATGCATGTTCCCATACGTCATTACCCAGAATGGGGTATTTACCTGCACTTAAAGGACTATCTTGGTTAGCTGTAGTTGTCACTTCCAACTTGCCACCTTTGTTACGCACTAGCCAAACCCAACCACTACCAAAACGACCAGCACCAGCTTCGTTAAACTGTTTTTTGAAAGCTGCAAAAGAGCCAAAATTTTGATTAATCGCGGAGGCTATATTTCCTGTTGGTTCTCCCCCACCTTTTGGCTTCATAATTTTCCAGAACATTGAGTGGTTTACATGACCACCGCCATTATTGCGTACTGTTTTGCGAATATCTTGTGGTACATTGTCAAGTTTCTGCAACAGTTCTTCAACAGTTTTACCTTTGAGTTCTGGGTGTTTGTCTAAGGCCGCATTCAGGTTTTTTACATAAGTTGCGTGGTGTTTATCATGGTGAAATTGCATCGTTTTGGCATCGATGTGCGGTTCCAGTGCTTCGTAAGCGTAAGCTAAAGGTGGTAGTTGGATAGCTCCTGTTGTATTTAGTGCTGTATTTGGTGTTGTATTTGGTGTTACATTTGGTGTTGTATTTGGTGTTGTATTTGGTATTGCAGTCTTTGCTTCAGGAGATTTCTCTGCCAATGCACAAGCATCTAATGCAAAAGCACCCGCACCTGCTGTGAGTAAAAACAAGAAATGGCGTCGATTAATAGTCATATAAGTTTTTGCAGCTAATCCATTAAGTCTCTATTGCAGTTTTTATTTTCTTAGATTATGGCTACAAAAAATTGGGAATTGGCGATTATTTTTTGGCAGCTTAAAAAACTATTTATAAGATTCTGTCCCCAGTTTTGGGATCAAACACAAACAATTGATTTAAATCGAGTTGTAGAGAAAGGCGATCGCCTGGACGCGGACGCACATCCCCACCCACCTGAATATTCAACACCACCGCCGAACCAGGTAAACCAGCACGAATCAAAGTTTCCCTTCCCAAGGGTTCCACCACTTTTACTTCTACTGATAACTGTCCTGAGTTTTGAGTTTTGTTAGCGGATAGCTGTTGTTCAGCCCGTTCTGAGTCAGGATTAATTTTTATATGCTCTGGACGAATCCCCAAATCAAAACTGTGTCCTTGACGCGACTGTAATTTTTCTTTCACAACTGCTGGAATCGCTAATAACTGTCCACTCACATCAAAACCGTTATTTTCATAGATTGCAGGTAAAATATTCATTGGCGGACTGCCTAAAAAACTTGCCACCATCTGATTAGCAGGACTTGCATAAATAGTTTGGGGATCGCCGATTTGTTGAATCCGCCCTCGATTTAGGACGACAATTTTATCAGCCAAAGTCATCGCTTCAACTTGATCGTGGGTGACATAGATTGTTGTAATGCCTAATTCTTGATGTAGCTGTTTCAACTCTGCCCTTGTATCATCGCGCAATTGGGCATCTAAATTAGATAAAGGTTCATCAAGTAAAAACACTTGTGGTTCACGAGCGATCGCTCTCCCTAATGCTACCCGTTGTTGCTGTCCCCCAGAAAGTTGTTTGGGTTTACGATCCAGCAGGTGATCTAGAGAAAGCGATCGCGCCACATTCATCACCCGTTCTTGAATGATTTTCCGGTCAACCTTCCGCATCTGCAAGCCAAAGCCGATGTTTTCCGCCACACTCATGTGAGGATAGAGAGCGTAGTTCTGAAATACCATCGCTACATCCCGTTGTCTGGCTGGGATATTATTTACTAAGCGATCGCCAATAAAGAGTTTACCAGATGTGGCGGTTTCTAAACCAGCGATCGTTCGCAAAATTGTAGACTTACCACAACCCGATGGCCCGACTAGAACCCAAAACTCACCATCAGGAATTTCAAAGGTAATGTCCTCGATCGCGGTGACGTTATTAAATCTACGCTTAATATCTTCTAGACGAACGTTTGCCATTATCCAATTTGAGATAGTGGGTTTGGAATTGGTAGAAAACTTCCCAACTCTATGATTCCAGCAATGCGATAAACTCTTCCCTCGTCAGTTCAGCATCGCGTAGTATTTTGCGTAGATAATCCTTTACCTATTGTTTTACCAGTATGAACAGGAATAGTTACTAAGCGTCCATTCTCATGTTCCATTTGTACATGAGATTTTTAACACACTGCCTGAAATCCTATTTTCTCAAGGGCGTTAATAACTGTTTTACCTGTTAAAACTGGTAGTTTTGGCATTAAATTACTACCTTTTGAATACCTATAAATTCTGGTATTTCTTCATCACTTTTTGTTTCTAAACAAAGTTCAATTACTTCTTTCATACTAGCCATTAACTGATCAATTGTTTCTCCCTGACTGTAACAGGCTTTTAGCTGAGGGACTTCTCCGACATAGTAGCCATCTTCATCTCGTTCAATGATGACGTAGAATTCTCGGTTAGTGGGATTTATCATAATCTATTTGTACGTAGGCTCAAAATCATTTTTCTGGATTCTTCGACCAAGCAGGGTGAGAAAGTAAAGAAGCAAAGACTCGTACCCCCCGAAGTTGATTAGAAAGGGGTAAGTGACCTCTAGGCGCACTCAATTCCCAGGTAAACTCGTTAGGATATCGCGTCCAATTGTTACCTTCTTTCCAGCCAATTTTCGGCCAGAAATTCTCCCAGTTTTTACCCAAACTCAACCAGATTTCTCGCTGCACTGAAAAGCCAAATTTACCTTCGGAGTGGACTAACCATAGGTTGTTAATGGTTTGCAAGTCAACAGCGGAGGAATTTTCTACCTCACTAAAATACAACCATTTTCGTTGTACAGCCGTTGGCCCTGATAGCTCACACATTTTCTCTATGGTCACGCGATCGGCTGCTTGGAAGTCTTGAACAGCCAGTAGTTGTTGCAAAGAATTATAATTAATGCCGCACTCTGATTTTAGAGGTACAATTCCCTCAGGAAAATAGGAGCGCAAAAATTCTTTAGCTTGAGGTGCATCAGAGTTATAGAGGACTTGGTAAGCTTTGCCATCAACCCAAGTCACTGGGTTCTCACGTCGTTTCAGTAAAAATTCCATCAACACGTCTAATCCCTCATTACCCAACTCAGCTAACTGTGGGATTATCTGTTGTTGGACTTTTTCAGACCCAGTGATTAATGGTCGTCGCAGGGAATCGATGTCATTAGCAGGGCCTGATAAAATCATTGGGTCTGTCATGCCATTCTCGTTTTAGCGGTCAGTGAAAAAGTGGTAAGCTATTAGGCTTCTTTAAGGCGAAGCACTGATAGCGAAAAGTAGTTTACTATTTTTGATCGCACAAAATTGCGATCGCTTCACTGAATCCCACACTTAATCCCCAAATAATGTACAAGGGGAATAGGGGGAAAATCTGCGCCTTATGGCTTGGTAAACAAAAGACACAGCAAAATATACAAGCCTGCCACATAGGGTTTTTTTAACTAGCAGCGTATCGATTAGGAGTGTGTGAACTATGTATGACAAGATTACCCCCCCCGCAACCGGAGCAAAAATCACCTTCAAAAATGGTGAACCAATCGTACCTGACAATCCAATTATCCCCTTTATTCGGGGCGATGGTACAGGTATAGATATCTGGCCTGCTACCCAAAAAGTGCTAGATGCCGCAGTAGCCAAAGCATATAAGGGTCAGCGTCAAATTAGTTGGTTCAAGGTTTACGCTGGGGACGAAGCTTGCGATTTATACGGTACTTATCAATATTTACCTCAAGACACTCTCACGGCTATTGAAGAATATGGTGTAGCTATTAAAGGGCCTTTGACTACTCCCATTGGGGGGGGAATTCGTTCTTTAAATGTGGCGCTGCGGCAAATTTTTGACTTGTATGCCTGTGTGCGTCCTTGCCGTTACTATGCAGGTACGCCCTCACCGCACAAAAATCCTGAAAAGCTGGATGTAATTGTTTATCGAGAGAATACGGAAGATATTTATTTAGGCATTGAGTGGCGACAAGGTAGCGAAATCGGCGATCGCTTAATAAAAATTCTCAACGAAGAACTGATCCCCGCCACCCCAGAACATGGAAAAAAACGAATTCCTCTTGATTCTGGTATTGGTATCAAACCCATCAGCAAAACTGGTTCCCAGCGTCTAGTTAGACGTGCGATCAAACACGCCTTGCTATTGCCCAAACACAAACAACAAGTGACTTTGGTGCATAAGGGCAATATCATGAAGTACACCGAAGGCGCTTTCCGCGATTGGGGTTATGAACTAGCAACCAGCGAATTTCGCCAAGAAACTGTCACTGAACAGGAATCTTGGATTTTGAGTAACAAGGAAAAAAATCCCAATATTTCCTTGGAAGAAAACGCCTGCCAGATTGAGCCTGGGTTTGATGCTCTCACTGAAGACAAGAAAGCGCAAGTTGTCAAGGAAGTTGAAACTGTTCTTAACACAATTTGGGCAACCCACGGCGAGGGCAAATGGAAAGATAAAGTTTTGGTGAATGACCGGATTGCTGACAGTATTTTTCAACAAATCCAAACTAGACCGGATGAGTATTCGATTTTGGCGACAATGAACTTGAACGGCGACTACTTGTCTGATGCCGCTGCCGCCATTGTTGGTGGTTTGGGAATGGGGCCAGGGGCAAATATTGGTGATTCTAGTGCCATATTTGAAGCTACCCACGGCACTGCACCCAAACACGCCGGCTTAGATCGGATTAATCCTGGTTCAGTGATTTTGTCTGGTGTGATGATGCTGGAGTTTCTGGGTTGGCAAGAAGCCGCAGACCTAGTTAAGAAAGGTTTAAGCGATGCGATCGCCAGTAGTCAAGTCACCTACGATTTAGCCCGATTGCTAGAACCGCCAGTTGAACCCTTAAAATGTTCTGAATTTGCCGAGGCAATTATTCAGCATTTTGGTTAAATGCATTAGTGTCAACTTAAGTTTTGGCGAATTTTATTCGCAGGCTAGCTTCAAGTCTTTTAACCTGAGATATTGTAGCATTGTCAATTAGCTCCTTAGCCCGCCCAGAAATAAATTTCTGGGCTAGTAGCTAAAGTCCATTCAAGTGGACTCAAACCCTTTGTTAGTCATCTTTAGAAGATTTTAGCTATTAGCAAGAGAATTCATTTTACAGCAATTTTCGATTTCGCACAAATGACAGGCTGACCTTAAATCTTTCAGCCAACTGACGTTGAGAGCCTTCCTTTGCAACATCCGCTGTAATCACGCGAATACGCAAATCTCCTGAGTAAGATATTAGCATCGAATCTAACAATAACTCCCTTGCCAGCTTACCGCAGTTTGTGGTTCAATTACCTGAAAATTGCTGTAACAATTGGATATCAGTTTTTACGGTGACGTTTTTTGCCTGGTTCCCAACCAGGGGACTTTCCGCGAGGTTTAGGTAGACTATTTAATGATAATATTACCAGAATTCTACGAGACACACCTCAAACAAGAATTGGGACGTGCAGAATATTTATTACTAAAAATCCTGATAAATTTATTACAATCTATTAAGACTGTCAGCATAGAAGCACTGGCTACTGCCTTACCTATCCCCATATTTTTTGAAAGTAGAAGAAAGAGAATTCAAAGATTTCTGTCTTTAAATTACATAAATATTGAAGAAATTTGGTTTCCAATTATTAAAAGCTGGATAGAGATATATTTTCCTTTTAATGAAGTTATTTATGTAGTTATAGATCGGACTAAAGGGGGACTGTATTCAATCAGACACCCCTTTTTATGATTATCATTATTGTATTACTTTGTGTAGTATACACACTACATAATTATTAAAGGTCGCGGATGCTTTGAGGCTAACAAGATAATATTTTTAATCTCTAATTCCATTTGATTTGCGTTCTCTCATATCGCTTTTAGTCTAGTTCCCGGTGCAAAACTAAATTTCCAAAAAATAAGGATACGGATTTAAGATGTTTCCAGGAACTAAAACCAAGGTTTTTAGGCTTTATAGAATGAGCCTTCTGAGTTTCGCACTCCTGACTAGTCTAAACTCCAGTCATTTCACCTTATATGTGTTTCTTTAGAGTGATTAAGTTGCACTCTGTGCTAGCTAGATTAGGTATTAGAAATAACTAACAGCTATCTGGTTTTAATCAAGGAGATTATTGATATGGTTGAGAGTAAGCAAGATTTAGACAAACAGGTTGAAAATGCTAACCGCACGACAACGGGTCAATCCTATGCTGGTTCAACTAGTACAAACATAGATGCTGGAGTATCTGGAATCGAGTATGCTAACCGTACAACAGCAGGTCAATCTTATGCTGGTTCAACTGACACAACCATAGATGCTGGAGTATCTAGACCTTCAAATGCTCCTACAATTACGCCTCAATCCGATGTTCGTCCAGCAAACGGAGGTAGCAATCCTACATTAAATAGAGCACTGATAGGAGGACTCATTGGTGTTACGTTAGGCTCATTAGCTGGCGCTTTGGCTGGTAAAAGAATAGGTAAAGGCTTTAACCACACTATAAAAGGTATAGGAGACGCATCAAAGATTATTGGTGATGGTCTTGGTCAAACAGCAAAAGGTCTAGGGGACGCGGCAAAGAGTGTCGCTGAGGGTACTATCCAAGCTGTTGTAGGTGGTACAATCGACACCGTAGAAGGGGTTGCTGACGTAGCCAAGCAAACCACTGTAGGAACACTGGACGCATTGCAGAGTACAGCAAAAGGTGTTAATCAAGCTGTACAAGTTGCTGGGGACACAGTAAAGGATACAGCACAAAATGTCGCTGAGGGAATTAAGGAAACCACGGTAGCAACACTAGACACAGTACAAAGTACAGCAGAGGGTCTTAATCAAGCTGTACAAGGTGCTGCGGACAAGGCAAAAGATACAGCAGAAAATGTCGCTGACGTAGCCAAGGAAACCACTGTAGGAACATTAGACGCAGTACAGAGCACAACAGAAGGTGTTGATGAAGCTGTACAAAGTGCTGCGGACAAAGCAAAGGATACAGCAGAAAATGCTAAACCATCTGAAAATCAGAGCAATCAATATAAGCGGAGATAGTTGCAACTAACCCGTAAATCAAGAATGATGAAATTGGTATAGGAGATATAGACCGTACCTCGACCTTGTATATTCCAGATTCAGATCAGACAAAGGGGGTTTTTGGAAAGTCGCTTATGTCTATAAATGAATGAATACCAATAGCTTCTGTTAAAGAAGACTCATTTTCAGAAAAAATTGCTCGGCTTTAGTGACTCTTAGAAACAAGCGCATAGGATTGCAAACCAATAATTTTCTGAGTTTGTAGCTGAGAGAAGTCTAATAAAGTAGTTTTTAAAGATTAAGGATAAGCAATAGTTGCTTTTTTCAAAGGACATATAGCGTTTCCTAAGCAGATGAAGTACACCCAAATCTTTTTTATCAAAGTTAGTAGCTTTTAAAACGTACCTCACTAGATCGGGAACCGCTATATACTTATTCCTTCTACTTTAAGGACTACCTGCAAACATAGAAAGTTCGTGAATTATTAGTTACTAGACAACTTACGTTTTTCCAACTTAAACTCTGCGATACTAACAAAAAAACGTCTAGGTATTGTTTTTCTGTCTTATTACAAAAGAGAAGATTATTATGAATGCAAATCAACAGTTTTCAGAGCAGCCTGAAGGAAATATTGATATCTCTACAGATCAAGCCAATAATTATACAGCAGATAAAAGCACGAATAATGACTTAGCTAAAGTAGCATTTGGAGCGCTCATTGGTGCTACATTGGGTGCACTAGCTGCGGCTTTAACTATTAAGGGTACAACCGAAAAAGTTGACAAAACTGTAAAAAGTGTAGGAAATGCTGTAAAGGGTGCCACCGGGAGTTTTAATCAAACTGTAAAAAATGTAGGAAACGCAATAAAGACTGTAGCTGACAGTGTTAACGAAACTGTAAAAGATGTAGGAGATGCTGTTAAAGATACAGCTTTGGACGTTAACAGCATTGCAATAGATACAGTGGATGCTGTTAAAGGTACAGCTGTAGGCGTTAACGATACTATAAAAAATACAGTGGATATTGTTAAGGGTGCAGCTGAAGGTGTTAAAGACACTGTAAAAGGTACAGTGGACGTAGACCAGAGTGCAGTTGAGGATGACACTCCATCTGCTAGTCAGAACGCTAATATACCTAATAACCAGACAACCTACATTTTGGTTCCACTAGACAAAAAGCAGTAACAGGCAAATTCTACCTTCATCATCAGCACTGAACTTCTTTTGTACAAAAGTGAGCGCACTATCCTAAGCATCAAAGCTGTCAATAAACCCCTTGTAAAACGGTTACGACAAGTAATCTATTCCTACGGAATAACTGGAGTTTAGACTAAATCGTACCAATACTGAGGTGTTTCTCACATATGTAACTCAGGTCTTAGCTCCTCAATTGTGGAAAGGGGCGATCATGGTTATGGATAATCTGAGGGTTCATCAGGCGGAGCGTGTAAAAATTGCCATCGAGTCTGTTGGTGCAAAAGTCAAGTTTTTGCCCCCCTACTCTCCTGATTTATCCCCCATAGAACTTTGTTGGTCGAAATTGAAGCAATTTCTCCGTTCCCGTGAAGCGCGCACACTGGAATTACTCGATCAAGCAATGGCTGACGCTGTAAATTATATTACCGAAGATGATGCCTACGAGAAGGTTCAACCACTGTGGTCTATTTACCTGAAAATTGCTGTAAGGTTCCTTACCACACTAAACGCTGTCACTCATAAAATTAAAGCTGTAGTAAGAACAACTTCTTCTGTAGTTAATAACGCTTCAAGTGTGATAAGTAACGCTTAAGTTGTTGTTACTACGGTTTAAACAGTAATTATCATTACTGAAGGTGTTATAACTAATGCTTAAGTCGTTGTTACTACAGCTTAAGCTGTAGTTATAGATGCTGAAGTTGTAGTTATAAACGTTGAAAGTGCTATAAGTAACGCTTAAGTTGTTGTGACTACGGCTGAAGCTGTGGTTATTAGACATCTCCAGAAACTGAGAATCAACCACGTTTTTATAAGGGTTTCAGGCTCATTCTTAGAGAGGTTTATTATCTTTAAGCCACTTATCAATGATCGCCTGTTCTGGCTTAGAGAAAGAAAGTCCGTCTTTGGGCATATCTTTCTCTTGACCAGTAAAGTCCCTTAATGATTTACACTACTTGCTTTAGCTGTGATTTTGCTAATTTATGAGGTGCGATCACTCCATTCTCTGTAATGATTGCTGTAATCAACTCAGCCGGAGTCACATCAAAAGCTGGGTTGTAAAAATCTACACCCGCAGGTGTGAGAATGGTATCACCAACTTGATAGATTTCTGTTGGATCGCGTTCCTCAATGGGAATTTGGCTGCCATCGGCTAATTCAAAATCAACGGTAGAAAGGGGTGCAGCTACAAAGAAGGGGATATTATGTGCTTTAGCTGTGATCGCTAAACTATACGTACCAATTTTATTAGCGGTGTCACCGTTAGCAGCAATTCGATCAGCACCCACAACTACAGCATGAATCAAACCCTGTTTCATGCAATGGGCTGCCATATTATCAGTAATTAATGTAACTGGAATACCTTCTTGCACACATTCCCAAGTGGTAAGTTTTGCGCCTTGTAAGCGGGGACGGGTTTCGTCGGCAAATAAACGTTCTAAACGTCCTTCCCTCCATGCAGAACGCACAACACCCAAGGCTGTGCCATAACCAGCAGTAGCTAACGCCCCAGCGTTGCAGTGGGTAAGTAGCGTCAGCTTTTTTGGGGTAGTGGGCAAGACTGCCAAACCATTGTCGCCGATCGCTTGACAGGTTTGCAAATCTTCAGCGTTGATTGCTTGGGCTATTTGGAAAAGGGTTTGTTTGATGTCTTCCACTGTTCCCAGCGTTTCGTAGGCGGCTTTGATCATTCGGCTAATTGCCCAAAATAAATTTACCGCCGTCGGCCGAGTAGAACGCAACAGCTGGGCTACTTTATCTAAGTGTTGCAAAAATTCGTGGCGATCGCTAGTTTCAATTTCCCTAGCACCAAGATACATTCCATACCCCGCAGCCACACCAATTGCAGGCGCACCTCGGACAATCATGGTTTTAATCGCCCGCGCCATATCTTCACTGCGGTGAATTTCCACAAATGTATATTCGTTGGGTAAGCGGGTTTGATCAATTAGTGACACTGAGTCATTATGCCAAATAACGGGATAAATCTGGTTTGTGGAAGGTGTCATAGCAATAGTAATTAGTAGATAAGCAATATTTTTTACTTTAGTAGACCTCTTGCAAAAAAGTTTTGTGGTATGATTAGGGGTTTTATAAAAAATCCATATCAGAATCTATACAGAGAACTTTTGTTACCTCATTGGGATGTTTGATAGAGATAGAAAGCAAATTTTGATAACCCATTATTGTACCATAATTTATTTTTGCAAGAGGTCTAATGCACACTGATAATTTTATTTTAAAAACCAAATTTAATTAACTAGAGTATTTTTACTTAATTATTTATATTAAGTAATTTATTTAACTAAGAATATACGTATAATAATATATAGTAAAAAGATTAATGAGAAATTCCTTAACTAAAATTTTTACTTACCTTGAAAGGGCTATTTATGACATTTATTTATTGACAAAAACAAAAACATATGTATTTATTCTTGAAGAGATTTTAATTACAGGTTAAATATATGACATTTATGTTCTTGTTTTTAAAACACTAAAATAAGTAAACTCTTATTTAAAACTAGGTTTTAATTTCTTGATTAGATTGAAAATTATTATCCTTTTCAAGTGGGAAATTCTTCAGTTTCAACCAAAAGAAAAAAAGGAAAAAAGCATGATTAAGCAGGCAAGCTTTATACCTACTGTTGATTTAGTTATCGTTATTGATACTAGTCCTTCGATGAAGGATGAAGCCCAGGCTTTCAGCGATGCTGCTGCTAGTGCGATCGCCTTAATTTATCTTAACTTGATGCTGCGATCGCTGTCATAAAATTTTATTTTACTTAGTTAGTAAAAAGTGTTATAAAACCAAAAACATCGTTGATTTAATTACTCAAAGCCTTTGAAATACAAGTATGAAACGTCTTGTTATATGCTGTGATGGAACCTGGCAACAATTAATAAGTCCTTACCCAAGCAATGTGGTTAAGTTAGCTCAATCTGTAAAACCGATCGCCAGGGACGGGGTTACACAAATCATATTTTATGACGAGGGCGTTGGAACCGAGAGTCAAAAGGTTTTAGGGGGAGCTACCGGACTAGGAATCGATAGAAATATAGAAGATTGCTACCGATTTCTTAGTCTCAATTATGTTACTGGTGACGAAATCTATCTGTTCGGCTTCAGTCGCGGTGCTTACACAGTTAGAAGTCTAGCAGGGATGATCTATTGCTCCGGTCTTCTAGACCGCCCTCATGTCACCAAAGCACAGGGAGCATCCCAATTGTGCAAAAAGAGGGGGAGAAGCCAAAAATATTCGCGAGA
>NZ_CALMFY010000058.1 GCF_937863485.1 uncultured Nostoc sp. | reverse complement strand
TCGCACTTAAACAACTTCATTGGCATGGCTGATTGCTCCTTGTGCAATAAGCTGATAAGAAGATAAATTCTTCTATGTCTTTGGTTTGATCAAGAAACTTGTTTGACTTCCTTGATTTCAAAATCCTATCAACCTTTTTAATTAATAATAGTCAATCTGGTAACAATCACATAAATAAATATTGGAAAAATAGAGATAAATCAGTTATAAATAGACAGTTCTGTCTAAATTATAAATAATTAAATGTCTGATATATATAATATTTTTAGTAGTTTCAATAGACAGACTATTCTAACTATAAATAAAGAGATAAATGATTGAGTTTCTATCTAAATTCTTGATGTTTAGCTTGGAGAAATCAGCGATATTTGCTCAACTCGAAACAACAGAATAACGCAATTATTAGCTTTCCAGCTCTCTAGCTGATGACTAATTGTAACCACGAATACTGTTTGTAAATTAATTGATCAGCGCAAGTAATTTGGCCAGATGTATGATATTCTTGATTTATAGGGAATCTAAATCGCTAAAGCACAAAGGATCTCCAAGCACTTGCGCTCTAGTGAAAAAGCCAAATCCCATAAGTTAACCAATGATTTGATGAACTGATGGTCTTGCTCCACAAGTCTCTGGAGGATTGTGAAAGTACTTGATCGGTAGCAGTTCCGGAGTTCGGGGGGACTTTGGTCTGCTTGCAGTTCATCAATCACTTTTGGGATAAACCCTTTATTCTTTACAGATAGTTTTTCCTTAAGTCCTTAAAAAGAATCGAAGCTTTGGCGAATGAAAGAATAGAATAAGCAATCGATAACAGTGTTTACGCTCTAAGCAACTGGATAAAACAAACTTAATTCAACATCCATATGGATGAAACACCCTGGTCTTTAAAAGGAATCAAAGAATGGTTAAGGGTGTTTTCAAATTTTCAATTCTTGTTAATTTATCCTGGTGATACACATCATTGTATAGAGTTGAAAATTAAGGTATAACGGTGTAGTTATTTCTGATTATTACACTGTATATAATGGCTATGATGTAAAAGCCTAACAGAAGTGTGAAATATTTGACACTTTTACAGCTTAACTTCAAAAATATAGTCAAGCTTCAGGTTTAAACACTCCTGAAATTAGAAAAATCTTTGTCAGTATTATTGATGAAGTATTTAAAAATTACATGTTAATCAAGGATGTGATCTAAATGACTAAACCAAAAACACCTCGTAAATCTGTTCACGATCGCATCCTAAATACAGCATCAGGCTTGTTTTATCGAGAGGGAATTCGCAACGTCGGTATTGACAGAATCATTGCGGAATCTGGCGTTGCTAAAATGTCGCTTTATAATCATTTCAAGTCAAAAGATGCATTGATTGAAGCGTGGCTGCAACAACAGGATATACAATGGTGCGAATGGCTCAAAACTACGATTGAGGAACAAGCTTCTAACCCATCTCAACAACTACTGGCAATATTTGATGCCCTGCGGGAATGGTTTGAGAGTCCAGATTTCCGAGGTTGTGCATTCATTAATGCTTCAGTGGAACTAGCCAATGCTGACCATCCTGGACATCGGGTAGCATTAGAACATCAACAATCGATTTACCGCTATATCAAGAGCCTTGCTCAATCCGCAGAAGTTTCATCACCGGAACAGTTAGCTAGGCAACTGCTTCTGTTGGTGCAAGGTGCGATCGTGGTTGCGATGATGGAAGGAAGTTGGTCAACCGCTTCACAGGCGAAAAAAGTGGCGGTAGCACTAATCCAGACTGCATCAAAATCCGGCGTTACATGAAGTCTATTATATGATTTAATGTAAAAAATCACACTGCAACTAAGTTCGGAGCAGTCAGGGATGAGAATTCATTACTTGCAACATGTGCCATTTGAAGGACTTGCTAGCATTGAACAGTGGGCGACAAAGAAAGATTATATTCTCACTGCAACTAAGTTTTATAACGGTGAAACTTTACCATCTGTTGATGACCTAGATTGGGTGATAGTAATGGGTGGCCCGATGAATATTTACGAGGATGATAAGTATCCCTGGTTGACGTTAGAAAAACATTTTATTAAAGAAGCAATCAAGAAGAATAAAATAGTTACTGGTATTTGTCTTGGTTCGCAGATCCTCGCTGATGTTTTAGGTTCCAAGGTTTACAAAGGTCAAGAAAAAGAAATAGGTTGGTATCCGATTGAAGTGACAACAGAAGCACAAAAATACCCTGTTTTTGCTTCATTTCCTACGTCTTTGTTTGTGTTTCATTGGCATGGTGATACTTTTGACTTACCTTCGGGTGCTGTACGATTAGCATATAGTGAAGTATGTCCAAACCAAGCTTTCATTTATGGAGATAGAGTATTAGGTTTACAATTTCACCTAGAATCAACTAAAGACAGCATTCGGCAAATTATTGAAAATTGCGTTTCGGAATTAGTTGCAGGTAAATATATTCAGAAACCCGAAGAAATGCTGGCACGGGATGATAATTTTAGTAATATAAATACTGCCATGTATGGAATTTTAGAGTACTTTACTACTTTTATGAAATAAATTATTATTTATCACGCAATACAGTTCAGTTATGGCTCAAAAATAAAACTGATGTTAGGTTGGGGAGCCAGTGCGTTGCGGGGGTTTCCTTCATTGTAGCAACTGGCGTTTGAGGAACGTAGGCGCAGCTTACCCTGCGGGAAAGCGCATCTCAAACCGTCATTGACACGGTAGTTTTAGGGTTCACCCAAAACACAAATAAGTTCAAAATTACTAAACTGAGTCAAGGGGTGGGATTGACATTTTCGTCTTTATGTGGTAAAAAAACCTAAAGACCTACTTGATGTTTTTTCAATCATTTACTGCAATTCATCTTATTTGGAATGAAAAATCGATATTCAGGGACTTCCAAAAAATAAATTATTTACTAAAAATCAAAAACCCACATTTTAACAATAATGATAATCATTTTAAGGGGGTAAGAGGCACCTCTTACCCCCTTAAATATTCATGAAAAACTTTGCACTTTGTAATGAATTTCAGGTACATGATAATAATTAATATTAATGATTTTACAGTCAAAATATTTTAGAAACTTTGACTAAAAATTAGGTAGTTCCACAACAAATGTTGATAAACCATCTACCTAGATTGGGAAATTTTTCATGTCTAGAATTGGTAAGGCACTGAATTTGTCTTTCAATTTCATCCTTGAAAGGGCGACACGCGCCTCATATTCCAAGTGCTGCAAAGGTTTGACCGAATTATGGTAAAAAAGATAGGTGAATTATTGTCAAGAAGACCTATCTATTGAAAATGTTACCTTTATTGTATTAAACTATCTTAGAAAATCACCTTTCAGAGTCCGAATTGTTGTTTTTAAACCTGCTGATTAATGTCCTACAAGATAAAAAAGCAAGTCAGTCTAGAAAAAATACCTAATGCTTTACTTGTACCAATATTATTTGGTCTCAAACAAGTTCTTGATTCTATCTCTCCCGAAGCTAGCGATCGCTTCTATTTGTGCACGGAAGCTAACACTGTTTTTAGCCTGATGTCAGCGTTAATTTTTCACGCTTATTGGAGTTGACCATTTTCATCAAGTGCTGATTGAGATAACTTTGCGCCGAAATGTACAAACTTTCCCAAATTTCTTGGTTGCGACTGATTTTTGTACCCACTGTATTTCCTGCTATTTTTTCTGATACCAAGTATTTACGATAATAGTTTATCCACAAGTGTTGCAGAAAATCCTCGGCGAATTCCTCAAACGGCAGAATCCATTTATAGTCTTTATCCAAAAATACGCGATAGGATGCAATTATTGGTAGTGCCAAGTCGGTTGGCGCACCAAACCCAAATGAATACTTGCTGTCTGGCAGAAGGGTATTTTTGCGGGTATCTATTGATGCTAAATCGTTGACACCCTTTTTTCTAGGGTTGCTAATATGCTCGTGGATAACTTCGTAAAGTCTTTGCTCTATCCACAAGGCTTGAGAAAGCAGAGGCAGAAGAATAGTTAATCTTTCCCTTTCTGGATCTGTGATTTTAGAGGGGATACTCATACCTGTCGGGTGCTTGGTTCGTTTATTTCCGTCAGGGTTGTATCTATTTCTATCAAGGCAGTTAATCAACTTCAGCAAATGATTCACATTGCACTGGGCATTTCTGGGAGCGCCGCTTTGATTTTGGTAATAGGCAATGCGGAATTTTTTATCTTTTGCGATTTCTAAGTTGGCTAAGTACTGCTTGAGAAATTTGTAATCTCCTCTAGCATTCACTTTAGAACGTGAATCTACTGGTGTTGTGGTATTGGAAGCCAAGGCTATATCTTTAGCTTCATCTTCTAGCAGTCCGATGTGGATAGTCACTTTTACCCTAGCAAGGCTTAGGTTGTATTTATAGTTTTTAGCACTCTCGAACGCTAAAACTGTGTGAGCGCCATTAATAATTCCATCACTTCCCCCCTCACTAGCTTCTAAAACTTCTAGTTCCAGTGAGGTTTTATTTTTGCTAGGTTTAACTTTATTTGCTGACAAGACTATTCCACTGTGACGCGAGAAAAATTTTTCAGGTTGAGTCGTTATTGAGTCGAAGATTTGTCTGTATGTTGCACTTTTGCGGTTTGGTTCTCTGATGTTCGGTTCTAACGGAAGATCGGTCGGGAATGTGTCTACATGGGCGGTGGCGATGATGCAATTGGGGTTGGCTTGAAAATAGTTATCTATCTTTATATTCCAAGTCTTGGGCATAGTTTATTTTCCTTAAATTCGTTTTGGGCTTGTGGAGTCAGGGATGGGAAAATTGGGCGCTCAACTCAAAGCCGGGCATCGGTTGTCTGCGATTGGAAAATTTGATACAACTGTTCTAAGTTACTCACCTTTCTAGCCCTGTAAGAATGTTTTAAGCCTAACTCAATCCCTTCTAATAGTCCTAACCGAATACCACTGCGTTCAAAAAAAGTGACATCGTGCATACGTTGCTGTGCCTCCAATTGTTCTACTTCCTGCTGAAAGTCTCGCTCTAAATCTTAAGGGAGTGTCAATACCCAGTCTACAAAAGCTAACAAGTTTAAAATATCCTCGCGTTCAAACCTCTGCTGGTAGAATTTCCGTACTAATGTTAGTATTCTGCTGTTTGCGTTATAACCTATCGTTGCGCGTTTGTAGTGCCGTTAGGTGTACCATTACAGTCAGAATGAAAAGGTTACGGCTGGTTTTGAGATCAGACAACCTTCTTCTGGGTCAAATAGTTCTTTTTTAATTAGCGATCGCGCACATCCAGTGAAATGGTTTTCAATCGTCAGCGACTCTTTTTTGTTCGAGCAGGCTAGCAGACCCTGACTCTCTATAGAGTTTTAACCTATTATACGTCCTCTGCCTAAGATTACTGCCAAGTGCTACACCGTTTCAACAGAAGCGTATTTTGAGCAAATTTAAAGCCTAACTCATTCTTTCCTTAACCCAGTTTTTTGCTGTCTTGATGAATTTATACAGGACTTAACCTAATTCACCATTCGCCACTATTACCTAAAACTTCTACATCAGGTGTTTGATTCTGGAGAAGGTCAGTGGACGATTACTACTGCACTCCACTAATAATTAAGCTCCAGAGGTGAAGGTGAGTTTGCAGACAAACTGCTGTCTGCAATGCGCTATAGTTTGGTGGATATCTTAAAGAACATACGGAGATTTAGATCATGACGGCTGCTACCACGCCCAAGGTTCCTGTTGAAGCCTTAATCCGTCCGGCAGAACCTTGTGTGATCGTTATTTTTGGAGCAGCGGGAGATTTAACCAAGCGTCTGCTGCTTCCCGCCCTCTACAATCTCAAACAAAGCAATTTGCTGCGGCAAGAATTTGCTATCATTGGAGTCGCACACACTCCAATGAGCCAGGATGATTTTCGCAGCAAAATCGCTCAAGACATTCATGAGTTTGCAACGGTTCCCGTAGAGGATCATCTCTGGCAACCGCTTGAGCAACGACTGTACTATCTTGCCGGTGAGTTTCAAGAAGCTGACACTTACCATCAGTTGCAAGACTTACTCACTCAAGTCGATCAAGACTATGGCACTCAGGGAAACTATTTGTTCTACCTGGCAACTGCCTCTAACTTCTTTTGCGACATTATTACGCAGCTGGGTGCGGCAGGATTGGTGCGCGAAGACAACAATCAATGGCGGCGAGTCATCATCGAGAAACCATTTGGGCACGACTTGGACTCGGCTCGTACCCTCAATAAATCCATTGGTGCTGTCCTTGAGGAAAAACAGATATACCGCATTGATCACTACCTGGGAAAAGAGACTGTACAAAACATTTTAGTGTTTCGGTTTGGTAATGGCTTGTTTGAACCAATTTGGAATCGTGAACATATTGATCACGTACAGATTACTGTAGCCGAAACGGTTGGAGTCGAAGGCAGAGGCAACTTCTATGAAGGCACAGGCGCATTACGGGACATGGTGCAAAACCATCTTTTTCAACTGCTGGCAATGACGGCGATGGAACCACCGATCTCGTTTTCAGCTGATGAGGTGCGTGATGAAAAGTCAAAACTATTGAAGTCCATAATTCCGCTCACTGCTGAAACTGTGCAAACTGACACTGTAAGGGGACAATATAGTGCGGGAATAGTGAAGGATACTCAAGTGCCTGCTTATCGCTCAGAACCACGAGTTGCCTCCGACTCTACCACTGAAACTTATGCTGCCTTAAAGCTGAACATTGACAATTGGCGTTGGGCAGGGGTGCCGTTTTATCTCCGAACCGGCAAGCGTCTAGCTCAACGCGTCACAGAAATTGCAATTCAGTTTAAGCAAGTACCCTCACTATTGTTCCGCCAAACGTCAATTGATCGTCTCACGCCCAATTTCTTGACCATCCGCATTCAACCAAAGGAAGGAATTCACCTCAAATTTGGCGCAAAAGTGCCTGGTCCCGCCATGACGATGGATGCGGTGGAAATGAGCTTTTGCTACAATGACTACTTTGGCAAGATTCCAAGTACTGGCTATGAAACCTTGCTCTACGACTGCATGATCGGTGATGCGACTCTGTTTCAGCGCTCAGACAACGTAGAACTGGGCTGGAGCGTTGTCAGCCCCATTCTGGAGGCTTGGGCAACCACGTCACCTGAAAACTTTCCCAACTACACAGCAGGCTCATGGGGACCATTGGCAGCAGATGATTTGTTGGTGCGCGATGGTCGGCAGTGGCTCCCGGATTGACCCATAATTCTTACTAGAAATATTGCTGGCATCCATACTTACTTGGCTTTCTTTGAAGTGGAAGGGATGCCCCATTAATTTTCTCTTATTTACCTCGGCAACGGCTTATCTAACAGGAAAGCTGTTAATGAATCAGACCTAAGTTCAATACGCCCCAACTGTTGGGTAACAACCAAACAATATACTTTAACAGTGCTAGCCCCCTCATCTCAAGACTCTTATGTTTTCACTCGGAAATGCAAACTAAAACGAGGATGTTACCAGTTTCACCTGCTCAAAATGCATTTATCTTGAAAAATACTACTTCTTGACAAATTTACCACTCAATGTCAATTTCCAAATAACTGACTTCTCTACGGAACAACTAGCCAAAGCTCCCTTGCTTGCCCTAACAGCGGTGCTATCCTCATTGACAGAGCATACTTCAATCAGGATACCACATGAAAATCTTATGGATTTATGACACAAAATTGACACAATAATGATATATAATAAAGTATAAAATCAACTATGATTTAAAAAATTACCTAGAGTTTCTGTATAATAACTGTACTGTTTATAAATTTAATTTGTTTTAATCAAGTATTAATTAATTTTTGTAATAATATTTCTTAAAGAAGTTAAAATTTCTCTAGATAACTAAAAAAATCAATGTGAGGTGACAGTGAAAATTTTTAACTTATACAAAATTAGCTTATTTTCAGTATTGCTAGTTACACCATTATGTGTTTTTTCTCTGAAAATACTTGCACAAACTCCAACTACTCAAGAGCCAGGACTTATTATCAATAGAGGGTCTACGAATACTTGTAAGTATATAATTCGCGTCTTGCCGTCAGGAAAAGCAACTTATACTGTTTGCAATAGGAAAGGTGCAGGTGAAATTAAAGTCAACACAGCTACTAAATTTTTTAATGATATTTTAGCAGCTAAACCACTATCCAAATTACAATATAAGCCATGTGCAAAATCTGTTTCGTTTGGGACATCAACTGAAATCATTTATCAAGGACAAAAATCTCCAGATATTAGCTGTCCAAGTAATGATTATAGAGTGATAAATCTGTATAATGATGCCAAAAGCATTCAAAAGGAATTGAATTTTTCAACTAATAAAAATCAATTTTCAAATTGAGCTATGATTAGCCTTCATGTTATAAAATATGCCAGATCTGAGCTTGAGGTGAAGATTTTAGTAATTAGTCATGAAACCCTTTTGTGATCATACTATTTACCTATAAAAAGATAATTTGTTAAATTTGTCTTATCGCTCTTTCATCACTCTCTCCAAAGAAAAAAACAATAATCCTTGCCCCATAAGACTTTCAGCCAAAATAGATAATTATAGCTATAATGTTAGAAAATAAAGCTCAAAACCCAGTTTGTGCTTCTTGTTTAAAAATTGGCTGAGATTTTTCTTTGACCAGAGTGATGGAAGAGCGTTATATCAAGTTCGGGTGATTACTTATAATAAAATCTATCAATGTAGGTTGAGTTGAAGTCAGTGAAATCCAACATTTACTCCTTGTTAATGTTGGGTTTTGTTCCTCAAACGCCACTTGCTTTAAGTCGGGAAACCCGCCCAACGCAGTGGCTCCCCAACCTACAGATATTATAGGTATTTATCCGAACTTGATATTACAGTTATTTTCAGATAAATAGACCACACGGTAGGGGTGCAAGGCCGCCCCTACAACAGATGTGGCCAAGACAACGCCAAATCAAGATGTACAGATGCTTGATCCCTGAAGTATCGAGGCCATATAGGAATCATATTTGATTTCTGAAAAAGACTACGAGATAATACAGATGCACAGTTTTGTCTAACAGCCTGATATTTGACTTCTAAATCAAATTCCGGCTTCAGCCACTGTACAATTTTCCCTAATATAAGGTGCTCAACCCTTAAGGACATTCGAGTTTCTCCTGCAACCGCTTACGCATCTGTCAAGAGTATCTTCCGGGTTGCTCCAGGGGAAGCTTTCACCTCTAACAGTTTCCCTAGTCCCTCTTGTCGATACTTTTGCAACCAGCGTGTTACGGTTGAGCCATCTCTCCCCAACATGCGGCTTAATTCCTGATCCGGTGTTACAAGTCCTGTTTTTATCCACCACAGAAGAAGCAATCGTTCTTTCTCAAAATCAGTACGAGCCTGATTGAGACTTTTAGACAGGTATTCAGCCCTGTGACTGATCTCTAAGTTAAAGGGAGCAACGCGATTTTGTGAGGTTGGACAAAAAAGGTGCGATCGCTAATAA
>NZ_CALMFY010000057.1:156813-165130 GCF_937863485.1 uncultured Nostoc sp. | reverse complement strand
TACTCGTGAATGAGTCTTTGAACTCCGTTAACGAGTCTTTGATACTCGTGAATGAGTCTTTGATACTCGTGAATAAGTCTTTGAACTCCGTTAACAATGATTCAGAATCTCAAGAACAGAGGCGAAACCACAGCATTCAAACTTTTACAGGCGGTTCCCAAAGACACAAAAGATTTCTTGATAAAACTAGTACAACACGGCGGAAATAGAGCAACCATTTAAAAACCCTAAAAAGCCCATTTCGTAATACTTTTGAACGCCAGTTGCTTTAAGTCGGCAGAGCCGCCCAACGCACTGGCTCCTTTTGAATGAGTGACTTCCGCCTTGCGGTACTAGGTTATACGATCGCTACCGCAATGGAGGCGATCGCACCACAATTTCTCAACCCTACGGGATCTTGCTACGGCACGACATCTTACCAGTTCAGCTTTTATGAACCAACAGTGACGGTGTAAGATAACACAAAGGGTTTGAAATTAGCTCCAGATTTGGGAGTACCGCTTAACTCCAATTCATAAGCTCCTACTTTGGGAAATACGATCTCGGCTCCGGGAATGTTTTTATATTGCTTAGTTGATACACTATGTAAACTGGGCTTCAGCAATGGGGTATCAGTTTCGCTGTGAGGTTGAGGGTAAACAGCCAACTGACAGTTACATTGTGTCAGGGGAATTAGTCGCCCGCCTTTACGGGTGAGGACAATCCAAGCATGAGCGGTTTTGCCAGCTTGAGGATTGTCATTGGGTTCAATATGCAGCATCCCGCCTACGTCTTGTGACACCTTTTCGGTATGGGCATTAACTGGTGTGGCAATCAGAACCGAAATTAATAATAGCCATCCCAAATTCTTTTCTAGGGTAAAGTGGAACATAGAGTTTCAAAGAGTAAGCGAAGTAGACTAGCTTGACTGGGGAAAGGCAATTAAAGGAAAATTCAAAGATTTTTGATGCTATTTTTCCACCAGTATTTAGGAACGATAATTTTAAAAGAATAGTTGCGTCAAAAGACAACCTGTCAAACTTCGCCCGAAAATTCCTTACCAACTACTAAGGCTTAATCCCAACTTAAAACTTGTTAACTTCTGAACTTGCGACCTAAGTATCTAACTTAAAGTCTCATTAACTTATTACTTATGATAGTTACTAAAACTCACCTGGATGAGTGAAAGTAGTCAGAGTAAATATACTTACTAACTGAGGTTCAAAGCATGGACTCGACAGGTAAAGTTCTAATTGTGAACTCGTCCTGGTACCTTCCAATGCCGTTGAAAGAGTATGCAATGAGCCGAGTGACTGTCTACTTTTATAACGATGGGTGGGTTCCAATTAAATATTGTTTTTTGGAGAAGGCAATTGTGCTTCACCAGAAGGCAAAGCTAGAAGGCAAGGAAATTTTATTATTTCCTGCTGATCTAGACCCGAATGAATTCTCAAACTCTTTTAACTAAAATGGATTGAGGTAGACTATTTTTCAAAAATCTTGGCAACAAATGAATCGGCTAGAGAGGCGTACATATATATGTACGCCTCTACTTGTAAATGGGATTAAAAATTCGTGCGAACTTGAAAGTCAAAGGTGCGGCAGATGGGCGAGTTTCAAATTTCTATAGCGCAGGTGTCAAAGCGCCTTGCAGCCGCAAGTGATATGGAACCAAGAATATTAAGAGTTTCTAGAAGTGCTTATTTAACAACTTCTGATACAAACTGTCAGAGACCTAGAAGGATGTAGATTGAAGGCTTTGAACAACAATAGCTAGATCAATGAGTTTCATAGTCGCAGCTTGATCGAGAATTCCGAGGATGCCTGTGATGATAAACCCTCTTTCTTTAGGGGTGCGACGCGCCTTCATTTCGTCTAGCAGGAGTAAATCTGCATTCAGTTCTTAGGCTAAAAGAATGACTTCACGTTCTCCGGGATCGAGTAGCTCGACAATTTCATCTGAAGGTTGATTGACAACTTGAATTTTGAGCCAAGTGGATGGAGTCGCAATCCAGGCTTGGACAAATGGTGGAGTGGATGCATTGGATAGTTCGCTATGGACTGCCAGAGGAATGATGATTTGCCCGAACAATTCGGGTAAAAGATTAATCTGCCCAATCAGGATCAAGTAGTTGATTGGAGAAGTATTGGAAACAATAATCATTGTGTGCCTAAAACGCTGCGGATGTTTTGAACATCTTGTTTCAGGTCGTCTTCAGTGTAAGGCAAGTAGGCTTTTTCACGCTTGAGAAATTCGTAGGTTTCCCAACGGGAACAAAAGTTGAGTATTCGGCGAACTTCAGCTGCTCCAATGTGACCTTGGCGATAGCTGTCAGCCGCAATAAGTTCCAAAATTCGACGAGAAATGTTGGCGGGTTCGAGTTGCAGTTGATTAGCAATGTTGTCAGGGAGTTCTATTAAAATATGCATTGGTTATTCTTTTAGAGATGTTGAACATTTGCCATTGCAAAAGCACCTTGAAATATTTACACGAAGGGCAAGGAGGAAAGAGGAAGGGGGAAAGGTAAAAGTTCTAGTAATCAAACTAACCCAGAACGGAGTGCCACAACTGCTGCTTGCACGCGATCGTCTACTGCTAATTTATTCATAATCCCCCGGACATGAGTTTTGATGGTGTTGGGACTGAGATAGAGTTTTGCGGCAATCTCTGGGTTACTCAACCCGTCTACCATGAGTTTCAACACTTCTAACTCGCGCCCAGATAAGTTGGCGGTATTAGTGGTGGGTGAGGGCGGTTTGAGATTATCAATTACTCGCCGCGCAATTTGGGGATCGAGATAGGCTGCACCATCAACTGCGGCTGCGATCGCACTTAACAATCGTTCCACACTTGCACCTTTGATGCAATATGCATCTGCACCGCTAGACAGGGCAGCAATAATTTCTGTTTCCGTTTGATGAGATGTCAGCATCACCACATGAGTTGCTGGCAACGCCGCCTTAATTTGCTGTGTCGCTGCAATGCCATCCAATCGCGGCAACCCAATATCCATAACCACCAAATCAGGTTTCAGTTGCAGTGCTGCTTGAACTCCCAAATAACCATCTTCTGCTTGTCCAACTATCTCCAACTGAGGATGAGCCATTAACGATTGCTCTAATCCCAGTTGCATCATCGGATCATCTTCGACAATTAACACGCGCAACGGCGGAGCATTTATCGGTAAATTTAAGGGATAGCGAGTATCTAAAGACATTTTTATCAGTTAGGAGTTATTCAATTTTGGATTTTGGATTGAAGGAAAAATTTAAAATCTAAAATTGTCCCAGTTAGGAGTTAAAAGTTCTTCATAAGTTTTTAGTTCAAAACCCATAACTCCTAACTCCTAACTTTTCAATTTTGGATTTTGGATTGAAGGAAAAATTTAAAATCTAAAATTGTCCAAGTTAGGAGTTAAAAGTTCTTCATAAGTTTTTAGTTCAAAACCCATAACTCCTAACTCCTAACTTTTTTATTCTTCCACGCGATAGCCTAACTCTGCTAAACTGATCCGCGACTGTCGCCATTTTGGCTGGACTTTGACAAACAATTCTAAGTAAACTTTACCAGCGATTAACTTTTGGATTTGTTCACGAGCTTCACTACCAATCGCTTTGAGCATTGCTCCGCCTTTGCCAATGAGTATGCCTTTTTGGGAATCGCGCTCGACGTTGATGGTAGCAAGTACACGGGTAATACTGGGAGTTTCTTCTACTAGATCAATAGCGATCGCTACTGAATGGGGTACTTCTTCACGAGTCAATAATAAAATTTGTTCTCGGATCAATTCACCCATAATAAAGCGCTCTGGCTGGTCAGTTACCAAGTCTGGAGGATAGTATAATGGCCCAATTTCTAAATGTTCAATTAATAATTCTTGAAGTTGCGGTAATCCTGCATTAGTCTTGGCAGAAAATTTCACGATTTCCCATTCATGGGACTTAGCCATCTGGGCGTAACTATCATCTAGAAACTGAGAATCCGCGGGTTGTTGGTCGATTTTGTTCGCACCCACAATTATCGGTGTTTTGCTGCGACTGAGCAAATCGGCAATATAGCGATCGCCTGCACCACATGCCACCGCTCCATCTACCACAAATAGCACTACATCTACCGATTCAATCGCAATTTTGGCATTTTGCACTAAAACTTCCCCCAATTGATGATGGGGCTTATGAATTCCTGGCGTATCTACAAATATTAACTGCGCCTTTGGTGTAGTTAATATACCGCGCAAACGGTTACGTGTTGTTTGTGCTACTGGTGATGTAATGGCAATCTTTTGTCCTACTAATTGATTCATCAAAGTAGATTTACCGACATTGGGACGACCAACAATGCCGATAAAACCTGATTTAAATTCAGGAGGAGCCTGTGGGATTGTTACTTCTCCTGAAAAAGAGAAAGTGTAATTTTCAATACTAGTCACCTTTGGCTCCACCCTCATATTTTACAGCTGGGATAACTTGATTTTTTCTTAGACACAAAACAAGCATAAAATCACCCTGGCATTTTTAGGGATTGTTTTTGCCGAGGTTTAATCTACTACTGGCTCTACACTTAATATTTTACAGCTGAGATAACTTTGTTTTGTTTTTAGATACAAAACAAACATAAAATTACTTTGGCATTTACAGAGAAGATTTTTACTTAGGTTTAATCTGCTGCTAACTTTGGCTTAAATTTCATCGACTACTCAATATATTTGGATCAAAATGTCAATAAAAGATATTAGAGAACGCAAACGCATAGGAATTCTTACCAGTGGAGGTGATTGTTCTGGCTTAAATGCTGTGATTAGGGCTGTAGTAAATTGTGCTGTGAATACCTACGGCTGGGAGGTTTTGGGAATTCGTCAAGCGACTCTAGGATTAATGGCGCGTCCACCACAATTCACCAAGCTGGAAATTGATCAAGTTGACTCGCTATTAACTGCGGGTGGCACAATGTTGGGGACAACCAATAAAGGCGACCCTTTTGCTTTTCCAATGGCGGATGGAAGTTTATGCGATCGCTCCGAAGAAATTATTGCAGGTTATCATCAACTAGATTTAGACGCTTTGATTGGGATTGGCGGCGATGGTAGCTTGGCAATTCTCCGTCGCCTCGCCCAACAAGGCGGGATTAATCTAGTTGGTATTCCTAAAACGATTGATAACGATATTGGCGTTACTGAACATGCCATCGGTTTTGATACAGCAGTCAATATTGCCACGGAAGCACTAGATCGGTTACATTTTACTGCTGCAAGTCATAGCCGAGTCATGATTTTAGAAGTAATGGGGCGTGATGCCGGACACATAGCAATAGCTGCGGGAATTGCGGGGGGAGCAAATGTAATTTTAATTCCGGAAATCCCTTACACAGTTGACCACATTTGCCACAAAATCAAAGAACGCCAAGATAAAGGCAAAAACTATTGTTTGATTATTGTTTCGGAAGCGGTTCGTACCCAAGATGGGGAAAATGTGACGATTACAAATCGTTTAGGTCAATCTCGATACGGTGGAATTGGCGAATATTTAGCAGATAAAATTATTCAGCACATTGGTGTAGAAACGCGAGTCACAGTTTTAGGACACATTCAACGGGGTGGAACTGCTTCACCACTCGATAGATTAGTTGCAACTGTTTTTGGCGTTGCGGCGGTTAATCTAATTGCCGAAGGTAAATACGATCGCATGGTGACTTGGCAAAATCGCCAAGTATTAAGTGTACCAATTACAGAAGCGATCGCTCAATATAGCGCCGTCGATCCGAATGGTACTTTAGTTAAAACCGCTCGTGGTATGGGTATTTATTTAGGCGACTAAATTTAGTGCTGTTAGCGGATAGCTAGGGTTTAGCCCGTGCTGAGTGAGAAGTTTTTTAACTCCTCACTCCTAACTCCTAACTAATAACTCCCAATACGAACTCGCCTTCATTCACAGCCTGATTAGTTGCGACATCATAAACTAATCCATCCTGTTGAGCGCAGACATCAATTACACTGGGTAACTTACCTTCTTTATTAAAACTGAGAATTTGATACAGTTTTTCTCCAGCTTTTACTGAACTACCTAATTTTATTCTGGATTGAATCATGCCACCTGCGATCGCATAATATTTTTTCCTGTTGCTGCTAGATGTGAAAGTCATTTCATGGGTTTTTGTGTCATCCAATAAATCAGGAATTTGCAGTACACCTTTTTGTGCTAAATAGTTTTTCACACCCTGTACACCTTTAGCGACTGAATCAGGGTTCATTTGCATTCCTGTTCCCAATTCCAGTGTCCAAGCTTCCACATCAAACTTGATTTCTCTACCCAACTCTTTAAAACAAGCTTCCAGTGCTAACCAAGGTTTGATAAAAGCTTCATCAAAAGCATCACCATCGTATTTATCAAGTAAAATTCCAAAATCAAACCCGAAGTATTTCGCACTGTCTTCTCGATTTCGGAAGTAATAAAGGTACTCTAAAGCTTGATCTGTAGAACTATGTAAGTCAATTAAGTAGTCTGCATCTAAACTCAGATTTTGTAGTTTGTAGCTAAAAACCTTAGTGTAGGGCACACTACTAGGAGAATTAATTTTTTCTAAATTTTTCGCAAATTGTTGCTTAATTATAGTTAGATAATTTTGTCGAACCACCTCTAGCTCAATATGAAGTTGAGATTTAGTAAAAGCTACTAAATCATCAGCTTCTTTTTCGTAGTCCCAAAATATGCGATTCCAGTCTTTGGCTTCGTAAACGCAATATCGTCCAGGAGAGAAATGATGAGCGCGTTCATTTGTCCCCATTGGATTACAAACTGGAACTAGCCAAATTTCTCCAGTTAAATCTGTATCATTTATTGTTAATAAAAACTCAATTAGCTGGTGAATAACGGCATTGCCAGCAATTTCTGCACCGTGCAGGTTAGATTGAATGTAAACCTTTTTACCAGGTTGAGCGCCGATGAATTTGTATAGTTGTAAGTAGAGGCGATCGCCCGAAGCCATTTGACGTAAGAAAATAGTTTCAATAACTGGCAGCATAAGAGAATTCAGTGATAATTTGAGTAAATTATGGCTGTATTTGTACCGAATTAAAAGCCACGTAAACCCAAATCATACCAAGTATCTTTGTAGGGTGTGTTATGCCGTTCGCTTTTAGCGTTCCCGCACCCCTAAGCTACACGTAGCATCTCTGATAGGAGAAGGGTAGGCTAATGCACCAAATTATCTATGCAGAGAGTCTTTTATAGCAATAATGGGTTACGACGAAGGTGTAACCCACCCTATATTTACAAATATCCCCACCATACTAAACAAATATTGCGAATTAGCTATGCTCAATTTCTTTTGTTAGTCAAACAAGAGAAATTGAGACATAAAGAGCGACAAGCTGAGGCAGAAGCTCAGAAAGTTCGGATCAACTCAACTGGAGGGGGACGTAAACTCAATTAAACACTCAGGGATTAAAACACGAGATAGAGGAATTAACAAACTCATGCCCCGTTTGCCAAAGTGCTGTAGCAAAAAGAGCTATCTGCAAAGATAAATTTCTCAAAGCCAGTCGTAGACAAACTAATGGAATTTCCATTGTTGTTGAAACTGATGTTGGCACTTTCAAGGGTATTGCCAGAAAGAACACCAGATACAATCACTTGGGAGCGTTTGAAAGCGCCCAAATCCAGGGTGTCAAAACCGTCCCCGCCATTAACACTCGCTTCCCCAAATCCTTTGAAGTAGTCATTCCCAGTGCCCAGATCAATCTTGATCCCGCCACCGATAGAGACTTTTTGTTGAACTCCATCTAGGATACTGGTGGCGATCACAGAGTCATTCCCATCGCCAGTCTTGATGATTCCTTGTCCATAAATGCCATAGGCAGTAGCACCAATTGTTGAAGATGCCTGTCCGGTAAGTTTGTCAGAATCCTTGCCCGTATCAATGACTCCATCGTTAAAGATGCCATAGCTGATGGCGTTTTTTTCAGAACTGTTCCCATAACCGATAATCGTGTCGTTGCCCCACCCTGTAGTAATGGTGGCGTCTTTAGTGTTTTGGATGCCGATTCCAGTACCGCCATCGCCGTTGCCGACAGGACTGGTGCCACTGTTGCCGCCGTTCCCTGTGCCGATGATCGTGTCGTTTGCGTTCCCTGTATTAAAACTGCCACTATTGGCGATGCCTGTCCCAGTAGCACCGTTGGCGCCCTTGTCGTATGGGGGGTATTGTATACCGTCCTGGCGGCCACCGCTGCCGCCAATACCTGTGCCAGTGATCGTGTCTTATCCGTCTCCGGTATCCAGAACCAAACTGTTAGAAATACCAGTTCCAGTACCGCCAGCGCCCATGATGTAAAACACACAG
>NZ_CALMFY010000057.1:76776-156803 GCF_937863485.1 uncultured Nostoc sp. | reverse complement strand
AGCGTGTCTTACGAGTGCCTGGGGTAGTGACGCGGCGTCCAGTTGCGTCGCCGGGCCGGTTTTCGCCGATGCCGCCGTTGCCGCCAGTACCTGTGCCAGTGATCGTGTCTTCTCCGTCTCCGGTATCCAGTTCCTTAGTGTTAGTGATACCAGTTCCAGTACCGCCACTGCCGCGGTCTTTGCCGCCGTCGCTGCCCCTTCCTATGCCAGTGATCGTGTCTTTTCCTGAGCCTGTATTAATACTGCTACTGTTAGCGATGCCTGTCCCAGTACCACCATAGCCGCCCACGTAACCCCCACCACCTGTGCCGCCTTTCCCTGTGCCAGTGATCGCGTCGTTTCCATCTCCTGTATTAATACTGCCACTGTTAGTAATGCCGATTGCATTACCAGCATTGCCGCCGTTGTAACCCGAACCACCTCTGCCGCCGCTGCCTGTGCCAGTGATCGTGTCGTTTCCATCTCCTGCATTAATACCGCCACTGTTAGCGATGCCTGTCCCAAAAGCACCATTGCCGCTGTCAATGCGGCCGTCACTGCCACTGCCGCCGTTGCCTGTGCCAGCGATCGCGTCGTTTCCGTCTCCTGCATCAATACTGCCACTGTTAGCGATGCCTGTCCCAGAAGCACCGTTGCTGCTCGGTTCAGGGCCGTCATCGCCAGTAGCGATGCCAGTGATCGTGTCTATTCCTGAAAGCGTACGAATGTAACCTCCAGTTAAAATATCAATACCAATTGCCGGTGATGCATTTAACTGTTCTCCGATTAAAGTATCCGCACCCCCGGTGCCGATGAAATTGGGTGGAACGTTTAGTCTAGGCATGAGTAAAATCCTCTTAATTAGGTTAGTACGGTAGCGAAAGCTGATTCAAATCACCAGTTTCTCAAACAAATTCCCAGAATCCTATCTCCAACGGCTATTGAATCATTGAATAGCTCTTGGAGAAGTCAGTTAAACCAATGTTGTTCCAACAAAATAATCAGAATTTCAGGGCATTAAACCCATCCAACACTAAATGCGTAGGTCTAGCCCGCACTTCTCTACGAAACGCTACGCATAGCTTGCTTTCACGTTCGCGCTGGCGTCTCCGAAGGAGAAGTGGTACGACATACGGCGTTGCTGAATCATCGAATGATTTCGCCCAATTTGGAACGAATTATCAATGATTTCAAGCGCCGATTCATCCTGCATTTATGCAATGCCCGACATACTTCGACTGCGCTCAGTACAAGAAGCTCAGTAACCACCGCAGACATCGCAGAAATATGATATTTTTCTGCGTTCAACTAGTACAGGTCGGCGTCAGTTTGCTTACCTTTAGCAAGGGGATTTTGCCCCAAGGCTTGTTATATTGTTATATTGAGGTAATAATATCTGGATTTACACCGTGCTGTACTTGTAGATCATCTAACAGGCTGATAGGCATTTCCATAATCTGGAAATGATCTATGCACCTTACAAGGAAAGAAAATTTGATTACTTACTCTAAGTATAATTACCACTAGTTCAGTACTTAATACAATCTATCTTTAGATATAGAAAATATATATCTTTAGACTTAGCCGAAAATTTACAACTCAGTGTGTGGAAGGCTTTTGACAGCGGACTATAATGTGTCTTCGATTAACCTAGTAATAAGGGTTTGACATAGTTGATGAGAGTTTAGTGCGGGATGGGCTAGTACCGCAAGGCGGAAGTCACGCATTCAAAAGTCAAAATGCTTTAATTTTAGGCTTTCTGGCTGTTTTAAAAGGTAGGTTTATTTTTGCCAATCTGTACTAGGTTGATTCAGATCCCTGACTTATTCAAGAAGTTGAGGATCTCGCAGCCCTTTAAATAAGTTTTGTTTAAGTATTGGTAGCGATCGCACAGAGCGCACTACCCTAAAGAGCGATCGCATAAGCTTTTGTCAAAAAGTTGTAATGTTAAGGCTTAATGTCGTAACGTTAAGCCTTAATCTTATGATGCTGGTGATTAATGTTGTAATGTTAAGCCTTAATGTCGTAACCTTAAGGCTTAACGTTATAGCGTTAAGCCTTAATCTCCTAACGTTAAGGCTTAATGTTGTAATGTTGGTGACGACAAGACATTCACTTATAACTGCGATCGTTGATTCAAGAACTAATAAATTCTCTCTAGGTAATTTTCTAGGAGATATCGATTCTGGTAAATAGAATGTAGGTTGGGTTGAGGGACGAAACCCAACACCTCAAAGTCTTGTAATTATTGGGTTTCACTCCGTTCAAACGCCACTTCACTCAAGTCGGGAAACCCGCCCAAATGAGTGGCTCCCTGGTTACCGTTGCAGCAGTACATGGAATACCGATTGACGGTGCGTAGGCGTAGCCCGTCGTAGACATCGCCACAATTGTCATATTATATATTCTAAAAATTGGGATAAATGTTTTCTGCAAATACAGTAAGCCACATAGCGAGGGAGAGCAAAGTAAAAATAATAACTCCTAACTCCTGTACAGACGCAATTAATCGCGTCTCTCCCAACTCCCCTCATGTCCCTGGTAAATTTCGCAACCGCTGATCTAAATGAGTCCGGTCTGCCAAAGCCTTCAATAGCGGGCCATGTGAAGTAAATTCTACAATACTGACCGAAGCAACAGGGCATCCCAAACGAAAACGGAAGCGTCCGACATCAATCCCCAGTAAACTACACAGAATAATTCTGATAGTTGCCTTGTGGGAAACCACTAACACATTCCCACTGCTGTAAAGACTCTTGATTTCTTCAATTACCTGTATGGCGCCAGAGGCAATTGTAACTGCCATTTCTCCACCATTTGGCGCATACCAAGCTGGATCGGCTGACCAGCGAATATAATCATCGTGATATTCACGGCTAATTACTTCTGGCGTTTTTCCTTCCCACAAGCCATAATTAATTTCCTTCAAACCATCTCTAAGTTGTGGTTCCATCCCTATTGCTTCACATAAGGGTTTTGCTGTCAATACAGTTCGGCGCATTGGACTACAAAATATTGCTGTCCAATCCATAGAACTATATGCGTCCGCAAAAGCCTTTGCCATCTCCAAGCCTTCTGGGGTAAGTTGTGAGTCTATGGAACCGCAAAAAGAATTATTACGGCTGCATTCTGTCTGTCCATGACGGAGGAAATAAATAGTTAGGCTCACGGTATATTCTCATGGATTGTGAATTTAAGAGCGCTAACAATCAGATGTAGCTGAAGATAGTTAATGCCTGTGGTATATTACTACATTTTTTTGAGATTGAGCAAAGTTGCCGCAGCTACGTCTGTTGTGTTTCCTTTTCGCGCTGGACGTTTTCTAACCATAATTTAAAATTCCGATTTATCAAGCTCTCATCAAGTCTTCATTGCAAATACAGCAATTAGCTATATTTAACTTGATTAGTCTGAATGTCATATTCAGTAGTCAAAATCAATTTCTTATCAGACGCATAAATCAAAACCTTTAAGTCCTGATTGGGGAAGTTCTTATGAAAACCTTGAGCTAGGGATTTTGCTAATGGTCGCACTTCGTTAGGACGAACTTTAGGGCAAACAACAACACCCAGTTTATTGTTATCACGAACATAAGCGTCCTGAACTAATCCTTGAGATGTTTGCACAACCCACTTACCAAAGGTTTGTCCTCCTGGGGTATTGCCTCCCTCTAACTCTGCATAAGTTACATCTTGGCCAATTGCTGAGGGGTAGTTGGGCGGTCAATTTGTGAAACCGTACCACTACCACAGGCGGTAATTATCATCAATACTCCAATTAAGACGAAAGTCGCCAAATATTGGCGACTTTACTGAAGAAGAATCATTTTTTTACCTCACTAAAAAAGCTTTAAACAGTAGATAGAATAAGTTGTATATTTAAACTAATTGCTTGCTTTTATTATCTAGTTGGAATTTATAGAGATTATCCCTCTATATTGATAAATTCATTTTTTAATGTAGAGACGTAATTTATTACGTCTCTACAAAAGTTATACCAATCAAGCGAGCCTTTATCTTTCAACGCTTGCTAAGAGTAGAAGAAAGATATATGCCATTAAATCTTGAAAAATTCATACTTTTTTGCAAAAAGGGAATCCATCCCATTGATATCCCTACAGTTTCTGCAAAAAAATTCTGAACTGTTAGCCAATATTTTTCTTAACGCCGTCTTTTACGTCTTCAATCCCGTGACGCACTTCGCTTTCAGCTTGTTTTGCCTTACCTTTAGCTTGATCTTCTGGATCTCCAGTAACATTTCCTAATGCTTCTTGGGCTTTACCTTCAACATTTTTAGCAGCTGCTTTTGCGCGATCTTCGATGCTCATTTTGTACTCCTGATTTAATTAAAAAATTCTTTCAAAGCTATAAACTAACTTTGAAATCTTTTTGTTATTACTTTTATACAATAGCTTAAGGTTTTTGCTAAAGCCTTCCACCACAAGGCATATTCAAGAACTCGTAATTCAGAAAGTTAGTTGTAGTAAGCGTTCTGGCTGCTGATTTCATACAAAATAAAGCAAGAACAGTTTAGTTACCTATGCTAAAAGACATAGAAAAAGTGCAAATATTCTAATTCCTCCTTTTGACTGTTTAACTAAAAAAACCCAGTTCCGTACAGAAGCTGGGTTAATAAAGTTATGAGGATATTTTTTGTCTAATCTAGAAAACCCATCAGGCTTTCAGAATTGTCAACCTCATTTGATGCTATCGGACGGTTACCAAATGTTGAATAGCTTTCAGAAATTATCAATGAACTTGAGCCAATTGGACGAATCCCAGAGAGATTGATACTTTCAACGACTTCAAATGTATTAGCGCCAATTGGACGAATACCCATTGCGTTAAAAGTTTCAACTACTTCTAACGCACTGCTGGTAACGGGACGTACCCCAGCAATTGAAAGTGTTTCAGCAACTTCTAAGTCGCTAGCGCCTATGGGACGAACTCCAGCAAGGGCAAGTGTCCCAGAAGCTCCCACTGGCAGTTCAGTACCTTCCTCGACTTTATCTGCATTCAAGCTCTGGTCTTGTTGATTTTCAACTTCCTCTGTAGTTTCCCTTGAAGACTTAGCATACTTTTGCCGAGAACTGGTTGATTTGCCAGTGCTGCTAATAGTCATAAACGAACACCTCTGATTTGTTAATTGAATTTTACAATAATTAAGGAAAGATGAAATTTTTTCCCATATATCTTAGAGTTTAACCTTAAAAAACCTCATATAGATATAAGTTTTTTTCAAACTCAGGACTTACGCACAGGTAACGGAAAATCGAACCGCAGAGTCCACAGAGGGTACGGAGAAATAAGAGTTTCAGAGAGTTCTTGCGTAAGTCCTAAAACTGATACATAAGTAAAATTAAACTATTACATTTTGTAAAAAAATATTACCATTTATTTGGTCTAATAAGCCAGCTACAATGGATACAGGGCGAAATCCTCACCATGAGATCGGGTATTTCCAGCAAAACTGTATGACAGAATTTTGTCTTCAAGCTCCCTTTAGTCCCACAGGCGATCAACCACAAGCGATCGCCCAACTGACCGCTAGTATCCAATCTGGTAATCGTTACCAAACTTTACTAGGAGCGACTGGAACTGGCAAGACATTTTCGATAGCAGCAGTGATTGAGAAAATTGGCAAGCCTACCTTAGTTTTGGCGCATAACAAAACTCTTGCGGCACAACTTTGTAACGAGTTGCGAGATTTCTTTCCCAACAACGCAGTCGAGTATTTCGTTAGCTACTACGATTACTATCAGCCAGAAGCGTATATTCCCGTTACCGATACTTATATTGAAAAAACAGCGGCGATTAATGATGAAATAGATATGTTGCGGCATTCAGCGACGCGATCGCTTTTTGAACGCCGTGATGTCATCGTCGTTGCTTCCATCAGTTGCATCTATGGTTTGGGAATGCCCGCAGAATATCTGAAAGCTGCCATCCCCCTTCAGATAGGTATGGAAGTAAATCAACGCCAAATTTTACGAGATTTGGCAAATGTTCAATATAGCCGCAACGACATAGAAATGGGTCGGGGAAAATTTCGCGTCCGAGGCGATGTCTTAGAAATTGGCCCAGCATACGAAGACCGAATTATTCGTGTCGAATTTTTTGGTGATGAAATTGACGCGATTCGCTATATTGATCCGGTAACAGGTGAAATTCTCAAGAGTTTAGAAGCAGTGAATGTCTACCCTGCACGTCACTTTGTCACCCCAGAAGAACGGTTAGAAGTAGCTTGTCATGACATTGCAGCCGAATTAAAACAGCAAAAAGCAGACTTAGAACAAGCTGGTAAATTATTAGAAGCGCAACGTATAGATCAACGTACACGCTATGACCTAGAAATGCTGCGCGAAGTAGGTTATTGCAACGGCGTCGAAAACTATTCCCGTCACTTAGCAGGAAGACAAGCTGGAGAAGCACCAGAATGTTTAATTGATTATTTTCCCAAAGATTGGCTACTAGTTATCGATGAATCTCACGTTACTGTGCCACAAATTCGCGGCATGTATAACGGTGACCAAGCTAGAAAAAAAGTTTTAATTGAACATGGATTTCGTCTTCCTAGTGCTGCTGATAACCGTCCTTTGAAAGCTGAGGAATTTTGGCAAAAGGTGAATCAGTGTATTTTTGTTTCAGCAACTCCCGGAAATTGGGAATTAGAAGTTTCTGAAGATCATGTAGTTGAGCAAGTAATTCGACCAACTGGGGTAGTTGATCCACAAATTTCTGTGCGTCCTACAGAAGGACAAATTGATGATTTGTTGGGAGAAATTAAAGATAGAGCCGATCGCCATGAACGAGTGTTAATTACCACATTAACCAAGCGGATGGCGGAAGATTTAACCGAGTATTTGCAAGACCACAGTATTCGGGTACGGTATTTACATTCTGAGATTACTTCTATTGAGCGCATTGAAATTTTGCAGAACTTGCGCGAAGGTACATTTGATGTATTAGTTGGCGTAAACTTGCTGCGGGAAGGTTTGGATTTACCCGAAGTTTCCTTAGTAGCAATTATGGATGCAGATAAAGAAGGTTTTTTGCGAACCGAGCGTTCCTTAATTCAAACTATTGGTAGAGCCGCGCGTCACGTCCAGGGACAAGCGATTTTATATGCTGATAACCTGACAGGTAGTATGATTAAAGCCATTGATGAAACAGACAGGCGGCGTGGTATTCAAACAGCACATAATCGACTGCATGGGATTACACCACAACCAATTGTTAAAAAATCAAGTAATGCGATTTTGGCTTTTTTAGATGTATCTCGGCGGTTAAATGCAACTGAGTTGAAAGTTGTAGATGAACATATAGATGAACTGCCATTAGAACAAATTCCGGGGTTGATTACTCTGTTAGAAACGCAGATGAAAGAGGCGGCAAAGAAACTAGAATTTGAAGAAGCCGCAAAATTGCGCGATCGCATTAAACACCTGCGGGATAAAATGCTGGGACATTAACGTGAATCTTATGCTTACCAATATTCGCCTAATTCGTGTTCAAGAATATCACCAAATGGCGGAGATGGGAATTTTTCATCCTGAGGAACGCTTAGAATTAATAGCGGGACAAATCGTCAGAATGTCAGCAAAAGGAACTGCTCACGAATCAGCAATTACGCGCACAGAAAGATTATTACGTCAACGTTTAGGCGACAAAGTTTTATTAAGAATCCAGTCACCAGTGCAACTTGACGATTACTCGGAACCAGAACCAGATATTTCAGTAGTCAAGCTCAATCTATTAGATTATGATGATCACCATCCTGATGCTTCCGAAGTGTTTTTACTGATTGAAATAGCTGATTCCAGTCTCAAATATGATCGAGAAGTAAAAGCAATCGCTTATGCTAAGTCAGGTATTATTGAGTACTGCATTTTAGATGTCATTGGACGCAAGTTGTATATGTATCGTCTCCCCAGTCCAGACGGGTATCATAGTGAGAGCATACTTGCAGAGGATGTGACAATTTCACCTTTAGCCTTCCCTGATTGTGCGATTGCTATTCGGGAATTATTGCGAAAAGTTTAAATAATTCGTAATTTATAATAATGCCCTAGTTGGGAAGTACTTGAGGCTATTAACTAGCCATTCTTTATATTGCTCTTGCATAGTTAACTTATAATCTATTGTTGTCCAAGTATAATTGCTTGACAATATAAGCTGAGTTGCTATGTTATGGAATATAACATTTACCTACAAAATCTATTTGTTTAAGTCCCGCTATCTGTTTGGTGGAGCCGCAAAGCCTTTGAAAACCTCTGACCACGAACGTTAGGTGATTTAGGCTATTTGTTGAGGCGCGACCAGAAAGTTTTCTTTTCGAGGCGATCGCTTTGCTACACATCTGAAAAGTACATACCACTTTTAAGCAGCATAATCACTTACAATAGGGATTCTGACACAGTGTGCGATCGCATTAAACACCTGCGAGATTAAATGCTGGAACATTAGTGCTTAGTTAGGGTAGCAATAAAGAGAATGCCGTTTTTTCGCTATCCTAGATCAAGTGAATCATTAAGAGATCGTGCCAATGGTTGCTTTACCCGATCGCATTTTGAGGAGTGCAGAAGAATATCTGGTTTGGGAACCCACCCAAGAGGAACGCTACGAGTATTGGGATGGCCAAGTCGTGATGATCAGTGGTGCTACACGCAACCATAATCGGATTTCTGCAAATTTCTTTAAGCTCTTAGATGATGCCCTAACCGATCGCTCCTGTGAAGTATACATTGTAGATGTGAAGGTGCAGGTAGAACCGGGGCAAAAGTATTTTTATCCAGATGTAGTAGTGACTTGCGACGAGCGCGATATCGATCCACAATTGGTGCAATTTCCCTGCTTAATTATCGAAGTGCTATCACCTTCAACAGAAGCAGCCGATAGAGGGAAAAAGTTTGCTAAATATCGCCAATCTGCAACCTTGTAAGAATATGTTTTAGTACAAGTAACTCAACCGTGTGTGGAAGTTTTTCGGCGCAACGAACAGGGAAAATGGGTGTTGTCAGAATATAATTTGGGCGATATATTGCGACTGGAATCGGTGGGTGTGGAAATAGCGATCGCTGATTTATACCGACAAGTGCAGTTTGAAACCGAAGCCACCGAAAATTGAATAGATGATCGATGAGAATGCGTAGACGCGCAACCGCTTGTCGTTAGCGATCGCCCACTTGTAATAGATAGTCATTACCAGTCAGCGATCGCAAGTCCCGCAACTCTAGAAAATTATTTGATATTGTGAGTAACAAGAGTCGCTTGAAGTGCGTAGGCATCGCTACTATCCGATCTAGCTGCACTTCCCAAAATCCAAACTTTAAAGTTGCAAAATGTAAAGAGAATCATCCGATCGCCATTCTGAACGAGCCAAAGCATAATACACTACATCTAAGTTATAAAATTGAGCATTTTTCTGGTATTTCAAGCCGCATTTCTCCATCACACGACGCGAAGCTATATGTTCTGGTGCAGTGATGGCGACGATATGATCTAGCTTGACTTCCTCAAAGCCATACCTCAAACTTACCTTTGCGGCTTCGGTGGCAATTCCTTGATTCCAATAAGCTTCGTCTAACCGATAGAGAACTTCGACTTCAGGGCTATTTGGTAAAAAATTCAGCCCACAATGACCAATTAATTTGGCGGTGGCTTTTTCCACTACAGCCCAGACACCAAAACCGTGCTGTTGCCAGTGTGTAATAAAAAATTTTAATATTTCCTGTGTTACTTCTTTGACCTGATGTTTTGGTATCGGCCCTCTGGGTGAATACCTCATAACTGCTGGGTTGCTCAAAATAGGAGCAAGTTCATCCAGGTCTTGAGGAGTATATGGTCTTAGTAGCAGTCTTGCAGTTTCTATCTCAGGCATGATATCAGAACAGGAGGCCAAACACTACTTTAAACAAGCGTATTTTTTTTTTGCAAACATTAATATAATGCTCTTACTATGAGCATCTACCAATCTCTCAAAAAATCTTATACGCAACATCGTCGCAGTGAAAATGACTGGCGGTTGTTTTTGCGTTTAGTGCCTTATGCCCGTCGTAGTGGAGGACTGTTAACGCTGTCGATGTGCCTACTCATACCGATCGCGCTAGCTAATGCCATACAACCACTGTTGATTGGCCAAACTATCTCCCTAATTCGCAATGAACCAAGCACTTACGAATTTCTCAGGAATCGCCCCTTGTCGCAAGGGCTAAATATCCTGGAGGGATTACTGGTAATTGCGATCGCAATCCGATTGATTTTGACAGGCTACCAGGGTTATCTAGTCCAGAAGTTAGGGCAACAAATCACCGCAGCAATTCGCCAAGACTTATTCCAGCATGTGACATCTTTAGCAGTACGCTTTTTTGACCGCACGCCCGTAGGTAAATTAATTACCAGAATTACCAGCGATGTGGAAGTGTTAGGCGATGTCTTTTCTACTGGGGCAATTGGCATTGTGTCCAATTTGTTTTCCATGCTGGTGATTTTGGGTTTAATGTTTTCCATCCAATGGCAACTCACTTGCTTGCTGCTATTGATGTTGTTACCAGTAACCTGGTTAATTGTTTACATTCAGCAACAGTACCGTAAAGCCAATTACAAAGGACGGGAAGAACTTTCTACCATAAACTCACAGCTACAAGAAAATGTCCTCGGCATTAACGTGGTGCAGTTGTTTCGCAGGGAAAAATTCAATGCCGAATTGTTTCGCGCTACGAACGCCCGCTACACTCAGCAAGTGGAGCAAACCATCTTTTATGATTCATTTATTTCAGCAACCTTAGAATGGATTGGTCTGATTGCGATCGCAGCTGTTTTGTTGATGGGTGGTTCGTTACTGTTGGGAAAAAGCTTGACTTTTGGAACTTTATCTGCATTTGTATTGTATGCCCAGCGATTATTTGACCCTTTAAGGGATTTTGCGGAAAAATTTACGGTAATTCAAGCTGGTTTCACTGCCATTGAACGCGTAGGCGATATATTAGATGAACCGATAGAAATCCGCGATCGCGCCAATGTGCGCTTCTCAATATTTGATGCTAAATTCGGCTACATAGATGAGATAGTTGCAAATCTAGAATCCCCAGACCTAACTTCTCTGCCTGATCTGGGAGAAATTCGCTTTGATCACGTCTGGTTTGCTTACAAAAATGATGATTACGTAATTAAAGATTTAGATTTCACCATTCATCCTGGTGAAAAAGTGGCATTAGTCGGCCCCACAGGTGCGGGTAAAACATCAATCATCCGTCTTTTGTGCCGCCTCTACGAACCCACCCAAGGACGCATTCTCATCGATGGTATCGATATTCGGGAAGTACCACAGGCAGAACTGCGGCGCTACATGGCAGTAATTCTCCAAGAAGGCTTTTTGTTTGCTGGCGATGTTAAAAGCAACATTTCTTTAGGAGATGGCTATAGCGTTGAACAGATTCAACAAGCAGCAGAGCAAACCAATATTGCCCAGTTTATAGAAGAACTACCCCAAGGGTATGATACTCAACTTCGAGAACGGGGTACAAATATTTCTAGTGGTCAAAAGCAACTTTTAGCCTTTGCGCGGGCTGCCATTCGCAATCCCCAAATTTTAGTACTAGATGAAGCCACTGCTAGTTTAGATGTTGGCACAGAAGCTTTAGTTCAAGAGGCATTAAACGAGCTTTTGCTCAGACGTACCGCAATTATTATCGCTCACCGCCTGTCTACGATTCGCAATGTAAACCGGATTTTTGTTCTGAAGCGTGGCGAATTAATCGAGCAGGGAAGTCATGATCAACTACTGCAACAGGGAGGACTTTACGCTACTTTACATAACTTGCAGATGTTGGGAACTTAGATTGGGAAAGGTCGTATCATCGGGGTTAGTATTTGTTTGCGTTAGCGCGATCGCAATCTGCACTCAATCAACCAGAAGCAGCACTGCAAACTTTAAAAACTGCCAAAGCAGAAACCAAAGCACAATACGATCCAGAGCTTTAGATTCAGATTTTGGCAGAGTTACGAGCAAACTACTTTAAAAAAGGTGAATATCGAACTGCATTTCATCTTAAACAAGAACAGCGATCGCTATCTCTATGACGATATCTACAACCAAAAGTGAAAGAGCAATTTTAGAAATCAGGGCGATCGCATTTCTAATGGTAAGACTGCGATCGCATTCAGAAAAGTAAGTGTTCGATATACAACACTACTGGCACTTTCAGCAAACCTGTAGACGTGCTGAAATCATCTATCTCCAGTGTGCGATCGCTAGTTGGCAACTATCCATTTAGCAACCATGCTCCGACGTTCTTGCTTAATTTATTTTACCCAGATCATTGTAAGTTTTGATCTTTCAATTAACTAGACAAGCCAAAGGGCAAAATCCCCTTGTTAAAGGTAGGCAAACTGACGCCACAATATACTAGATACACATCTGACCTACCACTTTTGGCGCATCCACCCGCAGACTCATCTGCTCACAACGCACAGTTAACCAAGGCTGACCTAAACCTATTCCAGAAAAAGGACTTTCGCTGGGGATTTCTAACTTAGAACTAATCAAACCCAATACAGACTCAAATGCAGCAGGGAATATCAGCAAATCAGCACCCTTGGCGCTGAAAGCAGAGGCACTTAACCATTGTCGCCATGCCAAGTTCTGCCGATTATAGTTAAGACTACACAGCTTCCGGTTTTCCTGATGCACAGTAACACGCTCTCCTTGTTCCCAGGTAAACTCAGCTAGTTCCTTCGGTAGTCCCCAAATTTCTCGACCACCAGCCACTGAATCAGCATTATCTACATAAATGTGAGAAATCCAAGCGCCGATTTTGCTCTGGTAATTAACCAAAGCGGGGGCAATAATTAACTCACTGTACTCCAGTACCGAGCCTGACCGGTAATTAGATAAATACACGCTAGCGAGAGTTTTACCAGGCCATACAGAAAGAATTTTTAGCTCTAAAGGAATCAAGGGGCGCACTCGGTCAATATTTACCAAATGCAGAGTTTGGATAGCGTAGCCTTGAAGTGTCCAAGGTGCTTGTGGATATGGCATAGAACGATTTTAGATTTTAAATTTTGGATTTTGGATTGAGAAAGTAAAAAGTACAAATTTTTACTTTTGCTTTTTATCTTTTAACTTTTGCTCTACTTATCACCCATAGGACTTACGCAGATTCTACGATTTCTTCTCTTCTGTGCCAGACCAGGGGCGTTCACGTAGCGTCTCCAAGAGATGGCGGTTCGAGAAATTAATTAAGAGTGATTTTTGTGTAAGTTCTAACCCATTATTTATTAGCAAATCGGCACATAAAAAAATCCCCACCCAGGCATTTGTCTGGATGGGAAATATGAGGTGGGACAAAATAATCTTCCCAAAAGAGGTAGGGGAATTATTTGCTCTCTGTAAAATCAGCGTCAATCACATCGTCGCCGCTACCAGAGCTAGATGTGGAACCGCTATCTTGAGGTTCAGTACCTGGTGTAGCACCGCCACCAGCTTGTTGATAGATATTGCTACCAACAGCGAATAGCGCTTGTTGCAATTCTGGGGTGAGCTTCTTGATTTGCTCATCGTCGTCTTTAGCAACTGCTTCCCGCAGTTCTTTCACCAAACCTTCGACTTTGGTCTTGTCAGCAGCGGGAACTTTATCGCCCAATTCTTGTAGCTGCTTCTCAGCTTGGTATGCTAAGGAGTCGGCTTGGTTCTTGCGTTCAATCTTCTCACGCCGTTCTTTATCAGATGAAGCGTTTTGTTCAGCTTCTCTCACCATCCGGTCAACGTCAGTTTTATCCAGGGTGGAAGCACCAGTTATACTGATGGACTGTTCTTTAGCAGTACCCTTGTCCTTAGCGGTGACGTTAAGGATACCGTTGGCATCAATGTCGAACACCACTTCAATTTGAGGAACACCGCGTGGTGCAGCAGGAATACCATCGAGGCGGAAAGTTCCCAAGCTCTTGTTATCGTTAGAGAATTCGCGTTCACCTTGGAGAACGTGAATTTCTACGTTGGTTTGACCATCCACTGCGGTGGAGAAGACTTCAGATTTTTTGGTGGGAATTGTCGTGTTGCGGGGGATAATTTTGGTCATCACGCCGCCTAAGGTTTCTACACCCAAAGATAGCGGTGTCACATCTAACAGCAAGATGCCAGTTACATCACCAGCCAGTACCCCGGCTTGAATGGCTGCACCAACTGCTACGACTTCATCAGGGTTGACGCTTTGGTTAGGGTCTTTACCCAATACCTGCTTCACAATCTGTTGGACTGCGGGAATGCGGGTAGAACCACCAACTAACACCACTTCATCAATATCGCCTTTGTTTAACTTGGCATCCCGAAGAGCGTTTTGCACAGGAATACGGCAACGGTCGATTAAGTCAGAGCAAAGTTCTTCAAACTGGGCGCGAGTTAGGGTTGTATCCAGGTGCTTGGGCCCATCCTGGGTAGCGGTGATAAATGGCAGGTTCATTTCTGCTTGGCTGACGCTAGAAAGCTCAATTTTGGCTTTTTCTGCGGCTTCCGTCAGACGCTGTAAGGCTTGTTTGTCTTTCCGCAGCTCAATCCCTTCGGCTTTCTTGAACTTCTCAGCTAAGAAGTCAACTATTTTTTTATCGAAGTCGTCACCGCCGAGGTGGGTATCACCAGATGTGGCTAGTACTTCAAAAACTCCATCTCCTACTTCCAGCACAGATACGTCGAAGGTACCACCACCAAGGTCAAATACGAGAATGGTTTCGTTACTCTTCTTGTCAAATCCATATGCCAGAGAAGCAGCGGTAGGCTCGTTGATAATTCGCAGAACTTCAATACCTGCAATTTTACCAGCGTCTTTTGTCGCTTGCCGTTGGGAGTCGTTAAAGTATGCCGGAACGGTGATTACAGCTTGGGTTACGGTTTCGCCCAGGTATTTACTGGCATCTTCAACTAGTTTGCGAAGAACTTTTGCAGAAATTTCTTCTGGAGCAAACGGTTTACCAACTATAGGACAATCTAATTTAACATTGCCGTTGCTGCTGAGGACTTTGTAAGAAACTTCCGTAGCTTCGTTACTAACTTCGTCGTAGCGGCGTCCGATAAAGCGTTTGACTGAGTAAAACGTATTTTCGGGGTTCATCACCGCTTGGCGTTTGGCGATTTGACCAACCAAGTTGTCACCATTTTTCGCAAATGCGACCACTGATGGTGTTGTCCGAAAACCTTCAGCATTAGCAATTACTGTGGGTTTACCACCTTCCATCACTGCCACGCAGGAGTTCGTTGTTCCTAAGTCAATTCCAACTACTTTTGCCATTTTTAGGTGCTGGCTCCGTATAACTACAAATGAATGAATGAGAATATAAAGGACTAAATTTTGAACCAACAGGGTCAATAAATCAGCCAGTTCAGCATGAAGACCTTTGGTTTGGCTTTCCTGGGGTTAAAACTCCAGACTATGCTGATATATATACTGAAGCTTAGTGGTAGCCAGTCCATGAAGGGTGGTTTCCCGAACCTTGCTTAGGACGGTTAAACTAACTAAATAGTTTTTTTAGTTGGTTCATGGATTGATTTCCTTTTCTTTGTCTAATGTATGAGAATTAATACTTTCAGTAATTAGGGTGAACCGTAACGGTAGAGTGGTGTTTGCCGTCTTTAGAGGTAATAAATTACAAAAGCACTGAGGATAGAACAAGATTAAAAGGGGCGATTGCTTCTGTAATTACGTATAATCGGCAATATTTGGGGATTGGGCACTTGTACTGAGCGTAGCCGTAAAGCCTGCGGCATAGCTACGCCCTAAGCGCCAGCCTCTCCAAGAGTTGTATAGGGCATTGGATAAAATATTACTCAGCACTGGCTCAACCATAGCTATCAGCTAACAGCACTCACTCAAGCCTAGAGAAAAGAGTTTCCCAATCAATCACAGGTGGTCTTTGTCCTTGGTTGACCAGTTCAAAAATTTTCCTAGCACTACTTGGCTGAAAAAGGCATTCCACACAAGCGCTGGCTACGTCAATCCGGCTGGCATCACCCGAAAGTGTATCCCCTGTACCTACTACCACACCGTATTTACCCCCTGTTTTTGCCTTCAGGAGGGTATTGAGATCGTATGAGGTATAGGGCCCGTCAATAAGGCGTCCTGCGCGGATAACAGTGTAGGGTAATCCGGAGTTAATAATGGACTCCTCGCCCTTTTGTTTGGCATCCAAGACGCCAAAAGCATTAAGAATACTAAAAGGAAACTTATCTTTACGGAGAATTCCACAAGAAGAGACGAAAACGAATCGCTTCAAATTTCGGGGTGCTGCTGCCACTAGGTTGCTTACACCTTGGGCATCGACCTTTGCCGGACTATTCTTTGCCTTTGCCTGACTAGATTGGGGGTTAAGAAAAATTGTTCCCCATTCAAGCAAGTTCGGGGATTGGTCAAACTCCCATTTCGTAGAAGGAAAGGCAGTGGTTCCAGTACAATTTATGATGTGGGTGACATCTGGCATTGCGGCTGGCAGTGTAGCTGGCTGGCGGATGTCACCAACGGCAATTTCCACTCTCTGGTTAAACATCTCTTCAGCTTTTGCAGCATTGCGTGTCAGGACGCGAACTTTCAAACCCTTTTCTAGCAGCTTGCCTACCACCAGTTGCCCCACTCCACCAGTGGCACCAGCAACTAGTACCAAATCTTTAACTGAAGTTTCAAAAGAAGTCATAAAGTGCCTTTAAGAAGATAGTCTATTGCTAATTTACTAAAAAATGCGATGTCTACAACGGGTACAGCTGCGGCACATCGCAAAAATAGACCCAGATTAAAAATTTTGCTAATGGCTGTTAATTCTGTAGCTTACAGGCTGACAACTGGGAATTTTAGAATCAGGGCAAACTCCCTAAAACTAAATCAGCACAGTAGCCAGCACTTGAGGTTTCAAGCAAGCAATGAAAATTAGCCAAAAATTAATTTCGGGTATTCTAGGAATGGCTACTCTCTCAGGAACTATTGGTGCCATTAGTGCCAATCAGCAATTGAATATAGCTAAGTATCTTGCTGAACAAGAGGCTGAAGAAGTTGCTGGACTACTGGGATATTTCGTAAGTCATGAGCTTGAGTCCCAGAAGATGCGATCGCCATGATCGGGTAACAAGGTAAGTACAAATGTTTTACAGCCTATAAATAACTGCGTAGGCGTAGCCCGTCGTAGACATCGCACTTAGAGGGGAAATTGCGCTCGAATTGTTCGGTTCTACCACTGTCATCAGTACACAAATAGCTATAACCTCTTAAGTAGTAGTGAAATGTCTACCTAGACGCTGTTAGTCGCTCTTGAATTAAGGGGTGAAAACCTGTGTACGAATGGATATTGCCAAGCCTGAGCGAAATCTTGGCTGAAAATCAATCAAGTGTAGCTGAATGTTCACCTGCTAAAGCAGAGCGGCAGTGGCGTGTCAGCCTCGCAGCGACAGAACATTTGCTATCAAATACTTTAGCAGGTGGTTCAAGAAACGTAACCCAAGGATTAGTTTTAGCTGCACCAGCGCCCTTATTTAGTCAGCCAAAACTGACTCAAAGCTTACAGACAGTAACTTTTACGGCAAAACCATTTAACCCCTTGGCGCTGATGCCATTTCAGATGCCAGATGCGATGCCTACGGCGGACTACGCCAACGCATCTGTAAATGAAGAAATTGCTCCCCATGAATCAGTACTTCCCTTATTACCTGCCGATCCGCTAGGGGCAGAACAGTTTTGCTTAGTTTTCACAGATAAATTTAGATTAGTGCTAGTTTTAGCGACACACAAAAACGGTAAAAAAACCTTTTCATTTTCTTTTGAGCCAGAAGTAGTGCAGCAAGCTTGGCGATCGCTAGGAGCAAGGGTAATGCTGGCTAATCCAGAATTTTTTGCCCGCCTGGATGCATTAGTCCAACAGTATTCCCCGGTAGCACCAGATTGCCGCGTCGTGCTTGAGTTTAGCCAATTGTTGCTTCAGGAATTAACAGAAGTAGAAGAGACTAGAGACTCTTTACTAGGGACTGGGGAAGAAGCTCTTGAGCAGGGGAGCAGAGTTTTCCCCAATGCCCAATCCTCAAATCCTGATGTGGAATTGCTCCAAGCCTTCGCTCACGAAGTCCGCACACCTTTAACAACTATTCGCACCATGACTCGCCTGCTGTTGAAGCGGCGAGACTTAGATGCCAGCGTGATCAATCGCTTAAAAATTATCGATCACGAGTGTACCGAGCAAATTGACCGCATGGAGTTGCTGTTTAAGGCAGCAGAACTGGAAACTACTGCTTCAGTAAAATCTTCAAAAACTCAACTCACGCCGATGTCTTTAGATCAGGTGTTGCAACAGAGCATTCCCCGTTGGGAACAAGCAGCGCATCGGCGGAACTTAACTTTAAATGTTATTTTACCCCAGCAACTACCAACAGTGGTAAGCAATCCCACGATGCTGGATCAGGTACTCAGTGGGTTGATAGAGAATTTCACTCGCAGCTTACCTGCTGGTAGCCATATTCAAGTACAAGTTATTCCGGCTGGAGATCAACTAAAGTTACAATTATCGCCCCAATTCAGGTGCAAAGATTCTAATAAAGCTGCCACACCTGGAACGCCACCAATTCGCAAAGCACTTGGTCAATTACTGATGTTCCAACCAGAAACGGGTACGATTAGTTTGAATATCGCCGCAACCAAGCATTTGTTTCAGGCGATCGGGGGCAAACTGATTGTCCGCCAGCGTCCACACTATGGGGAAGTTTTGACGATTTTCCTGCCTTTAGAAGTTAGCAATAAGCACAAGTCAGGAACTAAAAGCTAGGAGTCAATCAATTTTGGATTTTGGATTTTGAATCTTCTCAACGAGAGGCTCCGCCAACAATTCCATTTTCCAAAATCCAATATTTAAAATCTAAAATTCGGTGAAGATTCATCAACTATTTTTTAAAATTACAAGTATTCACTCTAAATTAACGTGAGTTCGACAAACCTCTCCCTGTCTTGAACAAAAGTTCAAGTCTTTCCCTCTCCGACGGGCAAGAGGGAAAGGTTTTGCGTAGTAAAATCTCTTAGAGGTTTTTATTCGACTCATTAAGCAAACACCATGTAATACCAATTTACAAAAACCCTGATACATATAGATTTATCGTAGGGGCATGGCAATGCCATGCCCCTACCAACGTATTTGTATCATTATTAAAGTGAAATGGTGTAACCCGTCGAACTCACATTAATTTAGGCGAAGACAATAGACCCATCGAACTCACGTTAAATTAAACAGTAATTAAATTTCTCTGACTTGCCATCTGTAAAAATAGATGCCAAAAATGGATGTAAATTCTGGCTATAGCAGTTCCCATTCAGATGCGGTACAGCATTATGTTGCGAGGTGTAGGGGCACGGCAGTGCCGTGCGCTTTACGCGTGTACCTCACATAAACGAGAACCGCTATAAGAGCCAAGCATACATTATTTGCAAAAATCAAAAGGAAAATTATGGCAAGTTTTGAAGTAATCGAACGAGAAAGTTTACGTTTAGTCAAGGTAACTTTGCAAAACGAAACAGTCAGGACTGAATCTGGTGCTATGTACTATACACGTGGTAACATTCAAATGCAATCTAAAGCCCCTTCAGCAGGTGGGTTTTTAAAATCCCTAGCCACAGGAGAAAACATTTTCCGTCCTACATATACAGGTACAGGTGAATTATATTTAGAGCCTTCTTTATCGGGATATCACATCTTAGAATTAGACGGTAGTGAATGGATTTTAGATAGTGGCGCTTATTGGGCTAGTGATGGCACCGTAGAAGTAGGAATTGAACGAAACAAATTTTTATCAGGCTTAGTTGGTGGCGAGGGCTTGTTTCAAACAAAAGTCAAAGGCAGGGGTACAGTGGTGATGGTAGCACAAGGCCCTGTAGAAGTAATAAATTTACGAAATGACCGATTAGTCGTCGATGGAAATTTTGCGATAGCTCGTACAAATACTTTAATTTATCGCGTTGAAAAAGCTACTAAATCTCTCTTAGGTTCAATGACTTCTGGTGAGTTTTTCGTCAATAGTTTTGAGGGAACTGGTACTGTATTGCTAGCTCCTGTACCTTATTGGCAAGTCATGATGCTCCGCCAAATTACTGCCGCGCTACCAAAAACTTCTAGCTAAGAATCATCAGTAAGCTTGGGAAAACAAGGAATTAAAAATTAATTATTCACAATTTAACTAATTAGATTTTTCTTAAAATTTTAATTCCCTTTATTAACTTTCTGAGCCAGATAGATTATGCCAAAGTTTGTGATGCTGTTTTCGGTTAATTTTAAATAAAGGTAAAATTAGATAGCACCACAAAGTTAACTTAGGGAATAATCATAATTGATCACTCATTTTCTATTGCGATCGCTCTTGGGGTATTGCCAACAGTTGCGAGTTGCACTGTAAATGTGGAACCTTCATATAATTTACTTTTTACAGAAATAGATCCGCCACAGCGCAGCAGCAATTGCTGTACAATTGTTAATCCCAACCCAGCACCTCCATAATTTTCAGTTGCTGCTGTACGTACACGATAAAATCGGTCAAAGATTTTAGGAATTTCGTTTTCGGCAATACCGATACCTGTGTCGCGGAATTCTAATTGGACATAATCGCCTTGAATCCGGGCACGCACCCATACTTGACCTCCATTCGGAGTAAACTTAATGCTGTTGTGTAGCAGATTAATCACAATCTGCCTTAGCCAACCACTTACACACCAAATAGATGGAAGTTCAGTGGGTACGGTGTAGGCTAGCATGATCCCTTTTTCTTGGGCTACAGGTTGGTAGGTACTGACTACTCCAGGTACAATCTCTGAGAGCTGCACCGACTCTAAAGGCGTCCCTTCTAAATTACGTTCTATCTGCACCAGTTCCAGTAAACCAGTAATTAGGGAATTTTGCTGATCGCACTGGGTATTTAACATCTGTAAATAACGTTGTCGCTGCGGGGGTTTGAGATTAGGGGAATTCAATAACGAAAGTGCTGTCTTCATATGCGTCAGGGGTGTACGCAGTTCGTGACATAGATTATTCAGATATTCATCTTGGAGTTGGTCTTTGTTGTGCAGTTCTTGATTTAGCTGCTGCAACTTGGTAGTGCGGGCTGTGATGATTTGACGATTAATTTCATCTTGTCGCAGGAGTTGTTTTGTAAACAGTTGATTTATCAGTGCGGCTTGAGGCGCAGTTGGACAAATAAAATCAATCGGTATTGGGGATGATTCTGGCGTAATCGCTTGTTGGATACCATTTAATACTTGCTGAATTACTCTCCCCTCGACAGTAGTTATAATCAGCAACGGCTGGTTTTTATTAGTATTTAGCTTCCCTGATGTCTGATTTTTGCGTTTTTTAAGTGGTCGATGAGCCAAAATTAAACTGCAAAACTGGGGCGATAACACCATCAGAAAGTTTTCCCGTCGCAGTTGGCTATCTGGTGGTAGGTGAACGGGGACATCATAAGGAGACGAGGGGGTATTTTCTTCCCCTGTTCCCCCATTTCCCCCTTTCCCACTCTCGTCAATCTGGCAAGTATAAATGAGACTAGATGCACCTACGGAGGATTGATAACGCGCTAATTCTGATTGCCAAATTTTTTCTGGTGGTAGCTTCACCCATAAAGTGGCTGCAATTTGCTGCTCAATTAGTAAGTCAATTTGCGCTCTCACCAGTGATAGCAGAGTCGCAGGACTGAGGGACAATGGTTTAGGAGGCACTTGCACTCCCATAACCAGTTGATAAACAGACAGATCCTTAGCCAGAGAAACATTCATGAGTCAAGCACAACAAGGATGAAGCAAGAAATAATTCTGTCTTCGATTTTCACCTTTATATGTGCATTTTTTACAAAATTCCCACGGAAAGAAACATGAACTATGAATTATGGGGGATTTTTGTTGTGTAGAATACACCTTTTCGGGTAGTACAGCTAGCTGTGCTACCCTACTTGGAATTAGGCTTGTATGTTCAGTCTTTGGTGTAAAGCGTCACGTGCGTGTTCTCGGTCATCAAAATGGATTTTCTCAGTACCGAGAATTTGATAGTCTTCATGACCTTTACCAGCAAGCAATACTCCATCACCGGGTTGTGCTTGTAAAATCGCGGTACGAATTGCGATCGCTCGATCGCAAATTACAGTTGGCTGCACTGTATCAGCAATTCCCGCCAAAACATCTTTCAAAATCCGTTCTGGGTCTTCAGTCCGGGGATTATCCGATGTCACCACAGCTACGTCTGCTAATTCAGCAGCAATTTTACCCATTTTTGGGCGCTTAGTGCGATCGCGATCGCCGCCACAACCAAACACGCAAATCACCTTACCAGGTATAAACGGACGTGCCGCTTTCAGCAAATTTTCCAAACTATCAGGTGTGTGAGCATAATCCACAATCACGCTAATATCTTGGTCAGCACTAATCTCTACCCGTTCCATCCGTCCGGGGACTCCGGGGAAATCAGGGATCACAGATCCGAGTAACTGCAAATCTAGCCCTAAGTGTAAAACTGCTCCTGCGGCTGCTAGAAGATTTTCTAAATTATATTGACCAACTAGGGGCGATCGAAAAGCCACGTCACCTTTTGGTGTATGTAATGTACCATTGACACCATTCGGTTGGTAACTTAAATCACTCATCCATAAATCAGCGCTGTTGTCGTTGACACTGTAACTCCAAACCCGTTCGGAATCCAACGAGGCAATTAACCGCTTCCCGTAGGAATCATCAGCATTAATTATTGCGCGTCCCTTGAGATAATCAGGGCTAAACAACAACGCTTTGGCAGCAAAGTAATCTTCCATGTCGCTGTGATAGTCGAGATGGTCTTGAGTAAGATTACTGAACACTGCCACCTCAAATTGACAACCTAACACTCTACCTTGGGCCAAAGCGTGGGAACTTACTTCCATTACCCCGAACTCACTACCAGCATTTATAGCTTCTCTTAGCTGCTGTTGCAGTTCCACTGCAAAGGGCGTAGTGTAGGCAGCAGTTTGCTCAAAACCTGCCCAACGAGTGTAGAGAGTTCCCATCAAAGCTGTAGCTAGATTAGCTTTGTTGAGCAGAAATTCGATTAGATGAGTAGTTGTAGTTTTGCCATTTGTACCAGTTACACCCACCAGCTTGAGTTTTTGCCCCGGATAACCGTAAAAAGCACTGGCTATCTGGGCACAAGCTTGAGTTATGTTACTTGCACTGATGACCACAGCCTGATTTGTGGGAGGATTTTTCTGTGCAGCTTCCGGTGAGACGATAGCTGCTACAGCCCCTGATGCGATCGCACTTTGCCAAAAATCCCCACCATCAACCCGTCCTCCTGGCATCCCAATAAACAAATCTCCCACAATACAAGCATGGGAATTCGTCTTCAAACCCCTAACTTCCACATCCTCCATCGGATGGCTAGGCAATTGCTCAACACTATCTACCGCTGTTAGTAATTCCCGCAATTTCATCTTGTGAACCTCGTCACATTCTTAATCTTGGGCTTATTCTGCATTATTTTTTTCTAATTGGCTAAATACTTACGCAACATTTGCTCCAACTGCTGCACATTAGCACGAGGAGAAGGACGCGGCAATAGTTTCTCACTCTCCTTTTCTTCCTCTGCGTCCTTGGCGACTTGGCGGTTCGATAAATAAAGTACTGGCACCTCATACTGATACGCAGCAAACCAATCTTCACGAGTCGTAATATCCCTAACTTCCAACTCGAAACTGAGATTTTGGATTTGTTTTAGCTTTTCTTGCAAGCCTTCACATAAATGACAGCCGGGTTTACTGTATAAGATTAATCGCATTATTTATTTGAGTTGGCGCAAGAAGTTATAAGTTTAGAATAACGTAGACGCTTCGGCTTGCCGCAGGCTACCGCAGAGGCGCAAAGGACGCAGAGAGATGAGAAGAGAAGGGTTTGATGTGGGTGAGTATGTTGATCAAATGGCGTTGTTGTTGGATTTGGAGTTAAGAGATGAGTATCGTGATGGTGTGGTGGCAAATTTTGAGAGAATTAGGGCGATCGCTAATCTTGTTAATGAGTTTCCTTTGGCTGAAGAAATTGAAGCTGCACCTATATTTGAACCATAATAGCTAACTTTAGTTGAAATGCCAGTCTGTGAGGGGTTTGAGGTTCCTTTGCTAATTGGGTGCAACAAAAGCTTTTACAAGTGTGCAAACCACTCGAAAACCGAAGTCGTAAACCGCTACATCCGAATTGCTTCCGTCTAAACGGGCAGATGAACGGCAAACGCTTGACTGACTGAACCATGAACCACCCCGCAGTAGCCAAGGATTATTATTTCCACTTACCCAAGCACTTCCATCAGCAGGCATTCCACGGTAATCATTGTGGTATTTGTCTCGGCACCATTCCCAAACATTGCCATGCATCTCATACAAACCAAAAGCATTCGCAGGTAAACTACCAACATCTACAGTCTCCTGACGATTTTCACCTTTGGGAGCAGACCCATAAGTATACTCGCCATTATAGTTAGCTATCTTAGTCGTAATCGTCTCACCAAAATAGAACGGGGTAGTCGTTCCAGCACGAGCTGCATACTCCCACTCTGCCTCGGTGGGTAAACGATAACTCTTGCTAGTCATAAGCGACAGCTTTTGACAAAAATCGACTGCATCATTCCAACTTACTTGTTCGACAGGTCGTTTAGCCCCTTGGAAGTAAGAGGGGTTGATGTCCATAACTGCTTGATACTGTTCTTGAGTGACCGTAAATTTACCCATGAAAAAAGGTTTAACGGTCATAGGATGCTGCGGTCCCTCATTGGAGTTTCGCTCTTTTTCTGTTAGTGGTGAACCCATGAGAAACTGACCGCCAGGAATTTCTACCATCTCCAGTGTGTTATTGTTACCAAGGTCTTCTATAAAAAAATTTGCCTGACCAGGACTGATTGTGGTACTGTTTCCTTGCTGATCTACCTTCATGACTTCAAATTGGAAGGTTTTTAAAGCAAATTCCTTAGGATTTACACTTTTCTTCGGTAATGCTGGAGTCTCCTTCGGGGACGGTACTGGAATATTATTTGCGGGAATAGATGAGGTTGATGGCAAAGCTTTTTTCTGGGCAGAGTTGTTGAACAAGAGTTTCTCAATCACAATTGCAAAGCTAAAACTAGCTCCCATTAACCCTACAGTTTGAATAACTCTGCGCCGCGACCAGTTAACTGGTTGTTGTGGTCGTGTTGGCGGTGGAGGCAGTTTTTTTGAAAGGTCTTGTAGCACTTCGGTTGCGTTAGCGTAGCGTAAACTGTAATGACGACGCACCATCTTGGTTAACACATTAGCTAGATGCTTGCTTACCTGTGCTTTATGACGCCAGAGAATTTCGCCTGTTTTGGCATCCTCTTCAAAGTCCACTGCCGAAATACCCGTCAATGCTTGAATCACCGTCACTCCCAAGGCATATATATCACTAGCAAATATGGGTTTAGCATTCTTTTGCTCATTAGGCATATAGCCAGGAGTACCTATGATCACACTAGAAGTGACTTTACCTTCTACATTTACTATCAAAGCGCCAAGTTCCTTGACTGCCCCAAAGTCAATCAGAAAAATCTTCCCATCCCGATGCCGTCGCATCAAATTCTCCGGCTTGATGTCGCGGTGAATTACCTGCTGATTATGTACGAAGGACAAAACTTCCAAAACATCTTGTAATAGCTTAGTGACATAACCTTCACTTAACTGCTTACCTGGAATGATTTCTTCCTTTAGGTCATGTCCTTCGATAAACTCTTGAACAATATAAAGGTTCTTATTTTCTCTAAAATGCGCTAATAATTGAGGAATTTGGGAATATTTACCCAACTTTTCCAGAACAGTCGCTTCTGTTTCAAAAAACTCCACAATCCGAGGCTCATTATGTTCAGGACGCAATTGCTTGACAACACATAACGGCTGACTGGGTTGTAGATAATCCTTTGCTAGAAAGGTAATTGCAAAGCCGCCGCCACCCAATTCCCGAATAATTTCGTAGCGTCCAACCAGCATGCCCACAACAATCTTAGACTCCTAAAAATCTGATGAATTTGAGCATAATTATTACTAACCGCATTTTACAAATCAACTTGATGTATTATACCAATTTCTCTGTATAATACCCTTCTTTAGATGTAATCAGCTAAATACGCTATCTCTAAATATTCCAGCATGAATTTTGATTCAGCCGATGCCATAACAATATCAGCTGCTGTGCGTGAAGCTAAAGTTAGCGCGGTGGAAGTGACTCAGGCTGCGTTAGCACGAATAGCAGCGCGGGATCATCAACTCAACTGTTTTACGGCTGTGACTGCCAAGACAGCTTTAACAGATGCAGCCCGCATTGACAGGGAAATTGCCCAAGGGAATAATCCTGGAATGCTGGCTGGTGTGCCTTTTGCGGTGAAAAATCTCTTCGATATCGCTGGTTTAACAACTCTGGCGGGGTCAAAAATCAATGCAGAAAACCCAGCAGCTACCCAAGATGCAACCGCAGTAGCGAAGCTGAAACAAGCAGGTGCGGTGCTGGTTGGCGCTTTGAATATGGATGAGTATGCCTATGGGTTTGTAACGGAAAACTCCCATTACGGTGCTACTCATAACCCCCATGATTTACAGCGAGTTGCTGGTGGTTCTTCGGGTGGTTCGGCGGCGGCTGTTGCTGCTGGGTTAGTACCGCTGACGCTGGGCTCTGATACTAATGGTTCAATTCGCGTTCCGGCGGCGTTGTGTGGCGTTTTTGGTTTGAAGCCGACTTATGGAAGGTTATCTCGGGCTGGGGTAGCTTTATTTTCTAGCAGTTTTGACCACATTGGGCCTTTTGCGCGTTCGGTGCAGGATATCGCAACAGTGTTTGATGTGCTTCAGGGAGAAGACGATCGCGATCCAATTTGTACAAAGCGTCCGCCTGAATTGGTTTTACCACAACTCAAACAAGATATTTCTAGTATAAGAATTGCGATTGCAGCTGATTATTTCACTAAAGGCGCAGAATCGGAAGCTTTAGCAGCAGTCCAAAAAGTAGCTGATGCTTTAAATGTCACTGAATACGTAACGATCCCAGAAGCACACCGCGCCCGTGCAGCAGCTTTTGTGATTACAGCTAGCGAGGGTGCAAATCTGCATTTGGAAAAATTGCGATGTCGTCCTCAAGATTTTGATCCAGCGACACGCGATCGCTTTTTGGCTGGGGCGTTAATTCCTAGTAACTGGTATCTCCAAGCCCAACGGTTTAGAAAATGGTATCGCGATCGGGTTCGGGAAGTCTTGCAAAATGTCGATGTGATTCTTGCCCCAACTACACCAATTTCCGCACCGCTAATTGGTCAACAAACCATGATTTTGGATGGCAAAGAAATTCTTGTCCGTCCTCATTTAGGGTTATTTACTCAACCATTATCTTTTATTGGCTTACCAGTTTTATCAGTACCAATTCAGCGGCAAAATGCCTTACCTTTAGGTGTGCAATTGATAGCAGCACCATATAATGAAGCGTTAATTTTACGGGTTGCAGCTGCGTTAGAGGCCAAAAATGTAGTTTCAGCACCAGTGATTTTCAACGCTCTCAACTAAAACTAATCGTTTACAATGCTGTGAATCAGGTGATTGTAAAATGGAAAAATTACGCCTTCGATTTACTAGCATTGAGTCTTTTCAGCAGGAGGAATATCCTCTGCCGCTAGTTTCAAGGTTCTAGGGATCTGAATTCCCTGCACTGCAATTCTAGTCACGATGAACAAAGACATTGCCAACCACAACAGATGAACACTCTGCAACTTCCAAGCCAGGGCTGCTGTGGGAATAAACCCTAGCCCAGTTGCGATAAAAGCCGCATTGCGGAGGATTAATCCTTCTGCCAAACCAAAGAAATAAGCTTCAATTGAGACGGCAAACGCATACAGCCCCAGCACGCTCATTAGCCAGGGAATGTAGGGATCAATGTGAGTGGTTATTTCCGTATGATTTGTGAGTAGTCCAAATACAGTTTGCGGAAACAGGATGCAGGTAAGGGACATGATGACTGCAAACATCAGAGTCACGCCTATAGAAACGCCAAGCAGTGGCACCATCTGCCCCTGCTCCTTTGTGCCATGAAAGTTGCCCGTCAAGGTTTCCGTTGCATAAGACAAGCCATTGAGTATTTGAATCCCTAGCGTCATGAACTCAATCAGCAAGACATTTTCCGCAAAGGCGATTCTTCCCATCCCAGCAAACAGATTGGTAAAAGCCCAAAAGGTAAACCCGATCGCCAGTGTCCGTATAAAGAGATCCCGACTTAGGGCAAAAGTCTCATTCCAGGCAGATTTGTCCCAAAGCTGAGGCGCGACGGCACGGATCTCTTGCCACTGGATTTCACTCTTGACCCAAATTAGTCCTAGCATCATCATCAGAAATTGGCTCAAAGCTTGTGCCAAGCCTGCTCCCATGCTTTCCAAACCTGCTCGCAGAATCATCTGGTAACTCAAGATGATGTTGACGACGTTGCCAAAAACTGACAAGACTAAGACTTTCTGGCTCTGTTCACGCCCCATCAACCAGCCGAACAGCACCATATTCACCAGAACCGCAGGTACACCCCAAATCCGCGTGTTGAAGTAGTCCACCGCAGCCGCTTTCACCTCTGGAGTATTGTTTAAAACAATAAACCCCAACTCTCGCAGTGGGTATTGCAGGAGCAAAACAACAAATCCCAAGCCCAGAGCAATTAAAACATTCCGTAAGCCTAGCAGCAGCACTTCCTCTTGATCATTTCTTCCAGTCGCCTGGGCAGTCGTGCCGGTGACAGAGAGACGCAAAAAATTCAATGCTCGATAGAAGTAATTAAACACAACTTGATCATTTCTTCCAGTCGCCTGGGCAGTCGTGCCGGTGACAGAGAGACGCAAAAAATTCAATGCTCGATAGAAGTAATTAAACACAACCGTCGCCAGTGCAACGCCAGCTAAATGACGAATGTCTTGCAAGTGTCCTAAAAAGGAAACGCTAACCATTCCAGACAGCGGTACCATTAAATTGGAGAGCATATTCGCGATCGCTAATCTGAAATAGCGAGGAATCCATCGGTCTTGCAAATCATTATTTACTAACATTTAGAATCGGTTAGCTGATGCGATTGAGCTATTTAACTAATTACTAATTCCTAATGGGCTACACCCCGCTACATACCCTACGGGGATCTTGCTACGCAAAGCGTCTTGTAGAGAAGACCTTAATTTGTATTTACGGGCGTTTCACCACACCCCACGTGTGACGCTCGTTCCTCGCTAGCGCTACGCTAACGGCAGTCACTCATGGGTGAAACCCCTTACAGCCCAACTCTTGCCGGGACGCCTTGCGGCGAACGGGCATTTTACGGCAGGCGCTAGCCTCTGCCAATATGAGAAGACCATGCTGCCTCACCAAATTGTCAAATTGGTGGTCTTGAATTAGTTGTAAATAAATCCTAAACTAATTTAATTACGAATTATGTAGCTTACTTCTCATTTTTGGCGAGTGTTATCTAATTACTAACTATTTTAAGGAACTTAAAAAATTAGGCGTTGCATAATTAAGGGATGAACTGTCCATATTGTGCATCGAATGGCACTAAGAAAAGCTACTCGCTATATGGAATAAGAATTACAGCTTTTAATGCCCGTATAGCAGTAATGGCATTGGTCAGGCGCTCGCCGGCAGAGCAGAGGGGAATGATGTACGGTTATCCAAAAAGTTTTTGTAGGTAGAAAGAGCGAAGCTCCTTCATGAAATACTTTCAGAGACGAGTAAGCCAACACTATAACCATTACTGTGACACTACGAGTACAAATCCTCAAGGACAAATTTAATCAAAGCTTTCGGTGATGCCAGAAAAATGTTCAGCTAGAAAATCTACGAAAGTACTTATTTTGGGTGATAGGTATCGCTGATTCGTATAGACAGCATAAAGAGATGAGGTTGCCAACGTGTAGTCTAGCTTCAGCACCTCCAATCGTTGGCTGGTAAGATCATCTTCAATCAACCACTTTGGCAAAACCGCCAACCCCATACCGGCTAAGGTTGCCTGATACAGCATAGTAGTGTTGTTGGAGCGGATCGAGACTGGCAGTTTGACTGTCTCCCGCCCGTTAGAATCCTCAAAGAGTATCTCATCGGCAAACTGCGAGTAGTAATAACTGATGCTTACATGCTTCGACAGTTCGTTGGGAGTTTTTGGATATCCATTTCTTTGCAAATAGTCAGTTGAGCCAACCAACATGAGTTGAATTGGGCAAATGCGTCGCGTGAGCAGTGAAGAACTGGGTTCCTCAGGGGTGACACGTAACGCCAAGTCAAATCCTTCTTTCACCAAGTCCACCAACCGATCATTCAAATTCAGATCTAGCAAAACGTCTGGATAGCGAGAGCGGTACTTCGCTAAGGCTTTAGTGAATAACGGGTTAGCAAACCAAACTGGGGCGCTGATCTTGAGTACGCCACGCGCAACAACGGCTGATTGCCTCACCGCTGCCTCCACCATTTCCAATTTATCAAGCATTTCCCGGCATTGCTCATAATAGACCCTTCCGGCCTCGGTTAGGCTTAAGTGTCGGCTGGTTCGATTCAACAAACGTGCGCCAAGGTTTCGTTCCAAATGCATCACATGCTTGCTGGTCATGGCTGTGGATAAGTTGAGCCGCTCGGCGGCTGTCACAAAACTTCCCGATTCCACCACCTGAAGCAATACTTTCATGCTCGTTAAGGTGTCCATCGTAGTTCTAAAGTTTCCTAAGAAGAAACATAGCATCAACAAAATGATACTTGTACAACGATGAGAAATGAATGTAATTTGAGGAAGACGGCAGCATCAAATAGCTAGGTAAGTAAATAGCTATGACTGAAGAATTTATGCATTGGACGTTTCAGGAGTCTTAACAACAAATCTAGAACACTATCAACTCGTCGACCGCCCGCAAGAATTTCAACGTAGAGGAGAATTTCAATGTCTCAGAACAATGAACTCACGGTGATCGACCGCTTTACCATCTTCGAGCAGTTGAACATGCATCAGCGATGTATCGACAAGGGTTGGGGACGCGAGCAGGTCGACCTCTACAACCGCCTTTACTGGCCGGAGGCCAAATTCCACGTCAACGATCTACGTACTTCAACCTTCGAGGGTTTTGAGGGCATGAAGCAGATGTTCGACTACGCGCACAGCGTCTTCCCGATGGACAAGTGGTTCCACTCTATGGGCGCGTTTGAAATTTCCGGATCGGGTGACAGAGCCGAAGCGCACTGGCGATGGTTCGTGTACTGGAAGGCTGAACACGTCGGAATCGTTTCAACTGGCACCTACGACGACATCTTTGAACGTCGCGATGGCGTCTGGAAGTGTCTGGAGCGCACCTCCAAGAGCGATCCCAACTGGCCGGTAGACTTGTTCCAGCCCTTCCTCGATCAGGCAGACATCACCTTCAAAGCGTCCTGATAGTCAGACTTTTGTAGGTTAAGTGGAGCTTCGCGAAACCCAACGTCCTTGGAAGCGTTGGGTTGAACCATAAAACTCAACCTACTCAAGGTTCAACACCAAGTAAACCGTTGTGTTGTGAGTGAGGTAAATTCAACCACTGATGGGAGTCGTTTATGGCACATAGCACAGTTGGCACTCATGTAGTCGTTGAGGATGCAGCTTCTCTGGCTGAAGCGGTTCAACGTACACATGTTGTAATCGAGGTGGCTGGTCGCTTTCATGACTTAGAGAAATTTACACTTCTTGAAGGCTCAAGTTTGGTGGGTACAACTTCTGACGCAGAATTGGTCTTTAAGCCAGATTCAGACGGGGTAGCGCTCACGGCAAATAACACCCTCCAGAACCTAACCCTCCGATCAGATCCGAGCCGATTAACGCTCAGTCTGGAATCGGCAACGACTACCCTTGGACAACTCAAGTTGCAGCATCTCGTCGTCTACGGTCGACTGCACTTGGAATCTAGTATTGTGATCACCGCTGACCTTGTGCTCACTGACGTTCAAGTGTATGACGGCGACAGCACCTCAGCGCTGCATCGTCCAGTTGGTTACGGCGTAGAGGTCGTTCCGGGTTCCCTAACGATCTACAACCGCTGTACCGATCCCCAAAGTCGCTGGACACTGCGTGCTGAAAACCTCTCAGGGGGAACGCGAGATGTGCCGTTGAGGGGTAGCGGCATCTTTATTTTTGGCGGCATGACTGTTCCTGCAAACGCCGATCCTCAAAGTGGACCAGCGCCCAGTTCTCCTGGTGGCATGATTGACCTTAAATTATTGACCACAGGCGAAATCCATACTAATGGCAATATCCCGGCTGGTACTGGCAATCTGATCTCAGGCGGGGTGTTCGTTGGCTCAGGCGTGAAGGCTCAACAAGTGATCAATAACAGTCCTGTAACAACTTACGGGACAAATGACATGGTGTTGGATAACTGGGGCAATGTTCGTCTTTGGCTTGCTCGGCAGTCCATCATATCTCATGGAACCAGTGGAATCGGATTCGTGAATTTCGGAGATTTACAGACTCTGATTGTGCAAGGCGACCTGGCGACCTATGGCGAAGGGGCGCGGGGGTTCAATCTATACGATGGAACCTTGGCTTATGCAGAATTCAAAAGCATTACCACTCATGGCAATGGCTCGATCGGGATACAGACCAGTAAACCATTTGGCAATATCCTCGTGCTGGGGGACGTGATCACAAAAGGTGGTAGGGGTAACAGTTTGGTGCGTGGCGTGGTCGTACAGCTTGACGCGCACGCCCTGAGTCTCAAACCGGGCACAAGTGGAAAAGAGATCATTGTACTGGGTCGAGTCGAGGCTCAAAGAGAGGAAATTACCTCATTGGATTTCGCTGCTCCAGCCAGCACAGTTGAATTCATTACGATCGGTGGTCAGCAATATGTCGATGGATCGTTAACAGAGTAGGAATTGTAATTACTCAGTAGGTAAGTAAGGGTTTAACGCTGAAACAGCGCGATCGCAGTTCAGCATTCCAAGCGACTACGAATCTTTTTCTTGGTAACATTCAAAATTTTGATCGCCAGTGATTGATGAAATGCCGATCCATTTTATTCACAGGAGGACGTCACAATGGCAACGATGAAAGCAATCCGAATTCATGCTTACGGCGGGGCTGAAAACCTCAAGTACGACGAAGTACCCCGTCCTGAACCGCAAGCAGGGCAAGTCCTCATTCAAGTGTATGCAGCAGGCGTAAACCCAATCGATTGGAAGATTCGTGAAGGCTTTTTCCAACAAGTCTTTGATTATTCGCTGCCCGTGATTGCTGGCGCTGATGTGGCTGGTGTTGTTGCAAGTGTGGGCGATGGTGTCACCACACTGCAACCAGGACAAGCGGTTTATGGAACAGCAAACATGGCGCTTTCGGGAGCCTATGCCGAGTATGCAGTGGGCTATGCAGACGCGATCGCCCCGAAGCCGAAAACGCTCGACTATATTCACGCAGCTTCTATCCCAATCGTGGCAATGACCGCATGGCAAGCATTGTTTGATGGTGCAAATCTCCAGCCAGAGCAGAGTGTTCTGATTCATGGTGGCGCGGGTGGAGTAGGTCGCTATGCAATTCAGCTTGCCAAGTGGAAGAGCGCACGAGTCATTGCAACGGCATCGGCAGCGAACCTTGATGATCTGAGAAACCTGGGTGCCGATCAGGTGATCGACTATGCGAGTCAACCGTTTGAACAGCAGCTAAAAGATGTAGATGTGGTGCTTGATTTGGTTGGTGGAGAAACGCAAGCGCGATCGTGGCAAATCATTCGTCCCGGTGGCGTTTTAGTTTCGACACTTGGTGTGCCTGAATCAGGCATTCCGCAGGGCATTAAAGCGGTTCCTGTTTTCGCCAATCTCAGAGCAAATTCCCAGCTCCAGCAGATTGCTCAATTGATTGATGACGGACAGATAAAAGCGTCTATTGAGCAAGTTTTTGAACTGGCAGAAGCCGCTAAAGCACAGGAAGTTAGCCAGCACGGACATCCACGCGGCAAGCTGGTTTTGCAAGTCGTTCATCCAGCTTGAGGCAGGCTTTTGTAAAACTTTGGTTCATCGAACTTTTTTCCTGCAAGGGTGAAGCATTTGGGCAAGAATCTCTATTTCGATGGGTTATTAACCAAATGCTTCGTCCCTACGCAGAGTGTATCTCAGGCAGAGTTCATTAACGAAATCTTTGGAGTTATTGCTTAAAAAATGCGAACGAGACCCGTTTGTTTATCACTTGAAAATTTCTGCAACACAACCAATCAAGGCTGAAGATTACCCGCTAATCGAAAAAGAGTACGTTGAGCTTCGACTGTGAATAGAAACTTAGTTATGCAGAAAAGTAAGGAGCGGCTATTATGGCAGTAACGACAGATAAGAAATCCTCAGCACTAAACATTGAACTAGGAACACCCGCACTGAACTGGATTGATGGCGAGTGGATTGATTCAAAAAAGCATACTGATAGCATTGATCCAGCTACAGGCAAGGTGATTGGAACTTATGCAGATGGTGGGCGTGACGAGGCAGTTCAGGGGGTTAATGCTGCGGTGCGGGCGTTCCAAGAATTAGACTGGAAGGAAAATCGGGCACTTCGTGCGCGAGTGCTGAATCAAATTGGCGATCGCTTTGAAGCCCAAAGAGATGAACTGATCGCGATTCTCTCGCTTGAAAACGGCAAAGTCCATGACGAAGCAGCATTTGAAGTCGATATGATTCCCAGCAAATTTCGATACTGGGCATCGGTTGTGCTGACGGATTATGGACGGGCGATGGAAGTCCAACCCGGACACCTTTCGGTTGTGACTCGATCTGCAATCGGAGTTGCTGGAATCGTCGCACCGTTTAACTCGCCGCTTGTCCTGACTGTGCGTTCTCTGGCACCTGCTCTTGCTGCTGGTGTTACAACTGTTATTAAATTGCCGGGTAATACAGCACAGATCAACTATCTGTTTAGTAAAACCCTTGCTGAAGCTGCCGATTTACCGAAGGGCGTGATTAATGTCTTTAGTGAAAGCAGAGGCAGAGGCGGATCATCTTTTCTGATGGAGTCAAAGGATGTTCGTGTGATCAGCTTTACGGGAAGCACGAAGACAGGGAAAGCAATTTCTGCAACAGGGGCAGCGACGCTCAAGCTGTTTCAGACCGAACTTGGTGGCAAGACGCCGATGATTATCTTCGAGGATGCCGATCTGGAGGCGGCTGCACCAAAGGTTGAGAAGGCACTCACGACCTTCGCAGGTCAGTTCTGCATGACGGGTTCTCGTCTGTTGGTACAGCGTGCTGTTGCCGATCGGTTTCGCACGCTTATCACCCAGCGACTGGAGAACGTTAAGACAGGACCTGCCTCTGATCCGTCCAGTGATATGGGACCTCTCATTGATAAGCCGAATGTCGCTCGTGTTGACAAGATGGTGGAGGACGCGATCGCAGCGGGCGCTAAGGTGCTTGTACGCGGCGGGCCAATTGTTGAAGGTCCACTCGCCAGCGGTGCATTTTACCGTCCGACCCTGCTGGAAGTGACCGATCCAAAAATGACGATCGTTCAGGAAGAGGTCTTCGGTCCAGTCCTAACGATGCAGATATTCGAGACTGAAGCAGAAGCGGTGCAGATGGCAAACGATAGCGAGTATGGCTTGGCTGCGAGCATTTGGACTCGGGATGTTGACCGCCCATTGCGCGTCGCCCGCGAGATAGATGCAGGCACGATCTGGATCAACGATTGGGCGATCATTTGGGACGAGTTTGAAGAAGGCGGATTCAAGCGCAGCGGTAACGGCAGGCTGAATGGTCTGACAGCGATCGATGAATTCCTGGAGTACAAACATATCGCCTTCAACTCAGGAACGATCCCCGGTGTTGGCGTTTCTGTCCAATAGTTGAGCTTTAACCCGAGTCTTTATGAACGGAATTAATAAACCATCGATAGATACACCAGCTGCCGTGTCGAATCTGGCCCTCGCCAGGGTAAAAGAGCAGCGTCGCGGACAATATGCCTATCCAGTCGGGTTTAAGAGTGACTACGTGGAGAGCAACGGCATCAAGCTGCACTACGTCAGCGCCGGATCGGGCAGTCCCATCGTGTTTGTCCACGGTTTTGGTTCGACCTGGAAAATGTGGGAACCCGCCCTGAAAGCATTTGCTAGCGCGCACCAGGTCATTGCCATCGATCTGCCCGGTCTTGGGCAATCTGAAGCCTCCAAGACTGGTTATAGCGCAGAGGCTCTTTCCGGTTATCTATTTACAGCGATCAAGAAATTGACGAAAGAGCCAATCATATACATCTCTCATGATCTGGCTAATACGGCCTCTTATCCAATGGTCGCCAACAACCAGGATTACATAAAAAAGGTCGTATTTATGGATTCACCGATTCCGGACAAGGCGATGTGGACGTATCCAGGCTACACCCCGAAGGGTCCAGGCCTGGGGTGGCATTTTGGATTTTTCAGCTTCGGTGATATCGCCGAAAAACTGATAGCGAATGACCCAAAATTGTTTATGTCTTACTTTATACAAAGCTACGCAGGTAAAAAGGAGATTTTCATTGACGCGTTGCTCGACGAACTGATCGAGCCTTATTCGAGGATCGAGAACTTGCACGCTGCCTTTAGTGGCTACTACACATCTCATTCTGAATCCATCAGACAGAACGAAGCTCTGCTGTCCAATAACAAGCTGATTAGAATTCCATCCATGTCGATCAGCGGTGCTAAGGGTGTAAACGACGTATTGCCGAAGCAAATGGCTGCACGTTTTGTGCAAGATGAAAAGAAGTTCAAGGCTGTGATCTTGCCGGAATGCGGTCATTGGCTAATGGAAGAATGCAGCGCCGAGGTGGTCGCTCAACTGGCTGAATTCATTAAAAGTGAATAAAAGACAAATGACATCACTTGGAAAAGACAAACCCGTTCCGACGGCGAACGGGATCACGCTGGAAGAAGCGCATCTAATTTTGATGGCGGCGCGAAAAAAGGCGGAAGATATCGGCGTCCGGAATCACCTCTTCGGTACTGGCGTTCCTGCTCACTAATCGAGCTTGAAATCGGCTCGTCTGCTTGGACGTTACTACTTATATGAACAATCTGACGGCGATAGAGAACATCGACACCTTGATCTACCCAGTGGGCACTGACCCGCCACAGAATTCTCACTACTACAAACCAACTGTAACCAAAAAAGAATGCACCTATGTCAAACACCAACGTTGAAATCGTGCAGGAACTCCTCAAAGGTGCCACTAAGCCTAATGAAATGAGTGACACGGGACGATTTGGATCGCATGGCACGTCGAAGCTGCTTCGATCCGTGCTGAAGGCCTCCCTCGCGTTGGCGACTGCGATCTTGCTCCTGATCCCCGTCGCCAACGCGCAGCAAGTCGCGGTGCCGCTCCGACCGATCGCTCAGGGCCGCTTCGACACGTCGGATGCCGCGCTGGTGAAGCGCGTCCCCGGCTTCGAGAGCCGGTTCGCGGACGTAAACGGCGTCAGGCTGCACTACGTCATCGGTGGTAGCGGCGCTCCGCTCGTGCTGATCCCAGGCCACCCGGAGACCTGGTGGGCCTACCGCAAGATCATGCCTGCCCTAGTGGGCACTTTCAGAGTGGTGGTCGTTGACATCCGCGGCATGGGCAGCTCGGAGGCCCCTGCGGGCGGGTATGACAAGAAGACGATAGCCGAGGACGTCTTCCATCTGACCCGCCGACTGGGGTTCCAGAAAGTCAACATGGTCGGCCACGACATCGGAGCGATGGTCGCGTTCAGCTTCGCTGCGAACCACCCCGAAGCGACGACGAAGCTCGCGCTGCTTGACGTGCCCCATCCCGATGAGAGTTGGTACGACTTCAGCATGCTTCCGCAAGAGGGGCAGTTCGGCGACAAGATCGACGCCGAGCACCCGCCATATCCGTGGTGGTTCGCATTCCACCAGGTCCGAGGACTCGATGAGAAGCTGCTCGCCGATGATGGCATGCGCGAATACATCGCCTGGCTGTTCAACTACATGCTCGCGGACAATTCCAAGATCGAACCGATTGATCTCGCGGTCTACGGGGACGCCTACTCCAACCCGAACCACATCCGAGCAGGCCACGCTTGGTATCAGGCCTGGCCGAGGGACATCAACGACCAGAAGTCCTATTCAAAGCTGACGATGCCTGTGCTGGGATTGGGCGCCGAGTTCACCGGTTATAACTGGCTCCAGATCGTGCGGAAGCATGCCACCGACTTCACGCTCGTGAAGGTTGAGCGGAGCGGCCACTTCATCGTCATGGAGCAACCCGAGTTCGTGACTCAGCAGTTGGTCAAGTTCTTCAGTACGGGAACGGACGCGGCGGGACGGATCGCAAGAGATCGCCTCCTCTAAACTATCGTGACGTTGAGAAGATAATGCTCTATTGGGATATCTTTGTCACCTATGAAGCAATTCGCTTTAGACCTAGCAGTTATAGATTAAGGGCAATCCAGATGAGTACTAGACAGATTGCGCTTGTTGTAGGTTCGACAGGCATTGTCGGCAAAAACCTTGCCAACCACCTGGCCAGGACGAGCGATTGGACGGTATACGGGTTAGCCCGTAGCCTATCGATGGAGCAAAGAATCCTTCCTGTTTTGGTCAACCTGCTCGAGCGCGACAAACTGAAGGAAGCGCTGGCAAAAATCGGTATAACGCATGTTTTTTTCTGTACGTGGCCCCGCCAAGCTACCGAGCAAGAGAACTGCGATGTCAACGGTGCGATGCTTCGTAACCTGGTAGACGCGCTAGATGCGGCACCATGCTCAATAGTCGAGCTTGAAATCGGCTCGTCTCCTCAGACGTTACTACTTACATGAACGATCTGACGGCAGTAGAGAACATCGACACCTTGATGTACTCAGAAGGCACTAACCCGCCGCAGAACTCTCACTACTGGAAACCAACTGTAACTGAAAACAAACACACCCATGTCAAACACCAACGTTAAAATCGTGCAGGAACTCCTCAAAGGTGCCACCAAGCCTGAGGTCGTCAATCGGCTTGTCTCCCCCGGTGCCATCTACGTATCACTCACCTATGATAATCCCGACCTAAAAAAGCTTATGCCTTGGGCAGGCACGCATAAAGATGGTCCGGCCAGTGTCCTCAAAGTTTTCCAGGAGCTCAACACCTTTTGGATGATTGAAGACTTAGAGGTTCAAGATGCCTTTGGCGAAGGCGAGAACGTAGCGCTCTTCGGCACCTTCACCACCCACTCGGTGAAACTCGATAAAAAGTTTACCTCTCCCTTTGTCTTCTTTGCGAAGGTCAAGAACGGCTTGGTCACCTACATGCAATACATGGAGGACACCTTTGGCACAGGTTCGACCTTCCGATCGGGTGGTACCTGGACATTCCAGAGCAACCCAGACGGCAGCGAAGTATCAGTGCCGTAGCAAGGTGTCCCAGGTGAATGGCACGCTTGAAAAGCTAAAAAATCTGTGGTTTAAACAGTCTGCAATTGAAGAGCGTAATGCGTGCCTGGGTTTGGTCATAAAAGGGTAAGCTTTGGGGCGGCGTTTGGTGACTCGTAGTTCGTTATTTTTAGCTCAAATATTGCTTGTCTAATTGCAGACCCTGGTAATAGCTCTTTAACACAAGCGCTTATTGTCAAGCACGGTAAGACGAAGAGATTGCTTCATATCATGTCCGGTTAATTAGACCTCTTGCAAAAAAGTTTTATGGTATGATTAGGGGTTTTATAAAAAATCCATATCAGAATCTATAGAGAGAACTTTTGTTACCTCATTGGGATGTTTGATAGAGATAGAAAGCAAATTTTGATAACCCATTATTGTACCATAATTTATTTTTGCAAGAGGTCTATTAGTTATAATTCCTGTAATCTATGCAGAAACCGGAAAACCCTCTTTCTCTCTGCTCCCTGCCCCCAGCAAGAACTGCGGTCTTAATGATAAGTCTTTCACCGAACACGATATCATTCCGCTTCGCTCTTGCAATGACAATTGGGCATTTTTTTACTTGGATTACTCTTACATAACTAGAACTTACGCACTACTGTCTAGTAGCTCAAAGGTAACGCCGACGCAATATCGAACTAATCCCAATTACACATATACCGAATAGTGTTGCTCCCGTTCTTGGTTCTGGAATTTGCTGTGGTGTCTGGAAAGAACCACTCAAAAAAGCTTGACCTCTTAACAGAGCAGTTGGATCAACATTGAGTGACTCAATTTCACTAAAGTTAAATATCCCTGTAGCACCACTGAACCTACCTGCACCACCAGTGATAGTTATAGTACCAGAACCGACTAATTTACGGTTAATAAAGTCAAATGCAGCAGTAGCGCTACTCCTGCCAAATAATTTGTCATCGCCACTGCCGAAAAACTCATCTCTGCCGATTGGCAAGCCTTGTAAACCAAATTTTGTTGCGTCTTGAACAAATACGAGATTACCAGTATTGGGGTCAATTCGGCTGTAGTTGTTTATGCTAGAAAAATTACTCAGACCGTACGGAGCATCAGAATTGAAACCTGAGACAAATGCTTTAGATACGTCGGTCGATGGGATAGGTGTGAGAGTAACTTCCGTGTCATATACTACGTCAAATGGATAAATCGTCTGGGCGTTTGCTTTTGTTGTATTCACACCGATACTGAGTAAACAGAAAACTACCGAACCAAGAAATATACTATGCGATCGCATATTAATTTTTATCACCTAAAACCCCTAATATTAATTTCTGACTTATCAGAGATTGTTATAAGCTTTATGCAAGTTTAAGAAAAAATAGAAAACTCGCTATTTTACTTGAGAGCGATCGCACGAGCATATACCCCCTACTTCGCTGTATCGGCTTACCACTTTTAAGACAATACATTCGGAACACTCAACTTTTTATAAGTAAACTTGAAACGGTAGTTCATACAACTTAAGCTGTGGTTACAAATGCTCATAATGTTATAAGTAAACTTGAAGCGGTAGTTAATACGGATTAAGCATTACTTATAAATACTCATGATGTTATAAGTAAACTTGAAGCGGGAGTTAATACAGCTTAAGCTGTGGTTATAAATGCTGAAGCTGTAGTTAATACAGCTTCAGTTGTGGTTATGAATGTTGAAGCTGTAGTTAATACAGTCTCATCTTATCTCCAGGCGATCGCGCCAGCGAGTTAGTTTGCCATTGCGGAAGCTACTTGCGATGAAACGCCACCTGCGGCTTTAATTAAATCGGCTCCTTTCTCGCTGATCATAATCGTGGGCGCATTCGTATTGCCCCCGACCAGAGTTGGCATGATCGATGCATCAACAACCCGCAACCCCGTAACACCGCGTACCCGGAGTTCGGGATCGACAACCGCCATTGGGTCAGTTCCCATTTTGCAGGTGCCGACAGGATGATACCCCGTAACGCAAAATTCCCGGATGTAAGCTTCGAGTGCTTCATCGCTAATCACCTCAGCACCGGGACTGATTTCCTCACCTCGAAACTGATCAAAGGCACTTGTATTAAATAATTTACGCATTATTTTAATCCCTTCAACTAGCTTTTGCACATCAGATTGACTTTGCAGAAAGTTGATCCGAATAATCGGTGGGTCTTTGGGGTCAGGCGAGAGCAAACTGACACTGCCAATATTTTGGGGATGAGTCAAACTGACTGTAACAGTGAATCCCAAACCAGAGAGGGTTTTGCCAGGAGATATCCACAGAATGGGACCGAAGAAAAACTGTAAATCTGGCGTGGCATCCAGATTACCTTCGGTATGCAAAAATAATCCGGCTTCAGCGTTACCATTACTGCTAATTGCCGGGTCTAACCCAGCAATTACCTCCTGTGCCACAGGACTGGTAATTATCTGGTGTGCCACAGGAACCAGAGAGTGGTCTTGGAGGTTTTGACCGACACCTGGCAAATCAACGACGACAGGAATCCCCAATTTTTGCAGTTGTTCTGCATCACCAATGCCGGAAAGCATCAGCAGCTTGGGCGAATCGAATGCACCAGCACTTAAAATCACTTCTTTGTTAACCCTGGCTTGGTGCAGCCTTCCCTCGTGCATATATTCCACCCCAATGGTGCGGGTTCCCTCAAACAATAACCGAGTCACTAACGCTCCTGTTGTTATTGTTAAATTAGGACGCTGGAGAATTGGCAGCAAGAATGCAGCAGCAGCACTGTGACGTTTACCATCCTTGACCGTTAACTGATAAATTCCCGCACCTGATTGCTGTATTCCATTGAAGTCAGGATTGTGCTTATATCCGATTGCCACGGCTGCTTCTACAAATCGTTGCGATGCTACAGTAGGGGGTTGAATATCGGTGACGCTCAACTCACCATCAACCCCGTGGTATGCGTCGGCACCGCGTTGCTGGTTCTCAGATTTCTTGAAATAGGGCAATACATCTTGGTAACTCCAACCAGGATTCCCCAATGACTGCCAGTGGTCATAATCGTGATCATTGCCCCGGATATAAATCATGGAATTAATCGAACTGCTGCCACCCAAGACTTTGCCACGGGGACAAAAGATTTTGCGGTTATTCAGGTACGGTTCTGGTTCGGAGAAATATTTCCAGTCCAGTTCCGAGCGAGGTAGGTTGGGGGATTCTAACGGGATTTGAATCTCAGGTTTAGTATCTGGATTGCCAGCTTCGAGTAATAACACAGTTGTTTCACTATCTTGTGTCATCCGGTTGGCGACAACGCAGCCTGCCGAACCAGCACCAATCACAATATAGTCATATTGAGTCATGACATCCTCGCTTGTAAATTCAACTACTTTAAAAAATGGTAATGCTAGCAATGAACGGGAGAGTGACGATGTTAGGAATCTCGCGTCATTTTAAAATCAATTCCATAAAAACCCAGTTTGCTCGATGTTCTAGAGGAATCTCTGTTTTTTCCAAATACGGCTCGATATCTTGAAAGCCAAATATCCGATAAAGTGCCTGTGCTTCCTTTGCAAAAGGGGCACTGTCTAAACGTATCCTTGAGTAACCAATGTAAACAGCTTCATTGATGATAGCTTCTAATAAAGACCGACCGATTCCTTTTGAGCGAAATTCTGGCCTTACATACATCCTTTTAATTTCGCCAACATCTTCACCAATTTTTCGTAAGCAAGCGCAGCCGGCTATTTGTGCCTCGGATTGTCCCAAAAGCAAGCGTCCTGAAGGGGGTATGAATTCGTGAAGTTGAATCATATATTGCTCAAAGAATGTATCAACATCTAAATGGATGCCGAACCGATGGCTGAATATCAACTTAGTCTCGTTAAAATATTCCCAAAACAGTTTCTGTATATGAGATTTATCTTCCTCAGTCTCTACCTGGATAATTTTAAGCAAAGTTTACGCCTCCGCTGAGTAATTAAATAAGAATTGGTATAAAGAGAATTTACTTATGAGTTAATTAGTGCTAATTAAAACTCAATATTGAGATTCTCCCAAGGGTGAGGGACATTATACATCATAAATTTCTGTTGCAAATAGTCCGGCTAGAGCTAGCGTAAAGTGGACAATTTGACAATCTTTAATACTCAAACTACTTGGCGTATAGTCATAATCTGTCCGCACGCAAGACACTTGATATATGGTTCAGAATCTCGAAAGAACACGCCAGAGTGCAAGGTTTCCCGAAACAGCACCGGCTGCTAATCCCGTATTTTTTAGAACCTATAGCCGCCGGACAAAGGCGGGACTAAGGGAAACATGGGATGAAGTATGCGATCGCACTCTACTCGGCTTAATCAAGCTGGGAAAGCTAACTCAAGAAGAAGCTGCCATCCTGGATCAGATGCAGCGCAACTTGAAAGCTATGCCCAGTGGACGCTGGCTATGGGTTGGTGGTACAGACTGGATAACCAAGCCCAAGAACTTTTCCGGGGCTTATAATTGCACCTCTACCAATCTCGAAGACTGGAGTGCCTTCGGATTAATGATGGATTTGGCAATGATGGGCTGTGGCACTGGAGCCGTCCTAGAACCACAATTTATTAACCAGTTACCCCCCATCCGTAATCGACTGAATGTCACTGTACAAGGTGAAATTGGCAGCACTCCTCAACAACAGCGACGTGAGTATACTGAAACTCATATAGAAGGGAATAATGTCACTATTCACGTTGGAGATAGTCGTGAAGGTTGGGTTGAATCATATCAAACCCTGTTGGAACTCTCCACTGATGAACAATTTTCAACAGAAGTTGAAGTATTAGTCGATATCAGCGATGTCCGCAAAGCAGGAGAAACACTTAACGGCTTTGGAGGAGTTGCTAATCCTGTAAAATTGCCTGGACTTTATCAAGGTTGTGCATCTATTCTTAATAAAGCTTTAGGACGACAATTAAATTCAGTAGAATGCTGTCTATTAATTGATCAAGGTGCTGTCACAATTGTTGCCGGTAACATTAGGCGTTCAGCTGGCATGAGGCAAGGTTCTAGCGAAGATAGTTTGTTCGCTGATGCCAAAGATAATTTATGGCAGCAGGATGAAAGTGGCAATTGGCGAATTGATCCAGAGCGTGATGCACTCAGGATGGCAAATCATACCAGAGTTTTTCACCGCAAGCCAACCTTAGAAGAATGTCTTAATGCTGTCCGCAAACAATATTATAGCGGTGAGGGAGCGATTCAATGGGCTGGTGAAGCTGTAGCGCGATCAAACATTGATTTGCTGCCAACACAGGCTCTGAAAGTTAATTTTTTGCAAGCTTATGAACAAGGAACAGCACAACAGTGGTTAAAAGAACATTATCCAAATCTGGATGTTAGTGAGCTAGAACATCGTTTGCAGCGATATGCTTTAAATCCATGCGGAGAAATCATTGGCGCTAACTTCCATTGTGTGAGTGGTGATACCTTACTCATCACTAGAGATGGAATACATAAAATCAAAGATGTTGTTGGTGGTGAAATTGATATTTGGAATGGTCAAAACTGGAGCCAAGTAACACCTTTTAAAACTGGTAGCGAACGCAAGCTGTATCGAGTTAAATTTGCAGATGGTACTTACTTGGATACAACCGAATATCATCGCTTCTTTGTCAAAGATAGATTTGAAAAAGAATACAAAGAAGTAGAAACTAAGGATTTGATGGATGTTAGTAGATATGACATTCATACTAAGCCTTTTACTATTCAGTACGAAGATGGATTAAATATCAATCCAAGTTATGCATATACTTTGGGGATAGCTGTAGGAGATGGAACTACAGACAAAAATGGTAATGCCAAAGTTAGACTTTATGAACAGAAAGCAGCTTTATCTGTAATCGGAAGTAAGTCTCCTGAAAGAAACTATGACTACTTACCGACTTTTATAGATGTAACAGACTTAGGTTTTTCTGGAGAATTTTTAAAAAGTTTAAAAACAAATCCAGAGTCACTGAATGCAATTGCTAGTTGGAATCGCCAAGCAATTTTGCATTTTATCGCTGGTTTAGCGGATACAGATGGCACAAATACACATAGCAATGGCATTAGGATTTACATCTCTGATTACGAACGTGCATATCGAGTCCAGTTATTACTAACTAAATGTGGTATTCGTTCTTCTTTAAATCTTTGCGCTCATAAAGGATCAGTAACTAATTATGGTGTTCGCAGTCAAGATTTATATTACTTGCAAATCACTGACTGTGGGCAAATTCCTTGCCAGCGTTTGGATGTAAGCAAAGGGTGTGACGCCAAATACAAAGGTAAATGGCAAATAGTCAGAGGTGTGGAAGAATTACCAGGTTTGCACGATACTTATTGCTTCAATGAACCGGAACATCACAAAGGAGTATTTGGTAATACCCTAACTGGGAACTGTAATTTGTCTGAGGTTCACCTTAATCAAATCGACCCATATAACTACAAAGAACAAGAAGAAGCATTCACTGCTGGAGCGCTATCTGTAGCAGCACTTTTAAATCACAAATTCCTGGAACCACGCTATCAATACAGCCGTGAATTAGACCCGATTGTAGGAGTTTCTTTTACAGGATTATTTGATTTCTTTGTCCATGCTTTTGGTGTTGATTGGCTACGCTGGTGGGCAGAAGGAAGACCCGCAACTGCACAAGGATTAGCTTTCAAGCGTGAGGAAGAAAAATATCTAACTTCCTGGAAAGATATTGTACATCGGGTTGTTTGGGATTACTGCGATCGCCACAATCTCAAACGTCCAAATCGCTGTACCACAGTCCAACCTAGTGGTACTAAGGCTTTATTAACTAATGCTAGTTCCGGATGGCATCCCCCGAAAGCGCAAAGATTTATTCGTCGGATCACCTTCGGCAAAAATGACCCAGTAGCCTTAGCTTGTATTGACTATGGTTACAACGTCATTCCCTCTCAATCAGACAAAGATGAACAGGGCAATTTGCTCAACGATCCCTTTGATCAAAGGGTGAGTGAGTGGTTAGTAGAAATTCCTGTTTCTGTACCTTGGGCTGATTTACCAGCAGCTGATGAAATTGATGTTTCTAAGTTTTCAGTCTTAGCCCAATTTGATTTTGTCCTCCAGGTTCAACGTTGGTATGTGACTCATAACACATCAGCTACTTTGGAACTTCGCTCTGATGAAATCGAACCTTTGGCACAACGGATCTACGAAACTATCCAGAATGATGAAGGATATATTTCAGCAGCCCTTTTAGCTCGTTTTGACGATTTGCAATCATTCCCGCGTTTACCGTTTGAACCAATAGACAAACCAACCTACGATCGCTTGAATCAAGAGGTGAAAGTACGGCGCAAAACAGATGATTTCTGTGCAGTTTTAAGCCGTTACGATTCAGGCGAAATGTCAGAAGCTGGGCCTAGTGGTTGTGACTCTGATAAGTGTATGTTTCCCGATCAGCAACCAAGCTCATAAGGCGAAATGACTATCAACTTCGGGTAGGTACTATTTATCTATTCCAATAAAAAGCGGTGGTTTTATATGATATTTAACCACCGCTTTTTATATCAACTCAAATTTCCCCTTTAGCCTTTTCCCCTCCTTGGTAATTATTTTGGTGGAGAAAAGCAGCACAAAATTTCTCTACACTATGATCTTTAGCAAAAGGAGTCTGCCAATGAAAGCTTACGAAATTCAAAGCGATGCCGGGATTGATGCCCTCGTATTAGTCGATCGCCCTGAACCAAAACCAACTGCGGGACAAGTTCTGATTCAAGTTAAAGCAACATCCCTAAATTACCGTGATCTACTTATCGCCGAAGGAGCTTACGATGCTAAACAGAAATATCCGGTAATTCCCGTGTGTGACGGTGTGGGGGAAGTCGTGACAGTGGGGGAAGGTGTTACACGCGTGAAAATAGGCGATCGCGTCGCGGGTACTTTCTTCCAAGGCTGGATTTATGGCTCTTTTACCAGAGAGAAAATGAAATCTGCTCTCGGAAGTGGTAACGATGGAATGCTGGCTGAGTATGTCGTATTACACCAAGATAATTTGGTGATATTACCAGACTATCTATCCTACATTGAAGGGGCGACTTTGCCCTGTGCAGGTGTCACAGCTTGGCATGCACTGGTGACAGAAGGTAATATTCACGCAGGTGATAGTGTTTTATTACTTGGTACTGGGGGAGTTTCGATTTTTGCTCTCCAGTTTGCCAAGATACATGGTGCTAGAGCGATTATTACTTCCAGCAGTGATGATAAATTGGCACGAGCTAGACAACTTGGTGCTGACGAGACAATTAACTACAAAACAACACCAGATTGGGAAAAGCAAGTTTACCAATTGACTAATCGCATAGGTGTAGATCATGTAGTAGAAGTAGGCGGTGCAGGCACTTTGCCAAAATCACTACAAGCAGTCCGCATTGGGGGACGTATTAGTTTGATTGGCGTATTATCAGGTAGAGGAAATGAAATTGACCCTAGTCCAATACTTTTTAAGAATTTAACAGTTCAGGGAATTGAAGTTGGCAGTCGGGAAATGTTTGAAGCGATGAATCAGGCGATGCAACAGCATCAAATAAAACCGATTATTGATCGAGTTTTTTCATTCACTGAAGCACGAGAAGCTTATCATTATCTCAAAAGTGCGGCTCACTTCGGTAAAGTCGTAATTAGTAATTCGTAATTCTATTTTTAAAGAGTTTATTATATGTTTCAAGTGAGAATTAAACCCCACTTGAAACATAATTATTAATTAGGTTTAAACAGCAGCGAGAGTAGGCGCAGCGAATTTAGCATATCGCTCGATGTAGAATTCCTTAGAGTGAGCGATCGCCTTCACAGATTCACGCTCTTTCAAAGCACGTTTCCACTGGCGTACACGGGTAAATTCCTCTGGCACCCCAAAACCTCGATACTGCTTCAGTGCAGCCCAGCGCTCAAACCAGGGGAAATAGGTGAAATCGACCAAACTGATGGATTCACCAAACCAGTAAGGGCCTTCCCCAGATAGCTTTGCCAAACCTTCATTTTCGATGAATTCCAGGTGTTTGTATAGTTCCTGTTTAGCTTCTTCTTGTTTTTGGGGATCTGAACTCCGCAGCAGGGTAGAAAAAGCGGGAACGAACCTGGTGTTAGCAAAATCAATCCAGATACGAGCCTGTGCCTTGGCAATCGGACTGCTGGGTAATAGTGGTGGATTGGGAAATACCTCATCGAGATACTCATTAATCACTGCTGACTCCCAAACTGGCTCATTGCCATGAGTTAGCGCAGGAACTTTACCATAGGGGGAAACTTTGGTAAACCCTTCAGGCTTATTCTGCAAATCAATCTCAATCAAATCGAAGTCAATGCCCTTCTCTTGGAGTACCAAACGGGTACGATGAGCATAAGGACAAACAACTGCACTGTATACTTTGATTTGGGCCATGTTTAAGTTCCTTGGTAAATAGGACTTGTTAATCGGTATTGGGAATTGAATTTTCATCCAAAATCCCAAATCTTAAATTGTTAGTGTCCTGAAGCCCTTTTGAGGCGGGTGTAGCGTGAAAAATTCTTGACACTAACCAAACTTTTAAATTTGACTACTAGGTAATACCATTTCTTTGTGAGGCTACGCCAAATTTTCTTGGTTGCTGTAAAAGTCATATCTTACCTACTAAATATCTAGTTTTTAAGGGATTTATAAGAAATAAATTACCTAAACAAACGAACCACAGAGACACAGAGAAGCCAGTGCGTTGGGCGGGTTCCCCGACTTGTTCGCGCAGCGTCTCCCCTTGGGAGAAGCAACTGGCGCGACACAGAGGAATGAGGAAGAGAGAGTTTTTTGGATATTTTTTTATTTGTCAGTCCCTAATCTAAGAGGATGTTTGAAAAGTCATGATTGATGTATCAAATATTTTTTTACCCCACCCTAACGCTCCCCGATGTATTGGGGAGGGAACTAGATTTTCTGGTTTCCCCCCTTAGAAAGGGGGGATTAAGGGGGGTAATAATTCAATTAAAATCACAACCAATTACTTTTTAAACAACCTCTAGGAACTTGGACAGAGTGCATCACGCACCTCTACTCGTTTCTGAACAATTCCTTGTTTGTATATCCAATCAGCAGCACTCTGTAAATCGGCAATCACTTTCGGTTCTAAGGGAAGCACTCCATCAACAGGTTGGCGCTCAAATGTCCGCTTCACAACTTCAGGCGGTAAACCTGATACTTTTTGGTATAGTTTTTGATTCTCCTGGGGATGTTTATTTAGCCATTCACCCTCTTTAGCAAGAATCGCAATAACTCCCCTAATCGCCTCAGATTTTTCTTTTAGTGCATCCCTATCCACCATATAAAGGGAGTAATGCGGGACTTTTGCAGGTAAAGGAATTTGGCGGGCATTATACTTGATTTCAGCACTAGCAACCCAAGGGTCCCAAACTGCCCAAGCATCGACATGATGTGATACCCAAGCGGGTAGGGCTTCATCAGGTTTCATGTAAACGCGACTTACTTTATCTTTGGGGATATTTTCTTTTTCTAATAGTTTTAATAACAAATGTTCGCTGATTCCACCTCGATTGACAATCACCTTTTTACCAATAAGATCATCGAATTTCCGAATGGGGGAATCTGCATGAACTACAATCCCCTCTGAGTTGCGATTAGCCGGTCGGTAAGCAATGATGCAAGCATTAATCCCACCAGATAAAGCAGACAAACCAGCAATATCGCCGCCGGCTCCTAAATCAGAACTTTTAGCATTAATTGTTTCTAATACAGGTGCAAAAGATGGGAATGTACCAACCCACTCAACTTTAATATTCTTGGGGGCTAGTTCACGCTCTAAAGTACCGCGTTCTTTTACGATCGCAGACAGACTTCCCTTAATATAACCAATGCGAACTACTGTCTGTTTTTCAGGTGCAGAACTTTGTGCTGTTGAGGAACCTTGATGGCCACTTACAGGTTTAACACTGGAATTGGCAGAGTTAGTTGGACTACATCCAGAAACTATCAAACCTGATTGGGCTACCAAAAGCCAGACTACTGCTTTTAAGGTACACAGCAAATGAGAATTTTGATATTTATTCATCAATGATTTACTGCTCCATAAAACTGAGACAATTCCAAACAAACGGTAAATTAATAATCAGAGCCAGAGGCTCTCGAAAGGCGTTACCAGGCTGGAGCCTGGTAAGGAGGCAATGGAGATTAGTTATTTCTCCTTTGTCTTTAATTTTGAATTTTGAATTTTGAATTGTTAAGGTGCTGGGTTTGGAGACTGAGCATGAGCTATATCCAGCTCTTCCAAAATGTCTTTGTCGAGAACTACATTTACACTTTCCAAATTCTCTTTGAGTTGTTCGAGTGTCGTAGCACCAATAATTGTGCTAGGCACAAACCAACGACTCCGCACGAATGCCAAAGCTAGATGCGCTGGACTCAATTGATAGCGCTTGGCAATTTCCACATAAGCTGCTACTGCTTCACTTACTTTTGGTTTCAAATAACGCTGACCAAAATTTTCAAACAAAGTGACTCTTGCTTTCTCTAGTTTGCCATTTAGGTATTTGCCAGTCAAGAAGCCAAATGCCAAAGGACTATAAGCTAGTAAGCCAATTTCTTCCTGGTAAACTGCCTCTGCTAAGGCTCCGTCAAATACTCGATTCAGCAAGTTGTAGGCATTTTGAATCGAAACAACTTTAGGCAATCCTAACTGTTTAGCAGCGTTACTAAATTGGGCAACTCCCCAAGGTGTTTCGTTACTCAAACCGATATAGCGAATTTTCCCTGCCTTAATTACATCGGCAAAAACTGCTAACTGTTCAGGGATAGGAACCGTTTCTGCCACCTGAGTCGGATCAAATACCGTTTGCCCAAACCGTGGCACGTAGCGATCGGGCCAGTGAATTTGGTACAGATCAATATAATCTGTTTGTAATCTTTTTAGACTATGATCTACGGCTTGTTTGATATTATCACGGTCAATTGCTTTGGCTCCACCACGTACCCATTTAAAGCCTCGACCAGGCCCAGCAATTTTAGTAGCTATAATTAGTTGATCTCTTTGTTGACGCTTTAACCATTCCCCAATGTAAGTTTCAGTTAATCCATAAGTTTCGCCACTTGTGGGGACAGGGTACATCTCAGCCGCATCAATAAAGTTGACTCCTTGAGCAATAGAATAATCTAACTGCTCATGGGCTTCTTCAATCGTATTTTGCTCTCCATAAGTCATTGTGCCCAGACAAATTTCAGAAACTTTTAAGTCACTCTTGCCAAGTTGGTTATACTTCATAATTTTTGCGTTGCTTTTCAGTTGATTCAAAAATAATATTTTTTTGGGAGATTTTGCATTTTTCTCAAGGCGCTCTTTGTAAGTAAATTAGCTCCAAACAACAGCGAATTTGGTACTAAACCAATATAAGTTTTTCAGCAAATTAATATTTAGCTGATACTACTAAAAACCGATAGATAAAACGTATTTTATGAATACAGTTGCTTATTATTGCATAGATGAACCAGATAAGTAAGCTAGTTGGGAGTAAGAAAAAATCTAAAATTGTAGTAGAAAATACTTGCTTTTATTGAGGATTTGTGAAATGGAGTATTTTAGCCCTAGCGCATACTACTACAAATCAATAGATTTACCGTAGTATATCAGAAAATTTTAAAATTATTTTAGAATTAAGTCTTAATAAATGTTCATATTAATATATTTAGTTCTAAATATATTGTCTTTATGACAATTAAAATATACTAAGTATACTTGGAAGAGTTTATAACATTTGGTAGCAATGACAAAGATTTAGGGTTTTAAGGACTTGCATAACCAGGAATTTTTTGCTGCGATCGCTTCCAACAATACTCATGTCTATAGCAATGTAATTTAAGTAACAAATAAATATAATTATACTGAATAATTAAAATATTTACTGGGATGTTATGGCATTTTTGATGCATTCAATTGCAGTTACAAAGCAGCATATTAATACTTGATCTGGCGTTGCTAAATTTAGATATGAAATGCAAAAATCATCTATTTTCAACTCTTACTCTCTGTGTTTGTGAGCCTCTGCGTGAAACAAATTCGTATTTTTAATCAGCAATGCCCTTTATTTTGCATTAAATAATTTAGTTATGTTATACTTACAAATAGGAGTATAAAAAACTCTTATTCCAACTTTTTTTAGGAATTACACCTTTTGACATTAGGATTAGATTCTTGATTTTTCTCCTTATGCCTGGAGTTGCTCTTTCTAGAGACGGCTACATTCAGGAGAATTCCAATGTCATTAGACAAAAATGCCCTTGAGCAACCAACAAATAAGTTGCTTGCAGCTCTGCCAGCCAGCGATTATCAGCGTCTTATTCCCCACATGATGCTGGTTCCGCTATCAAATCGGCAAGTCCTTTACCAAACAGGCGAACCGATCACACAGGTCTATTTTCCTAATAAAGCAGTGGTTTCTATAGTCACCACTATGGAAGATGGCTCCACAGCAGAAGTTGGTTTAGTGAGTAATGAAGGCATGGTGGGTATGCCCGTAATTTTAGGAAACAACACCACAATCACAACAGCATTTGTGCAGATTCCAGACACTGCCATGCAGATCGATGCAGATATACTCAAAAGCGAGTTCAATCGGGGTGCAGCGCTTCAAACCGTGCTGCTGTGCTATGTCCAACGTGTATACACTCAAATAGTACAAGAATCTGCCTGCAACCGTTTTCATACCCTAGAGGAGCGGCTGGCTGGTTGGCTGCTGACAGTTTCTGACCGTCTGGAATCAGAGCAATTTCCGCTCACCCAAGAATTTATCTCACAGATGCTGGGTGTAAATAGCGCTAGTGTCACCGAAGCAGCTAGCACCCTGAGCAAAGCTGGAATGATCGCCTACCACCGTGGTCAGATTAAGATTCTGAATCGAGAGGCTTTAGAAAAAACTTCCTGTGAATGTTATCAGATACTAAAAGAGGAATCTATTCGTTTATTGGGCAATAAGCCCAATAAACGACGAAAATAACTTTTTTTAAGCTTCTGTGTACGATACCGCACAGACTCAAACAAGTGTGTTCATTTAAACTTTTTTAGATTGTCTTCGTATTTCTTTAGCGAATACACCTTTTGACATCAGGATCTGATCCTTAAATCCTTTCCTTATGCTCTGAGTTGGCTTTTCTAGAGTCACCAACCTTAAGGAAAGTGCCTTCTAATGTCATTAGATAAAAACCTTTTTCAGCAACTATCAAATAAGCTGCTCGCAGCTCTGCCAGCCAGTGATTATCAGCGTCTTGTCCCCCATCTAAAGTTTGTTTCGCTCGAAGTTCCGCAAATGCTTTACCAAGCAGGCGAACCGATCACACACGTCTATTTTGCTGATAAGTCAATGGTTTCTATAGTTACCACTATGGAAGATGGCTCAACAGCGGAAGTTGGGATAGTGAGCAATGAAGGCATGGTGGGTATCCCAGTAATTTTAGGAAACAAGGCCACAACTACAACATCATTTGTGCAGATTTCGGGTGCTGGTATGCAGATGAATGCAGATGTATTTAGAGCCGAGTTCAATCGGGGCGGAGCTATTCAAACCCTGCTGCTGCGCTACGTACAAGCTATATACTCTGAACTGTCGCAAACAGCTGCCTGCAACCGTCTGCATACCTTAGAAGAGCGGCTGGCTCGCTGGCTACTGACAGTCTCTGAGCGTTTGGAATCAGAAGATTTTCCCCTCACGCAAGAATTTATCGCCCAGATGCTAGGTGTACGTCGTTCTGGCGTTACAGTTGCGGCTAGCACCCTCAGCCGAGCCGGAATGATCAGCTATCACCGTGGTCATATTAACATCCTGAACCGAGAGGATTTGGAAGCAACTTCCTGCGAGTGTTATCGAGTCATACAAAACGAATTTGCTCGCTTACTGGGCATGATGCCCAGTAAGCGATCCGAAAAATTTTTTTGAGTTATGTGTGCCAAACCGAACAGACTCGCAAAAATCACTTGATTTAAAGTATTTTGAGCAAATTTCTCTTTTAATGTTCAGTGAGCAAAAACACTCTTAAGCCGCAAGTAAATAAGTTACTCGCGGCTTTGTCAACTAGTGATTATCAGCGTCTTGTTCCACACTTGAAGTTGGTTTCGCTTTCGACTCGGCAAGTCATTTACGAATCAAAAGAACCGATCACACAGGTCTATTTTCCCCAACACGGAGTAGTTTCTTTAGTTACCACTATGGAAGATGGCTCGACGATAGAAGTTGGGGTAGTGAGTAATGAAGGCATGGTTGGTATCCCAATAATTTTAGGAGGCAAGACAACAACCACAAAAGCGTTTGTGCAGGTTTCGGGTGCTGCTATGCAGATGGATGCAGGTGTACTTAAAACCGAGTGTCAATCAGGGCGGAGCTATTCAAAACCTGCTGCTGCGCTATGTACAAGCTGTATACACTGAACTGGCGCAAGGATGTGCCTGCAACCGTTTTCATACCTTAGAGGAGCGGCTGGCTCGTTGGCTACTGACAGTCTCTGACCGCCTGCAATCAGAGGATTTTCCGCTCACACAAGAATTTATTGCCCAGATGCTGGGTGTACGGCGCTCCGGTGTGACAGTAGCGGCTAATACCCTGAGCCGAACCGGAATGATTCGCTACCAGCGTGGTCATATTAGCATTCTCAACCGAGAGGATTTGGAAGCAACTTCTTGCGAGTGTTATCGAGTCATCCAAAATGAATTTGCTCGGTTGCTGGAGAATCAGCCAAGGCGCGTAGGCGTAGCCCGTCGTAGACATCGCCAATAAATAACTTTAACTTATTATATGTCCGAAACCGGACAGACCCTTGCTAGTTAGTTCCTTTAAGATTTAGTTAAGTAGACATCAAATGGCATTTACAAATACCTGCCTTTTGAGATAGTTGCTACTCCAAGTGTTTGAGCTACAAGGCAGTGAAAATAATGTCTGATCAATCGATCTCTTTTAAAGGTCTGCGATTGCTGGTTGTTGATGACGATCCTGATACGAGAACATTACTTACTTTCCTGTTTGAAATAGACGGAGCAGAGGTAGTCACATCTGCTTCAGCAGGCGAGGCTATAGCAATAATGTCATCTTTTAAACCAGACATCCTAATTAGTGACATTTATTTACCAGATGAAGACGGCTACTCACTGCTCTTGAAGGCCAGAAATCTGGAAGCAAAGCGAGGGAGAAAAATTCCAGCGATTGCTTTAACGGCATCCGCTCTCGAAAAACACCGTAATAATGCCTGATTAATAAGTTATGATATATACCGATGTAAGCCGATAGACTTAGACGAGTTAGCTTCTGTTGTTGCTAGTTTAACTGGACTCAAACGATACGCTTGACATATTTAGATGCAATAAGTCAGAAGCCAGTAAGCAAGAAAGCTTTAACTAAATTTTATTTATTTTGAAAATGTGATGTCTACAACGGGCTACCTCATCGCCTGGTGATTTTTATATTAAATCACCAGGCGATGCATTTTCTCAGGAATCTTTTGACTAATTTTATTTTTTCTTAATTTCGCTACCAGTAAAAATATTTTGAAAACACAGTGATATAAAATATACTAAGAATAAATACAGAGAAAAATAAAGTATTTCTCTGTGGTACTCATTTTTTCATATAAAGGAGTGCATTATGGAATATCTTGCTTATTCCCACATGTTTATTGCTCAAGAAGAGGCATCTGGAAACACTGGATACAATCCTCCTAAATCTCAATCGAATTGGAAAAAACTTCTTAAATCTTCTGACATAGTTATTACTAAAGAAGAAGCATCTGGAAACAGCAAATCTAAATTCAATTGGAAAAAACTTCTTAAATCTTCAGCTTGGTTAGCTTTAGCTGGTGTTGGTGTATTACTTATTGCTGCTAGCCAAATTCAAATGAGTTCGGCTGCATATGTAAGGACTAACGGCAGTTGTTTACGTATCCGTACAGGCCCAAGCAGCAACTACTCATATGTGGACTGTGTATCAAATGGCTCAACACTCCCAGCGATTGAAAGATATGAAAACGGTTTTGCTAGGCTTTCTACAGGTAGATACGTTTTTGCCCGATGGGTTGGTGATAAACCTTACAGTGCTCCTGTGACTAGACCTGGTGGCGTTGGGGGTTCAGTTATTCTTACCCCTGGTTCTAGAGGTCTGCTTGTAAGAGACGTTCAAACAGCTTTGGGTAATCTCAGAATTGATGGAGTTTACGGTCAAGAAACTGCTAGCCGAGTCCGAAGCTTTCAGGCAAGTAAAGGTCTACTTGTAGATGGTGTTGTGGGCCCTGAAACTCGAGTAGCTCTGGGTATTTAGCCAATATGAATGCGTTGCACCCTAACCCGCCGTGCAATATAGCCATTTTCAATTCGGTAAGGTATAAGACCTAACCCCCTAGCCCCCTTTCCGAAGCGGGAAGGGGAAAAATTCAAAGCCTCTCTCTTAAAAGGAGAGAGGAATGGAAGTGAGGTCAAAACTGTACCTTACTTGGTCGAGAACTGCTATAAATTGATTGCTTATAGCTTAAATGCTTTTGAGTCTACTTTAGTAGACTTAAGCTATTAGCTTGGGAATTGATTCTTAAGCGGGATGAAAGCGAAAGGACAAGACTTTGAGGACTTTTGTCAGTCAATCAAAAAGCCACCCTTGGAAAATCTCGTTTCGAGGCTCTACCTGTTTTCTTGTGGGATGGAAATAAATCTAACTAAAAAAATAAAAACCGGGAGAAAAGCCGGTTTTTTGCACCCTAAAAAACAGAAATTTTGCACTTTGTTTAATGTAACTTTCTAAGTTGATTCTGATGAAAGACCCAAGTAATTTTGCACAATCTGCAAAATGCGCTCTGCTGCATGACCATCTCCAAAGGGATTAATTGCATTTGCCATTGCTTCATAAGCATCTAGATCACTGAGTAACTCAGCAGCGGCTGCAAAAATGTTCTGACTCGTAGTGCCTACAAGTTTGGCTGTACCCGCTACAACAGCCTCTGGTCTTTCGGTGGTGTCTCTCAAAACTAGTACTGGTTTTCCCAAGCTGGGGGCTTCTTCCTGCAACCCACCAGAGTCAGTGAGCAAAAGATGCGATCGCCCAATTGCTCCCACCAGTTGACCATAATCTAAAGGATCTGTTAAGAAAATTCGGGGATGATTCCCTAAAAGCTCTTGTAATGGAACTCGCACTGTCGGATTGCGGTGCAATGGTAGCAGCAAAGCTGTATCAGGAAACTTATCTAAAATTTGTAAAAACCCCTGAGCGATCGCTAACAGAGGTTCTCCCCAATTCTCCCGACGGTGAACTGTTGCTAACAGAACGCGATATGAATCCCACTCTAAGCCTGGTACATTGCAAATTGCTTGGGTTGCAGCTACATTTAACAATGCATCAATTACCGTGTTACCGGTCATGTGAATTTCACCCAAAACACCAGAACGATGCAAGTTTTCCACAGCCCAAGGAGTCGGCGCAAAGTGCAACTGAGTAATTTGAGAAATCAATCGCCGATTAGCTTCTTCTGGGTAAGGATTCAAGATATCATCCGTTCTTAACCCTGCTTCTACATGACCAACAGGGATTTTTTGATAAAAAGCTGCCAAAGCAGCCGCAAAAGCCGTGGTAGTGTCTCCCTGCACCACCACTAAATCTGGCTTTTTCTCCTTGAATAACCCTTCTAACCCTTGTAAACTGCGGCAGGTAATATCATTTAGAGATTGCTGAACCTGCATAATTTCTAAGTCATAATCTGGCTTGATGTTGAACAGCTGCATAACTTGCTCAACCATCTCCCGATGCTGTCCAGTTAGAATTACTTGCGACTCAAAATCTGAAGACTTCTGGAAGACTTGAATCACCGGAGCTAGTTTAATCGCTTCCGGACGAGTACCCAAGATAATGTAAACCCGTTTTTGATTAGTCATTAGTCATTAATCATCTGTCATTTGCCAATGGCTATAGTCAATGGTCTATGATTAATAGTCAATAGTTGGCGGTAAATCATCACACAAATCATAAATATAAAAGGATAAATCACATAAAAGTATGAAAAAACCCGGCTTAACCAGGCAAATGCACTATTTCTCGAATAAAACTCTAATTACTAAATCTTAATCTCCAATGTTCAAATCACAAAAAGCATGAAAAAACCCGGCTTAACCGGGCAGACGCACTGTTTGTTTGTCGAATTCACCTGTAATGACTATATTTTAATCTCACAAGTTAAAGGGCAAGCAGCGTAAACAGTAGTCTGCATTTGGTCTGCTTCTCCATGCAGCCAGCTTAACCATTTAATTTCATTAGGATGAACTCCTTTAAGAGTTAGTACACCCGCAGCCAATACAACTGCCATGACATTAAACATTATTAAAGCGCCTGCTACAAGCAAAACAGCACTAACAGGCATCACAGATTGCAAGACAATTGACAACAGACATCCGACTGTAGCCATCAAGACAACTAGTGGAAAACCGACAACCAACAAGCATACTGCTAATGTAAAAGTCCATATTAAAAAGCTTTTAATCATCAACATGGAGTAGGTCTTTCCTTGATTAGAGCTTTGAGCAGAAACCATGACTTTTCCTCCTAAAAATACACAGCAAATTTGAATTTTCAGTCATATCTCGCTTTTGGCGAGTAAACTGAATTTGTTTCTCAGTGAAATTCAGTATATAAAAACTAATCGGAAAAATGAGTATTTATTTACTAAACTTTACAGTTAATTTTTTCTAATTGTGGATATAAAGTCAAGTTTCTATCTATTAAAAAAACTTCTTTTCTGCATCTCTCTTCAGGTATATAACCTAAAAGGTATGAGCTTTTAACCTTGATCCCCTGGATATTGCTCCTATTCCAATTAACATTTCTTATAAAAATTATTCGTGGTTCTCATAATTCATAGATGGGCTGAATAAATGATCTGCTAATGTTTGTGCTGTTAATTGCTGGCAATTTGTGTCCATGCCTGGGATAAATTTCTCATCTAAAGGCTTAGAATATTTATATTTTAATTGTGTATTAAAAAATACTTATTTACCTCAATAATTTTACTGAAGCGTCTTGACTCATTGCGTGTGTTAAACCAGGTTATATAGGATAAATAACTTCTCTAAATCTTTTGAGAAGTGGAATCTCAGGAAAAAAAGATACTAATTGAGGTGGATGAAATGGATTGACCGTGGTTCTAGAGTCTCAATCGCTCCCCATCACCGCTAGGGCTTGCACGCAAGCATTCTCCAAAAGTCATTGAAGCAAGTGACTAGACTTCTCGCTAATTCAACTTTTTAACTGCCAAATGTGAAGATATATGACAGAATCACAGTCTCCATTAAATTCTAACCCTGCTGCTGGACGTAACCTACCGCCAATGCCGCCACCACCGCCAACCTCTAGTACGCAGCGGCAGATGACACAAACATTGGATATGTCAATGGATAGAAGCACCAACGCTCCTGTTGCAGGTCATCGTCCGGGTAGTCCACCGCCCATACCTAGTTCACTTCGCCCTAAAAACACCAGTCCGGGACTCACTTTAGCGCAGTTAATTAGGGAAGCTTACGATCAGGGATATTCTGACCTTCACCTGGGTGTAGGTGAAGTACCCCGCTTCCGCAACCGAGGAGAAATTCAAGCAACGGATCATCCAGAAATAGATAAAGAAACTTTGATGAATTGGTTGCGGGAGGTGATGACTGAGGGGGAAATTCAGCGCTTTGAAGAACATTTAGAATTTGACGGAGCAACTCAGTATGACTTTGCTCGCGTGCGGATTAATGTTTTTGGCTCCCTCAAAGGGCCTGCAATGGTCTTGCGGTTGATTCCGCTGAAAATCTTAACTATGGAACAGTTGAATTTACCTCCAGTTTTTCGGGATATTTGTCATCACCACAAAGGTTTAATTTTGGTGACTGGGCCCACTGGTTCTGGTAAATCCACCACAATGGCAGCGATGGTTGACTACATCAATAAGGAGATGGCCAAGCATATCATTACCATTGAAGACCCGATAGAATTTGTTCATCAAAGCCGCAAGTCTTTAGTCAAACAGCGGGAAGTGGGAATGCACACCCGGAAATTTGACAACGCTTTGAAAGCAGCTTTGCGGGAAGACCCAGATTTAATTCTGGTGGGAGAAATGCGGGATAAGGAAACAGTTAACACCGCCCTAAAAGCTGCTCAGACTGGTCACTTAGTCATGGGAACCTTGCACACCAATAGCGCTGTCAAAACCATTGAGCGGATTCTCAATCTCTACTCTGGTGAAGAACAGGATGCAATGCGGGTGGCAATTTCTGAGTCTTTAGTGGCAGTAATTGCCCAAGGGTTATGCCGCACAACTGACGGGAAGCGGGCTGCTTTCCACGATGTCTTGATTAACACTGAGGCAATTAAAGAATGGATCAAAGATGGTAAATATGATGAAATTGGCGAGTTGATGAAACAAGCTGGCTTTGACGGCATGATTACGATGAATCAGTCGTTGCTCAATCTCTATCAAGACGGTCGGATTACTGAAGAAACTGCTTTGGAAATGTCACCAACTCCTAACGAAATGGCGCAGTTTCTCCGAGGTCGAGTTTAAGTCTGTTCCTCTTGGCAATGAAGATGATTGTCTTGTTCCCAGTCTCCGACTGGGAATGCCTATTTGGAGGTTCCGCCTCCGGTTCTAGCGGCACCGCAATCAAAAGCATTTCCAGTCAGGGAGTGGAAACGAGATTTACGGGATTTTTGATGGGTTGCCAATTTTTTAGGTGATCCTGGTTGACGTTATAGCTAAGGTAAAAGGTAAAAGAGAAAATTTTTACTTTTAGCTTCCTAGCCTCTGTGAATAACTTGACGACAAACAAACTATCTACACCCCAGTTGTTTAAAGGCATTGCGCTATTTACACCTGGAGGAGATTTAATTTACTGCATCGACCCTAGCAAGCAAGGTCGATGGCATTTGCATTTGTGCTCGGCTTTGCAAGAAATCCTAGATTTACCAGAGCCACCGCATTTTTTAGTGCCTTGTTATACTGCAACTATTGACCACTGGTTAGATCCGCGCACTCAACAAGTGCGAACTTTTGCTGAAGCTTATCCGGCTGTAATTAGACATCAAGCTTTGCTTAATGCCATTTTTGGCACAGGGGACTTAGTATGGCAAGCAGCTCCCTGGCAGGAGGGGTTGTGCGATCGCATGGTGTTAACAACTTATCGTTCCTCATTTGGGCAGCTTTGGGAAGATCACGATTTAATTGTCCGTCTAGACCTTTCTGAACCTGTGCCAAAATACCACCAACCAGTGATAGTACAAAAAAAGGAAGTTATCACACAAGGGTATGTTCTGCGCTTGTTCGTTGCAGGACATAGCAGTACCACCGAACGCATTCTCCAAAATTTACACGAATTGTTAGAGCGATCGCTTGGACACCCTTATACTTTGAAGGTGATTGATGTTTTAACTCATCCAGAACAAGCAGAACTCAATCAGGTTTCTGCAACTCCTACCCTTGTCAAGGTTTGGCCTCACCCAATTCGGCGAATCGTTGGAGAGTTGGATCATGTAGAAAAGATTTTACAGATGTTAGCTCCTAAGGAAAAATTTTAAGTTTTATAACGATAACTTTATAGAAAGTGCGTAGGTGTAGCCCAACCCAAGCATTGCTTTCAGGTCGGCTAGCTATAGCTTGGTGTATAATTTTGCCAAATTGAGGGTTAAAAGTGAAACGCAGTTTATGAATTCTGGGCAATGACCAAATTTGAACAAATCGCAATTAACTAAAATCCCTATTAGGGATTGAAACTAAAATAATGATATTGAGGAAATTCAATTCCTATTTATCGCAATCAACTAAAATCTCTATTAGGGATTGAAACTGGCAAATAAGTGCGATCGCATCACAATTGATAATCGCTACAGCAATATACAGATAATTATGGAATCACTTAGCAAATTGATCAACTCAAGCGATCGCTTGCAATACAGTATAGTTGTGAACAAATATAAAATGGTAAGTTTAGGGCGATTTTGTTAAAGTATAAAATCTGTCAGAATGCATCTGAGTCCCATTTCGCCAAACTTCCACTCTTTCAGGGCTGACTAAATAATAAAAACTACCATTATCGGCTCGATATCTGCCTTTGCCAATATTCAAAGCTGATATCTTTATAGCCTTACTTGGGTCTTGTTTCAACTGCCCAATATAAAATAACTGACCATTTTCTTCACAGACTTTTACACGAATACTTGCAGTCTCACCCTGAATAATGGTAACTCCATTGCATTCAGTATCAGTGCTTACAGGTGCAAAATCTATTGGAATTGGCTGTGAAGATGAAACTTGCTTTGCCATTGGGGGTGTCGAGACTCGGCGGTTCGGGTTATCCACTTGCTGAACTTTAGAAGCAGGAGTAACACTTGCTGTTAAGGATGTCAACAGACGAAGGGGGTCAACTGCTATTTGACCATTTGGATGAACTTCAAAGTGCAGATGAGGTGCTGTACTATTGCCTGTAGATCCCATCTCAGCAATAATTTGACCTTGAATGACCTGTTGACCCTTGCTCACTAACAAACGGCGATTGTGACCATAAACAGTGATGCCCCCGTCAAGATGTTTAATAGTTATAGCATTGCCTAATCCCCAATTATCCCAACCTGCTTTAACAACTGTACCGGATGCAGCAGCAACAATAGGAGTTCCAGATGCCCCTGCAATATCAATTCCTTCATGTTGATATTTGTGGAAGCCTTGAGAAATAAATCCTTGAGTCGGCCATATTAAGTTAGAAGCAGAGATAGGAGTTTGCCCAATTGGGGAATCGTCTGCTAACTGTGTTAGGGCAGATGTAGTTGTACTTAATATGAGGGTTAAGGATATTAACCCAATTAGTCCATAAGTACGGTATCGATAAACAGTAACTTTTTTCATAAGTTGTAAGCCGATTAAAACAATAATTCAGATGGTTTCTGATTATTTGTTGTTTCAAACTTACTCGGTATATATCAGGAAATTAAATACTGCACTTTATTTATTTAGTAGCTATGGCATCTCTAAGACCTTCGCCAAACACTTTGGAGCTAATAAGTGTAATATCTGCCTCGTATGCCAGCCACCGACGCATCGAACGGCGGCATACGTTTATTGTGATTCTTCCCTTCTGGCTCAGGACTTAGTGTAATTATCGATTACTTTGGCTAAGTCTGGCACTGCTTCTTCTACGTGCTTTTTGGCTGAACCGCGAAGTTTTTCATAGGTTCCTCGCACGATTTGGCGCTTTACGTTCTTGGCTCTAGCATCGGTGACACCCAGTAGCGCGTCTGCTGTATGAGAGCGATTCCCACTAAGGTATTCAATTGGATTGCCTTTCTCTACGCCTTCATTCCAGATGGGATCAAGTGCTGTAAAGCACTGCGGCAGAATCTGCTCAACGACGTAAGGGATATATCCTGGCTTAACCCCCTTTAGGGCGGCGAAGGCAGTTTTCAATGCGATACCGCTCATCCCTGACTTGGATGCAAGCTGTCCTTCGATCATCTTGCAACAGTCATTTACTACCATAGCCTTTTTGGTCGGGTTCAAAAGTCCCTCGCTAAGTCCCATTTCACTCTTCCTTATCTAAGTACTTAATTTCTATTCAACTAATTTTTTTAGCAAGCAGGAAATTACAGAAAATGTTATCGCCTTTGGGGTCTTCCCAAGTAGAGGAGCCAGCTTTGTAGGCGGGTCTGGCGTCAAGTGGCGCGTGAATTCCATTTGTCAGGGCAGACGTGTTTTTACACTCATTGAGATGCTCCTCTTTAGTGCTTAGAAAATAAGGACTTAAGTCCTTACTACGAACTTGCTTACGTATAAATTTAAACTTGACAGACTACTAGCGCTAGTAAGCCTTCTTGGGTTGTCCTCATCCCCTAACCCCTTCTCCTGAGTTGGGAGAAGGGGAACTAGAAGGGATTTAAGTACTGTGGCGTGGTTGGTTATTACACAACCTTTGTGTTCGCGTAGGGTTTCGTAGAGAAGGCGAATGGCAAAAGTCAGGTTATCCCATCCTGCTGAGACCTGAGTTGTGTCTCTGGCTGACTTGAGCCAGCAGGCAGAGCTTTATGTTCAGATGCTGAAGCTCCGTTAGGAGAATCTGGAGGCTTTGAACCTCCCGATCGCTTCTGAGAAAATATAGCCTGAGCCAAGGTCTTGACTAAGATGTACAGAATTGGCACTAAGAACAAACTCAAGAATGTTGAAAGCATCAGCCCCCCAAAGAGCGCTGTTCCTAAAGACCAACGGCTGCTGGCTCCAGCCCCTTGAGAGATCACCAAGGGCAAAAATCCTAACAGCGCTGCAAAGGAAGTCATTAAGATGGGTCGCAGACGTTCTTGCCCCGCTTTCACCGCCGCCCGCGTGTAGCTCATGCCCTGTTCATGCAGTTGATTGGCAAATTCCACGACTAAAATCGCATTCTTTGCGGCTAGACCAATCAAAGTCACTAGACCTACCTGGCAATAGATATCATCCACCACTTTGGGGAAAAGGCTACCTGCCATGAAAATATTGGAACGTAGCCAAAGTGCTGTCATCGCTCCCAACACTGCTAAGGGAACCGTCAGCAAAATAATCAGCGGGTCAATGTAGCTCTCATACTGAGCCGACAGCACCAGAAAGACAATTATGATCGCTAAACCAAAAATTAGACCTGTAGCTCCCCCAGATGTCTTCTCTTGGAGATAAGTACCTGTCCACTCGTAACCAAATCCTTGAGGCAAAACTTCTGCTGCAACTTGCTCCATCGCTTTAATTGCTTCTCCAGAACTAGAACCAGGAGCAGGAGCGCCCTGGACTTTGATTGACCTGTACAAGTTATAATGCGAAATGGTTTTCGGCCCCACAAAGGGAGTAACTTTCACCAGATTGCTCAACGGAATCATCGCCCCACTTGCAGAGCGAACATACAGCTTAGCAATATCATCTGGATTAGAGCGGAACACTCCATCTGCTTGGACATATACTCGATACTGTCGCTGTCCCTGCACAAAGTCATTCACATATTGCGACCCCAAGTAACTTTGCAATGTCCCAAAGATGGTGCTGAGCTCGACGTTAAGAGCTTTGGCTTGGTTGCGGTTCACTTGGATGTCAAATTGGGGAGTATCTGCGGTGAACTGAGTGAAGACTCGTTGTAAAACAGGTTTTTTATTTGCCGCCGCAATGAATTTGTTAGCAGTATCAACCAGGGTTTGAATCGGCGCACTTCCGGTTTTGTCTTGAATGATAAACTCAAAACCACCCGTAGTACTTAGCCCTCTAACCGGAGGAGCATTCACAGCGATCGCTCTGGCTTCTGTAATTGCAGAGAGCTTTTTGTTCATCCTCTGAAGTATTCCATAGACAGACTGAGATTCTAGAGTTCTCTCTTTCCAGGGTTTCAGGTTAGCAAAGGCAATGCCTAAATTAGAAGCATTGCCATCGAAACCAAAGCCACTGATCATAAAACTAGCTTGAACTTCGGGAAGCGATGTTACTTCTTTGACAACCTTATTCATCACAGATTCGGTGTATTTCAAAGAAACCCCATCAGGCCCCTGGACAACTACAAAGAAGTAACCCTGGTCTTCCTCTGGAATAAATCCGGTAGGCACTGCTCTGTACATCAAAACCGTTGCTACTAAACCAGTGATGAAAACCCCAATTACAATCGGCTTGACATGGGTAAGGTAGCTAACAAACCCGACATAGCGGCGTGTGAACCAGCCAAATCCCCGATTAAACTGCGTAAAAAACCAGCCTAAAGGGCCCCGTGGAGTCTGAGCTGGGCGCATCAGGATGGCTGCTATAGTCGGAGAGAAGGTTAAGGCATTGAAGGTCGAGATGCCAATGGAGCAAGCAACAGTTAACGCAAATTGTTTGTAGACAATCCCAGTAGTGCCCGGAATGAATGCTACTGGAATAAATACCGCCATGAGTACAAGTGAAGTGGCAATGATTGCCCCAGTTAACTCTTTCATAGCTTCGACAGCAGCATCATAGGGCCTCATGCCCTGCTCTAGTTTGACTGCAACTGCCTCCACCACAATAATGGCATCATCAACGACGATACCGATCGCCAGAACGAAACCAAATAAGGTCAGTGTATTAATCTGAAATCCTAAAACCAACAGAGCCGCACATGTCCCAATCAGGGAAACGGGGATCGCAACAGTAGGAATGATCGTGGTTCGCCAGTCTTGCAAAAAGACAAAAATTACCAAGACCACCAGAATAATCGCCTCAACCAGAGTGTGTAGAACTTCTTCTAAAGAAATTTCTACAAATGGAGTAGTATCAAATGCCAACTGTGCTTTTAGTCCAGGTGGAAAACTCTTCGATAGTATTGCGATCTGCTCTTCAACAGCATGGGCAACGTCCAGGGCATTACTACCCGGAAGTTGATATATCCCCAAACCCACGGCTGCCTTGGGAGTATTTCCTGGTAGGGTGAATTTGGCATCAGCGAGATAGCTCTCTGCTCCCAGTTCAACTCGACCGACATCTCTGACCTTAACTAGGGTGCTATTAGTGTTGCTATTAGTGGTGCTATTAGTATTGCTATTAGTGTTGCTATTAGTGGTGCTATTGGTGCCACCTTGACTTACCTTTAGCACCATATCCTCAAATTCAGCTGCATCTTTAAATCGGCTGGTTGCCCGTAAAGCAAATTCAAAGCTTTGATTATCTGGTGCTGGTTCCTTACCAATTGCCCCTGCACCCACCTGAATATTTTGTTCTTGCAGGGCAGTTACCACATCTTGAGGAGTTAGTTGATGTTGGGCAAGCTTGTTGGGATCAAGCCAAAGACGCATGGCATATTTGCGCTCTCCAAAAATCGTGGCTTTTCCTACACCAGGAAGCCGTTTGATCTGATCGAAAATAAACAGATCAACATAGTTACTAATAAAAATGTTGTCATACTCATTATTTTCTGAGTAAAACCCAAAGACCAGAAGCAGACTGCTTGATGCCGTTTCAACGGTAACACCTGTTCGTTGAACAGTATCTGGCAATTGAGGGTCAGCAAGGGCTTGTTTATTTTGAACGTTTACTTGAGCAATATCGCTATTGACATTAGTTGGAAAGGAGACAGTTATATTGCTAAAACCATCATTACCCGTATTAGAAGATATATAAGATACATCTTTAACACCATTAATTTGTCGCTCAATAATGTTGGTGACAGTACTTTCTGTTGTTTGAGCATCCGCACCAATATTGTTGGAGCTAACGGTGATTTGCACCGGGGCGAGGTCTGGTAGCTGAGAAATCGGCAGAATCGGAATACAGATGCTTCCCAGCAGCAAAATGATGAACGTACAGACCGTCGTCAGGACTGGACGTCTGATGAAGGTATTGACAAACATAAATCAAGGAAAAGTTTGATACTGGTTACGGACGAAGTAGCTTGTTATTAATAATAAGGATTTATTAAGGCTTAGTGTTGGCGATCGCGCAAAATTGGTTACAGTGTACTGGATATTGGGTATGTTTTCCCTGAAGTTGACACCAATGTAAAGATATAACCTCTTACTGTGTGTTGTATCCAACCGATAAACCTCTGCCAATACGGTTTGTTTAATGATCCCCCCGTCTGCGGCGACCTCCTTAAAAAGTGGGTAAAAAAGGGTTATGAGCAAGCCTTTTTCAGGGGTGTCACTTGCTCCCCTTGGAGGGATCTTCAAAATCATAAAACGTTAACTGAACCGGATTGAAACCTCTCCAAGAAGGACAGGAAAGCGGAAAAACTTTTGTTAGCTGGAAGAGGCAGATTCAAAGCCTCTCTCTGGTAAAAGAGAGGTCATTTGGGTTAATCAACTGAAAAATGCGGTAATGAATTAAAATTTCTAATTATCTTTGCCATTACCCTGAAAATTTAACAAATGATCATCATTCACCCAAATTGCTTGTTGAGGCACAGAAATGGAAATTTCAGCTTGGTCTAGGGCAACTTTCAGGCGGCGGCGAAACTCCCGTGCTACATCCCATTGTTTGAGAGGCTGTGTTTTAATCCAGACGCGAATAATCAAACCGCGATCGCCAAATTGATCTATTCCCAAAACTTGCGGCGGCTCCAAAATTTGAGACTGCCATTGTATTTCTTGATTCATCTGGGAACCAACAGTTTCAATCAATTTCAAAGCCTGTTCTGTATCGGCTTGGTAGGCGATCGGGATTGTTAAATCGGCTCGTGACCAACGACTAGAAAGATTGGCAACAACTTTAATTTCACCATTGGGAATCGTGATCAAGCGCCCTTCCGAATCCCGCAGTTGGGTCATCCGCAGATTCAGATTTTCTACTAAGCCTCCCACGTCTCCCACAGAAATCACATCGCCTAAAGCGTACTGGTCTTCTAGAATGATCAAAAAACCGTTAATCGCATCTTTAATTAAGTTTTGCGAGGCCAGAGACACTGCAACACCAACTAAACTCACACCCGCTAGCAAGGGAACAATATCTATCCCCAATGACACCAGCGCTAGCAAGAAGCCTACTCCTATCCAGATACCAGTAGCGATGCTTTTAGTCACGCCAGAAAATGTAGAAACTCGCAGTTGCAGCCGTTCAGAACTTTCTGGAGTCAATAAAGCACCACTGCTGATCAGAGTGGTAGTGAAGCGGTCAATTAGGGCGTAGGTAAAACGGATCGCTACATAGGTTCCCAAGAACACGACACCTAATCGCAAAGGAAATTGGGCGGCTATGAGAATTCCTACCTGAAATGGTCGTGTATAGGGAAATAGACCCAAAATAAAGAAACTTCCACTTCCCCAAATTCCGGCTTGAGTTAGCTGAAACAATCGTCTTTTGACTTCTTGGAGATGCTGCTTTTGCCGTTGATTCAGTTGTGTTGCAATTGGTTGAGCTGCTGCTACTGCTGGTGAAATTGGGGAGTTTAAGGGCCCTCTGGAGGGTTGGGAGGCAATGGGGTGTAATAAATCTTTTTTGGAACGCCTTTGCCAGCTATATACCCCCCAACTCATCACAATCATTGTCAGTCCGATGCCCGTAGCAATTTTACCTTGGTCGATTAAAGATTGAGTTTGTCTTTCTTGCTTTGCTTTTTGCAAGTCTTCTTGTAACGATTCCTTTATTTGCTCTGCTGATGTCCGTATATCTACCTCTCGCAATCCAGCATCCTCAGAAGTGACCGTCATCAGATATTGGTCGTTGACATAAATTACTGGTAAGTCGTTTACTGTGCGAATTTTTACGTTGAGTTCTGTTTTTGTTGGTGAGTTAATGTAACTTTGGCTAATTTTCTGCAACTTCTTTTGAATATCTTCTGAACGCTCAGGAAAGTTGGCTTTTGATGCCGCTATCTGAAATAACCGCCGACCATCTAAATAAATCCAGCCTGTAGCAACTCTATTATTTGAATCATTACTTACACTGCTGGGAGCTTGCAGCTGCGGTAACAAAGGAATTTGGGCTGTGGCTTTTGGCACAGATACAACGGCTATGGCCATTGAACTAGCGATCGCCAAAAATTGAAAGCGCACTTAAACACCTCCTTGAGTAAAATTTACTAGTTACTACTTCTATAACCATCCTCCGCAATTACTTTTTGTAAATGTACCTATCTAAAGTTGAAGTTTTCCCATTCCCATTAGATAATTAAATTTTGATATTTTTTTATTATCTATCTTTAGAAAGATGACAATATACTTAAAATTAGCAGGTAAGGCTGAGAACAGTCTTACTCTTACCAAAGATAAAACAAAAAGGAAGAAGCTGGGGATGAAGTTGACATTATGCTGATCAAACGTCAAGCTAGTTTTGAGGACTATTGACCGTGCCAATTTTAGATTTTAGATTTTGGATTTTGGAATTGAAAATTGGTTCAAGCCCTACCCCTTGTGGATAGAACAAATCCAATCATACGCTCGATAACCCGCTAACACTGCGCTATCGTCAATCTAAAATCATCAGAGCCAAGTATCCTTATGGTCTGTTTCAATCCAAAATTGCAAATCTAAAATCCAAAATTGTTTGACTAGTAGTTTGCTAATTCCAAGCAAAAATCGCCAGTAGTAGAATAACCTAGTAGAGTGCGTAAATTTTACGTAGCTATTTTTAATTTTTTGAGGTAACTTTTGATGACCGCAACTTCTCCCCGATTAAAGCACGAGGTTAAAGACCTCGGCCTAGCTGCCTTGGGAAGACAGCGCATTGAATGGGCTGGACGCGAGATGCCAGTTTTGCGGCAAATCCGCGATCGCTTTGCCCAAGAAAAGCCCTTTGCTGGCTTAAAGCTTGTGGCTTGCGCCCACATTACAACCGAAACAGCACATTTGGCGATCGCTCTGAAAGCCGGTGGTGCAGACGCGCTTCTAATTGCTAGCAATCCCTTATCAACGCAAGATGACGTAGCAGCTAGCCTCGTCGTCGATCATGAAATTCCCGTCTTTGCCCAAAAAGGTGAAGATAACGCAACTTATAGCCGCCACGTTCAAATCGCCCTAGATCACCGCCCCAACGTCATTATTGATGACGGTAGCGATGTGGTTGCCACATTAATCCAAGAGCGCCAACACCAAATTGCCGATTTGATTGGCACCACTGAAGAAACCACAACGGGAATTGTGCGCCTCCGGGCCATGTTCAAAGATGGCGTTCTCACCTTCCCCGCAGTGAATGTCAACGATGCTGATACCAAGCACTTCTTTGATAACCGCTATGGTACTGGGCAATCGACCCTAGACGGCATTATCCGCGCCACAAATATTCTGCTGGCTGGTAAAAACATTGTCGTAGTTGGTTACGGCTGGTGTGGTAAAGGTACAGCCCTCCGCGCTCGTGGTATGGGTGGTAGCGTGATTGTTACCGAAATTGACCCGATCAAGGCAATTGAAGCCGTAATGGATGGTTTCCGCGTCTTACCAATGGCAGAAGCTGCTAAAGTTGGTGATTTATTTGTCACAGTTACAGGTAACAAGCACGTAATTCGCGCCGAGCATTTCGATGTGATGAAAGACGGTGCGATCGTTTGTAACTCCGGTCACTTTGATATTGAACTTGACTTGAAATACTTGGCTTCTCAAGCTAAGGAAATCAAGGAAGTTCGTCCCTTCACTGAAGAGTATAAACTGCAAAGTGGTAAATCAGTTGTCGTTCTCGGACAAGGACGTTTGATTAACCTGGCTGCGGCTGAAGGACACCCCAGCGCAGTAATGGATATGAGCTTTGCCAACCAAGCTTTAGCTGTTGAATACCTCGTGAAGAATAAAGGTAAGTTAGAACCTGGCTTGCACTCAATTCCCATTGATGTGGATAAAGAAATTGCCCGACTCAAGTTGGAGGCGATTGGAATTAAGATTGATACGTTAACACCAGATCAAATTGAGTACACCAATTCTTGGACTACTGGAACTTGATGATTGATTAATTGATTTTTTAGGGGATAGGCTTTTGGGCTTATCCCTTTTTTTGTGTTTCGTACATACTGCAAACCCGCAGGTTAAATGCAAATAGTACGAGATACAACTAACATTCTGCACTTCATTTTGTAGTAGTTATACATAGTGGCTTAGAGATAAATCCTAATCCATGCAAAATCATGACTTTAACAACATGACCAGAGTTAACTTTTTCTGCTTTTTCTTCACCTATTAAATCATTAATTATTTCTACCAATCCAATTGCATCTACTATTTATGCCAGTCGCCTTACCATAATGTGGATGGAGGCAAGGTAGATAAATGTCTCCGATGTTTCGGGCAATAACTCATAGTCTCTAACCAATCGCCGACACCCCATCAGCCAACCAAAAGTGCGTTCCACCACCCAACGTTTTTTGGTTCCATCTTTGCGCCAATTACGAAAATAGGTGTATACCGTCTGCCACAACGGAAAGTCCCCAGGTAACGCTCGCCACTTCCGGAAGGGTAACCCAACACTAAGAATCCTCGATTTTGTTGGGTAACACGAATGTTCAACCCAATTTACAAATATTTTATTTTTTCGGAGTAATAAAAGAGCGCTAATTAACAGTTGCTGGACTCAATGCTATTTCTGATCATTAAGCCTCTGTTTGCTGTTCTTTGTTTAGTTCCTCTGTACTATATTTTGGCTGTGTGACAGTTGGGGGTGCAGAATGTGGGATAAATATTGTGAGTCTTGTAAGTGAGAAACAGAGATGAGAATCTTAGTCATTGGGGCAACGGGACCGACGGGACAGCAGATTGTCGAGCAAGGTTTAGCCCAAGGACACGAAGTAACTGCGCTAGTTCGTAATCCCGACAAGTTTGAAATGCAGCACAACTCCCTTCAAATTGTGAAGGGGGATATCCTTGACCCTGCCTCGCTAGATGCGGTGCAGCAGCAAGATGCAGTCATTAGCTCATTAGGCACTAAAAAAATCAGTCTTGAATCTGTGACGCTGTTGTCAGAAGGCACAAAAAAGTTGCTTCAGGCAATGGAGCGTCACAGCGTCAAGCGATTAATTTGTATCACCGGACTTGGAGCAGGCGATAGTAAAGGTCACGGCGGCTTGCTTTATGACAAGCTGATTCTACCGCTGATATTGAAGCGAATCTACGACGACAAAGATCGTCAGGAAGCCGAGATTCGTCAGAGTAATCTGGATTGGGTGATCGTTCGTCCAGGAATATTAACCAATGACCCTGCAAAAGGGAATTACCGAGTTCTGACTGACTTAACGGGGGTTACGGCAGGGAAAATTTCGCGGGCGGATGTGGCGGCTTTTGTCCTACAGCAACTCACTAGCGATCGCTATCTGAACCAAACACCCCTCATTTGTTATTAACGGAGCTAAAAAATATGGCAAACCCAACAGTGCTGATTGCTGGCATCAGCGGCTAATTAAGCACCAAGATCGCCAACGCGAGACAAAGGCGAAATGCAGGTACGAGGACTTGTACGTTTTGATAGCAACAAGCTGGATAACTTAAAGGCGAAAGCCGTTGAGTTTGTCAAGGGCGGCTTTGCTTTAAAAGTGCATAAGTATAGGCTTTTTTCAGCATAAAATAATCTGTACTTCCTCTGGGCGATCGCAACAATAATCTATCTAATTCACTTAATTGATTAGTTTGATTTTTATCTAAAAGTTGTAAATGTAGTTTTTGTTGACTTTCTGGAACTTCACTTTGACCAATAGTTAATAAATCCTCAATCGTTAATTCTTGCATAGCGATTAATTCCCCTTATAATTCCAGGGGGTGCATAATCAATAGCAGGAGGAGCATTTGTTACGCACTTGGTTAATTTGCTCTAATTCAGGTTTAATTTGGATATTCATGATTTATTCTTCATTAACAGTATTTCATTAGTCTAATTATTAAAAGCTGCTGCTAAATCTGGAATAGTAATTGCTATAATTTAAAACTCTCAACTTGATATACTAGAAATATTCCTACATACACATCTCATATTAACCGTAACAATTGATGAAATCCAGCAAAACTTAATTAGCTATCTTCAACAAGTAGCAGCAGGAGAAAGTATTATTATCATGCAAGCAAGTAAACCTATTGCAGAAATTAAACCAGTTTCAGCCACGGCTGAAAAAATTAGACCTTATGGCTTATGTGCTGGGGAGTTCATTGTTCCAGATGATTTTGATAGTCCCTTACCTGAAGAGATTTTGAATAGTTTTGATGGTAAATGAAACTATTATTAGATACCCATATTTTCTTATGGTTTATTAATGGTGATCAAAAATTATTAATTCATTTATAAAGTAGTTTAGTAGGTGCGTTACGCTGTCGTTAACGCACCTTATGAAAGTTGTAAGTTCTGAAGTTTAAGATCCTAAACTATTTGAAGTAGGAACTGGGTTATCACCTGGAAATTATTAACTTTTCGCAGTCCGGCTGAAGATTCGATAGTATAGCCATGTACTAGTTTCCTTTAAGGGAAACAGCAGATAGGTGAGAGGATTTATTGTCACAATAATATTTCGGAAGTCTCGCCGTGCCAAAAATAAGATCGCACGAGCAACTTGCTGTGCAGACATCACTCCATAAGGATTCAGTTGACTCTTAAATGGGCCAAGAATTAACTTGCGAATTACACAATCCCCGTCCAATCGCTTGAGGGTAACAATATCCCCTAGCGATCGCTTGCTGAGTTCATAAAGCGGACTCAGCGCTGGAGAAACCTCAGCTTCAGAAGTGTTTACCCAAATTTCCTTCGTTGCTTTTGCTTGTGCGCCTGTCACAGTTGTCAAAAATACATCCATCAACCGCAATGCTGAAAAGGTATTCACCTCATAGGAGGAGTTGATAGCCTCTGGTGTGCGGCTGGCGTAGACATTGATTCCGTGGTTGATAATTAAAATATCTACTTTCTCTAAACTATCCCTCAGTTCGGCTTCCTTACCCAACTGCCAGGGAACCACTTTCACCCCAACTTGCTCTAATAATTTTTCTGGATTGGTGGTTAATGCAACGACTTTAGCATTATTCTTTACAAGTTCAGCCGTTAATGCTTGCCCCAACGCTCCTGATGCTCCGGTTAAAGCGACGGTTTTACCCTTGAGGGACAGTCCTGTACCAAGAATTTTATCCACTAGGGGAAAGACGCCACTGTAGTAAGCGTTGACATCATCAAAATGATGCCGCCAATGGTAAGAGCGATTCACCCACCAAATGGATGGAATTGTCTCTAAAGGGCCGGGTAAATGGTTGTAGTCTGTATCAATTTTTCCCTGGAAATACCGCAAGGACGCGCCATATAAAAAGGTGCAAGCATAAGCTACTCCCAGCCATAACCCGATTTGCTGGACAATTAAGGCAATGACTACCAATACCAGCAGCAGTAGACTTGACTCTAAAATGTCGTGATAGAGCTGAGATTCTTGATAAACTTTCGGGGAAACTATCGATAAATCACGGCGATAGGCCATGTGGTGCTTGTTGTGCCATTTAGCAAGCCAATTGACTTGGTGACACAAAGCATGGTAGCTGTCTCTTAAGACCTCAGCGAGTAAAAGTGAAAAAAGCCCCCAAGTAGCAAACTGTAAGCTGGCATTTAGCCAAACCCAATTAATTTGTAATCTTGCTTCAATTCCAATCAAGTTTTCAGATAGCATTTTTATCACGTTTGTCTATACTCGTTTTTCTTAATCATTCTTCATGATCATCTGATAAAGGTGCATTAAGGTCGAGCCTAGAGCAAACAAAAATCAAATAGACTTATTGTCATCCTACCAACTACCCCTATTTAGCCACAATATCCCAGTTGACTTTTAGATAGCCAGGTTCAATGTGGGTAAAGTGTTTGCTCAACTGCTGATGTGCTTTTGGTAGGGCGTGGAACGGAATTGATGCGTACAAATGATGCTCTGCATGAAATGACATATTCCACATGAAAAATCGCGCCGGCCAGAGGGTCAGCGTTGTGCGTGTATTCGTGAGCAGATTTGCGTTAAGAGTACAACCTGTATGTTCTGCTAACAGAATAAACCGGAGAATCGGTTGACCAATAAGCAGGGGTAGCAGCCAATAGAGGAAAAACCAAGGCTGACCAACTGCAATTGAGATAGCGATCGCACCTGCATAAATACCTAATTGCCAACGTGTGGAGCGAATAACTTCGGCTCGTGCTGCTTCTGGCACAAATGGAAAATCGTCAAATTGAGCAGTTGCAACCTGAAAATGCCCACGTATTTTACCCCACCACCACGGTAAACCGCTAATTATCAACAAGTATTTACCCCGGTTGCTCGGTTTGGGATCGGTCAATTCCGGATCTTTGTCAGGAACGCGAGTGTAGCGATGATGCCACTTATGATAACGACGAAAAAACGTGCTGTTGTAAAATGAGAGCAAGCCGGAAAACCAAGCTACAGCATCATTGAAACGATTGTTAGCAAAAGCTGTTCTGTGAACACATTCATGCATCGGTGCAAACATCGAAGCCAGACTGAAGCCGTAGATTACCAGTGCTGGTATAGCCACCGACCAATTGCCAAAGTTTGTTGCCCATAAGTAGCCACTCAAACCCATAACAGTGAGATGAAAAGCCAGTTGAACTAGTCCTTTGGAGTTGGAGCGATCGTTTAGAAGACTTAATTCCTGTATAGTGAGAATTTGGTAGAGTTTTTGCTCATTATCAGCTTTGGGTTCCAATAATTTAGATTGAATAATTGCTTTATTAGACATAATTTTAAGTAGGCCGGCGTGGGTTCGCTTCTAACTGCTGAATTCTGACTTTTGAATTCTGACTCCTGCTGTAATTTTAATAGACACCGTGAATTTAGCTGACCACACCAGCGCGAAAAATTTGTTCTGCGGTTAAATTCAACTCTCTTAATGTTGGTGATTGGATACGGTCATTACCTCGAAATTTATTAATTAGATATTCACCTTCTTCTAAACAGCAAACCAAGACAGTAGGCTGTTTTGGCTTGCCAATGAATTCTCTACCGCCCAATGCGGCATAGTCCACAATCCAGTATTCAAGAATTCCCATTTCCTCTCTTCGAGACGCTACGCGAACATAGTCAGCGTATTTTTTGTGGTAATCATCACGCCAATTGGTACTCACTACTTCTACTACTAAAGGAATAGATGCAGCAAGGCTTACAGTAGATGCTTTTTTCCATAGAAGTTCGTTCACTAAATTGGGCTGATTTAGTATCAGGACATCTGGTGAATAAGCTGATTCGTTTTCGAGTGGTTTGACGAATACTGTTTTTGGGATGAAATAAGGAAGATTTAAACGACTATATTCTAATGTGATTTTTGTGGCTAAAAATCCTGTAACCTCTTCATGGTCGCCTGTTGGTTGTGCCATCTCAACAATTACTCCATCATGGAGCTCATAACGTCGTTGTGGGTTGTCTGGGTATTGAGCAACAAATTCATCGAATGTAACTAGTTTGCGTAAAGCTTGAGTCATGGCTTTATTCCTCAGGGAGGGAGAGCAGGGGAGGCAGAGGAAAAGAAAAAAGGTTTATTCTTCTAAGCGTATTGCACCAGAGATAGGGACACAAGGATGCGGAGAATATTTACAATCAGTAATTAATAAGACTCGTGAATGAGTCTTTGAACTCCGTTAACGAGTCTTTGATACTCGCTGACGAGTCTTTAATACTCGCCGACGAGTCTTTGATACTCGTGAATGAGTCTTTTATACTCGCTGACGAGTCTTTGATACTCGTGAATGAGTCTTTGATACTCGTGAATGAGTCTTTGAACTCCGTTAATGAGTCTTTGATACTGGTGAACGGAGTTTTTGTATGGAATATTCTAGTTCTTACACTCTCAAGTGTCACACTACGGATTTTCGACGTTTGGAGACTGTAGATTTGCGATCGCACCAAGCACCCAACCCAGGCGATCGCAATTATGGGAAAGTTAATGTAAGTGAACTATCAAAAATAACTATGATACATAAAAAACTCCCCTCTGGAATGAAGGGAGTCAAGAGTTACTGATTAGAAATTAATTTTACTGCCTGAGTAATCCAATAGCCATTTCCAAGTGAATTTTAGCTTTGTGTAAGTTCAGCAGGTTCTCTTGGTCATACCTATCTGGGTAATTCATTCTTTTACCTTCCATTGTGATTTTGATCAGTGCTGCTTGCTCATCAGTGGGTGAGTTCATCTCATCTATCACTCCCTCAAAAAACTGGATAACGCTCAAACCGGGAGATTTTAATCCCTTTCCTTGTCTTAGCTGCTGTAATGCTATTTGGGGGAATACCAGCAAAGATGTGATGTAGGAAACTTTGTATCCGGGGTTTCCTGTTGGCTTGATACCGTATCGACGGCATAAGTCACGTAACTCTGGAACAGTTTTGATTTCAAGTTGCGATCGTGTAAACATGGAATTACCATTTCTCAAAAGTGGTATCAGTGGGTAACAAGTTTCGTTGGCTTACATACCCACTGATTAATCATTAAACACTTGCTTCCTTGTGTTTCAGAGATTATTTTCATATTTATATACAATGCCTAATCCCAAAGGGAACCCGAAGAGTTTAAAACCGTTTACCACAGATAGAGAAGAACCGTTGACTGAGAAAATGAATATACGTATGACTAAGGAAATGAAGGAAGAGGTACAGCAACAAGAGAACCCTCCTGAGTTTTGCAGAGAAGCTATCCAAGAGAAGCTAGATAAAAATAAGGGTAAGAGTAACCCTTAATCATTTGATCAGCCGCAACAGGAGCAAAAGCATTCCACCCTGACCAGAAAGAAAAAGGTACAAGCCCACTTCGGCTAGCGAGCGTGCATCGCCTAAATTTATTTATGGAAAAAGAAAAAATGTATTTCGAGACGTGCAACGCAAGAAATACGGCGCGGAGGCGGAGACACTCCGCCTCCGCTCCTTGTTACAAGCCCCTAAATTTATTTATGGGGTTGTTATTTTTGACTTTTGACTTTTGACTTTTGACTTCCCGAAGGGGCTGACCCCCTTGTGCTAGATAATGGTGACGGTGTTGGAAACAGGTAGAGAAGATACCGTTGGTAACTTTTCACTTTCTTGATGATAAGTCCCATTAATTAGTTTTCAGTGAGGGCAGCATCTGGCTTTTTAACTTTTGTAATTCATTTGCCAACATGAAAAGAGCTGCTTCAACCCGAAAAAAGGAATTGAGGAAACATGACTTTAGTAACTCACCGTTTCATCGAAACCAACGGCATCAAGATGCATATTGCCGAACAGGGGCAAGGCCCATTGGTCATCTTATGTCACGGCTTCCCAGAATGTTGGTACTCCTGGCGGCATCAGTTATCAGCATTAGCTGAAGCAGGGTTCCACGCAGTAGCACCAGACCAACGTGGCTATGGGCAGACCTCAATACCGGAACCAATTGAGGCATATCATATTTTCCAGTTGGTAGGTGATATTGTTGGTCTGGTTCATGCGTTGGGTGAGGAACAAGCAATTATTGTTGGACACGATTGGGGTGCGCCCGTTGCCTGGTACTGTGCCCTACTCCGTCCAGATATCTTCCACGCTATCTCCCTGCTAAGTGTGCCCTATCAACCCCGCAGTTGGTCAGACATTCGACCGACAGAAGCAATGAAGTTGATGGCAGGCGAGCAGGAGTTCTATCAACTATACTTCCAAGAACCAGGTAAAGCTGAGGCGGAACTAGAGTCTGATGTTCGCGCTACTATACGTTCAATTCTCTACTCCGCCTCAGGAGATCCACCACCAGAAAAACGTTGGCGCTTCCTGTTTAGCAAGTCGGAAAAGCCAATAGACACAAGTTACGCATCGGAGCAACTTCCGGCTTGGTTAACAGACCAGGATATCGACTTTTTCACCTCTGAGTTTGAGCGGACTGGTTTCCGGGGCGGGTTGAACTGGTATCGAAACATCGATAGAATCTGGGAACTAACACCGTTTCTGTGTGGCGTAAAGCTGCACCAGCCAACATTGTTTGTGGCGGGAGAAGCAGATGCAGTGATCACAATGTACCGTAAAGCATTCGACACCCTAGAGGAAAACGTGCCCAACCTGAGGCAGAAAGTATTGCTACCAAACGCTGGTCATTGGATTCAGCAAGAACGCCCAGTCGAAGTTAACAGATTGCTCATCGAGTTTCTAACAAACCTCCAAAAGGAGCAACGCGAAAAAGTGAGATCATCGTGAAATGAGCTTCTGAGTGTGGGAGGTGTGGGGAGAGAGGGAGGAGCAGGAGAAAACTTGTTCAATAATTCTTCTTCCCACACCTCCCACACTCAGAAGCTCATTTCACGAT
>NZ_CALMFY010000057.1:0-76766 GCF_937863485.1 uncultured Nostoc sp. | reverse complement strand
CCCCTGCTCACTGTTAGAGCATTGCTCCCCCTATAAAGGATTAAGCATTGATTTGCAGCACGATTTTGCCCCGGACATGACCGCCCTGACTCAATTCCTGAGCTTGACGGGCTTCAGACAAAGAAAACGTCTGAGCAACAATCGTCTTAACCTGCCCGGAATCAAGTAAACTAGCAATTTCCTCTAGCAGCGAGGTCGAGGGTTTCATATTCATCATCTCTGCACGGATACCTCGTTCTTCAGCTTTTTCAGCATTGGGGGGAGCGGCAGTTGAAACCAGAATGCCACCCGGCTTCACCACTGAATAAGACCGCGCTTGTGTGTCACCGCCTAACGTATCTAGAACTACATCAACATTCTCAACAACTTGTTCAAAGGGTGTGGCGTTGTAGTCAATCACTTGATCTGCACCCAGAGATTGAACAAATTCTACATTCGCAGCTGAGGCAGTTCCAATGACGTGCGCTCCTTTCCATTTAGCAAATTGCACTGCGAACATGCCAACTCCGCCCGATGCAGCATGAATTAGTATGGTTTGACCTGGCTTGAGATCAGCATGATCAAACAGCCCTTGATAGGCAGTCATTGATACCATCGGCACTGATGCCGCTTCCACAAAATCGAGCGTCTTAGGTTTGAGCGCGATCGCATCTTGTGGAGCCGTTGCGAACTGGGCATAAGCTCCCATTCCTAATTCGCCATAAACTTCTTGACCGACTTGGAACGCTTTGACATCCGCGCCGATCGCTTCCACAATGCCTGCGACATCCATTCCAGGCGTAAATGGCAAAGGCATTGGAAAAAATTCTTTCATGTAGCCTGCCCGGATTTTCCAATCGAGCGGATTGACTGCGGCAGCCTGAACTCTAATTAGTACTTCATTCGGTTGTGGTTCGGGTTGTGCGATCTCTTCTAGCGTCAGCACGTCTGACTCGCCATAGTTATGAACGCGGATTGCTTGTATCATATTACTCATCCAGATTGTTATAGTGTGTCAAAAATGATCCAATCCTGAATCCCTTGGGTTTTCAAAACGGTTTGAGCTTGTTGAAGTTCATCGTTCGTTCCCTCAAGGACTATCAAATACTGTCCTTGTGCTAACCGCTCGTTGTAAAGCTTGACTTGCTCATCTGGAATGTTCGTGCCGATCGCGGCTCCGAGTAAGCCGCCTGCTACAGCTCCATAAAACGCTCCAGTCGCCAGTCCCACCGAAGCAGCTCTTGCTCCAGCCAAGACGATCGAGCTAATGCCTGGAATCGCTAAGGTTACTAGTCCACCTCCTAAAAAGCCGATAATACTGCCCCAACTTCCAGCATCTAATGCACCATGCTCGATCCGCTCGATCGTGCGATCGCGGACAAATTTAGCTTCAGACTGTACAGTTGCCTCTGTTGCTTTAAGCGTCACATCTTCTGAGTTGACGTGTTGAGCAACAACTGAAACTTTGTTCATCGGAAAATCAGCCGCTTTAAGTTGATCAAGGGCTGACTCAGTGTGTTGGCGATCAGGAAATATCCCAGCTGCATTTTTATGTTCTAGCGCCATATTTAATGTCCTGGTTGAAAGTTTGCGTAGGCACAGCCCGCCGCAGGCATCGCAAGCCCAATTAATGCTTATGAATTACTTTTCGAGGTAAGGAAATCAGTAAGCAAAAAACCTCCTTGGGTTTACTGATTACTGTTAGTTATATTAAAGCTAAATGCGGAGCAAGGATGGCATCAGAGTGTAATTAACTTTATGGTTAATCTTTTAGCTCGATTAGTGGCTTACACTTACCAAGAGAAGAAACCTTCTCTAGATATCGACCCAAAAGATTTACCCAGGACTTACGCAAAATCATGATAAGACGAACCGCAAAGGACGCAAAGGACACAAAGGAATAAGAGTTTCAGAGAGTTCTTGCGTAAGTCCTGTTACCTACTCTGTCTGCGGCTGCCTTTTACAACTATTTTCAAGTAAATAAGACCACATCTGTCTAGGGGCGCAAGGCCTTGCGCCCCTAGACAGATGTGGTTCAAATACTTGAATTCTGCTGTAACTTCCTCGGACTCACACTCACGTTAAGAAAGAAAATTTCGTGTGGTGTTTTACCGTTCATTCATACCACCCTTCGGGTGACGCTCGTTCCGACGCTCCTACGTCGCTACCGCTTTTCTTTTCTATGAGACGCTGCGCGAAGGCTCCGCCTACGCAATGACAGACTTTGGATCATTTCATTTATTGGAACACTTTTATGTTGTGAAAGCCATCCACCGGACTGCCTCACCAGTCGCACAGAATTCAATTTCTTTTTCTGGCGACTGATGCCTTTATTCTTTGTTAATTACGAATTATGCTGACTGTTTGCGCCAATTGTGTTTTTTAAGCTTTGTTTGCCAAGACTCCATGTAGGTGTAGAAAACGGGCGTTAAATAAAGTGTGAGAAACTGCGAGAACACTAACCCCCCAACTACTGCTAAACCAAGGGGACGGCGTGTATCTGCTCCGGCTCCCAAACCGAGGGCAATTGGTAAAGTCCCCATGAGTGCTGCCATTGTCGTCATCATAATTGGGCGGAACCTCACCAAGCAGGCTTCATAAATAGCATCATAGGGGGTTTTGCCGTTTTGACGGGCAATGATCGCAAAGTCAACCATCATGATCCCGTTTTTCTTCACAATGCCAACCAGCAGGATAATACCCACGAAGGCGTAAATATTCAAGTCAACTTTAAACAACAACAGGGTTAGCAGTGCCCCAAATCCAGCGGAGGGCAAGCTAGAAAGGATAGTCAGGGGGTGAATAAAGTTCTCGTAGAGAATCCCCAACACGATATAAATCACGAAGATGGCAACCAGCAGCAGCAGTCCTAAACCCTGAATTGATGACTGGAATGCCTGCGCTGAACTTCGGAAGCCTGTACTAATAGTTGGTGGCAGTGTTTGACGAGCAAGTTGCTCAATCTTCCCAGTGACGTTACCGAGTGACACTCCTGGCTTGAGATTAAAGGAGAAGGTGACAGAAGCAAGTTGCCCTTGATGGTTGATAGTCAAGGGGCCCACATCTTTGGTCAAAGTTGCTATAGCGTTGAGAGGTATAAGTTGTCCACTGGGGGCACGAACTGATAGTAAATCTAGAGCATTGGAATTTTGCTGATATTTTGGTTCCACGCCCATAATTACTTGGTACTGGTTATCGGGGGCGTAGATGGTGGAAACTTGGCGAGTGCCATAGGCATTACTCAGGGCAGTTTCGATTTGATTGGCGGTTAAACCTAGAGCCGAAGCTTGGTCGCGGTTGATGTTTACTTTTACTTGCGGATTCTTGATTTGCAAATCGCTGTTGACATCTTGTAAATCTGAGAGCGATCGCAGTTTTTCTTCTAAAAGTGGAGCGTACTGGTAAAGTTCCTGAATATTGGGTGTTTGCAGAGTAAATTGATACTGCGCTTTCGTCTGTTGTCCACCGACATTGATGGCTGGGGGATTTTGCAAGAAAACTTTGATTCCAGGCACACCTGACAACTTAGGTCGGAGTTCTTGGACAACTTCATCAGCACTGAGACGGCCTTCATGACGGGGCTTGAGTTCGATTAAAATTCTTCCAGAGTTGGCAGAAGCATTTGGGCCACCAGCCCCGACGCTGGAGTTGATGGAATCGACATTCGGATCACGGTAAGCGATCGCAGCTATTGCCTGTTGATGTTTTACCATCTCATCAAAGGATATATCCTCTGATGCCTGAGTAGTTGCAGTGATTTGTCCAACATCTGCGTTGGGAACAAACCCTTTAGGCACAATTATAAATAGATACACTGTCGCTACAAGAATCGCTCCCGAAATCACCATCGTTGTGCGGTGATACTTGAGTGATTTCTTCAAACTCCAATCGTATCCGCCTAATATCACATTAAAAACGTTTTCTGAAAAGTTGTAGAGACGACGGTTAAAATTTTGGATTTTGGATTTTAGACTTTGGCGTGAGCGCTCAGTCGAACGATTTTGAATTTTGGATTGGGAATTGAGAATTTCTCCCTCATCTCCCTCATCTTCCCCTGCAACGCCAGCAACGCCAGCTCCCTCACTCTCCGGTTCATGATGAGGTGGACTCAAGAATCTGGAACACAGCATTGGCGTCAAGCTGAGGGAAATTACGCCAGATACCAAGATTGCAACGCTAATAGTAACAGCGAACTCACGGAACAGTCGTCCCAGAATGCCTTCCATGAACAGTATAGGGATAAATACTGCTACTAAGGAAATGGTCATAGACAAAATTGTGAAACCAATTTCTCTAGAACCATTTAGGGCTGCTTCCATCCGGCTTTCGCCCATCTCCATGTGGCGGACAATGTTCTCCAGCATGACTACAGCATCATCAACCACGAAACCCACTGAAAGGGTTAACGCCATCAGCGATAGGTTATCGAGCGAGAAGCCCAATAGCACCATCACCGCAAAAGTCGCTACTATCGAAAGCGGTACTGCCAAACTGGGAATGAGTGTAGCAGAGATATTGCGGAGAAACAGAAAGATTACCAGCACCACCAAGGCAATGGTGAGCAACAGCGTGAATTGTACATCATCCACCGACTCACGAATTGACTGGGAGCGATCGTAGAGAATATCTACGTTCACAGCCGCCGGAATCTGTGTCCGAAAGCTGGGTAGCAGTTTCTTGATAGCATCCACTACTTGAACAGTATTAGTTCCCGGTTGGCGCTGAATTGCCAGAACGATCGCCCGGACGCCAGAATTTTGGATTTTAGATTTTGGATTTTGCGAAAAGTTGCCAGGAGGGTTTCCCTCCGTAGCAAACTTTTCAAGACGGATTGAGGATTTTTCCTCTGCTCCTTGCTCCTTACTCTCCTTCTTGACAGGAAAATACCAGCTTGCTATCTTGTCATTTTCCACACTGTCCAGGACTTGACCCAATTCTCCTAGCTGCACTGGTGCGCCGTTCTGATAAGCCACACTTAGGGAGCGATAGCTGGCAGCATCGTTGAGTTGACCGTTTGCTTGGATGGTAGAATTCTGCTGCTTCCCGTAAAGTGTCCCGGTGGGCAGATTGACATTTCCGTTAGCGATCGCATCAGCTACTTCATCAATTCCTATTCCCTTAACACTCAGTGATTCCGGGTCAAGCTGAATCCGTACCGCGTACTTTTGGGAGCCGTACACCTGCACTTGCGCCACTCCATCCACCATTGACAGGCGTTGTGCCAGCAATGTCTCAGCATACTTGTCTACAGTTGACAGAGGCAGAATAGATGAATTCAGGGAGATGTAAAGGACTGGCTGATCCGCCGGATTCACCTTTCGGTAAGATGGCGGATTAGGCATATTCGTGGGCAACTGCCTCGCTGCCTTAGAAATAGCAGACTGTACATCTTGTGCTGCCCCGTCTATATCCCGATTCAGGTCAAATTGCAGCGTAATCTGGGCACTACCCAAAGAGCTGCTAGAGTTCATTGAACTCACTCCCGCTATACTAGAAAACTGCTGCTCTAAAGGAGTTGCTACCGAGGCAGCCATCGTTTCTGGACTAGCTCCGGGCAGATTAGCTGTTACCTGAAGTGTTGGATAATCCACATTGGGCAGATCGCTAACGGGTAGCTGTTGGTAACTGATCAGCCCAAATATCAAAATGCCAACCATAACTAGAGTTGTCATGATTGGACGCCGGATGAATAGCTCGGAAATGTTCATTGCGCTCCCTGCCTCTTGCTTCCTACTTCCGGTTTCACTTGGACTATGGCACCAGCCACTAGGTTGAATTGTCCATCAGTAACTACTTGCTCACCTGATTTCAACCCTTGCGTGATCACTGTTTCGTTCTTAACGGTGTCACCGACGCTAATTGGACGCATTTCTGCTGTTTTGTCGGGTTTGACTACATATACAAACTGCCCCTGCTGTCCACTCTGTACCGCCTGAGAAGGAACAGTAATAGCATTTGGTTCTTCGCTCAGTTTGAGGACTACATTGACAAACTGCCCTGGAAAAAGTCGCTCGTCAGCGTTGGCAAAAGTACCCTTAAGTTGAATCGTACCTGTTTGGGTATTGACTCCACTATCAACAAAGGTGAGTTCGCCTCGTACTGGATGCCCTGCATCTTTAGGAGGTAAAGCATCGACTTCTAACTTGCCATTATTAGCACTGTATTTTTTGATGTCTGGCAGCAGTCGCTGGGGAATGGAAAAGTTGACGTAAATCGGGCGGATTTGGCTGATTGTAATCAGCGAATCATCGGCATTTGCAGCATTTGCCTTGACTAAGTTGCCTTGAGTTAGCTTCAAGCTACCCGTGCGTCCAGCAATTGGTGCGTAGATGGAACTGTAGGAAAGCTGAACTTTGGCATTGTCGATCGCAGCTTCATCTGATGCTACTGCTGCCAAGGCATTTTGTACATCTGCTTGGGCTGCCGCCACCCCTGCCTGAGCATTTGCTACTCCACCTTGATCTGCCTTCACCGTCGCCTGTTGAGCATCAGCAGTAGTCTGGTACTGTTGGGCCTGTTCTTTACTGATTGCCCCTTGCTTGAGCAAACGAGTATAACGTTGAGCTTGCACATCTGCATTTGTTGCCTGCGCCTTATCTTTGACTACATTCGCTTTTGCTTGGTTCACATCGGCAATGGATTTGAGCACATTTGCCTGTGCCTGTTTCACCAGCGCTAAATCTTTGGCTTTGGCAGCATTAGCTTGCATCAGCGCGGCTTGTAGAGGGCGGGAATCAATTTTAAATAACAAGTCTCCTTTGTTAACGTTCTGTCCTTGCTGAAAATATACGCCAGTAAGTTGTCCGCCCACCTGAGACTTGACAGATACCGTGGAATATGCATCTACTGTTCCCGTAGCCGATAGTTGGATTGGAATCATTTTTTGAGTCGCAGTGGCAACCACAACTGGCACAGCTCGTTTTTTTCCTGCTTCTTTTTTACTAGATTCGGCTTCGGAAGCATTACAGGCACTACACAAGTAGGCCAGACTTAATATAAGTAGCGAGAACCGCCCTCTTTGAATAATGCTTTGAAAACGAGGAACAATTTGAGCAGCCAAGGACGAAGGCTTTGTCGTCTCAACAGGGGCTAAACAGCGCATATCAACAATCTGGGGGAAAGGGGAAAGCACAGACACGTACTAGCTTGTCGTTAGACATCGCATTTTCCGCAAAATGGTTGGTTGCGATTAATTCTAATTAGAGAAGCATAATATTAGTTAATATAAACATTAGTGTACTAATAATTTATTGTTTAGCCTACCCCTTTTGGAGAGAAATTGTTGTTAAACTCTTGTGACTTTAGTACTAAGCCATTGTGACTTTAGTACTAAGCCGTTGTGACTTTATTTGTATTATGTTGCAAAAATTGTTTGAGAACAAATGGAATAGCCTAAGCAACAACTTTATTTTACGAAAGCGATCGCTGTTTGTCGTTAAGCCAAAATGAATATTTTGACTAAGACATTCAACAGAAGCGATCGCCTACGGCGGTAAACTACGCCCTCAACTGAAATTTAAGCAGCACAAAAAATCGGGGCAGGTTGTAAACCCGCCCCGATCGCTTCTGATATACTGCGCCCAACGGCTGTTGCTACAGGTTTTAAACTATTAACTAGATGCACCATATCTTCTAAAGAAAGTGCTTGACGGGCATCAGAAACAGATTTTTCTGGTTCTGGGTGACATTCAATAATTAATCCATCTGCACCGCAAGCGATCGCAGCCCTAGCCACAGGTGCTACCAGTTCCCGTTTACCGACGGCATGGGAAGGATCTACAATCACAGGCAGATGAGTTATTTGCTTGAGTGCTGCCACTGCCCCTAAATCCAGGACATTGCGAGTGTAATCATCGAAACTGCGGATACCGCGTTCGCACAACACCACATCAGGATTACCGTGGCTGAGGATATATTCAGCAGCCATGACGAATTCTTCAATTGTCGCTGCTAAACCACGCTTGAGTAGTATTGGCTTACCAGCTTGTCCTAAAGCTTTGAGCAAGTCAAAGTTTTGCATATTGCGACTACCAACTTGAAGCATATCAGCGTGAGCGGCGACTACTTCAATTTGAGAAATTGACATCACCTCGGTGACAACTGGCATATTGTAATGCGCTCGCACCCTTGCCAAAATCTCTAATCCTGACTCTCCCATACCCTGGAAAGCGTAGGGAGATGTACGGGGTTTGTAGACACCGCCACGCAACGCCTGCACGGATGCAGTAGATAGCTTTTGGGCGACTATCTCCATTTGTTCTAAGCTTTCAACGGTGCAGGGGCCGCCGATAATTACCAGTTCTTTGCCCCCGAAAGCGACTTTTTCTGAAAGTTTAACAATTGTCTGATGGTTCGGATGGGATTGTGTGGCAAGTTTGGCATTAATCATGGTTCATTCTCCTAAAAAATTAAGTATTGGGCACTATTCCCCGATCACAAAAAAGCCCAGAACCTTTGAGGAGTTCCGGGCGCGTTCTGATTCATTGGCATGACGCTATTTACCCGGAATTTATTCTGGGCCAAAAGTAAAAGCCATAAAACCAGCTACTGAAATAAGTCATGACGATGAAATTCTCCTTAAAAAAACAAAAACCGCAGAGTTAGCTCTGCGGTTCACCGGGCGGTTTCCGTTAGGAAACTCGATTCACTCCCGGTGAACCACCCTAAACCAAAAATAAAAATAGGAATTTGTGTTAAGCATTTGCGGGGCTTTTGCTGGAAAGTTAAAGAACTACACCTATGTAGGGTAACATTAACAGAAAGAGTCGGCGGTGTCAAGACCCCCATAAACCATAAAAAAGCGATAGACTCAGTACAACTGTGGGAGTCAAGACTATTGACATGTTCACGCCCGCTGAAGCCACGGTGATTCCAACTTCACAGACGCGAGTTTTCTGGTTCTACAAGTCGGTTTACTTGGGTATCGTTGCCGTTACCCAAGCAGAGGTCATCCACTTAAGAGACATTAATTCCCGTATGCCCTACGGTACTCAATCCAATACGAAGAATATTCACCGCAGCATTATGATTCACGATCTAAAACCGTTCCACAGAAACAGGCGTGAGTCCTAGTGCTTAGACGGATTGAGAAGTTAAAATATATAATTCTCCTGACTTGTCACCTCACCTTGCAAAAGCTGATTGCAGACAATTGACAATCACCATACATTATTCTTACCCAAGTCCTCATTGACCAGATTAACTTTTTAGGATCATCAGTTTCATTATGCCCAGTTCCAAAATCTTAGCCCAATCTTTCGACTATTATGGAGTTTACCCCTGCCCAGTCTGTCGGATAGGTAAGATTTCTCATATGCCATTAATGGAAGCTATGGCTTGTGACTTTTGCCAAGAGATTTTTACAGTCAACCTAGAACTACAACAAATCAAAATGCCTTCTAGGCAACCACCCTTAGTTTGGCGTTGGAATGGGTTTAGTTGGACAGAAGCTCAGTTGGAAGGTATGGAATTAGGTTGGGGTTATGGAGTAGCAGCAGCAGCTTTTGTAATTCTTCCCACTACTTTAATTGGCATAGTAGCTTACTATTTTCCTGCTAATCTCAAGGAACCCATTACCTGGATGCCATATATTTGGACTATATTAACTTTCTTATCACATTTATCAATTATTGTTTGGATTTTTATTGAAGTCTATCAGATTCCAGTTGCAGCATATTTGAGAGCGATCGCTCGATGGAGAAATGGGGAAATGGAGAGATGAGGGAGTGGGGAGGCTGGCGTTGCTGGCGTTGCAGAGGGGAACTTGTAGTAAGTCTTTCTGCTTTGCCCCTTTGCTGCTTTATCTCTTGTGCCCCATGACGCCAGTCGCCTCTTTTAAGGGAGACGTTGCGCGTAGCAAGATCTCCGTAGGGGTACAAGTCGGGAAACCCTTGAGGCTCGATTACTCGCTACTGCTACGCTAACGGCAGTGGTTCCCCAATGCCCCATAATCAATGACATAATGATTCAGCGGATATATCGACTCCATAACTCATAATTAAGTTGATTGTCCACCAAAATATCGTATGAGCGATCTGGAGCAGTACTATAGAATTTTGGAATTAGAGCCTGGGGCAACACTTGACGAAGTGAACCAGGCTTACAAAGATTTAGTCTTTGTTTGGCATCCCGATCGCATTCCCAAAGACAATCTCCGTTTACAGCAGAAAGCACAAGACAAGCTGAAAGCTATAAATGAAGCTCGTGAAAAGTTGCGCTCTCTAAAAACCAAACCTCAAACCACGCTTAACTCACCGCCACCTGAACCACAAAAACCATTTCAAACAACCCAGCAACCACCAAAGAAAAGCTCAGACTTGAGTGGCAAAGACTACAGTCGGGCAAATTTGAGCAATAAAGACTTATCTGGCAGAAATCTAAGTTATGCCAATTTGAGTGGTGCTAATCTCAGTGATACTTTTATGCACAAAGTCAACCTCAGAGGTGCGAATTTATCTGAAGCAAATTTATTTCGGGCAAACTTACTTTTAGCGGATCTGCGGGAGGCGAACTTACGTGCTGCTAATTTGATTGGAGCGGATCTCAGTGGGGCCGACTTGCGGGGAGCCGACTTGACAGGAGCGCGGATTCGCTCTGGTGAGCGTCTTCTGGTTAAACTAATTGGTACTAACTTAGCTGGGGCAATTATGCCTGATGGTGCAATTTACCAATAACTGAGGTTGCGGCAAAACACAGAATTGATGTGACACTTGAGGGTGCGGAATGTGGGATATATTCCTGGTGTATTCCATACCGAACTCTTAATACACCCGCAATTAATGCAATCGTACTTGTCAGCAGCTTCCGGTAGCTTGCAATTATAGGCAACACGCCTACCCCTACTCGCCTATGAACAATAACGGTGTTAGGATATCTTTCACCAGCGGAATCTGACTTATGAAATTAGTTTGCTCCCAAAGCGATCTTAGTACAAACCTCTCACTCGTCAGTCGTGCAGTACCTTCACGACCAACTCATCCTGTACTTGCCAATGTGCTGCTACAAGCGGATGCTCAAACTAACCAGGTAAGCTTAACAGCCTTTGATCTCAGCTTGGGAATCCGCACCAGCTTTAACGCTGAGGTATGGCAAGGAGGTGCGATCGCACTTCCTGCTAAGTTACTTGTAGACATCACCTCTCGTCTTCCAGAAGGCGAAATCACTCTAGATGATGAATCAGCCCTCACAGGTGCAACATCCGGTGGAGAAGGTTTAATTGTCACACTCACACCCAAGAGTGGACATTACCAAGTCCGAGCAATGGGGCCTGAAGAATTTCCGGAACTACCTGTAATTGAAAATACAGAAGTAATCCATCTCACCACCACCGCATTAATTGAGGGATTACGGGGTTCATTGTTTGCTACTAGTGCTGATGAAACCAAGCAAGTACTGACTGGAGTGCATTTAACAGTTAAACAAGATACCCTAGAATTTGCAGCTACCGATGGACATCGCCTAGCAGTGGTAGAAACTAGCAACGAGCGTCCTCTAGGCGGAACTAGTCAACTAGAAGTGACAGTACCAGCTAGAGCATTACGCGAACTCCAACGAATGCTAGCTCATAGCGCCTCATCAGATGAACCTGTAGCTTTATATTTCGATCAAGGTCAAGTTGTATTTTCATGGCAAAATCAACGCTTGACTAGTCGCACATTAGAAGGGCAATATCCTGCCTATCGACAACTAATCCCGCGCCAATTTGAGCGACAAATTACAATTGAACGGCGACAATTTGTAAGCACTTTGGAGCGGATTGCTGTATTAGCTGATCAGAAAAATAATATTGTCAAAGTCAGTATTGATAACGAAGCTCAAGAAATTACCTTATCTTGTGAAGCTCAAGATGTGGGAAGTGGTAGAGAATCAATGCCGGCCCAGATTTCTGGAGAGAATATAGAAATTGCTTTTAACATTAAATATTTGATGGAAGGCTTGAAAGAGTTACCATCTTCCGAAATTCAAATGTATTTGAATCAAAGTCTAACTCCAGTTATTTTTACACCATTGAGTGGTTTGAAAATGACCTATTTAGCTATGCCTGTGCAACTTAGAAGTTAATCGAACTTATACCAATTTTATGTTGGCTCCCAAACCTACGGGAGTTGATTGTGCGATTTGGTGATTTGTATCACCGGAATTTCAATCCAAAATTCTGTACCTAACCCTGGTTGAGAATCACATTTAAATACACCACCGTGTTTATCCACCACAATCTGATAACTAATTGACAACCCCAAGCCAGTGCCTTTCCCCACTGGCTTAGTAGTAAAAAATGGGTCGCAGATTCTTGCCTTTATGGCTTCGGGTATTCCTGAGCCATTATCTGCAATGCGAATTACTACGCTATTGACATTGCCTTCAAGCTCACCAAGAGCAGTACGGATAGTAATTTGATGGCTATGAGGTTTCGATTCAGATTCCCTGTAATCTTCTAGGGCATCGATCGCATTGCTTAAAACATTCATAAATACCTGATTCAGTGGGCCAGCATAGCACTCTACTAAGGGCAAGTCACTGTACTCTTTGACTAATTTAATAGCCGAACTTTCCGGTTTTGCTTTCAAGCGATGCTGCAAAATTAGCAAGGTGCTATCAATGCCCTCATGAATATTAACTGGCTTTTTTTCTGCGTGGTCAAGGCGGGAGAAATTCCGTAAACCCAAGACTATTTGACGGATGCGATCAATCCCAATTTTCATAGAAGATAGAGTTTTCGGCAAATCCTCAATGAGAAATTCTAAGTCTATTTCTTCTGAGCGATCGCGAATCTCAGGGTTGGGGTTAGGGCTGTTTTGCAAATATAGGTCTAGTATACTGAGTAAATCTTGGGTGTAATCATTGACATGGTTGATGTTACCATAAATGAAGTTCACCGGGTTATTAATTTCGTGAGCAATACCAGCTACCAATTGACCCAGTGAGGACATTTTCTCAGTTTGGATCAGTTGGGTTTGAGTTTGCTTTAAATCATGCAGAGCTAGAGCCAGCTTTTCTGTCTGCTCTTTAGTCTGATTATGCAATTGGGCTTGTTGGAGTGCAACCCCAAGCTGATTAGCAATTTGAGTAATGAACTTAATTTCTGAGGCTTCCCAGTGGCGGGGTGCAGAGTTCTGGTAACCTGCTAGCAAGCCCCATAGCTGTTGCCCGATAAATATAGGTGCGATCGCATATGCCTTTACTTGTAATTGCTCCAAAACCGCAATGTGACACTCCGAGTGACCAGACTGATAGATATCATCAACTATATAGCTTTCATTATGGCGATATCGTCCACCTTGGGTTTCTTGTAAATAGCTATCTTCCCAAACTGTCTTAAGATCAGAACCTACAAGTTTTACCCAACCATCACCCACAAACTCGGCGATATATTCACCACTCCAATCTGGATGAAAGCGATAGACAGCCACACGATCCGCTTGCAGTGATTTGCAAATTTCTTGAGTGGTAGTCTGAAAAATCATATCTAAGTCAAGAGATTCCCGGATTTTCGCAACAACTTCAAACAATACCCGTTGTTGTTCTGCCGCTTGTTGCAAATCAACAGCCTGATGCTTGGTTTGTTCAAGTAAATCAGCTTGTTCCAGTGCTACAGAAAGCTGTGCAGCAACTTGGGTAGCGAACTGGATTTCTGAGGATTGCCATTCACGCGGTTGGTAGCACTGGTGAATGCACAACAAACCCCACAGTTCATTACTTTTAGCCAGTGGCAAAACTAAATTGGCTTTAACTTCAAGTTGATCCAGCATTTGGACATAACAAACATTCAGTCCAGAGTTGTGGATATCAGCGATCGCGTGGATGCGTCCTTGACGATAAAGGGCATCATACTTCTTCTTAAAGCAGTTGTCTTGAATTTTTAATGTTAAAGCAGAAGTAAACTCTGGCAAAAGATCCTCTGAAACAATTTCACCTTCATCGAGTTCGGAATTCGCGTCAAAGCGATATACTACCACTCTGTCAGCATTCAAAGAGCGACGGACTTCACACACAGTTGCGGCAAAAACTGTATTTAGATCAAGAGATTCCCGAATTTTGGCAACAACTTCAAACAATATATGTTGTTGTTCTGCCGCTTGTCGCAAACTTAACGTCTGCTGTTTTGTTTGCGTGAGTAATTCTGCTTGCTGAAGTGCTACTCCCATTTGGGCAGCAATCTGACTGAGAAAGTTAACTTCAGAGGCTTTCCATTGCCGGGGACCAGTGTGTTGATAAGTTGCCAGCAAACCCCAAAGTTTTTGCCCAACAAAAATCGGAGCAAGCACAAAAGCATGAATTTGAAACTGTTCTAGATTATCGATATGACATTGAGCAAACCCCATACTGTAGATGTCATCGACTGCAAATGTTTCATTGTTGCGGTAACGTCCTCCTTGTGTGTCTTGTAGGTAGGTATCATTCCAAACTGTATTAATACCTAGTTTGGAGTCATTCAACCAGTATGGATTAGCAGCCTCGAAATCCCCGACAAATTCACCACCCCAATTAGAATCGAAACGATAAACAGAAACGCGATCGGCTTTGATTAATTGACAAACCTCTTTAGTGGTTGTTTGAAAAATGGTATTTGTGTCAAGAGATTCCCGAATTTCGGAAATGACTTTAAACACAGCCTGTTGTTGTTCAGTTGTCCGTTGTAATTCAACTGTGCGTCTTTTAACTTGATGTTCTAAATTTTCATTGAAGGCTTGCACTTGTTGGTATAGTTCATACTGCTGAACTGCTGAAGCAAAGTGTTTACCGAGGTCTCTAGCCAGTTCAATCTCTTCAACTGTCCATTTTTGAGCTTGTGCTTTTTTAGATTCGCGCCAAACCTGAAAGGATTGTCGGGGGTACAGTTGCCTTTGATCGCTGTCATACTGCCTCGCCCACAGGGTTTCTGTATCGATTTCGTCGCGGAAAATACTTAAATAGCCCAGCAACTGCTGACGATACTGGAGTGGGATCATCAACATGCTACGAATTTTAGTTGGTTGAAAAGCAACTTGCAAAGTTCGCAAGCTAGAAGTTTGATATATATCTAAAATCGGCCAAACATCGTAGTTACTAGACTTGTAGTGTTCCTGCCAGACGCTATACTGCTCTATGAGTGGATATATGGTTTGTTCTGGCATCACAGGTTGCTGTCCACAAACATAAAGCTTGATACAACTATTTCCCGGTATTAAGCATTCTGTTAAGCTGGTCAGGTTGCCATTGTGGGAATCAAAAGCTGTATTTCTAATACAAAGCCTACCACCAACACCATCAAAGGCAGCAACAGCCGCTTCTAGGGCTGGCTGTAATATAATAGTGGGTAGTGAATGCAGCAGGGTAGCAATGCGGTTAATGATAGTTTCTCGTTCGGCTGTTTTGCGAACTTGAGTCAGCAGGGTACTTTGAGCGATCGCTACTGAAAGTTGATCTACTACCATCTGTACAGCTTCCAGTTCATATTCTGAAATCTGGTGTGACTCAGAATGGTGAGATACCAGCAGCCCCCAAAGTTGATCTTGATAAATAATCGGCGCTACTACAGAAGATTTGACCCCCATCCCACTCAAGTACTCAACATGACATGGATCTACAGGGCGGTAACGGATATCTTCTGATATAGTTTCTCCATTTTCCAACTCATGCAAGTGACTTTGACCAATCTCTTGAGTATCAAGATTAACAACAGAACGCACTCGTGATTTAATAAATAGTTCACGGGCGGTGGGCGGAATATCATCAGCAGGAAAGTTCAGCCCCAATAGCGACGGCAACCGATTTTCGTAAATTGACTCAGCAATCACTTGACCACTATCATCGGCATGAAATTTGTAAATCATCACTCGGTCAGTTTTTAGTAGCGATCGCACCTCTGCCGTTGTGACTGTGATAATTTCTTTCAACTCTAAGCTTCGTCGGATACGGTTTGTAATGCGGCGTAGTAAACTTTCTTCATGGCGACATAAGGGCAAATCTTGTTCAGGGTTGGAGATCATTGCTTATAGCAAAATAAATTAATAATTTGCAAACTGAAATAATTAAATCTAAAGCCATTTTGAAATTTATTTCATCAAATTGTCTTCAGTGAAACTACTGCCAAATCCATAAGACAAATATTTATTTAACTTTTAGAAAATTTTACCAAAAACTCATAAAAACAGACGCTGAAAAAATTGCGTCTGTACTAGCTATAAGAAAAGATTCTTGCTTTTTAGGTTTGAGTTTTTGTCGAATATTGCCGGAGCAACAAAATTAAACTCTTATGTTGTCAGTAAAACGAATTTTAAGATAGTCGTCTTCCATCTTTGCCCCTCCTGGTTGTAGTGCTGCTAAGGCTTGTGGCAAAACTAAGTTACGACGGTGGTTGCCAATAGTAATGTTTAATTCGTCACCATTTTTACTCAGTTGAACTTGGTTTTTAGGAATACCAGGTAAGTAAAGTTCTAAACTGTATTGGTTTTGCTCTTGCACGACTCTCATAGTCGTTTCTTTATAATAAACCTGAGTCGGATCTTCATCTTTATAAAGGGTTTCCTTCAGGCGTTCTAATGAAGCCAATCCGCACATTTCCTCAGAAAAAAGCGGAACTTCTTTCACAGGTAGAGGGTGGAAATTATCATGAATTTCCTGGCGATATTGTTCCTGACTTTCCTTCCAACGTTGGAAAAATGGGTCTTGGACTTCGCTTGGAATAATCCGATTAGCCACTACTAAATCTGTTGCAACATTATACAAACTCAAATAAGCATGGGCCCGGAGAGACTCTTTAATCACCATCTTTTCAGGATTAGTGACCAGACGCACTGAGGTTTGAGTATTATCTGTTAATACTTTTTCCAGAGCTTCAATTTGTTCATAAAACTCATAAGGTGCATCCATCACCTCTTTATCTGGTAGCGAAAAACCAGCAATTGGTCTAAAAAAAGGTTCAACCAGAGGTCGAAGTGCTACGGAGATGTTTTGAAATGGTTTGTAAAAACGGCGCATATACCAGCCACCGACTTCAGGTAAACTCAGCAACCGCAGTGCTGTGCCAGTGGGGGCTGAGTCGATAATTAAAACATCAAACTCACCTTCATCGTAATGGCGTTTCATCCTTACCAAGCCAAAAATCTCATCCATGCCTGGTAAAATTGCCAATTCTTCTGCCTGTACGCCGTCTAAACCCCTTGCCTGTAAAACTTGGGTAATGTAACGTTTCACAGCACCCCAATTTCCCTCTAGTTCTTGCAGCGCATCCAGTTCTGCACCCCATAGATTTGGGCGAATTTCCCGGGGTACATGTCCCATTTCTATGTCAAAACTGTCTGCCAGGGAGTGAGCGGGATCTGTACTTAAAACTAACGTTCGATAGCCTAATTCTGCACAACGGAGTCCAGTTGCAGCAGCAACGGAAGTTTTGCCCACGCCGCCTTTGCCAGTCATTAAAATTACACGCATAGATGCTTCTGTCCTACCTGAGGATTTTTTACATTTATTTACATTATCGACTGTTTAAGGAAAATAAATTAGTAGGCAAGGTTTTGAGTTTATCAAACTGATTATCAATAGTGTCAGTTTATTGATAGACTCAGAACAGAAAATCAAGGATTTTAAAAATAATTTTCCGTTCTTTTGCGTCCATTTGATTGCCAACTCGACTTATGTGTACACAGTAGCCCAATTTCTCCGGGAGCGGGCGTGGTCTTCTCCCTTGTCTAAAGCCTCTGGCAATGTGAGAAGGGGAGACGATGCCGCGTGTAAGCGTTGCGCGAAGGAGTCAGACGCTCTCTACGAGACGCTCTTGCTAGCAAGATCCCCGTAGGGGTAACGCGGACTCGCGCTTCGCTGCGCTAGCAAGAGCGTTTGGGGTCTCCCCAAGTGGAGTGACTGGCGTGGGGAGTGGGGGATCTAATTGCGTAACATAGTTTGATTTATTCTTGTCCACTTACTTATCATTATTAAAGTGAAACGGTATTAAGCTAAAGCCGTAACGCACCCTACTGGCGTGGCAAGACTAAATTTGTACATTAGATTTATGGTTTTTTGGGGCTAAAGCGCTACTACGAGCCTTTAGCTATTACACCATTTTAGTCTTGCCACGCTACTACTTAATATTTTCTGAATTCTGAATTCTAACTCTCGGAACTTTTGAATCTAAGGAAGCTAAAGATTGAAAAATCCAGAACAAAGGAAACCTCTGCTCCGGTTTTTCGCTTAACTCAGAGTTATCTCTGAATTCTGCTGTATATCCCATTTCTTTACTTCTTATTCCAGAGGCTTAAAAATGCTTGAGAGATAGCTGGGGTAATCTGACTTTGTAAGTGATTTAGTGCATCACGATGCTTTGCATTGTTGTCATCATAATAAGTGAACAAATTCGTCAGCTTGACAATCTCAGGATTTTGATCATTTGTCCCCCTCCATTTATTAGTAACTTTGTGTAAAACGTCCTTGGGTAGATTTTGTTGTAAGTTATTTAGGGCTGCGATGTAAGAAGGATTTTTAGGATTCTTTTTGAATTGGAAGCACAAATCTATCAGCTTAAGTTGTGATTGTGGCTGTGGCTGGGGCTTATTTGTTAGAGTAGGTTGCTGTAGAATTTGACGCTGTTCAATAGTGGCAATGCCATTTTCAGTTAAACCCTGAGATTTCTGAAATTTCTTGACTGCTGTATAAGTGGCTGGCCCATAAAAGGGCTTGTCTAGAGGAATTTCGGCATTGGTTGCAAAACCGTGAAACTTCAATCTATTCTGAAGCCCTTTGACTGTATCTTCCATTACAGTTCGAGTCTCTGAATCAGCGTTACCATTTACCACAAGTTTTTGTGAGTACTGTTTCTGAAACTTTTTAATCGCGTCTTCGGTAGGATCATCAGTCAAGGAGTTATTGTTCCTCTTCCAGGGAGCAAATTTTGTCAGATCAGGCTTAGGATCAATCTCAGGAGCTAAATATCCCAGCCCGATCAATATATGACGGATGACTTCAGGGCTACTAATGGCCATGCTTCTTGGTTCCTTCGCTACTAAACTACCATTTAATGTATCTTGTTTTACAAAAACTAAGTAGGTAGAAAAAAATAAATCTAACATATCTTGTTTGCAAGGCGTTCTAAAAGTTAAGCAATGTGTGATGACAAGGTGCAACTCTTTGAGACGTTTGGCGTAAGTGACTACAGACTGGTAAAAAGAAAGATGGTTTTAAGTCTTAGTGAGCGATCGCGATCGCTTATTCTCAACTATTGATGATACTACGCAATGTTTCCTTTACACTAGCTTGCAAGCGGCTCTCTATACTTGTGCGATCGCTCTTTGCTATTTTGCCACGTTTGTAAAAGAAAGTTGCGATTGGCAACGAAGAAAAAGGGGTAAGCGATCGCATCTATTACAGCAGATTTCAAGTTAGTTAAGTACAGTGCTTTGGTCTACAAGCCAGATAAAAAACCTTTTTGACTCCTAACCAAAGGCGGAGCGTCTCCGGCTTTGCTCCTAACTCTTGCTCTAAAAGGTTGTTTGAAAAGTGTTTCTCTGGTGACTTTAGGCACTTCCAGATCCCCCCTAACCCACCTTTTTAGGGGGTATTTAGAGGGATCTAAAACTTTTGATACCAAGAAGAGAACTTTTCAAACATCCTCTAAGGGACTGACAAAAAATAAATTATCCAAAATTATTTGTACATTTTTGGGGCGTAAGGCCTTGCGCCCCAAAAATGGGATGTTTTTTTAACTGGAAGTCCCTAATGATAAGTAACTGCACAAAAATATTGACAGTCATTACCAACGAAGTAAAGCAATCATAAACCGCAAGCGAATTGCAACTTTACAAGATGCTACGCGTAGCTTGCTTCTTCATAGGAGTACGTTTCCCTTCGTTACACTTGTAATGATATTGTGTAATTAATTCTGTACGACTACTTACTTAGCGGTTTGAGCGCTCTTTTTTGATTTTTGCTTTACGCCACCTTTCAAACGGGTTATCCTGCTTCTGCGGATGCGCTCGCTTTTGCGAATACCACCCGCCATCTCATATTCGATGCTATCGTTACCGTACTTGAAAGCAACTCCCATCAACATTTTCGCAGTAAGATTACCTAAGCTTGTTTCCAATTCTTCAATCTCGGTTCGGTAAGAATCAATCATCGCTAGAGCGCTGTTATACTCATCAATTTTGGTGCGTAACCGCTCAATTAGTTGTGTGAAGTTTTTTAAGTTGTGAGCATCCCCAAAATCTATGGTTGGATCAATCGCCTTCAGTCCAGAGGCTCTTAACTCAGCTTTTTCTAGAATGCGGGATATTAGTTTTTTACGAGTCATAAATTTACTCTTATCAAAAGCTTATAGAGCTAGCTTGCCCTACAGTGACTATATATCGCAGCAGTATAATCCGCAAAATATTGCATTTTTTAACTAAACTAATTATTATTTTTCATGGTTGATCTTCAGCTTAACGGCAGATCGAGTGTTAATAACGACAACTTACTCAAGACTTTGTTGGGTTGCGCTGCGCTTAACCCAACCTACGATTCTTCTTGAGTGAACCGTATTGCTACGCGAACAGCATCCCTCTTATTTCAAGAACTGCTGCGATCGTTGTTAGCTATTTCACCATCTTGGCAAAAGGGAACTGCGATCGCATTACCTAAAAGAAAATCAGTCACTAAAAGCAATGAAACCGCGCTATTCAAGGGACACGATAAAAAGTGTGCTAACAAATCCTATCAGGACTTACGCAAAATCATGATAAAACGAACCGCAAAGGAGAGGCAGCGCGTTGCGGGGGTTCCCCCCGTTGTAGCGACTGCCGTCGCAAAGGACACAAAGGAATAAGAGTTTCAGAGAGTTCTTGCGTAAGTCCTGCCTATGGTAGTCAAATAATAAGAAATGCAAGCTTGAGACAAAAGTATTGTCAACTACAACTGATATTGGCACTCTAATTAGCTTTTAAAAAAGAAAACTTACCATTGATACCGTTTGGTTCCATCTTGAGTTGTGCAACGTAAAACTCTTTTTGAATTACATCACCTACTGGCGTAAAAGCAATTTCACCGAGAGGAGTTTGATATTTTCCTCTTAGTAACTCTTTATTCAATTCTGTACGCAACTGTGGCAGTGTCAATTTGTTAATGTTGCTTTTCTTATCTAAAGATTGAAAAGCTTCTACATATATCTGTAATGCAGCAAAAGCTTGAGCACTTACTTGGGGTGGTTCTCTATGATATTGTTCAAGGTAGGCTTTGCGAAATGCGGTGTTAATTTCACTGGCATACACAGGGCTATAAGCTTGAGCCACAATCACGCCATCACAAAGCGCTCTGCATACAGAAAATATATGGGATGTGTTAAAACCATTGCCACCAACAATTATTCCTTTATAACCAAGTTCTCGTAATTGTTTAACTAAATTACCTCCATCTACAGCTAACCCGGATATAATCGCTAAATCTGGTTTTAAATTAATAGCATCGCTGGCTTGAGCTTGAAAGTCGGTATCTGTAGTTTGAAACTTTTGGACTGTGACTAAATCCAAGCCTAAATTTTTAACTGTTTTTTGAAATATTTCTGTTTCCGACTTATTGAAAGCGTCATTTTGAGCGTAGAATACAGCTACTCTTTTTAGATTAGGATTTTGCTTGAGTGCAGCTTTCACTGAATAAGGAGCGACGACAGCAACAGATGAAGAAACACGAGCCACATAATCACCAATTTCAGGAATGCCTTTAGCAGTGTTTGATGCTCCAATAACTGGGACTTGATTACGTTCTGCTACGGGATCAGCGCTAAAAGCTTGTTGTGATAAGGTAGGGCCAACAATGCCAACAACTTTATCTTTACTAATTAAAGTTTGAAAAGCGTTAATGGCTCCAACTTCATCACCACCAGTATCTTGATAGACTAATTTAATTGGTCTACCATTGATACCTCCTTTGTCATTAAAATACTTCTGGGCAATTTTTACTCCATCAGTTCCTTCTTGACCAAGTAATGCTACATTGCTTGTTTGTGCAAAGGCGATACCGATAAGAATACCATTAGCTGCACCTGTTGTCGCCGTTGGATTATTTGCAGAATTTGCTTCATTACTGGCACTTTTACCACAAGCTACCAGCAGTATAGAGCATGTAAATAGTAAGGCAGTTTGATGTGCGATCGCTTTTTTCATAGATGTATGACGATGATATTTGTTAGGATAATACTGGATTTTAGTGTATTACATGTAAATGAGAAATGCTATAGTTTAATGATCAGCAACTGAAGCAGAAGAAAAGTCAGATCATGAACACTGTCAAACTCAGCAAGGTGAAAATTACAGTCTCAGCCTTTGCTAATCGGCAGTTTCAAGGCAAGGTAGATAGTATCGCCTTTATGCCAGAAGATAATCTTACGAGTAATTCAGCTTCTAGTAATTCACTACATCAAATTCCCGTCAAGATTGTGTTTGATGGGTCAAGTATTCAAGGTTACGAATCCCGATTTAATCCGGGAATGTCAGCAATTGTAAAAATTGAAACTAAATAAATGGTCAGCCCCAACTCTAGGAGACGCTCTTGCGTTCGGGGAAGTCAAAAGTCAAGTGAAACTGGTAACATACTCGTTGTAGTTTGCATTTGCGAGTGAAAACGTAAAAACACTTATTTACCGAGGTGATTGTTTACTTGTGGCTAAGTAGAGCAATTATCTACTTTTTTGTATTAAGAGTGTTGGGATGAGGGGGCTAGCACTGCAATCGTTAAAGTCTTACGACAAATATAATTGTCATAATTAATCCCTGTGGTTAGGGATTAATCATGGCGATCGCTCATACGGAACTGCGATCGCTTTTTTATTGGATCAACCCGCCATTACTTCTATAGTTTCAACTGAGACTGCATATTTTTTATGCATTGTGGCAGGATTATGGGGTCAATCTGCAATATTTTCACAAGAAAACCAAGTCTGTGATGAGGAACCGAAGAACTGTCATGTCCTTTGCACGTCTGGTAGAGAAGGCATATTTTACTCAAAATGAATTTTCTTCAAGTTCAGCGATGTCTAGCGACAAGCCAGTTCACGTCTAGGCTCGTAAAACACGGGAGCAAGTAGAACTGGGTTATTCTGGTTGCATAAGTCGAATAGACCCCCCTTAATCCCCCCTTATAAAGGGGGGAAACTTGAAATCTTGCCCCCTCCCCTTTATAAGGGGAGGGTTGGGGAGGGGTGATTCAAGGATTTTTGCAAGAGGCCTATTGTTTTGAAGGCACATGGAGACGCTGAAACAACAAATGCATTCGCCGAAATAACAAATGCATTCGCCGAAATAACAAATGGGTTCGCCGAAATAACAAATGGGTTCGCCGAAACAACAAATGCGTTGGCGTAGCCCGCACTTCTCTACGAGACGCTGCGCGTAGCTTGCTTCCCCGTAGGGGTACGACAAAGTTCAGTGACCACCGCAGCCTAAAAGGAGAGGTCAAAGTGTATTGTATACAAATGAAAAGCGCTATATAAACTAAACTAGTAAACTTGTATTTTCACTTCCCTTAGAATGTCTCGTTCTCCACGCAACCTGCAATCTGGATTTTGCTACCACATCACCACTTTTGACTTTTGACTTTTGATTTTTGACTTCCCGCTAGGGCGTGGCATCCAGCGTTTTTACAATTAGGCAGGACTTTAGAAGAATGTGCGGCGAAGTACCGCAGGTTTTGTCAGAAGTACCGACCACAGGCGAAACCAGAACAGCGAAACCACTGGGGGAGCAGCTTTTTACCATCGGTGATCAAAGGTGGGAAAGCTAAAAAGTCGTCGCCTGGACAGATGAGCCTACCTTGGGACAAGCAGAAGTTAACTGAAAGTACGGAGGTGCATGAGATAGCGGCAAAATTTATTCAGGCAAACTGTTATCAGCCGACAGTGCCAGGTATCAAACCGGTTCAATTGCATCTAACTTGTCACTAAGCTCTTTTAACGTGCGTTCCTCTGACTGAAGCTGTTGCTCGTATTGAAACTTGCGGGATACATCAGTTTCAATTACCAACGCTGTTCGTATTTGTGCAACTTTCTGGCTTTGGAGCGTGTAAACTTTTTCCAGCGAGTCTCTTTCGTTCTGCGATCGCTCTCTTTGGTTTTGTGATTGGGCCGGACTACCTGATGCCGCCGTCTGCTGTTGCCCCATGTGAATATTCCAAATGTCGTCGCCAATATTCCCAGCATTTACTGTGTCACCATTGATTAACCGACTATCAAATTGGGAATTGGATAAGTGATCAAATGGCTTATTATCATTACAAGCATTAATCAGTATGATATGGGGTGAACTTTTTAGGTCTAGACGTTCCAAAATGCGGTTTATTTTGGCAAGTTCATCTTCTGAAAAATACAATATTACCTTCAATGAACAATGTGTTAATTCGCTAGAATTATCATAGGTTTTGCATTGCTTGGCAAGATAACTTTCTAATTGTAAATTCTTCCCCAACTTGAATTCAACTAATGTTTTATCTGTATTTTTATATAACACATTTAAATTGACTTTTTCACCTCCATTGTTTACCTCTTTATTTAGAGTATCAGTAGTGGAAAACCATATTAAACGGTATATAAGTTTAAGGTCTGCTTCTCGTTTTAGAGGCTTATCATTAACATAAAAATAATGATGTCCACCTTTATTTTCAATAACATCTTTAATCAATAATACTCGCTCTTTTGCCTCAGAATATGTGTTTACTGGGCTTTTATAAAACCCAATTGGCTTTAGGTACTCATTCACTAGTTGATTAATTTGCTCAACAAAAAGAGCTTTTACCTCTGCAACACGTTCTTCTGCAATAGAGGCTGCTTTATCACCCTCCTCTTCTTTAAGGCGAATGTAATGATCAATAACCTCTGGAAATTTATCTACTGCTAAGGTAATAGCATCTTGAATCTCCTTCTTTTTTGCTTTTGAATCCGTAGGAATAACTCGCAAAAGATACTCATTCAATTGAGCACGTAAGACTTCGTTCGGTAATCCACTAGCAATTTCTTGAAACCGCTCTAAAAGCTCTGGTCTATTAATCCACGACTCATCTTTCGTTAACATATCTTTGGGAGTAAGAAGAACATAATCACCATTAATGTAGGGTAATTGAAAATTTGCAGAAGCCCAACTACGGGTATGATAATTAAATTTTGTCTTGTTTATTGTTATCGACTTAATTTGACTTTTAGATAAATTATTTAATACAAATTCTTGAGTGTATGTAGCTAGAAAATTTTTGATTAGGTTAGTTGTAAAATCACTGATATTATCACGCCCTACACCTTCACGAACAAGGCATAATTTTTCTAAGTGGCTACTGCGCGTAATTGTCTCTTCGCCAAAACTTCTAAATAAAGAATTTAAGTTTTTGTTCAGAGCCTTAGCAAAATCTTTTCCGAGTCCATGACCTTCATTGCCTTTTTCACTGAATCCAAGCCAGTTTTGCTTAACTTCGGGGAAGGTAAACCAGGCATCTACTAAATGCGGATTAATTGCATTTGACAAAGACATTTCCTTCAAAAAACGCATGTAGCGTATGATATCTTCGTGAAGCTCTTTATAAGTTGGGTTTTCACTGTTAAATAGCAAAAATGGATCTACGAATAAGGGTAGATCGTTGATGAGCGATATATTGAAAGCTCCATATTCCTCGATTAAGTCCGGTGAAACTTCAAAAAAATCTGAAAAGAAAATAGCCATTGAGTAACTTAAACGCTTTTTAAGGCAAATTCATAAACTTATTTTAGTCTTGCCAAAAATTATTCAACCTATTGGACGCTGGTTCAGTTTAGCGCATAGGATGCAGAATGTTCTTGTGCACCAGGTACGTCTGCATTGCATCCTGAACCACTGAAAGACTCAAGATGGCTGAGATTTTAAGAGAAAACCCAAGCTTCGAGTTTTTTATGGAGTGCTGGGCGGATGACCCTGCTTTGCGGATTGTGATTAAGAAATTGCTGGCGAAATTTGGGCAGTGGGGGATTGCGATTGTGGACGGTATGCTGGTTGAGTGGAATGATTAGCGATCGCATTTCAACTACTTGCATATTCCAGTACTCTCCCAAACTCCCAGCGCCAAGCAGTCTCTACCAGTATTTCTTTGCCGTTGATGAATTGGATGAATTCTTGCCCATTATCATAAAAAAAGATGTGAGTAATACATTGCTCATTGTTTAGTAGGCAAGAAACCAAACTCCGATTTAATATTCCAGCGCTTACCGTCGTGAAGCAGTAGCGTTAACTTGTCAGCAGTAAACTCAAAATGCAACTGACGCTTTTCAAACTCTGGCCAAGCAGCTTTAAAGTTTTGCTTTGTTAAATCCCGAAACGCAACCGTCATGTGGGGCGCAAAAGGGCGGGTTTTAGAAACCTTGTCAACAATTCCCAAGTTGCTTTCTGTATAAGCCATTAAATCAGCTTGCAGAGTCAAAAGTTCTTGACTTCTGACTACATTAATGTATATGACACGAGGTACAAAAGCATCAAACCCCCTGAGTGTAATTGCTACTGGCTGTTGTTCACTAGCAAACTCCTTCAAGGATGCTTCTAGCAGTGGCAAATTAGCATCTGCCCATTCAAAGGGCGGTTGCAGGGTAATATGAGGCGGAGACTTTAGCGCCCCGCTACTAGCATAGTGATCGGCAAAGTACTGCTTAATCTGGTTGGCGTAGTCTTGAATGTCTTGCGGTGGTAAAAGGGCGACAAAAAAACGGCTCATCTAATTTTATCTCCTTAGTAATTGGTGGTCAGTGGGAAAACTTAAAGAAGGCGGAGCGAGTTGGCGCTTGATCCGCCATGTTGTGTTAATGAAAGAGAAAACTAAATGAGCGAGCAAATTTTTCTGTCCGATGAAGATGTTGTTTCTATGGCTCAGGATACTAACTTAACTGAGGCTTCAACATCGACAGGTGAAGAATTGATGGAACGTCTGAAGTATTTGGTGCATAGGAGCAGCAACTTAGAAGAGGACAAGGCTTCAGACTGGTTTGGAGATGGTGTCAACTGTAAGCTTTTACTAGCTCAGGGTGGCGGCTGGCAAAAAGGGAAAATCCGAATTCTCTTTGAATTTGTTCCTGACAAGCTGACACCTACAAAACCACTGATTCCCACTAACTCGACATCTCCTCTGGATGATCTGCGATCGCACTTAGAGGTCTAATAGTCACAGATGCGTCGCTAGCAGTAGGCGACATATCCATGAGAAAGCCGTCCTTGCCAAAGCAGGTAGGATGGCTTTATTCGTCTTGGTCTTTAAATCTTCAGTAAATTGCTGTAACTAGTGTATATTGCTACTAAATTGCTACCCAAAAATAGTCATAACTTAAGCAGGATGTCTGTTGCAACTGGAGTTAAGAAGCAAATGCCGTGGTTTGTGAAAATTGAAGAAGGCAAAGTCGATAAACCTACCTTTGACCAATATGTACCTGCCCACAAAGCCTACATTCAGGACTTGATTGCTAAAGGACACAAAGCGCGAACAGGCTACTGGGCAGAGCAAAGAGGCGGGATGTTGCTGTTTGAGGCAGCCTCAAAGGAGGAAGCAGAAGCAATTGTAGCTGATGACCCATTGGTACAACATGGCTGCGTCAACTATCAGCTTTACGAATGGCGAATTGTTATGGAATAACACACACTTACTGACTTTTAATGTTATGCTTTTAGAAGACCTGGATCTATGCGATTGCAACACCCAAATCTTGTCAGAACCGGAAGGTAGCAGCAACACGGGAGGCTTGTGATAGGCGTAGTCTCCGGGTCGCCCTATTTTTAGGAGCGTTCAGCAACAATGGCTGGTTTTGGAGATATTGTTCAAAAAGCTTTTTACCTCGGTGTTGGATTAGCTTCTTACGCAGGTGAGAAAGCAGGGGGGAAATTAGCCCAAGTGCGATCGCAAGTCCAAAAACTGGCAGATGAAATGGTGGCAAAGGGCGAAATGAACACAGAAGAAGCCCGCCGCTTCGTTGAAGATATGATGAAGCAAGCCCAACAGGCCCAAGCATCTGGTGAAACCTCACCAGAAACACCCCCTTCTGAACCTCGCCGCATTGAAATTTTAGAGGAAGATGAAGAACCAACGGTGAAAGAGGGAGCAAGTGATCAGAATGTGGATAAATTACGCCAAGAAGTGATAGACCTGCAAAATGAGTTAAAACGATTGCAACGCGATTAATAAAAAATATTCTTTGAGCAAAATATTAGTCATAAGTGGCAGTTCAGATAGAAACTTGAGTAAGATACATTGCTTAATGTGTACTCTAGTGCTTCCAGCCAGATAACACAAACCGTCCTGTTTATAGCCTGTAAGGGCGTCAAGTTTATGGAACAGTGGCAAAAAGATTTAGCAGAAATTGTCGAAACAGTGGCTGATGAAGTAGAGCGTTTCTTCCTGGGAATGAGTGAAATGGTAGACGCTTTTTTTGAGCTAACGGAAGAAATCACCGAGCAAGTCCCTAACATTGTCAGTGAAGTCGATCAGTATTTACAGGATTTGGCTGAACCAATGTTGGAAGCTTACTGGGAACTGGAAGACATTGTAACAGATGTAGATCCGGGCTTTCCTTATTCAGTTGAACCCACAGCCGAAAAAAATCCTGCCTGCATCGGTTGTACTCACTACCACGGTCAGGTTTATGGTGGTAATTTATTAGTTTGTGCCATGCATCCTCACGGTTGTGAAGATGAGAATTGTCCAGACTGGGAGAAGGAAGAGTATTGAGCTGAGTAAGGATTTACGATTTATTAGTCTCCCCATTTTCTCGTTTGCCCAAACTAGCAAATAATCATAGTTTAATAACTTATGAGTAATTCCTCACCTGAAAGTGTATCTCAGGCAAGCCTAGAAATGAAGTATGGCGAACGCGACATTGCCGAAGGTAAATTAATTACCTTTCCAAATCCGCGTGTGGGTAGGCGATATGACATTAATATTACTTTGCCGGAATTTACTTGTAAATGTCCGTTTTCCGGCTATCCTGACTTTGCGACAATTTACGTTACCTATGTGCCTGATGAGCGGGTAGTGGAATTGAAGGCGCTTAAGCTTTACATTAACAGTTACCGCGATCGCTACATTTCTCACGAAGAATCTGCCAATCAAATTTTGGATGATTTTGTAGCTGCTTGTGATCCGTTGGAAGTCACGGTGAAAGCAGATTTTACGCCTCGCGGTAATGTACATACTGTGATTGAAGTGCGTCACCAAAAGTAATATCATCACTGATTAGCGTTATTCAGCAATTTTCTTGACGGCAGATTGCACTTGAAGCACAACTTTTTTAGACAAAGGAATATATCCGAGTTCCAAACTGGATTTTTGCCCCTCAATCACAGCCCAATCAACAAACTTTTTCAGCACTTGAGCTTTGACTCGGTTTGGATATTGGTGATAAGTTAAAAGCCAGCTGTAAGTGACGATGGGATAAGACTGGGCATCTGTAGGATCGGTGATAAAAGCAATCAAATTATTGTTGGGTAATTTCACTGCCTCTAAAGTTTGAGCTACAGATTCTGGTGTCGGCGTAATATAATTACCAGATTTATTTTCTAAAGCAGCCACAGGAAGTTTATTTTGTTTGGCGTAAACGTACTCTACGTAGCCAATAGCTCCTGGTATCTGTTGAATCAAGGCGGTAACACCTTCATTACCTTTTCCACCAATTCCTACTTGCCATGCTACAGCTTTACCAGCCCCAAGTTTCCTTTTCCATTCTGGACTTATAGCACTTAGGTGTTGCGTCAACACGCTCGTAGTCCCACTCCCATCAGTTCGGTGTACGACTTGAATCGGTAAATTGGGCAAACTTACTCCTGGATTAGCTGCGGCTATTGTAGGATGATTCCAATTCGTAATTTTTCCGAGGAAGATATCTACGTAAACTTGGCGTGGTAGCCTTAGAGTCGTTGGCACATTGACTTGAGGCGACTGCTGTGCAACTTGTCTGAGGTTATAAGCCAGTACAATAGAACCGGCAGTTATTGGCAAAGCGATCACTCCCCGTTTTATCTTGGCTGCTTGTTCATTTGTAATTCCCACATCACTAGCTGCAAAGTCCACAGTACCTTCAATGAGTTGTTGCACTCCAGCACTGCTCCCTATAGCTTGATAGTTAATTTCCACATTGGGATTTTTCTGATTGTAATCTGAAAGCCAGCGCTCGTACAAAGGCGCGGGAAAACTTGCTCCAGCACCAACGATAGAAATATGCTTGATGTTTCTATGATCCCCAGTGCAAGAAGCAATACTCAACGAAACAGCGATTAGGGGTAGAAGATAAACGCGTCCCTTGGATTGAACTTGAGCAGACATAGAAATCTTTTGTTCCAATGTTTAATAAACACCTCTAATAATTTTTTAATTTGTAGCCGTGCGGGCGTAATTAATTGTAAATAACTTTGAAACGCATAGGCAGTTCGCCTTCCCGCAGGGTAGGGGCGCAGAGGTTCACGCAAAGGTACACAAAGTTATCACTTATGCTCTGCGTTCGTCTGCAATTTACTTTGCACCCCTTTGTTTTTAAACTTCAATTGGCGTCTCTTTCTCCTCACCTTTTGGCTGTGAACTCAGCCGATCTAAAATCTCCAAAACCTCTTGTTCAAAAGCAACTTGGGCGCGATTAGTTTTACCACCCACATACAAGCGATCGCCTTTTTGCAATGCCCAAATTTGCGAGTGGGAGAAGTAACTCATCACCACACCCAGCATTAGCAAGCCAAACCCTGAGTAAACAATTGGTATGCCTGGATCGGCTTTAATTTGTAAGCCAGTGCTACCAATCACATCCAGAATTTTCAGCTTCACGCCATTGACTTGGGTGGACATCCCAGTGCGGACAGTATCAACGAGTTTGCCAGTGGGATCATAAATTAATACCATCCCTTGCAAGTCTTTGGCTAACAGGGAGACACCCTCACTCAAATCAGGTTTAGTCGGAACCCATGTTCCCCAAATGCGCCCGTTACCGTTCGTGTTCAATTGCGCCATCGGTAGTTGAAAAATCGGGCTGTTGTTAAATTGGACGCGAACAGCTGCAATTCCCCAATCAGTTTGGTAGAAAGTGACGCCATGATAGCGCAGAGGCTCGTTGACAAAAATTTTCTTGTGATCAACTTCCTTTCCCTGATTATTCAAGACAGACATATCGGAATAAAATTGATCAATGCCGCCAGATGGAGTATAGTCAATCCAAAAACGATTGACTCGCACAGACCAATCTTTCGGGACTTGAGCTGCTGCTAAAGGGCCAGCATCTACAATATTTCTCACCTGAAATGTATCACCACTGGCAACCATTTCCTGAGCAAGAAACCCAGTCATCGCCCCCCAAATTCCGCCTAGCAGAATAGCTACGATGCCAATATGAACGATAATTGGGCCGATGCGTCCGACTATTCCCTTACGGGCATAGAGAAGATTTTCTTTTTCTTGATCTGGAAAAATTTTATAGCGGCGTTTCTGTAATATTTCGCTGAGAGAATTCAAAGAACCAGTATCTAGTTCTGCACTCAAAGCTAACTTTTGAAATTGCCGTGGTTCTTCGTAATATTTCCAGCGCTGGGCAGCTTTTAAGGCTGGTAACTGACGAGTAAAAGAACAAGCAGTTAAGCTAGTGCCAAATAAGATGAGTAATGCCAGAAACCACCAGGTACGATATACGTGGTCTAACCCAACTACCTGAATTACCTTCCAAGTTAAGAAACCAAATAAAGCTGGATGTTCTGGGTAGTTAGCTTGGTAGAATGCGGGTGAGCGACCTTGCTCAATTACAGTTCCGGTGGAACTAAAGATTGCAATCAATAGAAATAGTGCGATCGCTAGTCGTAAGTTGGTCAGTACAGGCAAAAGCTCCTGCCGTAAGAATTGCCCAGGTACTGCCCACCATTTTAATTCTTTGTCCGCTGAATCTTCTAAAGTCATTATGTGTAAAATATTACAAATGTATTGATAATATAAATCTCAATCAGGCACTATCAAGGATTGAAATTAAAAACTGCCAATGGGAATCCGAGAAATTAAGGAAAATACACCGAATCCTACCAACAGCGCCCCGCTGACTGGGTTAATCCAACCAGACCAGCGACGCAATTCCAGTAACTTTTTAATTGAAGCTGTAAAAGTACCCGCCAAAATCAATGGTGCTACATAACCGCCTGTGTAAGAAAGTAGCAAAACAGCGCCTAAAATTAAGTCTTGTGTATTGGCAATCCAACCTAGTAAGCTAGCTAAAACAGGCGTGCTACAAGGGGATGCGACTAAGCCGAAAGTCAGCCCCAGCAAATAGGAACGCAATCCTGCTGGTAAATCTGGCGAAATCCAATTCGTTTCACCCAAGGATGGAAATTGCAGAGGTAGAGCTTCTAGTAAGTTCAGCCCCATGAGAATGGCGATAATGCTGACGATAATCGGCAAACCAATTCCCACTTGACCGTAGACTTTTCCTACCAAAGCTGCTAATATTCCTAATCCTGCCAATGTAGTTGCTAATCCGAAAGCAAACCAAGTTGATTGAGCAGCTGCTTGCAAACGGCTTTTGGCTTCATAACCACCGATGTAACCAATGGTAATTGGCAGCATAGAAAGCATACAGGGTGTGAGACTAGTGAGCAAGCCAGCTGCAAAGATGATACCAATACTCGCCACACTCAGGTGTGTCAGTTGGTTAGAAACGAGGCTGTTGGCAAATTGTTCTAGTTGGTAAATTTGGGTTTGCAGGTTATCAAGCATGGGGAGTTAATGAGCGGGGAATGCTTACTCTGCTTGAATTTTAGCTTATTTTTGGTTTAGGAGTCAGTAAAAGTAATTATCCAAACCTAATATTATCTAAATTTAATCTGCCCAAGGAAATGTATTTAAAATACAATTAAGCTCGGATTATTCCTGAAGAAGTACGCCTGGAGTATTTGGCATGATGATTGCATTACCCGGATTTCAAATTGTCACTTTGTTAAAAGCAGGGGTAAAAGCAGTCATATACCGTGGAATCAAAGTTAAAGATCAGTGTCCGGTAATTATCAAAGGGCTACGTCCAGAACAGTGTACACCCAATAATATTGAGCAATTTAAGCATGAGTATGCGATCGCTCAAAGGTTAAACATTGCAGCAGCAGTCAAAGCCTACGCCTTAGAGATGCACCAGGGAATCCCTTATCTAATTATGGAGGATTTTGGGGGGCGATCGCTTGACCTGTTGCTAGACCAATTTCAACAGCCTGTTCCATTTTTGAAGATTGCTATTGAAATCACCAGCAGACTTGCACAAATTCACAGCTATCACATTGTTCACAAAGATATTAAGCCACAAAATATCTTAGTTAACCTCGAAACTAATCAGGTCAAGATTGCTGATTTTGGAATTGCTGCTTTCATTCCCTATGAGCAGCAAAGGGTTAGCAGTTCCAGTCGCATTGAAGGCAGTCTACCATATCTGTCACCTGAGCAAACCGGGCGGATGAATCGAGGGATTGACCATCGCAGCGATTTGTATTCACTGGGAGTCACCTTCTATGAAATGCTCACAGGTGAGCTACCGTTTCAAGGCAAAGACCCCTTAGAGTGGGTGCATTGTCATATCGCCAAATCTCCGCCATCCCCGAAAAAGCTAAACTCTGATATTCCCGAAATGCTTTGTGACATCATCATAAAATTGCTGTCCAAGGTTGCAGAACAGAGATATCAGAGCGCTTTAGGTCTGCAATTTGATCTGGAACGGTGCTTAGAGCAATTGCAGACAACCACAGAAATCCAATCCTTTGTTTTGGGTGAGCAAGATATCTCAGAGCGCTTTCAAATTCCCCAGAAATTGTATGGACGAGAACAAGAAATTGCCAAGCTTCTCCAAGCATTTGAGCGAGTTGTTAGCCAAGGAAAACCAGAGATAGTGTTTGTCTCTGGCTATGCTGGGGTTGGGAAATCTTCTCTGGTGAAAGAGATTCACAAGCCGATTGTCAAAGAACACGGGGTTTTTATCTGTGGTAAGTTTGATGAATACAAACGAGATATTCCTTATTCCACCATTGTTCAAGCTTTTCAAACACTTGTTCGGCAAATTTTAATGCAGCCCGAAGATAAACTTGCTACCTGGAAAAAGCGAATACAAGCAGCATTAGGGAACAATGGTAGACTAATTGCTAATCTAATTCCAGAACTTAAACTAATCATTGGAGAACAGTCTCATATACCATTGGGGCCTGCTGAATCTCAAAATCGATTCAACTTGGTGTTTCAGAACTTTATCAGCGTCTTTGCTCAAAAAGAGCATCCACTCACTGTTTTTTTAGATGATATGCAGTGGGCAGACAGCGCTACTTTAAACTTAATTCAAACTATTATTACTGGCTCTAATATCCAGTATCTCTGCTTCATTTTGGCCTATCGAGATAACGAAATAGATGTTGTATATCCCATAAATTTGATGATGGAGAAGGTTCACCAGTATGGAGCAAAAATAACTGAAATTGTACTGACTCCCTTAAATCTTATTTATGTAAATCAGTTGATTGCTGATACATTGCATAGTTCAGCAGAACGAGTCGAACCTCTTGCTCAATTAATTATCCAAAAAACTGACGGTAATCCTTTTTTTGTAAATGAATTTCTAAAAACACTGCATCAAGAAAATCTGCTGAATTTTGATCGCCAACATGGTGTTTGGCAATGGAATCTAGCTCAGATTGAAGCCCAAGGCATTACAGATAATATTGTCAATTTGATGATTGGGCGGATGCAAAAACTGCCACCCCCAACTCAACAGGTGCTTAAGTTAGCCTCCTGTATTGGTAATCGCTTTGATTTAGAAGTTTTAGCGATCGTTGGTGAACAATCTATTCAAGAAACGGCAAACGCACTTGTTGAAGCAATTTTAAGAGGATTAATTATCCCCATTGAGTCAGATGAAAGTACCCAAAAAAACTATCGTTTTTACCATGATCGAGTTCAACAAGCTGCTTACGCCTTAATTGCCGATGAATCAAAGTCGCTGGGATTAGAGCGGAAGTTTGAATTAATTGCCAAAACCTACTTGCAAGCAGCTAAAAATTCCTATGGACGCTGGGAGGCATCTGCTAAAGTCAAGCAACTCGAAGAGTGCTATCCTCAGCTATTGCCACGACAACAGTCTGTCTCTAACGGAACCTTTTTTACTACAGGTGAACATCTAGACTTTCTATCGGTTGTTAAAGCATCTCAAACAATATCTAGTGAAATTTTGCTTTCACGGTTGTTGAAGACATTAATGCAGATTGTCATCGAGCAAGCAGGAGCAGAAATCGGTTATTTGTTGCTTGAAACCGAGCAAAATATGGTAATAGAAGTAGAAGCTAAGGTTAATCCCCAGGCAGCAAAGCCCAATATTTATCGACCCGTATTAAAGGGCGACATTTCACAGGTTATTCCTCAATCAATCCTGAATTATGTTCAGCGAACTCAAGAAACAGTGATTTTGCCGAATGCCACTGAGCTGAATCTGTTTTCTGGAGATGAGTATGTAATTCAAAAGCAACCTAAATCTGTACTTTGTTTGCCGATCGCCCGTCAGTCGAAACTACTTGGTATTTTATATTTAGAAAACAATCTCATCCCCAGCGCTTTTACACAGGATAAACTTGCTGTACTAGAGATTTTGACAGTTCAAATTGCGATTTCTCTAGAAAATGCTCATCTTTATCAAGGTCTAGAAAATAGCCAAGAACAACTCAACCTGGCGTTGAAGTCTGCCCAAATCGGTGTTTGGAGTTGGGATATTACCAATGATCAGTTTGACTGGGATGAGCAAACTTATCAACTATTTGGGTTAACACCTGAAACCTTTGTTGCCACCTCCGAAGCAATTTTAGCTCGCCTGCATCCAGATGATCGGGGATTGCTGGCTCAATCTTTGAGTCGAGCGATTAACGAAGGCGTGGAGCATGATTTAGAATATCGAATTATTTGGAATGACGGCAGCATCCGCTACCTAGCCTGCCGGGGAAAAGCCTTTTTCAACGAAGCAGATAAAGCCACACACATGAGTGGTGTTGTGCTTGATATCACCGATCGCAAACAATCTGAAGCCAAACGTATTCAACTAATTCAAGAGCAAACTGCCCGTCTGGAAGCAGAAGCCGCTCAGCAACGAGCAGCGTTTTTGGCTCAAGTCAGTACAACACTCGCCTCTTCCCTTGATTACGAAAGCACGCTAACAAGCGTGGCAAACCTGGTTGTGCCCTACTTTGCCGATTGGTGCAGTGTTAATCTCCTGCAAGACAATCAAGCAATTAATCAAGTAGCAGTTGCCCACCGAGATCCAGAGAAAGTGAAACTCGCCTGGGAACTCTATCAGCGTTATCCCAGAGATTTGGATGTATCTGAAGGTGTGGCTAAGGTGCTGCGTACAGGACTTGCAGAAATGGTAACTGAAATTTCAGATGCAGCCCTAGCAGCAGCCATCGAAGATCCAGAACATCTGCGGATTCTGCGTGAACTTGGTTTAAAGTCATGTATAATTTTGCCCTTGATGGCACGTGAAAGAATTTTTGGTGCAATTTCCTTTGTGACTGCTGAATCAGAACGTCGTTACAGCATAGCTGACTTGTCACTGGCAGAAGATGTTGCCCATCGAGCTGCGATCGCCATCGATAATGCCCGCCTTTACCAAGAAGCGCAGCAAGCACAAACAACAGCAGAGCGAGCATTAGAGCGAATTGCCCGTCTCCAGTCGATCACAGCTGCCCTTTCAGAATCGCTGACACCAGCCCAAGTATCTGAAGTCATTGTCGAGCAGAGCATGGCTGCCTTGGGAGCTAGTTCAGCCCTCGTCGCTTTGCTGAATGAAAGTAAAACTGAACTGGAAATTGTGCGTGCGGTTGGCTATAACCAAGATTTGCTGGACACTTGGCGGCATTTTGCCATAGATTTACCCTTTCCCCTAGCAGAAGCCGTGCGGACTGGGCAACCTATTTGGGCACAATCGAGACAAAATCAGATAGCTCGTTACCCTCATCTAGCTGAAATTTACGCTCAATATGACATTGATCCCTGGATTTCTATTCCATTGATGGTAGAAGGTTGGGCAGTTGGAGGTATAACTTTGGGATTTGCCCAGCCTCAACTACTTAGTGGAGAAGATCAAGCGTTTATCTTGGCTGTTGCTCAACAATGCGCCCAAGCGATCGCTCGCGCCCACCTTTACGAAGCCGAACGAACGGCGCGAAACGCTGCTGAATCAGCAAACCGGATCAAAGATGAATTTCTAGCTGTGCTGTCTCATGAACTGAGAACACCGCTTAACCCAATTCTGGGTTGGACAAAACTGATGCGAACCCGCAAACTTGACCAATTAACAAGCGATCGCGCCCTCGAAACCATTGAGCGCAACGCCAAGTTACAAACCCAATTGATTGAAGATTTGCTCGATGTCTCCCGCATCCTTCAGGGTAAACTTAATCTCAACTTCTACCCGATTAATTTGGTATCAGTCATTGAAGCTGCGATCGAGACAGTGCGTTTATCAGCACAGGCCAAGTCCATCGAGATTCAGACAATTCTTGAATCTGATGTCGGGCAAGTTTTAGGCGATGCCAATCGATTGCAACAAGTCATTTGGAATATCCTTTCCAATGCCATTAAGTTTACTCCCACTGGGGGACAGGTAAAAATTAAATTAGAGCAGGTTGGCTTACAGGTACAAATCTGCATAACTGACACAGGGAAGGGGATTGTACCTGAGTTCTTAGCTTATGTCTTTGATTATTTCCGTCAAGCAGATAGTGCCACAACTCGAAAATTTGGCGGTTTAGGTTTAGGATTAGCGATCGTCCGGCATCTTGTAGAACTTCACGGGGGAACTGTTCAAGCAGAAAGCCTGGGCGAAGGACAAGGAGCAACTTTCACCGTCATACTTCCATGCTTACAGGATGAAAGCAAAGGAATCAAGGATGCAAAAGATAATTCCTCACTTCTGGCAGATCAATCTTCACCCTTGTCTGGCTTACAGATTCTCGTGGTGGATGATGATGCAGATATGCGAGAATTTTTGTCCTTCATGCTAGAGCAGTATGGTGCAACTGTGATCACCGTAACCTCAGCCATTGCAGCTTTAACTACACTGAGTCAATCCCAGCCAAATCTGATCATCAGCGATATTGGGATGCCAGAAATGGATGGTTACATGCTGATGCGACAGGTGAGAAGTCTAAAACCAGAGCAAGGCGGGACAATTCCAGCGATCGCCTTAACTGCCTATGCTGGTGAGATGGATCAGCAGCAAGCGATCGCTGTCGGATTTCAACAGCATATTTCCAAACCTGTAGATCCACAGGAATTGGTAAAGGCGATCGTGTTATTAGGGACTGACAAAAAATAAATTATCCAAAATTATTTGTACATTTGTAGGGGATCTTGGCCTTGCGCCCCGGAGATGGGATGGTTTTTTAACTGGAAGTCCCTTAGATTCATTACAAACAGGACTTACGCAAAATCATGATAAAACGAACCGCAAAGGACGCATACTCCTACGGAGAAGCAAGCTACGCGCAGCGTCTCCAAGAGTTGGACACAAAGGAATAAGAGTTTCAGAGAGTTCTTGCGTAAGTCCTAACAAAAATAAATTTTTTGAAAATGAAATTCATCCCACCCCCTAACAGCAGGCTCTTAGGTTAGCTCAAACGCAGCTTTGGCTCTTTGGGCTTGGGGTATTATGCTTAATTGCCCGGACATCATAATTATCCCAAATTCCAAATCTAACGCTCGCGGACTCGCTCTAAGCGAACGCAAGAGCGTCTCTAAGAGTTGCCGCAGGCTTTACGCAACGCTTACGACAATTCCATGATCCAAAATTGCTTGACTTCCACCTGACTCCACAGGATGACGCTAGCTAAACAAGCGATTAAACTATGGGTAATATCAAGCAATTGTTGTTTTTAGCACCACTTACATAAATTTAATTTCATTGTTAAATCTAAAATCTTATCCTGCTATATAAAATACCGATTATGTCAGTGTATCAAGGAAGTTGTGGGGAGACCGCCGATATGATTATTGGTGTTCACAACCAAGAAAACCGCGAATTACAAGCAAATTCGGCTCCTGTAGGTGCTCTTGCCACAAGACAAGGAACTTTTTCTACGTTTCTTGCTCCCCTGACTCAGGATACTTTTAAACAGGTCGTTAAGGATGTCGAGCAAAAATTACAGATTGTCCATCAAACCCTGTCAATGCTGGATTCTCACGGGTTTGAAACTCTTCTGCAAGAAATGTTGCATTCGATTACCTTGAAAACCGGGGAATTATTAGGGGCAGACCGGACAACGATATTTTTATTGGATGAAGAAAAACAAGAACTCTGGTCAATTCTGGCTGAGGGGGAGGGCGATCGCTCTTTAGAAATTCGCATCCCCGCTGATAAAGGCATTGCTGGGGAAGTCGCCACCTCCAAGCAAGTTATCAATATTCCCTTTGATTTTTATAGTGACCCGCGATCGCATTTTGCCCAAGAACAAGAAAAAAGAACTGGCTATCGCACCTACACCATGCTGGCTTTGCCATTGTTGAATGAACATAGGCAATTAGTTGCGGTAGTGCAATTACTGAATAAATTAAAATCTGGAAATAATCACGATGCTCCACTTGCAGAGCGCATTGATACCAAAGGTTTTATCTGTGCTGACGAAGAATTATTTCGAGAATTTGCCGCTTCGATTCGCCTAATTTTAGAATCCTCACGCTCTTTTTATGTAGCCACCCAAAAACAAAGAGCAGTGGCGGCGCTGATGAAGGCGATCAAGTCCCTCTCTCAAAGCAGTCTCGACTTAGAAGACACCCTGAAGCGGGTGATGGATGAAGCCAAGGAACTGATGAATGCCGATCGCAGTACCTTATGGTTAATAGACCGCGATCGCGATGAATTGTGGACGAAAATCACCCAGGATGATGGTTCAATTAAGGAGTTGCGAGTCCCCGTAGGTAAAGGCTTTGCTGGTCTAGTAGCTGTTTCTGGCAAAAAACTAAATATTGCTTTTGACTTGTACAACGATCCTGACTCGGAGACAGCCAAACAAATTGACCAGCAAAATGGCTATCGTACCTGTAGCTTGCTTTGTATGCCAGTATTTAACGCCGATCAACAACTGATTGGCGTTACCCAACTCGTAAATAAAAAGAAATCAGGAGATTTTCCCCATTATAATCCAGCTGATTGGCCGAAAGCTCCTGATTGCTTCCAAGCTAGCTTTGACCGCAATGATGAAGAATTTATGGAAGCTTTTAATATTCAAGCGGGAGTAGCGCTGCAAAATGCCCAGTTGTTTGCCACAGTCAAGCAACAAGAACAAATGCAACGGGATATTCTGCGTAGTCTTTCCAATGGAGTGGTTTCCACTGATAAAACTGGATTAATTATCGCCGCTAATGAAAGTGCCAAACGTTTGCTAGGACTGGGGCCAGAAGACCGTTTAGAAGGTAAATTAGTTACTGATGCGATCGGCATCAAAGAAGGTGACTTTAGCAAGTGGTATCAGGATGCTTTACACGCAGTTGACTTAAAAGGCCGCCAGCAATATTACCCCGATCGCACACTTTTAAGCACTAGTATCAAACAGCATAGTATTAATTTATCGATTAATACAATTGCCGATGCTAGCGACCAAGAGCAAATCTGTGGGGCGCTAGTGGTGATGGAAGATATCAGTGATGAGAAGCGACTCAAGAGTACGATGTACCGCTACATGACCCAAGAATTAGCCGAAGAATTGCTGAAACTAGATGACGCTAAACTAGGAGGCGATCGCAAAGAAGTTTCGATTTTATTTTCTGATATTCGCGGCTACACCACTTTGACAGAAAACTTGGAAGCAGAAGAAGTGGTGAGTATGCTTAATGAATATTTTGAATCAATGGTAGAGGCAGTCTTTAAACATAAAGGTACTCTTGACAAATACATCGGCGACGCCATCATGGCTGTGTTTGGTTCTCCCCTACCCTTAGAAAACCACGCTTGGATGGCAGTGCAAACATCCTTAGAAATGCGCGATCGCCTGCACGAATTTAATCAACGCCGCTACGCAGTTGATAAGCCCGGAATTAAGATTGGCATTGGCATCAATTCTGACACCGTGATTAGTGGGAATATTGGCTCTAGTAAGCGGATGGAATTTACCGCTATTGGCGATGGTGTTAATCTTGGCTCCAGACTAGAAAGTGTTAGTAAACAGTATGGTTGCGATATTATTATTAGCCATAACACTTTTAAACCATGCCAAGATTATATTTGGGCTAGGGAATTAGATTACATTCGTGTCAAAGGCAGAAATGAGCCAGTAGCCATATATGAATTACTGGGTTTGCGTTCTGATTCCATTGAAAGCGAAAAACTGCAAGTGATTGAGCACTATCATAAAGGACGCGAGTATTACCTTAAGCGCCAGTTTACCTTTGCTAGAGCTGAATTTGCCAAAGTTTTGGCAGCAGACAAGCATGATAAAGCTGCTATGTTGCATCTGTTGCGTTGTCAGCATTGGTTACAATCACCTCCAACAGATGGAGATTGGGATAAAGGAGTCTGGACATTTCAGGAAAAATAATTTGAAATGGGTTGTTTATTTTTGCCGCGCTGTACTAGTAGTCTGTAGATATCGCCTCTGGCAGGCGCTCTGCACCATCGCTCTTTTGTTTTCCTCTCTACCAGACGCACTGTTAGATCGCTTGAATGCCGCAAGGAGCGTGTTTGCCTCAGCAAGATAGAGGCAGGCGATTGCCTACGGCAGACTACGCGATCGCACATATCTAATTAGGGGGCTTTGGGTTTAACGAACTTGAGAGTCATGCGATCGCTCTCCCCAATGGCGAGGAAGCGTTGCCTATCTTTTTGTCCTTGGCTCAAGGTCGGAGGTAGTGTCCAGACTCCACCTGGATAGTCTTTAGTATCCTTTGGGTTGGCGTTAATCTCTGATTTACCCACCAATTTGAAGCCGGCTTTCTCCACAGCAGCAATTACCCCATCAACAGACATATAGCCAGTTTTGATACTCTCTTGCAAAGAAATGCCTGGTTTGGCACGGTGTTCTTCCACTCCCAGGATGCCCCCCGGCTTGAGTGCTTTGTAAGCCGCCGCGTAAACCTGCTCGGCATATCCAGCCTTAACCCAGTTGTGAATATTACGGAAGGTAAGAATCATGTCCACGGAATTGTCTGGGGCTAGGGTAAGTTCATTTGGGGGATTAATTTCAACGACTTTGACCTTACCAAAAATCTTTGGCTCACCTGCTAGCTTCTGTTGGAAAGTCAAAGCCGGTTTACTCGTGCTGGGAGCAAAGTTGGTAACTATGAATTGTCCCTTTTGCTGTAGAAACGGGGCAAGAATCTCGGTATACCAACCACCCCCCGGCCACAATTCAACCACAGTCATATTCGAGCGCAGACCGAAGAATTCAAGAGTCTGGGCTGGGTGACGGTACTTGTCTCGGTCACGATTTGCAGCAAAGCGATGACTGCTGGTAAGTATAGTTTGGAGCGTGGTTGTGTGGTCAAAAGCTTTGGCTTGTTCGCTTTCGTCGGCTAAAACACTGGTGGGCATTACGAATGCCAACAAAAAAAAACCTAGAGTTAGGGCTTTTAGCAAGCCTTGGTGGCGGGTGGGATTTTGGGCAAATTTCATAACTGTTTTTTCTACTTTCCGCTTCAGCATAAAGGCAAATAGAGTTCTCATAAATGGTGAGTATTGCACATTTTTGTGCTATTGTTTCTGACAAAACTGGAGGGAATGCAATGTGATGCGATCGCTGATAAATTTTCCTCTTTGAATCGAGGGCGATCGCAATCAAGAAGTTTATGCATGGCTCTAGGTTTGAGTATGAGTAACTGCTAGACTGATTGATTCACCCAATAAGGTGAATGTTTAGCCTTTTTGCAATTGCAGATACTGCATTAGCAAAGATGGCAACATCTTTACCAACGCTCTAAAGAGCGAATAATGCAGATTTTTCTCCAGCGATGTTGTGGAAATTATGTAAAAATTAGCTAAATAATAAGGTTTGACAATTCTTTTAGTGACACATGATAACCGGATTCTTGATATTGCCGATCACATCGTCTATATGGAAGATGGTATTGATGTCAGGGCAAAAGTAAATGCCGCTTAATCTAACCAATTTATAACCGTCATTCTGATATTCTTCCCCACTCCAATATGACTCAGTTAATCTCGCCACCCCAAGAACCCATTGATGGTGCTGTACCGGAGAAAAAAAAAGGTAAACTGTCTCCTGCTGTGCTTATCCCCGTAGCCCTATTACTCATAGGTGCAGGTGTAGCAACTTGGTTTTTTCTCTTACCGCATTCGGAAGCTAACGCGCTGCGCTTGAGCGGTCGCATTGAAGGCTATGAAACTGACATTGGTGCAAAAGTAGCGGGTCGAATCGAGTCAGTAGCAGTGCGAGAAGGGGATGCAGTCCATAAAGAGCAAGTGATTGTGAAGTTGGATGATGCAGAAATTCAAGCACAACTTCAGGGTGCAGATGCCCGTTTAGATTCCATTCGCAAACAAGAAGAACAGGCGCGGTTGCAAATCAATATCCTAGAAAGTCAGATTATGGAAAATCAGCTTTCTTTACAACAGGCGCGAGGCGATGCCAAAGGTCAGATTTTTCAAGCTGAGTCATCGGTTGCTTCAAGTCAGGCGCAACTAAATCAAGCGATCGCTCAAGTAGAACAAGCCAAATCGGAATTGAAACTCACGCAAATAAATCGCGCTCGCTACACTAAATTGGTTGCTGACGGAGCTGTTACCCAGCAACAATTTGACCAAGCCCAAACAAGCCTTGAAACTGCCCTTGCTACCCTGAAATCACGTCAAGCAGCAGTAGATTCTTATCGGAAATTAGTCAATTCTGCCCAAGGACAATTGACCCAAGCCCAAAGCACAGCGTTAAATCCTTCTATTCGTAACGCCCAACTAGGTGGATTACGCGCCCAATTGGCACAGACACGCTTAAAACTAGCCGCATCTCAAGCTGATGTCGCCAATGCCAAAGCTTCTCAGCAAGAAACTAAAGCCCAGATTGCTTACCTGAATGTGAAAAGCCCAATTGAAGGCGTAGTCGTCAGCCGGAGTGTAGAACCAGGAGCCGTTGTTACCACTGGCAAAACCCTGCTCACAGTGATTGATCCCAAAACAGTTTATTTACGTGGTTTTATCCCCCAAGGCGAAATTGGAAAACTGCGAGTTGGTCAGTTAGCGAAGGTATTTCTAGATTCAGCACCCAAAAAACCCTTAAGTGCTAAAATTGCTGCCGTTGACACCGAAGCATCTTTTACCCCTGAGAATATTTATTTCCAGCAAGACCGGGTTAAACAAGTTTTTGGCGTCAAAATCACCATCGACAACCCCAATGGATTCGCCAAGCCAGGAATGCCAGCTGATGCTGAGATTAGCATCGCACCAGAGGCAAAAAAATGACCAGAAACAAAAAGGTACAAGCCCCTAAATTTATTTATGGAAAATAAAAAAAATGTATTTCGAGATACGTAGTACAAGAAATACTACGTCAGTTGACTCAGAGCAACTAAATTTATGGGGTTCAAAATGTTTGACTTTTGACTTTTGACTTTTGACTTTTGACTTCCCCGTTCGCGCAGCGTCCCGTAGGGAAGGGGCTGACCTTTGCTATACTCCAATTCCCCAATCCAAAATTCTATGACTACCATCACGCCATCTGCTGATCTGGGCGATTCATTAAGTCATCCCAAAATTGGTGCAGAAGTAATTCAGGTAGAAGGTTTATCCAAACGTTATGGAAAATTAGTCGCGGTTAAGGGAATAGATTTTGCCGTCCAACGGGGAGAAATCTTTGGCTTAATTGGCCCTGATGGTGCAGGAAAAACAACCACCTTCCATATTTTGGGTGGGGTCATGGAAGCATCTGCTGGCAATATCCAGATTTTAGGCAAACCACCCCGCGATGCCCGTTTATCTATTGGTTATCTGACACAGCAATTCTCACTGTATCTCGACTTGAGCATTGATGAAAATCTGCGTTACACTGCGGGATTGCGGGAAGTTCCCGAACAGCAATTCTTTGAGCGTCGTCAGAAATATCTGCGATTAATGAGTTTGGATAAATTTGGCAATCGCTTGGCTGGTCGCCTCTCCGGTGGGATGAAGCAGAAATTAGCTTTGTGCTGTGCATTGATTTCCCAACCCGAAATTCTGCTGTTGGATGAGCCGACTACAGGAGTTGACCCGGTATCTCGGCGAGAATTTTGGGATGTTCTCGCCGCCATTGCCGCAGAGGGAGTGACAGTAGTTGTGGCGACACCTTATTTAGATGAAGCCGAAAGGTGCGATCGCATTGCTTTAATGTATGAAGGCGAAATTCAGCAAATTGGCACCCTTTCTCAGTTGCGAGAGAGTCTGGGTTTACAGCGTTTGGAAGTTCGGACTCAGCACATTGAAGCAGCTGAACGAGTATTACATGAGGCGACAAATAGCAAACAGACATCAATTGTCGATGTGCAAACCTTTGGCGATCGCCTGGATGTACTAGTTAAAGATGTCGCAGTCGGTACAGCGGCAGTTCAAACAATTTTCACTCAGCAGCGGCTACAACTTGACAGCATTCAAACTACTGACGCTACCTTAGAAAACGTTTTTGTTTCCCGTCTGCGTGCATCTGGCAATGACCCAGAATTTATGGCTTTTCCCAGTACAAAAAGAAGGTCTGAGGAAAGAGGAATTGCATCTATTGCTATTGGTGCAAATAAAATAAGAAAGGTGTTTGGCGACTTCCAGGCAGTTAAGAGTGTAGATTTGGAAGTTAGCTATGGTGAAATTTACGGGTTGTTAGGAGCGAATGGTGCAGGAAAGACAACTACGATTAAGATTCTCTGTGGTCTTTTAGAACCAACATCTGGAAAAATTTCTTTAGCTGGACAAACTCAGAATCTGCGTAGCAGGGCTGTGCGCCAACGCATCGGTTATATGAGCCAAAAATTCACCCTCTACGATGATTTGACTATTATCCAAAATCTGGAATTTTACTGTGGAGTTTATGGTGTACCAAGTCGGTTACGCCGCACCAAAATTGACTGGGTACTTGCCACCTGTGGTTTAGTTGGCAGAGAAAATATGCTCACGGGACAACTACCAGGAGGATGGAAGCAGCGAGTAGCTTTTGGCGCTTCAGTGATGCACGAGCCAGAAATTTTGTTTTTAGATGAACCGACATCAGGAGTAGACCCCTTAGCACGTCGTCAGTTCTGGCGATTGATTAATGAGTTTGCCAGAGCAGGTACAGCAGTACTGGTGACTACCCATTATTTAGAAGAAGCAGAACAATGTAACAGGATGGGGTTTATGGTGGCGGGTGAAGTGGTGACACAGGGTTCGCCGAGTCAGATTAAAGCTGCTCAACCTGGTCAACTTGTAGAGGTTGTAACCGATAAAACCCAAGATGCCTCTAATTTACTCAAAACTCAATTGGCACCGTGGCGAGTATCAATTTTTGGCGATCGCTTACACCTTGTTCTCGATCATCCAGACTCAGATATTCCCTATATCCGCTCAATTTTACAAACACAGAAGATTAATATTCGCTCTCTGCGACCCATTCCCTTTTCTCTCGAAGATGCATTTATTGGTATTGTACAACGTACCCAAGAAGAGGAGAGGGGGGAGTAGGGGAGGTAGGGGGAGAATTAATAATTAAGGACAAATGACCCATAACACATGAAACGAATTTTCTCTCAATGTCGCAAGGAATTAGCCCAATTTCAGCGCGATCGCTTTACTTTAGCACTAGCATTTCTCCTACCATTTATCAGCTTAATTATCTTCGGTTTTGCTATTCGATTAGAATCTAAAAATATTCCCTTATTTGTCCAAGATTTTGACATCAGTCCCCTTAGTCGTGCTTATACTGAGCGTTTATTTGCGACCAATCAATTTGAACAAATTAATAATCATAGCTTTCCGCTTCTGAATTCAAATGCAAAACCTACAATTCCAAATCCTGAATGGGCAATTGATCAGGGACTTGCAAAAGCTGCTGTGGTCATTCCCCCAGATTTCAGTCGTCGCATTAAATCTGGTTTAACTAGCACAGTACAAATTTTAGTTGATGGAACTGATGTAAATAATGCACGAGTTATCAAAAACAGTATTCAAGCAACAACAAGATTTTTTCTTCAAAATTCTGGCTTCCAACCATCATCTGATAAAGTTATTGCCCATATCCGCCTCTGGTTTAATCCAGGAAGAAAAGAGTCTCTTTCAATAGTGCCAGGTGTTTTCGCAGTGATTTTATGGATTTTTCCCTCCTTATTAACAGCAATTACTATGGTGCGGGAAAAAGAAAAAGGGACAATATTACAAGTTTACACTTCTAATCTCAGCGCTGAAGAATTCCTCTTAGGAAAAGCTTTAGCTTACCTACTAATTGGAATTAGCGAAGCTTCACTTATTATAATCATGAGTGTAATAATTTGGCAATTGACATTAGCTGGAGATCCAACGCCATTATTAATGGGTACACTAATGTTTTTGATAGATAGTACTATGTTTGATTTATTAATTGGTATTCGCTCTCCCACTCAAAATGCTGCCGTCCAGACTATTGCGTTACTAGGTTTTTTGACATCTTTATTACTAAGTGGATTCATTTATCCGCTTACTAATATACCCTTCCCACTCTCACTAATTACTTATATTGTTCCAGCACGTTATTATATTGAAATTACTCGTGATGCCTATGTACGCGGCACTGGGTGGCCAGGGGTCTGGTTCTCATTTTTAATGCTAGTTATTTTAGGGTTATTGCTATTTAATGCAGCCCGTGGGATATTAAAACGAATGCAATTATCAGATTAATCATTACCTGAATATTATATTTATTATTTTATACAGCAGTTTGCAACTAAATCAAGTACAGCACCTCACCCTGAAAGCCAGATAGAAAGCTTCTTTCACTCCTGTACAGACAAAGATTTTTCGCGTCTCTATATATACCCTTTTTATAATTTAGAACTAAATTAACCATGAAATTAATCCAAAGATTGTTCAATAGCCGATTCTGGAGTTTAGCAATTAAAGAATTTCGCCAAATTTTGAGGAGTAAAGAAACACTAGTATTATTGATAATTCCTCCCACAATCCAAATGCTAATTTATGGGTTCTCTCTGAATCCAGATGTGCATTATCTAAAATTAGGAATCGTTGATTATGCTAATACTTATGAAAGCCGAGAGCTAGTTGCTGAATTAACTGAAAATAAAGTCTTTGTAGTTGAAAAATATATGTTCAACGATCAGGACTTAGGTGAGCAAGTGCGACAGGGAAAAATCACAGCAGGATTGGTAATTCCCTACGATTTTAACCGCCATTTATCCGAAGAAAAACCAGCCGACATACAGGTTTTAGTTGATGCAGTAGATGCTAATACTGCTGGCATTGCTCAAGGTTATTTAAGTCAGATTATTTCTCAATTTAATCAACGATTTTCATCTAATCAAGCACCAGCATTAATTAACCCGGAAACAACCTTTCTTTATAATCCTGGACTAGTGAGTAGTTGGTTTTTCATTCCAGGGGTTTTGGGAGTAGTTTTGACACTAATTAGTTCTTTAGTTTCTTCAGTCACAGTTGTCCGAGAAAAGGATACAGGAACTCTTGAACAACTGTTAATGACTCCAGCTGAAGCTTGGGAAATTTTGTTAGCTAAAATTGTGCCGCTGTTTATTCTGTTGATGGGTGATGTCATCTTAGCTTTGAATTTGGGAAGATTAGTTTTTGGAGTGCCTTTTCGAGGCAATGCTTTTCTATTTTTAGGACTATCAGGACTTTATTTATTTGTAGGAATTGGCATTGGGATTATGCTGGCAACAATATGTCGTACTCAGCAACAAGTTGTACTGACATCATTTTTTATTAATTTACCATTGATTCAACTTTCTGGTGCGCTCTCTCCCGTTGAAAATATGCCTTTAATATTGAAGTATATATCGCTACTAAATCCTCTACGTCATTATGTAGCGATTGTCCGGGGAATACTGCTCAAAGGCTCAGGTTTAGACGTACTTTGGTTGAATGCGATCGCACTTTTGGTTTTTGCAATAGTGCTTTTATCTATCAGTATTAACCAATTTCGCCGTCAACTAAGCTAATCTTCATAGGTAGCTTAATTCAGAACTAGCAACACTTATCATCAACTTTTAGCACTGCCACAATATTTAAGTCAAACTATACTGCATATAAACCACTACCGATCGATCATTTTTTTCGTTTCCAGTCTCTGGCTGGAAATGCATTAAAAGCGGCTTTACCGCAAATTCAGGAAGCGGAGCCTCACATTAGATTTTTCACTCTTGTTAAACTTGTTCCTGCTCTGGCTCTTGTTGAATGCCTACAAATTCTCTTCTTAAATCGTCGTCAGACGGTCTTGTGCGAAATTCCTCGTGGGTGTATATCCACAACAGATAAACAATGCGCTTTGTCTCGTTAACCACATACATGAAGCGACATTTCTTTGCCGCTCCATCTAACTCAGGCGCTCTAAATCGAATTTTTCTAAATTTAAAATCTGATTTATACGTTCTTTTGGGAAAACCTTCGTCATCTGAAAATGAATTAGAGCTAGGATTTTCGCGGAGTTGACCTATGTAGTCATTAACTAACTCCAAAAAGAATTTCTAGCTCTTTCATTTTTACGGTAGTGACTTTTAATTAATTTTTCGAGGCTAATCTCAAACCTCTCTAATGGCTCTATCCGATATGCTTCGCAACCAGTCACGGGTTTCCTCCGGTTTTAACTCTTTGCCCTGGATTGTACCTGAGTACAATTGTTCTAGAGTATCAGATAAAACCGCTTGATAACTGGGATCTTGACGCTCAACAGCATCTAAAATAGTGTCAATCAGTGTATTTATAGCCTTCATGCAAGATTTGAAAGCTTCTCTCTGATTGGTTACGTGCAAAAACAAGAAATAAATTATTGCCCAAATTTCCAGCTTCAAGCTAAACACACCTTTTGCTGGTGGTTCGAGCCAATCATACGCAAACTTTTTTAACCCTTCGCGGTCTTCGACAGAAAGATTGCCCCACTCCTGCTTAACTCTATGGGTTAATTTACGAATCTTGGCAGTTAATTGCTCAAAATTCGGTTTGTCACCGATCTTTCTTTGTCGGATCTGCTCAAACTCATGAGTAAAAATTACAATCGCAGTGGACACCGCTTCACTCTCCTGGCTTGCTTCTGTTCCTAGACGACAACATTCATTAAATAACTAGGTTGACCTACTAGGTTGACCTAAGTTCGCTGACTTGATCGTTTCAATTTGTATCACTTTACTTTAGATTGTCTCACTTTATTCTAAAACACAAGCTCCAAGCTGTCTTCCGGATTGACATGAAGTCGGAAGAATCTGATATCAGTAACTATAATCATCAAAATTCGATTACAGATTTAATATACCAAGCCTTAATGGTGTTGTTGAAAATCTTTTCACAAACTTCAAAGTATCATCTCCGTGAATGCCCATCACCTTGACTATGTCTTGGAGATTTGGGAGGTAGTCACACAAGTGAATTGCGATTGATCACTTCTACCCAAGAGCATCCCTTTTTGCTTGGATACTTAAGTATCCAATCAACTAGGCAGAGTCAAGAGCGATCGCATCCTCCAACTTGCCAACACACCCCGCAGTCTTTCTATCTCCACTGCCAAAGATTGTTGATGATGCGGCAAAGATCATGAACGATTTTTCTCTCTTGTCAAGTTGTGGGGGCGGGGTTGTGACCAGGTGAAAAATTTTTCATGAGGTCGAAATATCTTTTCAGGTGACAAATTCGGCTTTGCGCTTAAGTGCTTAATTTTTATGTTTTATATGTTACCTTGATGTACTCTTGTGAATATGTATTTGAGCGCATAATATTAATCGAGTGGACAGTTGAATTTCATGATGACTTTGAGCCGGAGTTTGATAATCTACCAGAGGAAGTACAGGATGAGTTGCTTGCTCAAGCCACTTCACTGGAAAAATTTGGCCCTCAACTAGGGCGGCCAAAGGTTGATACGCTCAAAGACTCAAAGCACCCTAACATGAAAGAGTTGCGTTTTAAAGCAGCAGATGGTGTATGGCGTGTAGCATTTGCATTCGATCCGAAACGAAATGCAATCTTATTAGTGGCTGGTGACAAGTCTGGTGTTAGTGGAAGTTATTTCTACAAGCAACTTATAAACAAGGCTGACGCTAGATTTACAGCACACTTAGCCCAATTGCGACAAAAGAAAGGTTGAGTTAACTATGGCGACAACTTTAAAAGAAAAACTAAAGAAATTACCGCTTGATCGCCAAAAGAAAATCGAGGCGCGATCAGTAGAGCTTATAGCTGAGGAAATGACCAGACAGGAACTCAGACAATCACTAAAGTTTACTCAAGCACAAATAGCTCAGATCCTTCAGATTGATCAAGGGAACGTTTCTCGAATTGAACAGCGCACCGATTTAATGCTTTCTACTTTGCGAAAATACGTAGAGGCATTGGGAGGGGAGCTACAACTGGTTGTTAGGTTTCCTGATGACCAAGTTATTGCTCTGAAAGAAGCCTTTGACTACGAAGAGGTGGAGGAAGATTGCCCTCCACCTCTGGCTTTAGCCAGTAAGTAATTTTGATTACTAGCAAAATTATAGTTTTTGTATTGAAAAGCTGAAGCGCCTCTAATAAAGGCGCTTCATTCAGCTTTTTGTCCTAGCAGGGGTATGGGACGCGATGCCTACGGCGGTAAACAACGCCTTATCAAGGGGTTATGAAAAATTTTTCAACCACTGCGCCTTGTTACATCTCACCAAAACAAGGGATATTACGATAATGCGATCGCTTTTGCAAGAGTGTTAGTCTTTGCTTGGATATCTAGGTATCCACTCTTACTAGGCAAAAGCCAAGAGCGAAGCTCCACTAAGAATAAGAATTTTTCATAACTTGATGTACAGCAAGCTGCGAGGTGTGAGGCTCATTGGTTGCAAATTCAATCGCACTAACCTCTTGGAAGTTGAATGGCGAACCACCGATTTTACGGATGTCAAATTGTCTGGAGCCATTAATTTCTACTCTGGATTGCTGGAGAACGTTTTGCTTTGCAACACCACGATGCCGGATGGCAATGTCATCACTGAAGAGACTTATTGGGAAGCCTGAATGATGGTAGGTTTCTGTGCTTGCTAGCAGAGAAGAAACTAACGCATCTCCCTTGCTATTGCTATCGATATTGCTTGACCAGTTACTTTCGATATAAAAAAATTGAGTATTTCTAACAGGTAAAATCTATGTAAATTACTTTTTAAAAAATCTTAATATTTCTCAACTAAGTTTCAAAAATCTTGGTATTAGATTAAGAATAAATTAACAGCGATCGCTTTGTAAAGGTTAGTTGATATTTCTTGTCAAACGGCTAGTGAAGTTAGAAACTAAGAAATACAACACACGCAATTATTTTATGACTGCTATTTCTAGCTTTGAATTCAAACGACCAATTTGGCAAACTGCGATCATATTGACTTTGGGCTTTTGGCTCAGTGCTAGTCTAGTTTTGGACTGGGTAATTATGCCTAGTCTTTATCTTTCTGGGATGATGAGCCAAGCAGGTTTTACGACAGCAGGCTATACGATTTTTTGGAACTTCAATCGGATGGAATTATTATCTGCTGCTGTAGTATTGACCGGGGCACTAGCTTTGGGCAAAATCCGATATCACTGGCGTATTGGCAGTATTGTTTTATCTGGGCTGCTACTAACTATAGCTATGCTTGACACCTATTTCTTAACTCCGCAAATGTGCGCTATAGGAGTTCAACTCAACCTATTTGAAGCTGCTGCTGCTATTCCATCGACAATGAATTTACTACACGGCAGTTATTGGGTACTGGAAGTAGTTAAGCTGGTGGCTGGTGGTACACTTTTAAGCTGGTGCTGGCGGGAGCAATTTTAAGTAAATGACGAAGTATAACAGTGAGATTATTCACTTCTAAATCTCATGTCAAAGACGCAAAGAAATTCTTTGCGTCTTTTTGCTACATATATCTTATGGGTTAATGAATGCGATGTCTATGATGGGCTACGCCTACGCGTACAACTTTGTATTTATATTTGTGACTTTTAAAACTTGAGATTTTTATGGCAAATTGCTACTATAAAATGATTCACTCATTTATAAGTGTAATTCAATAAGCAGACAAAATTATCTTTTACTGTACATTTTCAGTCTTTCAGGACATCTGAACAAATAAATACTAAAAGATTATATTAATTAGTTTTCATGTTTACTTTACTGATTTATCATGAAGTTTATATATTTCTGCTAACTTTTTTTGAAAATTATAGTAATCTGAATTTTAGTGAGTACGTTACTTGTTATCTACCATCTAACTGAAAATAGCTATTTTGCAGGTATGTACTAGCAATCAAGAATATCGCTGTAAGTTCTTGAATTTGTCACTCCAGTGTAGGGTGACTATTTAGCCCCACACAACATTAGAACCCGTTTCCAGTACTTATGAAGAGATTCCCTTCTGCTGATTTGGTAGCCTGTGCATCTCACCACACACTATCATGGCGGCAATTATCAGCTAACTCATTCTTGGTCGGAGGTTACTATTCTTGTTGTGCAAGTGATAATTTTGTCCAATCCCAACATTAAGAGTTGCTCTACAATCACAAACCTAAGTCAGACATTGAACTCTTTATTGGGGATTAGAGACTGAGGACTGGAAAGATTTGGATGGGGATTAGAACCCCAACCAAGAACAAAAGTAAGAATTTCTTGCCCAGTACTTAGTAGCAGAGCGCCCATTCGTGAGAGGCCAGCGCAGTGAGGGAGTGCGGTCTTCTTCCTACAGCCCTTCCCTAACGGGACGCCTTGCGGCGAACGGGCATCCTACGGCAGGTGCTAGCCTCTCACAGATGGGACAAGGGGGCCACTGCGGTCTTCTCCCAGCGGAGACGCCAAGGGCGATAGCGTCCCTTGCGCGTCTCTAAGAGTTGCGGTAGCGAGTCAGACGCTCCTAGGTCGCTCTAAGCGTTGGCGCAGCCTCTCTAAGAGTTGCCATGCCGCAGGCTTTACGCTACGCTACCCTTGCGTCTGGGGTTTCCCCAAGTAGAGGAGCCAGCCGTGTAGGGTGGGTATCCGGACTTGAGCGGACTGGCGTCAAGTGGCGTGAGACGATGCCGCGCATAACGCAGCCTCAACTCTAGAAGTTCCCCTCAAGAATAAACTTCTAGCAAAAGTGCCGACGACTCTCGTCATGGCTACAAAAACATAGTTCGTCAGCGCGGACTTAATGCCTAAAAGCCTTGAGGAAATCCCTTTACGTCTACAGTCTTGTAGGTTTTGGTCGCTCTAAACTTTAGCATCAGGGGCAAAACAACTTTTGTAATATAACTAAAGTATCTGCAATTTTAGGCTGCAAAATACTGATAACAATGATACTTTTGTGACTGATGGGCGAGAGCCAATGGTGTGTGCGTCACACTTGAGCTACTGTTAGATCGGCTAGATTAGCGAAAGATACAGAAAACCAATCTAATTTTTGAAATACTATATCCTGGCAACCAGTCAGGCGATTTTGCTATTGGGCTATAACATGAATTGGTTTAGTTGTAATTCGTGCCTTATAGCTTAACAGAGATTGGTGAATTAGCAGTTGGGGGGTGTGGAATCTCTGTACTAACTTAAATGTGACCGCTATATTTATCTGATAGTGCTTCCAACAAAGTCGCGGTGAATTCCGAAAAGGTAATTCACTAATTTTGCCTGCAAATGTTAATTTTATTCCAGAGCCATCCCAATGAAGACACTTCCGATTAGTAGATACAGATTTTTCCAAAAGCTCCAGCCTTTATCTCTGTTGAAAAAAATCACTGGTAAGTCGGTTACTGGTTGTTTGCAGGTGTTTAGCACGTCAGGCTGTTGGTCTATATATGTGGACGAGGGTAAACTTATTTATGCCTCCTACTCAGAGAAAATGTTTGAGCCACTTTACAGGAATTTGCAACGCTTGAGTCAGGAAATTTCTACTCTCCCTGGCGGAATCAAAGAACAGTTGCGGGCGATATTTGAAACTGGTATTGAAAATCAGGCAATACCAAATCCAGATTATCTGGCTATTTGCTGGTTAGTCAATCAGAAATATATCAGTCCCTTTCAAGCGGCGATACTGATAGAGGAATTGGCACTAGAAGTTCTGGAGTCTTTTCTGAACTTAGAACAAGGGAGTTATGAATTTATTCCTGAAAGCTTTCTGGATGACATGCCAAAGTTTTGTCATCTAAATCTCCGCTTACTAGTTGAACGATGTCAAACACCCCGAAGCGTTGGTGTCTCTGAAAGAGAAGCCTCCCGTAGAGAAGCGACTTATCGTCAGACATCACCAACTTCTCAATCGCACCCTTCACAATTGTTCCAAATAAATGAGCTGAAACCTAAAACTACACCAAAGTCGTCTAGAACAAACAGCTATAAACCACCAGCCTACTCTATTAATACTAATGAACATAGGGATCAACGAATCACCCAACCACCTGTTGATAAAAAAGTCTACACAATCTTTTGTATTGATGACAGTCCTACGGTATTGAATGCTATTAAAAGTTATTTAGATGAGCAAACCTTTTCTGTTGTCGGAGTCACGGATTCTTTAAAAGCTTTAATGCAGATTATTCGCACAAAACCTGATATAATTTTGTTGGATATTTCAATGCCTAATTTAGACGGATATGAACTCTGTTCTTTGCTGCGAAAACACTCACATTTTAAAAATACACCTGTGATTATGGTGTCAGGAAAAGTAGGATTTATAGATAGAGCTAAAGCTAAGATGGTCAGAGCATCAGGCTATTTAACTAAGCCTTTTACACAAGGTGATTTACTAAAGGTAATCTTTAAACATATTATTTAATTTACGATTCTAATAAATAACTCCATAAACCCAACATATTTTTTTGGAGATTTAAGGTTGACTATTACCTGGATCGCTACTATTATAGTTAGAAAAGATTATCTGATTAAATTGAAATTAATTAGTCATTATCTCAGAAAAAAGGGTTACAATGTAATAAAAGTAACTAGTGCAAAATAAGCTCTAGAAATAATCTTAGAAGAAAAGCCGGATGCGATTGTTACGGATGTAGTAATACCAGGAATAAGTGGATTTGAATTGTATCGCTTCATCAAAACAAATCCGACTAATCAAAAAGTGCCTATTGTAATTTGTAGTAGCAAAAATCAGGCATTTCACCGCTTGTGGGCAACAAAGTAAGGTGCTGACGCATAACTAAGCCATATACGCCTAAGCAGCTACTGAGTGTCATTCAATCGCTTGAGGCATAAACCTGCAAATTGATTTGTGGGATATAGCAATCCTAAATGAGTTATAAAAATTCCCAGTGTCCAGATCCCCGACTTATTTGAAAAGTCGGGGATCAAACTTTTCAGTTACCCGTACCCCTACGGGGATCTTGCTACGCATAGCGTTCCGCTCTTAAGGAGAAGGGTCAGATATAGTCCTTGAAATTGAGCGATTTATCGCTCACTACGAACCTTTTTTTGGGTTAAAATTTATAACTTTAATCGCTCTGAGGATGTGATACCTCCCCCAGTATTTCCAAAAGCGATCGCTCCATCACTTCACTGACAAATTTATTACCTTGCAAGTTGAGGTGAATGTGATCGTGATACAAACCTTGCGGGTTGGTAGTTGAATTGAATAGCGGTAAAAAATCTATATAGTTAATTTGCTGTACTTTGGTAAAATCGTTCAAGCGCTGCCGTGCCCTAATTTCGTAATCGCGGGGGCCTGGTTCACCAATTTCTCGCAGTAAGGGAGTCATGACTAGTATAAATTGGCTGTTGGTTTGGTGAGTCAGGGCTTGAATTTTGCTGATCGCCTCCAGATTAATCCCAACGCGATCGCCTGCTTCATTATGCACTGCTTTCATTTCGGGAATTGGTTTTTGCTTGACGATATAACGTTGCCACACTTCCACTAATGCCAGGGGAGGTTTACTGTCAGGATAGTTGCGATCGCGTCCTATCGGTAAGGAAGTGGGAGGAGTAGCAAACAAATCATCGGTATTAATTAATAACACTACCACCTGCGCGTTGAAATTGCTAAACTTCTGTAAATAAGCTAACTCGTTCCTTGGCCCCCAAGAGTTAGCTGAAGCATTCAGCACTTCTACTTCCTGATAATTACTGTTAGTGAATGATGCCAGAGAACGCATCATTATTGTGGATATTGTATTAGTCTGATCTGTCCACCAGCCACCATTAGCAATAGAATCCCCTAACAGTAAAACTCTCAGCCCAGAAGGTGCAGGTATCTTTTTGATCGGACTACCTCGCATAGAATACTCATTAATTTCAATGCGATTACCAAAACGACGGGTACGCTGGTTAGGAGCCAACAAATAACCAATCTGCTCATCGCCAATGTAAATCAGGGGATTACCAAAGCCAAAGAGCGATCGCAGTCCGATCTCGACTACCACAAACAATCCCACAACCACCGCCAAAATTACGATCAGCGCCACTTTCACCTACCCACACCCTTTTATACCGAGTTGCTTTTCAATGATCGTAACTGACGCATTGGGCATTGGAAAGATGCAGAGGGGCGAGGTGCAGAAGGGAAAACTTTTCTCCCCTGCTTCTTCCCGACTCCCCAGGCATCTGACTAAGCGGATTAATATATATTGAAATGTGTTTAATAAGCTTTTAAAACAGCAATTATACGCTTATTAACTGTCTATCTAATAGTTTACCAACGTTTTGATATATTTGGGCTACTTTTGTGTAAAAGTATAGCAGTGTTTTTTAATGATCTAAAATTGTATTATAGGTATTACTATAGCTACAATCTTGAGCATTTTATCAATTAATTTCGCAAAACTTCGCAATTTTTTTTTCAGGGGTAGGGTAGGATGATCAAAATAGCCACACGTAAATATTTAGGCAAACAAAATGTCTATGACATTGGGGTTGAGCAAGACCATAATTTTGCGCTCAAAAATGGCTTAATAGCTTCCAATTGCTTCAATAAATCCCATTCGACTGCCTATGCTTATGTAACTTATCAAACAGCATATTTAAAAGCTAATTACCCATTGGAATATATGGCGGCACTGTTGACGGCAAACAGTGGCGATACAGATAAGGTACAGAGATATATTACTAACTGTACTAATATGGGTATTTCCATAGATCCGCCAGATATTAATCGTTCTGGGGTTGATTTTACACCAACAGCGGGAAAGATTCTGTTTGGATTTTCGGCGGTGCGTAATGTGGGACAGAATGCGATCGCCTGTATTTTGGAGTCGAGAAATGAGACAGGATTTAAATCCCTTGCTGATTTTTGCGATCGCGTCGATTTACGTGCTGTTAACCGCCGAACTCTGGAATCGCTGATTTATTGTGGAGCCTTTGACAAAATTGAACCAAACCGCCAACAGTTAATTAACGACTTAGAATTAGTGTATGATTGGGCACAATCTCGCGCTAAAGACAGAGCCAGTGGTCAAGGGAATCTTTTAGATTTATTAGGTGACGGATTTTCTTATACTCAGAATAAAAGAGCAAATAATGCCTTTGAAACTGCTCCCAAATCTAAACCTGTGATGGATTTTACCCCACAGGAAAAGTTGCAAAAGGAGAAAGAATTATTAGGCTTTTATGTATCAGATCATCCCCTGAAATCCTTACGGCAAATAGCACCACTTTTAACTCCAATAAACCTTTCGCAACTGGGAGAACAAAAGGAAGAAATAAGGCTTTGTGCAGTTGTCATGTTGAATAACGTGAAAAAAGTGGTTACAAAAAAAGGCGATCAGATGGCAATTTTGCAAATAGAAGACCTAACTACACAATCAGAAGCTGTAGTTTTTCCTAAAACCTATGAACGCATTAGTTCCCTACTCCAAGTTGATACTAGATTGATTATTTGGGGAAAAGTAGATCGACGCGACGAGCAAACTCAATTTATTTTAGAAGATGCAGAACCAGTGGAAACAGTGCAAATGGTGATGGTGGAATTAAATCCCCAGCAAGCAGGTAATATCGAAGAACTACATCGCTTGAAAACAATTTTGCAAGAACAGTCAGGAGACAAAGAAAAGGCAAAAATGCCAGTGATTGGAATTATCCAAACTGAAAATTCTCGTAAACTTGTTCGCTTGGGTTGGCAATTTTGCGTACAAGATTCTAGAATAACTGTTCAAGCTTTGCAAAACGCCAGTTTTCCTGCTCATATAAAATCGTTAACTGGTAGCTGACGCTAAAAGTGAAAAGTTCACTAATACTGAAAAGCAGCTAAAAAATCAGTTTTACTGAACTGTCAACAGTAAATAGACTTAAGTACATAGGATTCTGGTCATTTTTTTAGTTACTTCTGCGGATGATAATTTCCGCTAGAAAAGAGTATCTTTTTATGCCAAGGGACTTGAGGCTGCGATCGGGGGAAGGAGTTAGAACTTGATGATTGTCAACGAGCTAGATAAATTTGTTTCATACTGTAAAAGAATTCAACCCCAAACTCAGGAGGACATTCAAAAATTTTTTGAAGGAGTTATCTTGTTTCCTTATGATAAGGAACTTCTATTGCAAGCTTATTTATTTCTGAATATCAAAGACTTGTTTCCTTCATGCGCCCAATTGCTGTTATTTGAAAAATCTCCAATTTCAGATTATACAGATTTAGGGAAGTGTGATTTTGTCTACCTGACCTTTAAAGGTAGTCTGTTTTTAATTGAAACTAAGTTTATTGATACAGAAGCAACAGGAGCGACAGAAAGAAAAAGAAGAAATAAGCATAGAAACAAGGTATTTGAGCAAGTTATTACTTTAAAAGGTCGATTTAGTGAATATTGGAATATGAGGCTAGATCAATTGGAGTGCGGGGTTTTCACAACAGATGCAGAAGTTGCTTGGCGAGGAAATGGTGTGAATGTTGTGTCTAAATCAATATCTATAGATCATCTCGAAAAATGGCGAAGAAGTTATCACACTAGTGAAAAAGGTTATCAGGTAAGCAAAATGGGAGTACAAAAACCGAATTAGTCTTCCTGATGCAAGTCAGTTAGTTGCAGTTTCTGTTTTTAATTTTTGCTAAAACTAAATCCCTACCACTTTAGTCTAATTTTTAGCAATTTTTAATTTGGCAAGCATAATTCTGCCTGACGATGCTTTCATCTTCGGAGATAGTATGATGTATGTAAATAATCGTTACGATATTACAATACGGTTCAGTTAGTCCTAAAAATCTTAAGCTGCGTAGGTTGGATTGTAGCAAAATACCCGTAGGGTATGAAGTGAAACCCGACAATTAACGCTTAATGTTGGGTTTCGTTCTTCACAGGCAACCTACAATTATTCTTAACTGAGCCGTATTGTACGATATTATTGATATTAATGTCAAACTTTTAATAACAAGTTAATCTTAAAACTTTAGTGGTATATTCTTAACCTTAACTTAATTTTATTAGCGGAATCTTCCTATTATCAATCACAAAATTGGTAGCAATCAAGCTGAACTTCAAATAGCAAATTTGCCAGATAAATAATTTCTTAAACACGGATAAGTCCGATAAGGGAATTTCAACTTTAACGATTTAGTAACTAAATACCTTTGTCACCAAGTATCTATCACAGTATTCTATATAGTTTGAGCTTCGTTGGTTCAGTTCTCCAACTATTAATTTTATTGATTCATAATGACAAATATCCTACCTATGACCTTACCAATGGGCCTTCAGGTAAGAAAGTTAATGACTTTTATACTCCATAAATCAATGTTAAAGTTGCCTTGGAAAATGGCAAATTAGTTGATCAATCAACTGCTATAGAGGGAAGTATTCAGCGATCGCTCGTTTTTTGCCAATCTCATAAAATCGCATTGCTCCTATCTACCAGTAACACTGGAATTTTTGCGCTATTCCTTGGTTGACTCTTCCTTTAAAGCAGACCCAAGAAGATGCTGATTTGCCTGCCGAACCTTAGCTCTTGCCTCATCATAGAGGAAGGGTAAATAGGCATACCGCCGTCCTTGAGTTATAGGTGTCGCTTCGTGCAACAGGGAACAGGAAAAGACGATAGCTCCACCCACAGGCGGTTGATAGGTTTGCTGACCAAATTCTGGAAATCGCAAACATCCACCTTCGTATTCACCCGTATTCAGATTCAATGACACCGCAAAGCAGCGATGAGCAGTCCCTTTCGTGGTATTGTCCCGGTGGGGTCTAAAGTGTCCACCGATTTGGCTGTCATAGCAAGCAACAATGTGACGCTCCATTCGGCTTGCTTGAAACTGAAAGGCTTTGAAAATTTCGGGAACAAGGCGATCGTGAATTCGATGCATCGCCGCATTCCGCAGTTCCTCGTCGGTAATCTCCTGATCCCGTCGCCGTTTATGACCGTAATCGTACACTGGGACTGTACGGCCATCGACTTCTCGCATAAAGCCGGAGTCTCCACCACCATGCAATTCATAGAACTGAATCAGCGCCTGACACAGTTTTGGTTCAAATACCCTGGGTACAACTAAGACAGGTGCCTGAACTGCCGCCGGTGCTTCTGACGGAATGGGTGGCAATTGGGCGAGGAATGCCATCAACTGCGGCACATGGGTTTCGGGTGACTCGTTAAACGGCAGCACCGCCAGCACCCGCAGACTATAATCGAGTACCAGCGTAAATTGTCTGTAATCCCCTGTGGCGGTAACGGCACCGTATTTTTGGCTAATGGCTTGATTAAAATCCCAGAAGAACCGGATGCCCGGAAGATGCTGCTGAACTCGGTGCTGCTTCTCATCCTCTGGATCGACGCTCACGCCAAAGAAACAGAAGTTTTGGTCATCAAAGACTGCCCGTTGGCTCCAGATGTCTTCAAGAATGCGCTGGCTCGTCTTCATTCCCGCTGAACCGAAGAAGCAGAATACAATGTAACGACCCGCGATTGTCTCGAAGTGAAAATTAGCACTGTTTGTAGAACGGGCTGTGAACCAGGGGGCTGGCTCACCGATCATCAGGAGTCTCTGGCGCACGGGCATAGGCTTCTTCCAATTCCTACTCAGCCTGGTTTTCGGATGCAGCGTTTTTTGAAGAAAGTGGCATTACTAAAATCTTATCGGGGTATAACAACGATTCATAAAAAATTTCGCCATTTAGTGTGAAATGCTTTACTTAGACAAAAACAAATGAGAGATGTTTTCTGTATTTAAACCCTTGGCTGTCTTATTGGTATCTAATAACGAATTTGAAAGCTTGAACCCCACCATAATCGTTAAGGAATAAACGCAAATATACTGATTAGACAGTCAGGGACTCCAACTCCAAATGAAGTGATAGCAAACAATTTCGCTGATAGATAAAATCCAAAGAGGTATATCAGGAGCCACAGAGCCAACCAAAAACGCACTTTTAACAATTGTTACTCGTGATCAAGCCTTATTTAGAGCCGCTGTCATGAGAAAGTGCTTTTTCTTCTCCAGTAAAAACCGCGTCCAACCATAAGCAACCTTTACCCGAAAAACATGTCAGATTAGTTGAACAAGTAACCAAAAGTCTGACAGGAAAACCATACTAATGAGAATTTGGGCTACTATTGCTGTGCTAGCTTCTTCTTGGCTAATGTTTGGGATCATAGCTTCTGAGCCGATCGCTGCTAATTCTATTGTAGTACAAAATGTAATACCTCTTCCTCCGCCAACAAATGCCAAACAGATTACTGTCAGTAGCGCTGTGTTTGGGTTGAAGAGAGTTGACACCAAAGGTAACGTTACCATTTTCCAGACAACAAGAGTGCCACTTCAGGAAGGAAACGCCTACGGATGGCGAATTAAACTCAAAGATTACCAAGGTGAAGTGAAATGGCGCGAAGTCTTGCATTTACCAAAACCTCCAGAAAATTGGGGTACAGATAATGGTGAAGACTTCTCAATATCAGCAGACGGTACTACATCTGTGACGCGGCGCACACAGTCGGCTCCAGAGGGTGTGATTGAGAATTTTTGGACGATCGCTCCTGGCGATCCAGTTGGTAAGCATAGAATAGAGGTCTATATTGATGACCATTTGATCAGTACTTTCGAGTTTGAAATTATTCCACTCAAGTAGATATGAAGGAAGAGGCTTACTCTAATTCCTTCCTTTTGAAGGAGGGTTAGGGAGGATCAAGCCTTAACCCAAGCCTATTGGAATATAAATGGTTGTTTGAAAAGTGTTTAGCTGTGATTTAGGCACTTTATTCATCTCCCCTAACTCCAGGGCTGGAGCCGCTTACTACAAACCTTTAATTCTTCACGCTTACTTAACTTAAACCAATAATTGATATTTCTCTTGAGCTAGATTGTAAAGAGGTCGCCAAATCAAACGATTGGTCAACACTACTAATAGAGACATTATCACTGTCGAAGCTAATAACAGGGAAAAATTGCCTGTCGCGGTGGCATGAGAAATCGTTGCTCCCAATCCAGAAGTACTAATTACTCGCCCTTGAAATGTGACATACTCACTGACGATACTGGCATTCCAAGCGCCGCCAACAGCGGTAATAATTCCTGTAATTAGGTAGGGAAAGATTGCAGGTAAAATTAAGGTTTGCCAGCGTTGCAAAGGGGATAGTTTATACACCGAAGCGGCTTCGATGAGGTCTGAGGGAATCGACTGTGCCCCAGCAATGACATTAAACAGGATATACCACATTGTCCCTAACATCATCAGAGCGATCGCACCAATCTGCAAACCGCCAGCGATGCGGGTTAAACCTAGCAGCAACAGCGGAAATAAAGCTGTTGCCGGTACAGAAGCGGCGATTTGTACTAATGGTTGTAACACTTGAGCCAGCCGGCGATTGCGACCGATTGCTACTCCCACGGGTACAGTCCACAACAGTGATAATATTAAAGCAATTATCACCCGCAACGCCGTTAATATAGCGCCCTTTATCACCTGTTGCCAATCAGCCCAGCCTAAAGTCCGTAATAGTAATACGGCTTCCCAAGTACCCCACAGGACAATTAAGGTGAAGCCGCTAACAAATACCCAATTTAAAAAACTCGGCAGGTTGAGGTTGCCTTTGGTATTTACAGGTACAGAACGCACGGGAAACGACCGAATTAAACTGTCGTCTAGGGCTGTTTGTAATGGCTGAAAAACGCGATCGCTAATTGTGCGTAAAGTAGGCGATCGCCTGACAATATCCAATACCCACGATTGGGGTGCATTTTCAGTTTCAATCATCTCCAACTTAAATCTTTCTGCCCAAGCAATCAGGGGTTGCCACACAAAAAAATCAGTTGCCACAATGATCGCAATCAGCACCGCCAAGCCCCAAAATATAGCTTTAAAGTCTCCTTTGTTGGCTGCTGTGGCTAAAAAAGAGCCTAATCCTGGTAAGCGAAAATCTTTATTCCCCAAAGTAAATGACTCAATAGCAATTAAAAAAAACCAACCTCCAGCCACCGACATTACACTATTCCATACCAAACCAATTACACCAGATGGTAACTCTAATGTCCAAAAGCGTTGCCAGGGATTAAGCCGATAAACCCTTGCTGCTTCTAGTAATTCTCGTGGAATACTTTGGAGAGATTGGTAAAAACTAAAAGTCATATTCCAGGTCATACCAGTGAAAATCAGCAAAATAGCTGCTAGTTCTACACCAATTCTCTGACCTGGAAACAGGGCAATCAAAGCTAGTACCACACCTGGTAAAAAAGACAATACTGGAATCGATTGCAGAACATCCAACATCGGAATTAAAATCCGCTCTGCAATTTGGGAGCGATAAGCAGTATAAGCATACAATAGGGTGAAAATTAGGGATAAAAAGTAAGCCAGCCCCATGCGAATCAGGGTTTGGGCTGTATATCCTGGCAAAGCATTGATATTTGTAGAAATTATAAGTTCAGGTTGAAAAGTACCGCTAAATTGAGAAGCAGTTCTAATAATTGCCACAATGAAAGATAAAATCACCAGAATCAGCAATCCATCTTGCCAAGTCCAATTGTTACGTCCCAGAGTTTTATTTGCAGGAGTGAGGGGTCGAGTCATAAGAATAGGGAGTGGGGAAAGTTAACAATGACAACTGACTAATCAGCATTAACAACTTGCTCTAAAAATATTTGTCCCGATGGCTCATCGTAGCCGTATATCTCGGCGTAACGACCCCAATCAACGACGGTTTTTAATTGTCGTTCGGCTTCTTGTGGGCTAAAGTGACTTTCTAGGATATCTAAAACCAGTTCTTCTGGAATGCGTTGATTATTTTTCGCTTCCAGAAGACGGTAAATTCGCTGTACCAAGCGAATATTAGTTAAGAGTTGCGATCGCATGATTTGTTTGCGATCGTCAATACCACCATTGATAAATTGTTGCCCGACTGGCTTCAGGTTAATATCGCCTTCTGCGAGTTCTACAAAATCCATTAATTTTGCAGCTTCCACAATTGGTAAAATCTCATCTACTTCTAATTGCAATTCTTGAGCAAGCCGATATAAGTCTTTTTCCTGACGATCTTCTAAAAGTTCCAAAAGACCGGCAATAGAACCAATTCGCACGGCTGGCAAAGACTGATATTTTGCTGATGGTGTTGCAGGTTGTAGAGAGGTAGTCGCTGGAGGCTGAATTGTTTCTAGTTCTGGGTTCGTGATGATTGTATAAACTTTATCTACCAGGGCTTGAAAACTTGGGTGTTTGCGATCGCGGTAATGGGGTAGAGTCACAGGTAAATCAGCCCGAATTCTTCCCGGATTGCGTCCTAGAACAATAATCCGATCTGCCATAATTACCGCTTCCTCAATCCCGTGGGTAACAATGAGAATGGCTTGGGTGGGTATGCGACGTTCTAACCACAAATCTAATAACTCAAACCGCAAGTTTTCTGCTGTTAGCACATCCAATGCCGAAAACGGCTCATCCATACATAACAGTTCTGGTTCTACGGCCAAAGCCCTAGCAAATCCAACTCGCTGACGCATTCCCCCAGAAAGCTCTTTGGGATAGGCATTTTCAAACCCATCCAAACCAATAATATCAATCATCCGTAGCGCTTTTTGCCGTCGAGAGTCTGGGGGATCTCCTTTGGCCTTTAAACCCAGTTCCACATTCTCCAGTACAGTTAACCAAGGATAAAGGGCAAAACTTTGAAAAACAATTGCTACCCCAGGATTTAAACCAACTAGGGGACGGTTATGATATATAACTTCACCTTGACTGGGGGCGATTAACCCAGCAACTATTCGCATTAAAGTAGATTTCCCTGAACCTGAAGGCCCTAGCAACGCGACTATCTCCCCTGGACGCAACTCAAGATTAATATTTTCCAGGATGACAATCTGCTGACCGTTGGGCTGCTGATAAGATTTGCTGACACTTTTTAGAGCTATCAGGTGTTCGGTTGCTGTTTTAAAGACCATGACTCTTTCTGTAAGTAAATAATTAAATAGAATCTCATGTTGAGGTTATTTTACAGTTAAAGTGAACTAAAAATAGTTTGTTCAGGAATTGGGACAGTCCGAGAATCTATCTAATCGCTTGCCTTGTCATAAACTAGGTGTAGTAGTTAATAAGATAAATTTCCTAGCTGGTGCGAAAAAATGACTGCCCACCCGAATATTAATAGGAATAAATTGCTCTCTATTAGCTCTGTGCGTCTGAGTAAAATTGGATTGATTGCAGATATTAAATAAACAACCTTTATTTACTATGGGGGTTAAAATAGAAGCTGTCCACAGTTAAATTCGTTGGCGTTTGTTTCGAGGATGTTTAGAAAGTGGAGGGTATTGTAAGAAAGGTCACAAAGCTTAGAGGATGTTTGGAAAGTTAAAAAAAGCTCTAGTATCTGCTCCCCTTAACCTTAAGTTGAGGAGTATCTTAGAGATAGAAGTTTAATTCTTGTTGGGTGGCGATCGTGAATACAGAGGAATTCCTGCGATTAATCGAAAAGCAGCCCCTATGTCCTCAGACACTGCCAAAAGGGCTGCAAGCAATGTGGTATGACAAAAAAGGTGATTGGAGCAAAGCTCATGAAATACTTGGAAATGCCAGCGATGCGGATAGTGCTTGGGTTCATGCTTACCTGCACCGCAAAGAAGGCGATTTGAAGAATGCCCATTACTGGTATCAGCGCAGTGGTCAGCCAGAGTTTCCAGGAGAACTAAGCCAGGAATGGGAACAAATAACTTCTGTATTGTTAAGGAAGGTCAACGCGACGCATGAATGCTGAGGAATTAAAACGGCGTTTTGCCGCCGGGGAAAGATATTTTCCAGCCGTCAACTTGAGTAACAACAAGCTGATTGGAGCCTATTTGCCTGGAATCAATTTATGGGGATCTGACTTGAGTGGAGCTAACCTAGCTAAAGCTAAACTCTGGGGAGCAGATTTGAGTAGAGCTAACTTAGCCAAAGCGAACTTGACCAGAGCTAATTTGAGCGGTGTCAAACTGAATGAAGCAAATCTCCGGGGAGCCAAACTCAACTATGCCAAGTTGTATGGAGCGAATCTAACTGGCGCTTACTACGATGAAAGCACGCGGTTTTCTAGAGGTTTTGACCCCATCAGTAGAAATATGCAGAAGGTGTGAAGGGGATTAGGGAACACGTGGCGTTCTCTGGGGATAAGGGCCAATGGGTACTGGGGACTTCCCTGCAAGGGGATTTAAGATTACAGTATTTTTTAATTCATCCGCTAGTCGTAGAGAACTCATGCTGAATTCTCTATGACTAACTCCTTGATTATTTCTAATTAAATTGGCGAAAATGTTGCTTTAAATAACTGATTTTGATCCGTGTTGATGTGAGCCATCTAACATAGATGATATCAACATTTGTTCAAAGACTTTAGAAAGAGCAGTTTGAAAACGCTGACGATGTTTGAGTTTGAAAAAAGGTCGAACTATTTCTGCGTAGGCGTAGCCCGCCGTAGGCATCGCACCGTTGCCTTCTCTGTTATCAATAACTCGAATTACCCGCAGAGTTCCCAACTGTATTTCTTTTTTTACCATCAACTCAGAAATTCCAATTGCACCGACACCATCTTCGATTGCTGCTTTTGTCATCTCTCCACTATTGAACACTAAAATTACATTCAGTTCACTGAGATTGATTCCCCAATTTTGTAAGGCTTCCTCAAACCTTTGCTGGGTTCCAGAACCTGGTTCTCGCATCACCCAAAGGGTTTTAGTCAATTGGCTTAAATCAATTTCTCCCCACTCAAACCAAGGGTGTTTTTGACCTACGACAATTTGCAAGCGATCGCTCCCCACTATTTCATACTCTAAAGTACTCTGGAGCGCTGGCTTCACATCTCCTTCCACCAAACCCAAATCAAACTGTCCTGTCGCCGTTCCGACACAAATCTCTTCTGTATTGGCAAGGCTACAGTCAATCTGGATACCGGGATATCGGCTCTTAAACTCACTTATCTTGCTTGGTAGCCAGTAGTTACCAATTGTCAGACTCGACCCTAATTTCAATTCACCCCGTTGCAGATTGTTCAATTCTCGCAATCCTCTTTCAGTCAAGGAAACTTGATCGAGAATTTTCTGCGCTTCCACTTGCAGCAATTTACCAGCCTCAGCAATCTCGATATGGCGACCAATCCGATGGAACAGTTTCACTCCGTATTCTTGCTCTAAGTTGTGGATCGCTGCACTGACGGCAGGTTGTGTAATATAAAGCTCCTCAGCGGCGCGAGTAAAGTGTAACTGCTGCGCCACAGCCAGAAAGATTTTTAGCTGCTCAAGCGTCATTCCTGCCATTTATGGTATCCCTACAACTTGGTGTCAAATTTTTAATCACTTTCATTTATCATTTTGACAAACAAAAGCATTTGATTCTATCGGTTAGTTTGACTAAAGTATAAATCAAGGCTTCGGCACAGACCCAAACAGCCAAAGCAGAGTTTAAAAATTTCAGCAGAGCGAAATACATGACGCATCAGTGACAACGACACAGATCATAATTTAGTATTCCTACTCAATATAAGATTTTTGATACCAGTATTTTGGATATCGTAAATCCAATCTAAAATCTAAAATCCAAAATTGAATGACCAAGTATGAAAATAAGGACTTCCACAAATGAGCGGTTTAGTAACTGCAATTACCACAGGGATCACAGCATTCAGTGCCACCAACATCGATGATATTGTCATTCTGACGTTGCTTTTTTCACAAATAAATAAAACGTTCCGCAGTCGTCACATCCTTGCTGGTCAGTATCTCGGTTTTGCTGCATTGATCATTGCTAGCCTTCCTGGTTTCTTCGGTGGACTAATCATACCGCAGGACTGGATTAGACTACTTGGTTTAATGCCAATAATCATTGGTATGAGTAGTTTACTAAAACGCGAAGAGGATTCACCAGAGGAAGCCGAAGAAGAAACCGAGCCGTATTGTCCCTCTATAATTGCCAGTTTTTTCTCTCCAAAAACATGCAATGTAGCTGCGATCGCCTTTGCAAATGGTAGTGATAATATTAGCGTCTATGTACCTCTGTTTGCCAATTCTGAATTAGATAGTCTACTGGTAATACTAAGTGTATTCTTTTCGCTAGTGGGTGTGTGGTGTTATGCCGCTTATAAGTTAACCTACTTGCCTGCGATCGCACAATTTTTGACTGAGAATGGCAATACTTTTGTGCCTTGTATATTGATTGGACTGGGTATATTTATTGTTACAGAAAATGTTACTTTGACTCTTATATCTGTAGTTTCTAGTTATATATTTTCATTGATTTTAAGTTTCAATACTCAGCCGTCGAGTGAAGAACATTGAGGAAAGAGACTTGGGGACAAGGGGAGTTTTGCAGACGCGGATTGGAACACCACCTGAAGATCAGCCACCAAAAAGTGGTGCTCTTGTATTAAATTCAAGGGTGTAGACCTACTTGAGGACTCTTAGACAATTTCTTCAAGTCTCCAAATCTGGCCAGCCCTTGAGTCCTCCTAATAAAAATTTAGTATCTAAAAACAGGTGCATCATGAATTTTCTGCTCAAAATGAATTCTAAACTGCAAAATATATTATCCATTAACAGGAGTCAAAACATGAAAATCTGGAAATCTCTGCTAATTGTCTTGATGATTTTCGCTAATCTCGCCTTTGCTCAACCTTCTTTTGCTGATAGACCAAAATTTAGCAAAAACCCTGACTATATCGAAGTCACTAAAGCTCTTAACGAACTCTCTCAGACAAAAGATGCCCAAACTGAAGTTGAAGGTCTCACACCAAAAGAAATTCAGAAGAGAATCGAGGAATTAACACTGCAAAAATATGCTTTAGAGACGGGAATCAACTGGGGTCAATGCAACAACCAAACAGGTAATACCATAGCAGTATACGGTAAAAGACCAAATGATGAAGACAATGAAGATGCTGTATACGACAATAATCTCTATTTTCTAGCTAATGGTCAGTCCACTAAAAAGAACTGGGATTGTGATGGCATCTATCTAGGGAATGATGTCAAGATAGCGAATTTCACTTCTAGTCCTAATGGGCAAGGTCAAAAATTAACAGGCCCGGCTGCTCTCAAGATCCTTGATGGAACTCAGTTGGTGATTAAGACAAATCCAGATACTGCTGCGATTGAATTGAATGTTCCGACTGTGAAAGTTCTTAACAGCAATGAGGCTAACTGGTTTATCCCAGATATATCGCAGGCTCTCATAAATACACGAGTTCCTAATGCGCCTAGCAATCAGTCTTAAAATAGAACTGCATAGTCTATTTTTGAACAATTGTTCTGAATTGAAATAGGGTAACAGCCAAAATCAGAGGATAAACCTGACTTGCACTGGTGAAAAATCTCTCTGATCTTGGCTGTTTTCTTGATGACACTTTATTACTTACACTTGCTCTGTACCATCAATTACGAATTACAAATTATTCCGTCAAGCTTGTTTTATTTAGATATCTGCATTAGAATAAATTTTGAAAAAAATGTACAATTACAAGAGGTATATTTCATTAGCGCAACTATTGCGCTGGATGCAAGTCATCTGGAAGAAGATTTGCTATTACCTCGGCATTTTTTTGAGAGGAGCCTCTTTGGGAATAAGGGTGTTATTGATGCAGTTATTGAAACCTACAGAAGAAGATAAAGATAAAAAAAAGCCAGGAAGACTGAATCCGTCCCGAATCCGAGATCACTTGGCAAATGAGCGTACCTACCTCGCTTGGATGCGGACAGGGATCGCTCTTTTAGGTTTTGGTGTCGTCATCGTGCGTTTGCGTGCTTTCCAAGTACCTTTGATACCCCGTCCTGGCAATGGGTGGAAGTTAGGTTTAGTCTTCTCGCTGGTGGGTTTAATCACAGTGTGGCTCTCAACAGGACACTATTTTGCAGTCCGTCGTGATATCGAAGAAGATACTTATGAACCAACAGACCGTTGGGTGCTGCTGTTTAGTCTCGCCGTGATGATTCTCGGAACTGGGGTAATCTATTTTGTTTTTACAGCTTCTTTAGATCCATCAAGTCCACTTATCCCTGAGTAACAGTATTTTTAAAACCGTACCTTATACAACTCGAATAATTCCCCTGATTTGTGCGTTACCACTTTACCACCAGCCGCCTTAATCGTTTTTTCCCACTTAGCCAAAGGTTCTAAAAATACCTCAGCCCCCAAATAGGTTTCCAGAACTGCCCAATCTTCCGCCAAAGGCTGTTCTGGATTGAGAACGTCAAACACAAAATGTCCACCTGGTTTTAACACCCGCTTGACTTCTATCAGTACAGCATCCCAGTATTCGAGTGGAAAATAGCAGCTGAATCCTGTTGCGATCGCTAGGTCAAACTGCTCTGATGAGTAGCTTAACTGATGAGCTGCTCCCAACTCAACACCTTTGAATAGCTTGGAATTCAACTGCGGCCCACGGGAATTGAGGGTATCGCGGGCCACATTACTGATTTCTTGCCCATGAAAATATGCTTGCCAATCCCGCCAAGGATAGATTAAAAAGCTGATACCACAGCCGATATCTAAACAGTGCTGGTTTTTTTGAGGTTTAGCAATTTCCCAAAAAGGGGAAGCAATTCTCCCTGAAAAACTACCTCCAATCCACTCACGGAATATCGGCATCGCCTGGACTTCTGTTGGGAGTTCAAAGGTTTCACCTTGATACTCTCGGTTAAAGCGATAGGCGATTTGGGCTAATCTCTCGTCCCAGTTTGTTGATTTGGGTGAAGCAAAGAGATTTTGAAACTGTGAATCGGGCTTTTTGGACATTATATTTCTGCTGCTCTTTTTAAGGATTGTAGTTAAATTCGCTTTGCGATGTCTGTTGACAAGCCACAACTCTTCTCTACGAGAGGCTGCGCCAAGGAGACGCTTTGCGTAGCTTGCTTCTCCGTAGGAGTACGTGTCTACGTGCCCCTATCTAATCATCTGCTGGGGTTTGTCCGACTTCGTAGGTGTAGCCAACATCCCAAAAACTGATACTGTAGTAAGTGCGCTTATCCAAACACTGGTTGATAAACTGGCTGAGTTTACGGCTATTGTAGCGACCATCAGCATATTTAATTGTTCGCTTCTCGAATCAAACCATAGTTGCTGCTTACAGTGCCAGTTGAATTGCAGTTGTTTTAGTTTTGGCTAATGCAGCCACAATTTTATGTTGATAAGTGTAATTGTATCCACCCTGCTAATAGCCGTAGTTGGTAATTAGGGTGATATTGTCAAGCAGAATTTGAATTTCAGTTATCAGAGTTTGAGTTGCTTCCCTTGATGATTCTTCGTAGACAATTTGTGTTTATTCAATTTTTTGCTATGCTTAAAAGCCGGCTAGAAGCTGTTCATTTTCTGATTTTAACTTATTTCTAATTAAATATATTTATATCTTCCGATAAATTCCGAGAATAACTGTTTCATGAAGATGCTTCTAGGAAAGCATAATTAAATGGTTGCAACAGAATACCGAGAATTTTATCAACATCATTGATATAGTATTCAACTAGATCAATGTATGCTATTACTCCTTGCAACATTAAAAACCGCCAGTTTGTTCCACTGGTGACAACTCCATAGATTGTCTTAACTTCTTCTTGAGTATTTTGATTAAAAATTTGGGCAGATATCATAGTGGCAATACATTGTCCTAAGCCACCTTTAATATTTTCATTCTTTGCTTCAACAATTGTAATGACAGGCGCTTTAATGTAAAACTGTTCTTCAGAACCACAGAGAATGAAATCACAAAATCCATTCAATCCTTTACTAGAATCTACATCAAAATCTGTACCAGAAAATAGAGAAATTTGATAATTTGATTGCCGTCTAACTTCCGTTAAAACTGGCATAATTATTAATTCAGAACGGGCTTTTTCAGTGTTGATGGCAGTTGCTAATTGGGTATATTCTTCTAAGAGCGTTGTTAAGGTGGCGGAAGGTTGAATAGGTGACACTTCTTTGAACAAATTGCGCTTTTCATCAATTACAAGCTGAAAAGTCTCTCGAACTTTGGCGAGTGTGAAATCACTGTATGCCATCTACAACATCCTTCATTATTCACAGTTTGATTTATTATTGCCCACTTATAGCAATTCTAAATCAAACACCCATAAATAAGATCCCCGACTTCTCAAAGAAGTCGGGGATCTGGGGCTTACAATGCTCACTTTACAAACTTAAGATTAACCCAAATCGAAAAGCAAGATTTCGCCGCCGATGTTGGTGCTAATTTCTAGCTGTTCTTCGCCGTTGATTTGCACTCCATCGCCTGCTCTGAGTTCCTCGCCATTCAAGTTAACTATACCTCGGGCTATTTGTAACCAGGCATAACGACCAGGTTTGACTTGATAATTAATAACATCACCTTCCTCTAAAACAGATGTGTATAAATCAACATCTTGGTAAATTGTCACAGCACCATCGCGCCCATCCCTAGCAGCAATTAAGCGGAGTTTGCCGCGCTTTTCTTCTAGAGGAAAAGTTTTTTGTTCATATCTTGGTGTCAACCCTTCTTCGTCAGGAAGAATCCAGATTTGCAGCAAGTGTAGTGGTTCAGTTGGTGAAGGATTAAATTCGCTGTGGCTGATCCCAGTTCCAGCGCTCATAATCTGTGCATCACCGGGGCGAATCACCGACCCTGTACCCAAGCTGTCTTTATGCTCTACTGCACCTTCTAAGACGTAAGTCAGGATTTCCATGTCACGATGACTGTGGGTAGGAAATCCAGCACCAGGGGCGATGCGATCATCGTTAATCACCCGCAGAGAGCGAAATCCCATCCGGTTGGGATCGTAAAAACTACCGAAGGAAAATGTATGATAACTATCGAGCCAGCCTATTTGAGCATGACCACGGGCATTGCGATCGTGAATTAAGTGGGTAATCGTATTTTGAGACATAAATTTACCTCGTTGTTAATGAATATTTAGTTAGGAGTCGGTCAATTTTAGATTTTAGATTTTTCCTTCAATTGCCGAAGATATTTTTTAATTCTTCAACCTTGTTTTGAACTATTTCAATAGTAAAGCATGTACATATAAAATGAAAAGTACGCACTTAAAAGTGGCGTACTTACCAAAAAGATACTGTGAGATTTTAATTTAAATCAGTCGTGCTAGTAGGGTGTGTTATGCCGTAGGCTAACGCACCTTTAATGGTCGCTCGTGCTGTACTTTTTATATATAGCAATCCTATCTGAGTTCTGGAAAATTATTTTGTTTAATGAACCAGGACACATAAACTACGTTTGCAAAGCGTCTCCTTGGCGCAGCCTCTCGTAGAGAAGAGTTGTGGCTGACCACAGGGTAGGACGTAAAGTGTAGAAAGAGAAAATTTTACAAATGATTTGGGACTGCTATATCAATTCTGGATCAAGATGTCCGATGAAATGGTGCGTTAGGCTAAAGCCGTAACGCACCCTACTACTAATGAGTTAGAAAGCGTATCTCTCAGAAGTACTTATATTACAGCAGCAGGTATCTTTTGAGTTTTAGTAATATCCGCTTTGCCATTCTCTGCCTTAATTTCTGCTACTTGCAGATGAGCTTCTAAGAACCAGAGTCGTTTGTCAATGGTGCGGGAAATTTCAGTGTAAAGGTCGGTGGTATCAGCATCACCTAAGTCATTAGTTTTAGCGATCGCTTCCCGGATATGTTTAGCATAGGGTGCAAAGCGATCTGCTAAGGCTGTCACATGGTCTTTACCATCCAAAATATCAAAGGGATATTCTGGCAAAATTGAATCACTAGCAGCAGAACGGACTGTTCCTAAGGCATATCCGCCTAAAGCAGTGACGCGTTCCGCAACTAGATCGATGTACTCTTCCAATTCACCAGCAAGTTCATCAAATAATTGGTGTAGCTGGTAGAAGTCAGTTCCTTTAACATTCCAGTGCGCTTGCTTTGTCTGGGTTTTCAGATCCAAAGTAGCTGCCAAAGTTTGGTTGAGAATTACTACGATTTGCAGTCGCGCTTCGGCGGGAATGTCAATGCGGGTGGGGTACAAACGTGATGAAATGGTGTTGTCGCTCATGATTCTACTTAATGCCTTTTATATCTAACTTTACAGATAGTGATTGGCTGTGCAAAACTCTCTAACGATAGATTGAATTAATGCCTGAATCTGTCAATATTTATGACTATTGCGTTAACTGCGATGGTTTTCTATGCTATCGAATGTACCACCGAAAAGGCGCTGGTGAATTATATCACTCTGCAAAAAGTCATGGGGAAAACCCAGTTCAATTTGACTCACTTCATCTAACCGTTGCAAATGTTCTGGTGAGAGGCTGACATCTAAAGAAGCTAAGTTATCTTGAAACTGAGTTAATTTACGTGCGCCAATGATCGGAATAATCACACCACTTTGAGCGCGTAACCAAGCTAATGCTACTTGTGAGGGTGTGTGGCCAATTTTTTCTGCAACTTCACTGACAACTTGAGCGATCGCTAAATTCTTTTCAGAAACCTCTCCCCCCAAACTCGCAACTCGCCCCTGTTCCTCGCCTTCTTGACTAGGTTTATTGTATTTCCCTGTAAGCACACCACCACCCAAGGGCGACCACGGCGTTACTGCTAAATCAAAGGCTTTAGCCATCGGTAGTAAGTCACGTTCTGGTGTTCGCTGAATTAAACTATACTCAATTTGCAGCGCGACAAACTGCGTCCATCCTTGGTATTGGGCGATGGTATTTGCTTGGGAAATGATCCAAGCAGGGGTATCAGAAATGCCGATGTAAAGTACCTTACCTTGACGCACTACATCATCAAGCGATCGCAATACTTCTTCAATAGGTGTTGTGAAATCCCAAGCGTGCAACCAGAATAAATCAATGTAATCGGTATTCAGGCGTTTTAGACTAGCTTCTAAAGACTGGATTAAGTTCTTGCGATGGTTTCCACTGGCGTTAGGGTCGCCCGTCTTATTATTCATCTGCAAGGGAAAGGAATATTTTGTAGCAACTACAAAGCGTTCCCGTTCTTTAGCGATCAACTCACCAACAATTTTTTCACTGCTACCATCGGTATAACCGTTGGCGGTGTCAATAAAATTGCCCCCTGCTTCTACATAGGCATCAAAGATTTTACGACTTTCGTCAACAGATGCACCCCAACCCCAATCTTCACCAAAGGTCATGGTTCCCAAGGAGAGTTCAGAGACTCTTAACCCGCTTTTGCCCAAGAGTTTGTATTTCATGAATATTTTCTCATTAATGAAAAAAACTATCGAATACCATCCCAAAAGCATGATAACTGCAAACCGGGGGTGATGTTTGAGGACAAGCCCTTTAGTCTATCTAAATGTAACCTCTTGCATTGTCAGGACTTACGCAATAACTCTCTGAAACTCTTATTCCTTTGTGTCCTTTGCGTCCTTTGCGGTTCGTTTT
>NZ_CALMFY010000056.1:23115-41756 GCF_937863485.1 uncultured Nostoc sp. | reverse complement strand
GGTGGGGGGTGGGGGGTTAGGTTTTTGATTAGTGAATCGATGCTCTAGTACAGTATTACAGTGTAAATAGACCAACTATGCCCCTACTTTTAAGCTTTATCATTAGTAACATTTTTTAAATCTTCTGCTTCGTTACCATTCCTCCTCGGAATAAATTCCGAGGCTAATAAGCTTGCATTCCTCTCAAGAGGACTAAATACAAAATTTTCAACTATCTACATGGCTATCCAATGTAAAAGGGAAAATTTCAGTCCACTTGATTAGACTTTAGCTATCAGCTAAGAACTCAACTTATTGGTGGGATTCGGTCAGTGCAACAGTTTAACTGTTACAAAAATGTGGGTAATCACAAGACTTTTAAGCAAGGGACAAAACCAGTGAAAAGTTTAGAAAGTAAGCTTTTCAAATTTTGAATTTTGCGTAGCGTTACTAGTCTTCTCTTTCGCCAAAAGCCGTCTGTAAAATCACTGGAATACCTCCGTCTTGGTGATATTTATCTCCCCAGGCACGGATAACTTCATCCAATTCTTCCATAGCCTGCTGCATTTTTTCTGGGAGGATATCAAGTTCTTCCAACAAGCGCATGGCATTTCGTCGCCGTTCTGCCCAATCTTTCATCATTCGGAAATACCGAGCGGTATCTTCCACCATGATGTAAGTGCGTTCTTGATCGTCTGCTGGGGCATAAAAAGGACGGGTAAGAGCGTAGAAGGGCATTCCCCAAGGAGAATCAATGCGTGTTACTGTTCCTGAGTAGAGCAGACGGCGCTTGATATGCTCACCCAAGGCTTCACTCAAAGGCATTTGGTGTTCGGGTGGCAAATCTTCTTGCGATCGCTTGTGCAAAAACTCAATCAAATCCAGAAATTCAAAGGAGCTAACTAACTGGGCATCAGGTAGATTACTTGGCAGTTTCTGCTCAATTTGTCTTTTTTCTTCACTTGTCAGACTGCTACCAGGAACGCGCGATCGCCCCGGTTGCCAAGGATATTTTTCTAGCCAGACATAAGGCAATTGAATCAAATAGCGAGGTTCCTGAGAACCCAACATTTTTAACAGTTTGCCTTCTGTTAGTGCCTGTCTGACTTCTTCTACAATAATTTTTACCCGTTTTGGCTCCAGGTGGTGCAAATGCCCTGTCATTCGCAGGTTTTGTCCCTGCTCCAAATAGGTCATGTAAATTGCACACTTTGCTGCCGTTGCGGCTGCGTCTAAAAATGCCCCATGCCTGTGCCCACTCGTCCGCATGGCACTAAAAGCCAGATAAAGCATGATCTGATCCATCGCACTGGGGTCAAGACGTTTGATCAGATCTATGTCGTTACTCATATTACAGACAATTGAATAGCACGTTTACACAGTTTTTAATCGAGTGAAAATAGGTAGTATACACTTGGCTGAAGGCAATGTCTTTACTTCAAACTATATTAGTATGCGATAACTATTAAATCGGTGGTAGCGCAAACTACCGTTTTCGCATATTTTCTGGTACAAAGGCAGATGAGAGTGGTTGTTACTATAAACTGTCCCTGCATCTGACCGGAAAATTATAGACATCACAAAGTTCAGCTTGACGGCGGTTTACTTCCCAAAAGTCAACTGTATTGTAAATAATCTACAAAGCCTTTAAGTTTTCTGGGGTTTTTCTCATCTTTCAAGAGCAACAATGTCAAGCCGCTTACACCTAATTATGGCACTATGCCGACTCGGAGTAAGAATTAGTTTGTGCGGTTCATTTGGGATATCTGTTACTCGAAAAAGATGGTTTTTATTCAGCTTTGGCGAATTAATTATAGTACACAGGTGGCTAGAAATAATTGGGAATGGTCTAAAAAGAAATCGCTTATCAGGTGTAGCCACATTCAGAGGTTGAGCTACACAGATCGTTCTCAACTATCATCCCCTTCACAACCTCAAGTCATATCTCGGCAGTATAGGCCATCGGCTTGAGGGAAGATAGTAGACCTCAAGTAGAGCAAATAATTCCAATTTCAAAATACCTGTTGTTTTTTCCAATCTCGTTCTTGATCATATCATTGTTTTTCTCTTTTGCATAAGTTTATGTTTTTTTGATTTGAGAAATGAACCGTATTTAAGTAAGTTACATTCGCCTAAATCAAAGTTTGATGATATTTCTAAATATCCTACTAAGTCGCAGTTTCATTTATCCTTTTCTGTTGATGGGCTGACACAGAAAGCCGCGATTTAGTCCGAATTAATCGCATAGCCATCAGGCTTCTTGATAATGCTAATCGGCTAAAAATTTACTTATTAGCCAGATATATAATAAAACAGATTGGATTCCACTTGATGATTATTTAGATAATTTTTTTCAAGTGATTTATATTTTTTTCATGAAAGAATATTATCCTTTGATCATTTAACTAATTCCTTGGCTACTTTCAAGTATATTTTTACCCCGCTGTTTTATAGGTTTGAAGGACTTGAATGGCGTGGACAGTTTGTTGCTATAAAAGCAGGAGAATCCGCAGCAAGCTACGATATAAACATTCATTTTCTGGGCATCTGGGCAATCGTAGACCAGATTGACTCCTAGAAAACGGCAGAAATAACTAGAAAGGCACAAATAAACGTAACTATGTAAATAAAAATGAATGGGGCTAAAACCCTCTTCCCTTCTACTTTCTGCCTCCTGCCTTTGTCTCGTCTCAACTACAAATATTTACGCCGACCCACTTAAAGAATACCATCTCACTAAGCTCAAGAGCATAAAAATGAGGCATTTTAAATTTTGCGTTGCTCGCAGAGGTTACCGTAGAATAATTTTATTAGCCTTTTCACGGGCGATCGCTCCATATATTCATGTAGCTACAACAATCTCTCACGCTTAAAAAACGGGTTAGTTTAGTTCGCGGTGCTGCTTTTTCATCTCCAAGTTCAAAAACGTGTTGCAATCGCTTTAACTCCTTGTAAATCTTTCCTCTGAGCAAATACCCACGCTCAATTGCTTGAGTTAGTACTACTCGTACTGCTTATATATACGTGTTTTCCCTACCTGTATCAGGCTAAATTCATAAAAATATATTACAAGTCAAGTTATTCTGATTACTGCTTATATATAGGTGTTTTCCTCACCTATATCAGGCTAAGTTCATAAAATATATTATTAATAATCAATAGACCTCTTGCAAAAGTCCCTAACACCCCACCCCCAACCCCTAAGAGCAAGCTCTTAGGGGAGACATAGCGTAGGTTTTTAAAAGGGGGGATCAAGGTTTCAGGTTTTCAATGCGTAAGTCCTGATAGATATAGAAATTTAGAATCTAAAATATATAGAAGACCTGTGATCGCATTAGTTTAGAGATGTTAGTCGAGTTGGAACCCCCCGGATTTATCCGTGGGGTAGTTCAGCTAAACTGATTGAACTGGCCATTTAATTCGTGGGACTAGAGGGTTTAACCTGATTTCGCATTGTTTCAAAGCTGAAAGCAGCCGCGCCAAAGGTTACTAATAACACTCCCAGAATTTGCACAAAATCCAAATTTTCTTGAATGATTAACCCAGCGAAAATCACGGTTAAAACTGGGATGGTACCACCGATGAGCGCCGCTCGTGAGCCACCTAGTTTACTAATACCAACATTGTTGAGCAAATAGCCTGCAAGAGTCAGCACACCCAAAATAAATGCGCTTAAAACCAGTTCCAGCATCTTAGAGGGGTCAACTACCAAGTTCCAAAAGGGTAGCATCAAGCAGATAAAGCTCAACAACAACATGGTAGCGAAGTTAATTAAAGTAAAAGTCACGGGATGCAGTTTGCTAGCACAAACCCGCGTCAGAATTATATAGGCAGCAAAAGCTACACCCGAAAGAATAGCGGTGCTGCTTCCCATTGAAGTATTACTCGTACTAATCGTGGAAGAACCCCCTAAAACCAACAATTCACCGCAGCAAATCGCGGCGATCGCACCAATGCGGAATATGGTAGGGCGATCGCGAAACAGAAACCACGACAATAAACCGCTAACCATCGGATAGACAAAGAACAGTGCGATCGCCATTCCAGTTGTGACTTGAGCAATCGCAATGTATATGAGCACCTGAGACAAAAACAAAAAGCACCCACTCACAATCGAGAACAGCAAAATCTGCTTGGTAGCTGCATTGGCAGATGTGGGATTTCCTCGGACTGAATTAGCCAAGCTTTCCAGGTCTTGCCACAGTCTGGGATGCAATATAGGAGACAACAGTACCATCAGTGGTACTACTACCATAAATCGTAGTGTCAAAATTAACAAAATATTGCCTAAAGTCGGCGGCAGCAACCGCTCTACCTCTAATACTCCAAAAATCTGGGAACCTTCGTGGAAAATTACCTTGATGGCTATGTTGTAAAGCGACGATATCACTGCCGATAAGACAATCAGCAATAAACCGATTTTTTGGATGGGCGATAAGCCTGAGGAATTAGGCGATCGCGGTTGTGGGGGTCTTGATCCCGGCGGTGGCTCTAGGGCGGTAGAAGGTGAAGATTTAGCTTTGCTCTGTGACCCGTTCCTGCGGAGGACAGAAATTGGTTCAGCAGCGTTTCTCTTTTGTGAAGGTTGTATTGCTCTCGGGTGTAGCACGGATGCGATCGGAGCCTCTGGTATAGTTTCGCTTTCTGGTAAGTCCTTATTGAGGATAGAAATTGGTTCGGTGGCATTGTCCTTTGGTGGCGGAACGACAGCAGCAGGAGGCTCTGATTTAGTTTCCCTTTGAAACAAGTCCATGCTGGGGACAGAAATTGGGTTCGCGGCGTTTTCTTTAACAATCGTCGGCTCTGATTTAGTTTCCTTTTGAAACAAATCCTTGCTGGGGACAGAAATTGGGTTCGCGGCGTTTTCTCTAACAATTGTCGGCTCTGATTTAGTTTCCCTTTCTAAAAATTTATTAGGGATCGGGGAAATTGGCTCAGGGGAATTTCTTACTACTTCGCCAAACGGTGGCGGGGATGTCTCAAAAGAACTGTTTTTCTCTGGCTCCGTAAACTGCAAAACAGTAGGTGTACCTGCTGTTGCTGGTTTGCGTGAAGTTTCTTCTGTAGTTTTTTCTAGTTCTCCATGCAGGCGATTAACAAACTCCGCCAAAATCGTTTCCCCTTGCTGCTGCTGGCTATACATCCGTGACAACTGTTGGGAAAGATTACTTTGATAGTTTTTCAGTTCCTGTTGCAGCGAGTTAAAGGTAACAGTAACGGTGTCATCCAGGCTGTCAAACATGTGTTCGACTTTTTCATTGATTTCACCTACTACAACATTGCTGCTGACTTGGGCGGATTTCAGCGCAGCTTGATCATAAGACTTGCCCTCTATGGTTTGGTTAGCTAAAGTCGCCAGAGAGGATTGCAGTTGTGAAGATATATGCTTTGCCAGAACTTCTGCCAGTTGACGAATTAACACTTGCTGTTCAGTAATTTGGCGCACTTGTTGTAAATGCTCTTTTTCCTCTAGCAAGCTTTGAATGTCATCAGATAACCGATTTTTTTCTGACTGAAGCCGCTTTACGTCTTCTTGTAACACTCTGAGGACATTCTGCTGAAGATTTTCTAAGTCTTCAACTACAGCCCAAAGAGCATTTTCTGCTGCTCTAGATAGCTCGCCTCTGACTCTCGGGTTTTCTGGTTGCTTCTCGAATCGCCCCATTAGCTTCTAACCTCTAACACCTTGACGATAAAGCTGCTTCCCGTACAATTTCTTGGCGCTCATCTTAATTTCCTGTATTTTGCCAGATAAATTAAAAATTTTAACAGCACTTCCGCATTTCAACGTAATTCTGTCATCCTGAACACAACTTGGCATAGCATCAAATTTGCGATAGTGCTTAATCCACGGTGTTTTCTTCAGCATGTTTAATTTACATCAATTATTCGCCAATGAGATTTTTACTTTGAAAGAAATCTCACTCCAAATAAATATTTATTGTTTTGCTGCCAATAGTAATTATCAAAGACTTGCAGATGCGTGCGCTACCGTCACAAAATTGTCTGACTTGCGAAACTAGCTGTAAATTTGTGTGGAATGTAACTTGTGTGACAGTTTACATCTCTAAATAGAGATTAAAGTATCTTTCTGTGGAAATTCAAAGTTACGCTATCCCCTGCACAACATTCTAATGAATCAGCAGCAATTCTGCAAAAACCCGCTTTTTTGGCGTTGTTGCAGTCTATGTTTTGCTGTGAGTAGATGCAGTAGAGGAAAAAGTTAGCAAAATATTAATAATTCTTACAAAAATAAAATCCGAGCGATGCTAAAGATGGCAGCGCACAGGCCAGCACTCACGGGGATTGTAATTAGCCATGCGGCAGCAATGCCTTGTAGTGTTTTGAACTTAATCGACTTGATATTTTGCACTAGTCCAATACCAACTACACCGCCGACGAGAGCATGGGATGTGGAGACTGGTAAACCTAGCCGGGAGGCAATGAGGATGGTGGTAGCAGTAGCAAGTTCGGCACAAAATCCACTACTAGGTTGCAAGGCAATAATATTTTCGCCAATAGTGGCGATGACTTTTTTACCCCAGACAGCTAAACCACCAACAATACCAGCACCACCAAGGATTAAAATCCAAATGGGGATAGTAATACCATCTGTAGGTACGCTACCAGTGCGATTGATGTAGACGATCGCAGCTAAAGGAGCGATCGCATTTCCCACATCATTAGAACCATGAGCAAAAGCTACAAAGCAAGCACTTAGCAGTTGGAATCGTCCGAATAAGCGCTCAACTGGATTTGGGATTTGAGATTTTGGATTTTGGATTGATGGTAATTCCTGAGTCTGGGGTGGAAATTTTTCCTCCACTTCCCCCAAATCTTCCAATTGTCGCCAACTAATGATTGTGAGTCCAACTGCTGCGATTGCACCCGTTAAGAGTGGGATATCGTAAGCAGGGATTGGAAAACCAGCTTGCTCAATTACAAAATTGGTTAGCGGTTCAGTCAGCGATGGTAATACAATTACGCCGAATACACCTAGCAGTAGAGTACTCAACCAGGGAATCCACTCTTGTAACTGCACTACTTGATTGGGTTGATCCAAAATCCAGTACTTGATTTGACTGTAGAATAAAGCGGCGATCACACCACTAATTAACGGTGTCAAAACCCAGCCAATGGTAATTAAGCCAATTGATGACCAATCAATTGCATTTACTCCCAAAGCTACCCAACTAAATCCGGCGATCGCACCAACAACTGCATGAGAAGAGGATACAGGTAAACCGCGTGATGTAGCAATTTGCAACCACACACCACAGGAAATTAGCACCGTTACCATCCCAACAACGAATATTTGGGGTGTAGCTGCGAATAAAGCGGGATTAGCAATTTTCGTCGCTAGGGTTTCGGTTACTTCATGTCCAAACAATACAGCCCCTGTAAACTCTAATACCCCAGCAATTATTAGTGCCTGTTTGAGGGTAACAGCTTTGGAACCTACAGAGGTTCCCATTGCGTTAGCAACATCGTTTGCTCCGAGATTCCAGGCGACGTAGAAGGCTAGTAGAGCGACTGCAACTAGGGTAATAAGCATTTTTTTGAGTTTAACAAAAAGACGAGGGAGCAGGAGGAGATGGGGGAGAAAAATTGCTTCCTCATCTCCCCATACCCTTTTACGGATAAATTAAGATTTTATAAGTATCCGGTGTGGGTGCGATCGCAACTTCCACAGCTGCTGATAAATCTTTTAATGGATAGCGATCGCTAATCAACGCTTGCACGTCAATCCGCTGATTAAATACAATATCAGCTGATAGACTCTGAAGCCGATAAGATGAGCTGTAACTGCCGATCAAGTCAATTTCCCGACGGTAAAGAATATTGGGATTAATGGGAATTTCCACCTCATCAGGGAATTCGGCGAAAAACAAGATTTTGCCACCCTTGCGGGTACAATCAAGTGCTTGAAAGAAAGCTTTATCACTAGGAACAGCCAGCAGGGTAACATCAACACCCAGTCCACCAGTTAGGGCATGGATTTTTGCTGGTAAATCGGGATCACGGGCATCAAAAGCCGCCTCTGCACCGACACTTAAGGCTTTTTCGATTCTAGAGGGCAGTAAATCGGTGGCGAGCGCTTTTGCTCCAAAATACTTCGCCAACATGATAAACGTTAACCCAATTGGCCCAGCACCAGTAACTAACACAGTTTGTCCAGGGGCAATTTGGGCTTTTTTAACAGCTTTCAAGCAGCAGTTAGTCGGTTCTACAAAACTCGCTTCTTCAAAACTGATGCGATCGGGGATAGGAATCAGCCCCCCATTTTGGACAATATGTCCGGGAACCTTGACATAATCAGCAAAACCGCCGCCACTGGCGTTAAAGCCTGCGGTTGTGGAGATGTTTTTGTAAACATCACACATGGAGAAATTATCGTTTAGGCAGTAGGTGCAACGCATACAGGGGATGTGGTGCATCACCGCTACCCGTTGTCCAACTTGCCAACCTTTGACATTATTGCCTAATGCTGCGATCGTGCCGGCAGTTTCATGTCCAAAAATGCGCGGCGGTTCATACAGTGGATAACGAATTTTTTTAATATCTGACTGACACAACCCCACTACCCGCACCTGTACCAGCACTTCATCTGGTTCTAGGGTTGGAACTGGGATATCTTCGTAAGACAGTTGATTGACGCCTCTAAATACTTGTGCTTTCACGTTAGTTTTTCACCGCTCAACGATACTAGATGTAACATTTAGTGGTTCAGGTTAGGTTATCAAGTTTGGGATTTAATATTGTTTGTAAATCTTGGTGCTTCTCTACTGAGTAATTCTAGAAGCTCAAAAAAACTTATGGGTGCGGCTGCTATCCAAGCGGTACGATGGGGAGCCAAAACTATTCTGGTGAGATAGTGTAGTAATCTGTCAAGTTTGATTTGATCGGTTCGTAGTTGGCGCTGTCTTCGCTAAAGCGCAAACTACGAACAATCCGCATCCCTCAATTATTTATTGACAGAGTACTAGGGTGTGTTACGGCTTTCGGAACGCTGTTAACGCTGTATTATTTTTGAATATTTTCTCAAGATTTTCTCTAAAACGGTAGCAATGACTATTCGCCATGCAACTGAAACTGACTTGCCTGCTATTGTGGCAATTTATAATGCTGCAATTCCTAGCCGCATGGCAACCGCTGATTTAGAGCCAGTATCTGTGGAAAGTCGCCTTCCTTGGTTTAAGGCGCGATCGCCTTCACAACGCCCACTTTGGGTAATCGAAGTAGAGGGAGTAATTGCTGGATGGCTTAGTTTCCAATCCTTTTATGGGCGGCCCGCCTATAGTAGGACTGCCGAAATTAGCATTTACATAGCCCCTCACTTTCATCGATGTGGTTTGGGACGACAACTATTAGCACAAGCAATTAGCGAGAGTCCAAATTTAGGTTTAAAGACCCTAGTATGCTTAATTTTTGCCCACAATCAACCCAGTTTAAAACTTTTTGAAACATTTGGTTTTCAACATTGGGGACATTTACCTAAAATTGCCGAAATTGACAGTGTTGAATGCGACTTAGTGATCATGGGACTCAGAATTATTGACACTTCCACAGCTTGAAGTTGTGGGAGTGCAAGGTTTCAGTGAATCTGTTCATTGCCGATACATCTACCCAAATACAACGGCGAAATTCGCTATCTTTGTCTATAAGAGTTATTCCACAAGAAGGGCAAAACTCCGACTGAGAATTTTATCCGGTATGGATAATAGAGGATACAGTTCTCAATCTATTGATACGATATTTGCTTCATAACTCTAACTTAAAATACCTTTTGCTCTAATCTGTTTCATCCAACTAGGAAATTCATTTAACAGTCTTTCATACAACTGCTCATCAGTTATTTTTCTTAAATCATCAACATGAAAAAAATCAGCATTATCAACGATGCGACCACCCATTGTATCTAATCTTTCCAAAATTCCATAATTAGAACCAGCCAAGCCAACAAATTGCCAGAATATAGGATATTTTGCTGCCTCAATAATACTTTTTTTCATCTCTTGTTCATCAGTCACACCTCCATCGCTGAGAAATACAATCAATGTAGGCAGTTTACTAGGTTGTTCTTGAATATACTTCTTGATTACATCTTTTATTACTGAACTTTCATTGTTTCCACCACCTAATTCGAGCATAAGAGAGGGCATTTTAAAAACAAGTAAAGCTCTCTTAGCTTCACCACATTCTTTATTAATGTAACCCTCAACGTTCATCTCTGTTACTGATTTTGTCCTTTTGTATTTTGATCCAAAAAACCAAACATCTAATGTTTTATTATCATCTAGCCTACTAGCTACAGGAACTATTCTTTCAAGAAACGCTTGTACTGCGCCAGAATTATATTGATGGTTCATAGAGCCAGAAATATCTAAAACCAAGGCGACTCTTGCTGCATCTTGACTAATACCTCTTTTTTTTAGGACAATATCAACTTTGGCTTTTAACAAGCTAATATCAGCTTTTTTTGTGATATCAATATAAGAAGTTACTACAGGAATGTTAACTTTAGGCTCCACTTTCTTTTCTTCCTGTTTAGTTTCGACAACATACTTATCTACAAAACTTTGTAGCCCGGAACGATAGCCTTCTCCTACTGCTTGAAACCTCCATTCATTGTCCTTTTTATACAAGCGTCCAAATTCCAAAGCTGTCTCTTGAGAAAAAGCCTCTCTTAAGTTGTACCGAGCCAAAGAATTTCTGTTTTCGTTATTGTAAATTTTGATAAAAGCATTTTTTATTTGGCTAAAATTTTGATTTTTTTCTTGCTCTTGATGAATAGTGACAACAAAAACTATCTCCTGAATAGCTGGGTTTACTTTTGCCAAATCAACATAAATTGTCTCATCATCTCCATTACCTTCCCCAGTTCTATTATCTCCTGAGTGTCTTAAAGAACCATCGAGAGATTGCAGGTTGTTGTAGAAGATAAAGTATTTTTCATCGGGTATTTTACCATCTGCGCCTAACATAAATACGGAAGCATCAATATCATAGGTTTGTCCAGCTTGATTTATTTGCCAACTCAAACCAATGGCTACTTTCTTTAAGTTGGGAGCTTCTTTAGAAAGATTAAATCTCCCACCTTTGCTTAATTCAATTTCCATTTTACATACATCCAATCAATTTAATTTTTGTTAATTACTTTATACATAAAAAGGGGGTATTCATTACTGTTACCCCCTTTTTATTACTTTCTGAGATAGCTACTAAGCAGCATATCTATCTACAAAACTTTGCAGCCCTGATTTATAACCAGCGCCGACAGCTTGGAATCTCCATTCTCCATCTTTTCGATAAAGCTTACCAAATTCAATTGCAGTTTCTACCGATGCATCTTCCTCTAATTCGTACTTAGCAATTTGTTTTTCTGTGGCATTGTCATAAATTCTGATAAACGAGTTTCTGACTTGCCCAAAGTTTTGCTTTCTTTGCTCTGCTTCATGTATGGTGACGACAAAAACTATTTCTTGAACTGAAGTATCAACTTTGCTCAAATCAATTTGAATTGTTTCATCGTCTCCAACACCTTCTCCAGTTCTGCTATCTCCCTCATGTTTCACAGAACTATCTGGTGATTGTAAGTTGTTATAGAAGATAAAGTATTTTTCGTTAGGAATTTTTCCGTTACCACCTAACATAAATATAGAAGCATCAAGGTCAAAAACGGAACCTGTATCTGTAACGTTGACATCCCATCCTAAACCAATTCCAGCATTTTTCAAGCTTGGTGCTTCTTTTGAAAGATTGATTCTTTCGCCTTTGCTGAGGTTAATTGACATAATAACTACCTATTTTTTCAAAATGAATTTTATTCAGAGTTTTTATTGAGTTACTCAACTCAATAAGCAGTTAAGCATAGACTCTCATAAGTCCCTCTAAACCATTAACCTTAATGCCGTTACCAATAGCTGCCATTTTCCACTCATTATTGTGATTGTAAATTTCAGCCATGACCATTCCGGTCATTCCTTTGTATTCAGACCCAGATAAATGATACTTGGCAATTTCTTGATTGTTAGATGTATTGACCAGCCGCACAAAGGCATTTTGTACCTGTGCAAATTCTTGTTTACGAGCAATGCAGTCGTAAATGTTAACTGTAAAAACTAGTTTGACAATCTCTTTTGGTAGTCGAGTTAAATCTACAATAATCTGCTCGTCATCACCTGCTCCTACACCCGTGATATTATCACCCAAATGGGTAATAGCTCCTGATTTGTGGGATAAGTTTCTAAAGTAAATAACGTTACTTATATCTGTTATTTTGTCCTTTTGATCTAAACAGATTACAGAAGCATCCAAGTCACAGTCTTGAGTATTACTGAAAGCCCCAAAAAAACCACCAGCAGAACGTTTTGCTACATCCCAGCCTAGTCCGCACATCAGCTTTGTTAGCCCAGGAGCTTCTTTAGAAAGTGAGATATGTTGCCCTTTTTTGAGGTTTATTCCCATGTGATTATCTTGAATATATTGAGATTGCTAATGTTTTCAGCTATTTGATTGGGTAGCTGTTTGTATCAGCATTTTTTTAGGGTTGGTTCTAGCTTTTGAACTTTGTTAATGTTTACTACTTTTTGTGCGTTTAGATTGGTATGAACAATCATGATGCATTAAAGCAAGTAACACCCAATTAAGCTAGCAATTTTTATTGTGTAATCTCGGTTTTTTGTCAGAGTTAACAAATGAGTTTATCTATTTCAAGTTGAGTAATAACAGGCCATATAGTTGAAGGCACATCATAATTTGTTATGCGCTCTATCGTAGTCACCTTTAAAAAGCAGTGTAATCAGGAAAAATACGTAATATCAAATACTCTGACATTTCTGTCACATATTTTTTTGTTGGTAGTACTGGTATAATCGTCGTTATAAAGCAGACTACAACTGCGCTAAACTATTAAACATTATTGTCTTTGGGTTAATGCCCAAGTGATAGCTCGGAGTCTAGAGCCTTGTTGTGAATAAGTTACGGCAGAAGCAATGTTCTGAATCATCCTATACTGCGATCGCTTCAACTAATTACCAGAGTAGGCAAATCTAGAGACGCAAAATTTTGCATTTCTAAACATTTGTTAACAACGCTGTAACTGTACTAGTAACAGAACAATTTCATCAATAGCTTGGCGCACAACTGTTGCAGGTTGCTCCGATTGATTGACGATAATACTAAAAACCAACGGCTCATATTTAGGCGCATTCATATATCCAGATAAGGAAATCACACCCGTTAAAGTACCTGTTTTTGCTTGCACAATGCCCTCAGCAGGTGTATCTTGAAAGCGGCCCTTTAGGGTTCCACTTTTCCCAGCTACGGGTAAAGATGTGCGATACACATTTGCTGCTGATGTTCTTGCTATTCCTCGCAAAGTTTGCACAAAAGCTTCTGGTGTCACTAAGTTACGACGTGATAAACCCGAACCATCCACTAAAACATAATTTGCTGGATCAACTCCCAATTGAGTTAAACTCGCTTTGACAACTTCCAAACCTACATCAGCGCTAGTCTGATTTTTCACTCTGATTTTTTTCACAGCTAATGCTCTCAGCAGTGCTTCAGCATAAAGATTATTACTATTCTGAAGAGTTTCCATTAATAATTCAGATAAAGGTGGCGACTCTACAAATGCTATTTCTTCTTGATTAACACCACCACTTACTACTAATGTTTGCCCCAAGGTAATTTTTTCTGTTGCCAAAGCAGTACGAAAGCGCCGTAAGAAGTAATAATTAGGGTCAACTACAGGTAAATCTATTAAAGACTGTTCAGAATTTGTTGTTAGTTGTCCTTGAATTCGTAATACTGTTCCTGATAATTCGCGGGTAACGTTGACGTAGGTTGGTTGATTTTGGGCAACGGTTACTGACTGATTAATTATCCGCCACTGTTTCGCCTCGCCAGGATCAATCCACAGCACTTGTAAAGATTTACCTACAGCCTGTGGTACAAGTTTTAAGCTAAAAATATTTTGATTTAGAATAAAGCTGCTGACTGGTGCGCCATAGTCTGACTGCACATCTTCCCATTGCCAGGTAGGATTAACAATATCACCTTGAATATAACTATCATCAGCTATCAACCGCTGAATTTGGGTAATACCTTTCTGTTTTAGCTGCTGTGCCAATGTTTGCAGTTGAGTATCACTTAAGCTGGGATCTCCCCTACCAACAACACGTAAAACACCATTGCCATTCTGATAAATTGAGGTGCGAATCCGAAAATTTGCACCCAGTTGCTGCAATGCAGCTGCTGTTGTCAGCAATTTGAGGTTAGACGCGGGAGTAAAATATTTCTGAGCATCCCGACTGTAAAGAGTTGGCCCCGTTGATAGGGGTTGCACCATAATTCCCCAGCGCCCCCGACTGAATAAGGGACGATTGATTACAGCATCTATAGCTGTTCCCAGTTGACTAGAGCAAATTGATTTTGTGGAAGTTGTTGGTGCAACTGGGGTTTGTGCTTTAGCTGCTGGCTGGGTAACACCAATTTGAGTCCCCAGAAACAGCAGCATTAAGCTAAGAGAAATTTTCCTGGTCATCACATAGTTCTTAAAACTACTTGATGATAATACCTTGGTGCGATATTTTTTACGTCAGTTCTACACGAGGAAATGAAGACTATTCTTCCTCTTCTTCTTCCTCATCTTCCTCTTCTTCCTCATCCTCCTCTTCTTCCTCTGCCCCGAATACTTCGTCTATCAGTTCTTGTGCTCGCTTGTCTGAAATCTTCAAGGCTTCCTGAAGCTCAGAGATATAATCTTGTTCTGTTTCGGGTACTTCCTCATCAATCCCTACCACCACGATAGCGGTAATGTATGCAGCTTCGCGATAACCTTTATTCGGTAGGGACGCGATCGCCTGCTCGATTAAAACTTCAGGTTCTTCTTCTTCTAGTAAGCTGGCGACTTTCTCAGTCAACTCTTCATAGTCTTCATCAGAGTAATCTTCAAATTGGGAAACGCTACCCAGCATTTCACTCAAACCGTATTGTTCTTCTATGGTTATGCCTTCACCATCAGCAGCTGCGGAAAACACTCCAATAACTGCGATCGCAACTTCTGGTTCTAGAGCAACTGAACTGGTGCTACGTCCTTTGGGCAACTTGCGTTTAGACATAATTATCCTTTAAAAGTTACGTGATATTTCAGGAAGTAATACCTTACAGTTTGTAATTCTTCCTCGATTTATGATTCCCAAAAGAATACGGAAATATACATTGGGATGAATCTTTTTTTTATAAAAAATACGCAGAAAATATCTTCATCTGCATATAAAAACCGTTAAGTTGCCTTGAGGGAGCAAGGTTTTTAATACTTGTGTACGCCACCGCTGCCTAAGAGAATGTGTTTGAAAAGTTATGATTGATCTATCAAATATTCTTTTACCCCACCCTAGCCCTCCCCTTATAAAGGGGAGGGAATCGGATTTTCTTGTTTCCCCTCTTATAAAGGGGAGGGAATCGGATTTTCTTGTTTCCCCCCTTTATAAGGGGGGATTAAGGGGGGTAATCCTGGGAATAATAAGTACATTCCAGGAATATGAAAACGCTGATGACAAAACTGTATAACCAAACCTCACAAAAGCAAAAACGGCAAACTCTCAGAAACAATATGCCCTCATCTGAAAAAATAGTTTGGGCAAAACTTAGAAATCAACAAATTGAAAGCTGTAAATTTCGCAGACAATACAGTATTGACAGATTTGTAGTGGATTTTTATTCTTCGGAATTGAGACTTGCCATAGAAATTGATGGTGATAGTCACTATCAAGATGGAGTTCCAGAATATTACCGCGATCGCCAAGCATTTTTGGAATCAAAAGGTACGAGGATTTTGAGATTTAGGAATCAAGAAGTTTATCAAGATATTGATGGTGTGGTAGATAAGATTAGGGAAGTTATTTGTAGGTTGAGGGAAGTTACCCCACCCTAACCCTCCCCTTATAAAGGGGAGGGAACTAGAATCTCTTGTTTCCCCCCTTTATAAGGGGGGATTAAGGGGGGTAATTCGACTTGTGTGTACACCGTAGCTCCTCTTAGGAGAGAGGTCAAAGTCTATTGCAATACAAACGAGCGTAGGCGTAGCCCGTCGTAGACATCGCTATATTATCCCGCGATTTGAATCACGGGCGGATCAACCTAAACCCAAAAAATTTGAAATCAACGGCAATAGATTGCTGCATTGTTCAACCAACTTTGTGGCACTGGGTAAACTAGAAATTGTCCCTTTTAAAATCTTTATAGCCGTTTTCGCCGCTTTTTGCATTCCCCCTTCTTGAGGACTTTTCCCCGCTTCTGCTAAAGCTTTCACTTGTTCTAATGCCTCAGCTTTATCTTCTTGAGGTAAGTTTGTATCAGCCTCAATTGCTGCTTGCAATTGCGTCAACAATTCCTTAATTCCCGGTTTTTCTGGTTCGGGAGACGCTGGTAACTGGTTGATGGTATTTGTTACCGTACCGCTAATATCACCCAAATTCAAAGCTTGTCCACTGGCATTAAAGTCTCTGCCAACACTGCCAATTTCAATTTTGCGGCTGGCATCATTACTGTTAGTCATATTTTTATTCTCTACTTTGTTGTCAACTTGAACATTAATCGGCTTATTAGCTAATAATTTTACAATCTCTGTCATCTCTCCACTTTGTTGGCGATAAACGACTATTTGCTCATCTTTAGCTTGTAATTGTGCTTTATATTTTTCTTCTACAGCTTGCAATGCCAGTTGATAACTTTGTGTAAAATCACTATGAATCTTTTCTTTATCAGCACCATCAGGTACACCAACTTTAACGACTACTATGCCATCACCTTTATTTTCAATACTCTGTAGAGCTAATTCTGTGTCTGCATTTTGGTCTTTCACTGTTTGGAAGGCGTTAACAAAAGCTTTCCAGTCTATGCCATTGCGGAAAATTAAATCAACAGTATTTAAAACCTCTTCAAACAGCTTAGTAAATTCTCCTAGTTGAAATTCCCCACTACTGGGACGGCGTTCGCGGTCATCTGTTTCAAGCTTGGGATGTTCTAAAAGGTAAACAAAGCGACAATCTACATTATTTAACAGAGTTGTACTTTCAATATTCCACGCTTCCACAGAAACACCAGTCATGTGAGCGTTAGTAAAATTAGTGCCAACAGCTTGAGCTAGAGTTAGGTTTGCCCACTCTAAACAAGCTTGTTGGAAGGTGGCTTGACTGATATCAGCATTTTTTAAATTTGCTTGTGTTAAATTAACACCGTTGAGGTTAGCACCTTTAAAGTTAGCACCAATATAAGACTTTTCCCTACCATTGCCGGTGACGAGTAACTTAAGAACATCTGGATTAGTTAATATAGTATTGTCAAGTCTGGCAAAGTCAAGTTTTTTGACTTTGGAAAAACAAGTGCGTGTCAAGTTTGCTTCTCTGAAATCTGTATTTTTGAGAGTTGCGCCAGTAAAGTCAACGTTTGTTAAATCGGCATTACGAAAGCTGGTTCCACCTATAGCTGCAAAAGCGATCGCTATTTTACGAATCAAGTCATATCTTTCATCTCCTTTCATTGCATTCCATGCGATATAAATACTTAATGACATAATAAAGGTGATCACTATGCCAGTTACGGTACGAAAAGACAAAATATCAATTTTATCTCTTGTTTCACTTACGACATTGGAACTACAGAAAGCAGCAAAACCGACAATAAAAGCAACTCTAACGAAATTATAAATATTAACTTGATTCATACCAACAATAATGATAGCGCCATCAATAACGCCAGCATCAACAATAGCAGCAGCAACAGCACCAGCAAATGAAACACCATTGCTCATATTGTTACCATGAAGATGTACAATGGTGCTAATAGTAGCGGTCACAACGGAACTAGCGATCGCACTAACAAAGATTGAGATGTTTAGAGATATATCTAAACCTTTATAAATAGTCAGAGAAAAGAAAAATACAAGTACTACTAAAGTAGCGACACTAGCCGTTCTTGTATAAGGTTGACTAGGGTCAATCAAGCAATACAGTCCGTATATAACGTACTCCGAAGCAAATCCTGATAATGCTGATAATAGGAGTAATATTATTAGCAATCTAATTACCCAATGTATCTGTAGCCCAGCTTTAGCACCCGTGAAGTCAGCATCTTTGAGAATAGCCTCGGTAAAGTTTGTTCCTCGAATATCTGCCTTGCTAAAGTTAACTCCAGTCAAGTCTTGACCTAGAAAAGAGCGACCTCGAAGATTTTTACCGGAGTAGTCTGGCGGCATAATCACTAATTCGTAATTCGTAATTCGTAATTCGTAATTAAGAAAGTCAGATTAAATCTTGGTTTGGGGGTTTTAATCTGGTGACGGATTTTAGAGAATTGGTATCACTGAGATTTTATACAAGTTTGCTGTGCAATATTTCGGATTTTGGCAAAATAAGGAAAATACAAAAATTTTGGATGCAAGACGTGGTATAAGTGCATAACCGTGCGCCCTCACCTTTGAATGCTTAAGTTATCATCAGCAATATTGAAGTTGGTGTAACCATACTTAAGCTGTAGTTATTAATATTGCAACTGTAGCGGTCTACCTCGTAAAGGGAGCGGTCTACCTCATAACAGGAGAGGTAAACTTACAAACATTACTCAAATAATTTAGTACTTCAATTTATAATTAT